>NZ_JBQFRL010000003.1:0-379166 GCF_056537385.1 Ruegeria sp. CF2
GCCGTCACTCCGACCAACCAACACCGCCTCAGCAGCGCCGGTGAAGGGCGTTCTAAGGATAACTACAAATCACCGCAAGCAGAAAATGACAAACTGCCAAACTTTTTTGCTGATTTTATTTTTATCAATATTTGTCAGCAACTTAGATAACGATCACCTAGCTCCACCGTTGGGAATTTCACCCTCGGAGATCAAGCCCGACCCGCTGGATTCAAAGTCCGACCCCACGAGACCACTATATATAGCGAAAGCGCCCTGACACCACCACAAGAACACTCGACTCGCGCCCCGTGAGTCGACTCACTCTGTGCCCGATTTGCGGCTCGGAACGCACAAGCGTTGAAGCGCCGAACACGGCGTTTTGCGCCTCTCCCATGCTTTTGGCGTCCACTGGGCAATTGGCCTCCGACCGGACCGATGGACCGCCGCATTCAAGGCGCAAAAAAAAGGCCGCGAAATCCATTCGCGGCCAGCAACGATCCAGGAGAGAATGTCGGACCTTATGATGGCCCGATCATGAAACAGGTGACATTGCGCGCCTTCAGGCGGCGGCAGGCCAGATCCGCTTGCTCGCGGGTCATGCCCTGGAAGGTCGCGTCGAACCCGCGTGAACTCTGGTTCACTTTGCGCAAAGTACCCTCCAGCGTCGTCATTTCCGACAGAGCCGTTTTCAGCAAAACCTTCTCGGCCTCGTAGCGGGTGGTGTAGCGCCCGACATTGACGCCCCAAAGATGCCCGCCCGACGTGGACAGACGGGTAACGACTTCCTGCTCGGGCTCGGCCACGACTTCTGCGGGCTCGGTCGATGCAAGCACAAGGTTCTCGGGGCGCAGGGCCGGACGCGTGTCGGCATTCTCGACCGGAGGCGCCGTCGGCGCGATATCCGCTGCGGCGATCGCTGCGGCGATGCCGTCTTGAATACGTGTACCGTTCTTGGCGGCGGTTTCAGCCACGGCGCCGGCAACCTGAATGGCAACCCCTGCCCCAGGTCGCATCACAGGTCGAAGGCTGCGCTGTGGTGCGCGGACCGCACTGGCCAATTGGGTGGCGCCACCCAGCCCAGTATTCCCGGCATATGCCGGACGGGCAGGTTTGCGGATCGGAGCGCGCGACGGGGCGCGCCGGAATCCCATATCCAGCAGCTCGGCCACCTTGGCGTTGCGCGAGGTGCTGGATTTGCCGCCGAACACGGTTGCGATGATCCGTTTGTCCCCACGCTTGGCCGAAGCAACAAGGTTGAAGCCCGCAGCGCGCGTGTACCCGGTTTTGATGCCGTCCGCGCCCCGGTAGGCTGCCAGCAGCCGCCGGTTGGTGTTCGGAACAGTCTTGATCCCCGCATGTGTCGATTGGCGTGAAAACAGGTTGTAATACTCAGGATAGTCATAAAGCAGGTGACGACCCAGCGTGGTCATGTCACGCGCCGTTGAAAGATGGCCCGCTTCGGTCAGCCCGTGTGCGTTCTTGAAGGTTGTGCGGCTCATGCCCATGGCCTTGGCCGTGCGGGTCATACGGCGCGCAAAGGCGGCCTCGGATCCGCTGAGAGCGATGCCGATCGCGGTCGCGGCGTCATTGGCCGATTTCACAGCGGCCGCGCGGATGAGATAACGGAATGCGATGGTCTGGCCCGCCCGCAGGCCCAGCTTGGAGGGTGGCTCGGCCGCCGCGGCCTTGGTGATCCGCACCTGGGTGTCCAGCGTGATCTCACCGTTCCGCACCGCTTCGAAGGCGATATAGAGGGTCATCATCTTGGTGAGAGAAGCAGGGTGCAGCCTGGTATCGGCGTTGCGGGAATGCAGAACCTCTCCGGTTCTGGCGTCGATGACCATTGCCGCATAAGGAGCCGCAAGCGCCTGGGTCGCCAGGACAAGCGCCATCCATACCACTGTGACTACGAGCAAGCCCGCCCGCGCCGGAACTATCCGCCGAATCTGCACGATCTTTGCCTCTGTCTGCCTCGCGCCGCCGAGTTTTCCCGGTCAGCCTTTTTGATTATTTGGTCGAGGCTAACACACAGCACTGCTGAAATAAACCGAAAGCTGAAAAATCCGCGGCAGCGGCTCTGCTCGGTGGCGTCTAGATGTTGCGGCCCAACGGATGGCCACCACCAAAACGGCGAAGATGTCAGAAAGTTGGCGCGGCTTCGTCGTGAAAATTTGAAAGTGGGGCCAATCTGTCACAGGTCAGGAAATCTGCCGGACCAGGTCAGGCAGATCTCCCAAATCGCGGATCTCCCGGAAACGGGGATGGCTTGTCGGGATCTCGGCCTGCTCGATCTCCCACACCAGACCGTGCGGGACGTGCACGCCCCAGCACCCCGCCTGGATCGGCGCGACCACATCCGACCGCATCGAATTGCCGACCATCATGGCATCGGCAGGAGACTGCCCCATCCGCCGAAAGACTTCGCGGTAGGTATCGGGCGTCTTTTCCGACACGATTTCGACCGCGTCGAACAGTTCACCCAATCCCGATTGGGCCAGTTTGCGCTCTTGATCAATGAGATCACCCTTGGTGATCAGAACAATGCGATGGGTTTCTGCGATTGCCTCAACCGTCTCCCGCGCGTGAGGCAACAGCTCGATCGGGTGAGACAGCATCTCCTGCCCGGCTTCGATCAATTCGCGGATGACCCTGGCCGGCACCCTGTCTTCCGTTACCTCGATTGCTGTTTCGATCATCGACAGGACGAAACCCTTGATGCCGTACCCATAGTGGCGGATGTTGCGCTTCTCGGCCGCCAACAACCGCTCCATCAGATGGTCACGGTCCGCATGATCCGCCAGTAGCGAAGCAAAATGCGCTTGGGTCAGCTGAAAGAAACGCTCGTTGTGCCACAGGGTATCGTCAGCGTCGAAAGCGACGATAGTCAGGTTTTCATCCATTTCGAATCCGCCCGGTTGCTCTTTCCTCTGGGTGGGTCGACGTTATATAAGCCCTGAAACGACCCGAAGTGTGAATCGGAAAATCTCGCGACATGATTGAAGCCCGTTGGATGATGGCTGGCAAATCGGAAGACGATGGCGACACGTCAATCCTTGTTCAGACCAAGCCCAAGACCAAACGACCGCCCTTGTACAAGGTGCTGCTGTTGAATGACGACTACACGCCCATGGAATTCGTGGTGCATGTGCTCGAGCGGTTCTTCGGGATGTCCCATGCGCAGGCCTTCGAGATCATGTTGACCGTGCACAAGAAAGGCGTGGCCGTGGTCGGCGTATTCAGCCACGAGATTGCCGAGACCAAGGTTGGGCAGGTGATGGATTTCGCTCGTCGGCACCAACACCCGCTTCAATGCACCATGGAGAGAGAGGAGTAGGGCCGCGACGCGCGCCTCTGCCCCCTTCAACCCGCTCTGATGTCCTCACGATTGTCTCTCGCCCTCGACTCGGGCCTGACCCTGTCGGAACCGATATCGGTCATTGGACCGACGCCGGATCATGACCTGTCGGCGCTGCCCAACGGTGTCGAGGTTGTTCAGCCTTTCAAACCATTCCACGACCATTTCCGGGACCGCGGCTTTGCAGCTGTGCCCGAAACCGACAGCGCCTGCGAAGACGTGGTTCTGTTTCTGCCCCGCGCCAAAGCGCAGGCACGCGCCATGATCCATCATGCGTGCAGCCGGGCCTCGGGAACGGTTGTCGTTGATGGTGCCAAGACAGATGGCGTGGACAGCTTGCTGAAGGACGTTCGCAAGCGGGTCGAGATCGAGGGCCCCATCGCCAAGGCGCATGGCAAGATCTTCTGGTTCAAGGCCGATCCCAACGCATTTGCAGACTGGGCCCCGCCCACAGGACAAATGGCGGATGGCTTCCAAACCGCGCCCGGGGTGTTTTCGGCCGACGGGGTCGATCCTGCTTCGGCACTGTTGCGCCAGACCCTTCCACCAAAGCTTGGACCTCGGGTCGCCGATCTGGGTGCCGGGTGGGGCTATTTGACCGCCGGGCTGCTGCAGGATGACACTGTGCGCACGCTGCATCTCGTCGAAGCCGACCATACTGCCCTGACATGCGCCCGGATCAACGTGCCCGACCCAAGGGCACAGTTCCACTGGGCAGATGCGGTGACGTGGTCTGCGCCAGAACCCGTGGACGCCGTTGTCATGAACCCGCCGTTTCACACGTCGCGCAGCGCCGATCCCGACCTGGGGCGTGGGTTCATCACCGCCGCCGCGCGCAACCTGTCCCGCTCGGGCCACTTGTGGATGGTCGCCAATCGCCATCTCCCCTATGAACCGACTTTGACTGACGCTTTCGCGCGGGTCGAGGAAATTGCAGGCGACAACCGGTTCAAGGTGTTCCACGCCTCTCGCCCTCGGCGGTGAAGCCGATTAACCTGCGCCGCGACTCAGGAGGAAACACATGTCCTTTTCCATAGCCGGCAAGACCGCCATCGTTACCGGAGGCGCCAACGGTATCGGCCTTGCCATCGGCCGTCACTTTGCCGATGCGGGCGCCAACGTGATGTTCGCCGACATGGACGAGAAACGTCTGGCCGAAGAACTGGGCGAACAGGCCGATGACAGCAACGTCCGCTACTTCGCCGGTGATCTGCGCGAGAAGCTGACGATCGCCAACCTTCTTTCGGCCACTCTGGATGCATTCGATCAGGTCGATATTCTGGTCAACGGGGCCAGACAGGTCATCCCGACAGATCCGCTGGACCTGGAAGACGACTCGGTTCGCACCCTTCTGAACCAGAACCTGATGCCCGCTCTGCGGCTGAGCCAGCTTGTTGCCAAGCGGATGATCAAACAATCCGAGGATCAGGAAGACGGGCCGAATGGTTCGATCATCAACCTGTCCTCGATCGCCGGTCAGCGCGCGCATCCTGGCCTTTTGGCCTATTCGGTTTCCAGCGCCGCGCAGGACCAGTTGACCCGGTCCCTAGCAGTGGCGCTTGCGCCTCATCGGATCCGCGTGAACTCGATTGCGTTGGGGTCGGTCATGAGCGCATCACTGCAGGCCACCCTGAAAGACAATCGGGACTATCGGCGGGACATTGAGGATCATACCCCACTGGCCCGCATTGCCGCCCCGGCCGAGCTGGCCGAAACGGCGCAATACCTTGCCTCGGACGCGGCTGCGTTCATTACCGGGCAAGTCCTGACAATTGACGGTGGACGGACCCTTCTGGACCCGGTTGCCGCTCCCGCGCATTGAGCCTGACGATGTTTGAAACGGAAAAATCCACCGCCTCGGCCTGGTTTCGCCAGTTGCGCGACGAAATCGTCGCGGCCTTTGAGGCTTTGGAAGACAGCCACCACGTGGGGCCGTTTTCCGATGCCGCCGCCGGGCGGTTCGAAGTCAAGGAAACCCGACGCCAGTCCGAGGACGGATCGGACGCGGGTGGTGGGCTGATGTCGGTCATGCGCGGTGGCCGCGTGTTCGAGAAGGTCGGCGTCAATGTCTCGACGGTATACGGCACGCTGGGCGAGCGGGCACAACAGGCGATGGCCGCGCGCAAGGGCATCCCCGGCATGGCCGACGACCCGCGGTTCTGGGCGTCGGGCATCAGCCTTGTGGCGCATATGCAAAACCCGCATGTCCCGGCCGTTCACATGAACACCCGCATGTTCTGGACGCCGCATGCCTGGTGGTTCGGCGGCGGATCCGACCTGAACCCCTGCATCGAATACTCCGAGGACACGGCGCATTTCCACGCCACGCAAAAAGCGCATCTGGACCCGCACGGGCCGGGGCACTATCCGCGCCTCAAGGAGTGGGCCGACGAGTATTTCTACATCCCGCATCGCAAGCGCGCGCGGGGCGTCGGCGGCATTTTCATGGACGACTACTGCACCGGCGACTGGCAGGCCGATTTCGCGCTGACTCAGGACATTGGCCGCGCTTTCCTGCCGGCCTTTCTGCCGCTCGTCGAAAAGCGGCGCGTGCAGCCCTTTACCGAAACGGACAAAGACACCCAGCTGGTGCACCGCGGGCTCTATGCCGAATACAATCTGGTCTATGACCGGGGCACGAAATTCGGCCTGGAAACCGGGCATGACCCCGACGCCGTGCTGATGAGCCTGCCGCCACTGGCCAAGTGGGCCTGAGACGTCAGAACCCGAAATCCATGAAGTTGTCGTAGCAGTAGTTCTGCGCCGAGGACGCTGACATGTTCTCGCCTACCCGCTTGACGGTAATTGAATAGCCGGGGGTGGTATCCACGCCCGGCGGCGGCTTCAACGAGAATTGCACGGTTCGGACACCCGGCTCGTAAGCCCGCCAGATGTAGATCCGTTGCGAACCGGGGACACCCAACTGCCGAATGGCGAAATCGCCGATCCCGCACCAGTAGTTGACCGGTGCTGACGACCCGATTGCCTTGACCTCGTACACACCGTCTCCGACGGATCTTATCTCGGTGCGGTAGGTCGGGCGGACGCCGATGCCGAACCCGACAGCTTGTGCGGCGATCGGAGCCAACAGAGTTGCAGACAGAACCAGGGCTGAAATCAAATGCTTCATCAAAATTATCCGCCAAAAAACCGGGTTGCTCCAATCATAGGCTGCATGTCCATTGAGTAAAGCCAAACCCGGTTACCTTTGGAAACAGGCCGCGCCCACACGCCCTCTCAGCTTCGGAGGCGACAGAAAACAAATACCATTTCAAGACTTTGCCCGATATACTGCCGATGTCCCAAGGGGTTGAGGTCAGGTTTGAGCAGAAAATTTCCAAAGGACTGGTTTGATATCTCTCCCGAGAAATACGCCGATTTCGGCGCGTTCTTCTACCTTGCCGGGCTGACCAAAACCCACCAGCAGCGCAGCCTCGCCCAGGTTCTGTACGCATTCGAAACGCCTTTGCGGCTGGGGCAGTATCACATCTTTCGCCAAAACGGATTCCCGCGCGGTTTCGTGACCTTTGCCGGGCTCAGCCCTGAAGCGGAATACCGATATGCGGTGCAGGAAAAGCCGCTGATGGATACCGACTTCACCAGCGGCTCATCTTTCTGGATCGTCGACTTGGTCGCACCTTTCGGACAGACCAACCAGATGGTCGAAATTCTGAAACGCGAGATTCCGCACCCGAGGGTGCGCACGAACCGCATGGACAGCGACATGACCCGAAACCGGATCGTCGAATGGACCCGGGATGAGGCCGGCAAGGTCCACATGAAACTGTACCGAAAAAAAGAGTTCTCACAGATTCTGAAAGAACAGGGTGGCTGACCCTGCCACCTAAGATTTGGCGACCCGCCCGCCGACATCCTGCGGTGCCAGCGCTACGGTCTTGACGACCGCATGGCACGGTTTGCCGGGCTGCAACGCCAGGGCATCGACCGACCGGCGCGTCACACGGGCCAGTAGGGTGCCCGCCGGTGTTCGGACCGAAACGATCGCCCCTGGCCCTTCGCCCGCGCGCACGGACTCGACGGTGCCCTGCAGGATGTTCAGCGCCGACAGACCCTCGGGCTTTCGGTCCGACAGTATGACTTCCTGGGCGGGGATGCGGATCCGAAGCGCATCGCCAACCGAATGCGGGATGTGCGGCAGGAACAGTCGGACACCGTTTGCGGTCAGTTCCGTCAGGCCGTCTTCGTGATGCGCGGCCACACTGACCTCAAGCACCGCACCCACAGCCCGCACACCTGTCGGCGCAACCGAGGGATCCGCCAGCACTTCGGAGGCCGGTCCCTGCCGCAGCACCTTGCCGTCCTGCAACGCTACGACTGACGTGGCAAGGCGGGCCACTTCGGCCGCAGAATGCGTGACATAGAGGATCGGCACCGAGACCTCGTCCCTCAATCGCTCGAAATAGGGCAGGATCTCGGCCTTTCGGGCTTCGTCCAGCGCAGCGAGAGGTTCATCGGCCAGGATCAACCGCGGACTTGCCAGCAGAGCACGGCCAATGGAGACACGCTGCTTTTCACCGCCCGACAGGTGGGCGGGGCGACGGTCCAGCAGGTGGCCGATGCCCAGCATCTCGATCACGCGATCGGGGTTTTCACGGCGCGCGTCCCGGGGAGCAAACCACCGGCCATAAGACAGGTTCTGGCGCACGGTCAGGTGCGGGAACAAGCGGCCTTCCTGGAAGATATACCCCAGCCGGCGGCGATTCGGCGGCAACCAATGGCCTTGCTCGGTATCGAACAGCACCCAATCATCCACCGCGACCCGCCCGGCTTGAGGGCGCAGCAAACCGGCCACGGCATCCACAATGGTGGTTTTGCCCGACCCCGATCGTCCGAACAGAACTGTCACACCCCGCGGCGCCTGGAACAGGATGTCTAGGTCAATGCCCGGCAGGCGGTGTCTTATCTGCACGGACAGGCTCATGTTCCGGCCACCCGGGCCGCTGCGCGACGCCCAACATATTCCGACAGAAGCAGCGCCCCCATGGCGATGACGATCGAGATGATGACCAGCCGCATCGCGGCGCTCTCGCCGCCCGGCACCTGAAGGAAGGCATAAACAGCCAACGGCAGGGTCTGGGTCTGGCCGGGAATGTTCGACACGAAGGTGATCGTGGCTCCGAACTCGCCCATCGCCTTTGCGAAGGCAAGGATTGCCCCTGCGATGATCCCCGGCAAAATCATAGGCAAAGTCACGGTGACAAAGACAAAAGGTTGCGATGCCCCAAGCGTCGCTCCGGCCTGTTCCAGTTTTGGATCAACCGCCTCGATCGACAGGCGGATTGCCCGAACCATCAGCGGAAATGCCATGATCCCGGCGGCCAGTGCGGCTCCGGTCCAGCGGAAAGCCACAACGACGCCCAGATCAGCCAGCACCCGACCAACCGGGGCTTGTACGTTGAAGGTCAGCAACAACAAATAACCGGTCACGACCGGTGGCAGGATAAGCGGCAGGTGCACCAGGCCGTTCAGCACTTGGCGGCCAGGAAACCTCCAGCGGGCCAGTGCGTAGGCCACGAATATCCCGAGTGGCAGCGAAACGACCGTCGCCCAGAAAGAGACGCGCAGCGACAGTCGCAACGCTTCGATCTCGGCGGGGCCCAGCCAACCCATGGCTCTATCCGTGCGGCAGGGTGAAACCCTGCGCCTTGAACATGCCGGTCGCCGGTTCGCTCTGCAGGTAGTCGAGGAAGACCTGGGCCTCAGGCCGTGCAGTCGCGGTCAGGGCCGCGGGATAGACGATCACCGGGTGCGTGCCTTCAGGGAAAACTCCGACCACATCCACCCGAGCCTCGGCCTGCGCGTCAGATCGGTAGACAACACCCATTGGTGCCGCGCCGCTTGCGACAAGCGCCAACGCCGCGCGCACGTTGTCGGCCTGAGCCACCTGATCCTGAACACCGTCCCACAGGCCCAGGGCAGTCAACGCGGCCTTGCCGTAGATTCCGGCCGGAACCGCATCAACGAGGGCCATCGCCAAATAGCCGCCTTTCAATTGGCCGCTCAGATCGAAGTCCGGCGTAAGCGTCTGTTCGCTGGGCTGCCCTGCGCGCGCAATCAGTACCAGCCCGTTGCCCACAAGATCGACCCGCGACGCCGGGTCGATATCTCCGTTCCTCTCAAGAACATCCATCCAGGCGGTATTGGCCGAAATAAACAGATCGGCCGGCGCGCCCAACTGAATCTGCCGGGCCAAAACGGAAGAGGCTGCGAAGGAAACCGTAACCTGTTGACCTGTGGCGGCCTCGAATTCCGGAGCGATCTGGTCCAGCGCAGTCTTGAGGCTGGCCGCTGCGAACACCAGGACCTCAGCCGCCGCAACCCGAACCGGGGCAACCAAGGCACCGCAAACGGCGGCAACCGCAACAAGACGGCGGCATGTGTTGAACTGCATCCCCGGCTCTCCTGTTCGGACGGTCGCACTGCTTTTGGCATATCGGAGGCAGCGGGCCGCAGGCAAGGTGTATTCCCGCCGGCGTGCCATGCAGAGTCCGGAATCAATTGGTCTTTCCGGCGTCGAAAGAGTAAGCCCGGAGAAAAAGGCGGCATCCCAAACCCGCAATCTGTCGCAAACGAAATTGATGCCGCGCGCTCGCAAGACGAGTCTGGGCATGAACCAAACAGGACGTACACCATGCTGCACCAAACCCCGGGATTGATCGACAACGTTCGCGCGCGGTTTACCCATGTGGACAGCTGCCCCTTTCAGGGTCCCCGCATCTTTTTCGAGAATGCCGGCGGCGCGCTGACCTTGAACTCGGTGGTCGAAACCTCGGCCCGTTTTGCGGCCATCCCGGACAACCAAGGGCGGGACAATCCCGCCAGTCACGCGTTGGTCGACATCATCAGCCGTGCCAAGGCAGATCTTGCCGTGTTTATGAATGCGCCTTCGGGGCAGTTCTTCGTGGGTGAAAGCGGAACAGAGCTGCTGTTCCGCATGATCCGCACGGCCTGCGTGAATGCGCCCAAAGGCGCAAAGGTGATCGGCAGCTCGATCGAACATCCCGCCAGCCGCAGCGCCGCGCGCCGCTGGGCGGGCCTTGCCGGATTGGACTATGTGAACGTGCCGCATAACGACGCGACAGGTCTGGTTACCGCCGCAGATTACGCGGCCCACATGACACCGGACGTGGCGGTCGCCACGATCCTGCACGCTTCACCGGTTACGGGAATGGGGATGGATGTGGCTGAAATCTCGCGCGCGATCCGGGCGGTGTCACCGGAATGTTTCATCATCGTCGATGGCATCCAGCACGCAGCACACGGACAGTTGGATATCGACAGCTACGGAGTCGATGGATATGCGATTTCACCCTACAAAGTGTTTTCCCGGCATGGCTACGGCATTGCCTGGATCTCCGACCGGCTGACCGCCCTGCCCCATGACCAACTGATTGACGCGCCCGCTGATGGTTGGGAATTCGGCACGCGCGATACCGGCGCCTACGCCACGATGTCCGACGTGGTTGCCTATTTCGACTGGCTGGGCGGTCAGGTGTCGGACGCCGCTGACCAACGCACCAGAATCGAGGCCGCCGGCCAGGCGATTCATGCCTATGAGACCCATCTGACCAACGCGATGATCAACGGCGTCGGCAACCTGCCCGGCCTGCACGATATGGATCACGTCACAATTCTGGCCGGAGCAGACAACCCCGCCCGCGAAGGACTGGTGTCGATCGTGGTCCGCGACATGCCCTCGGTCGACGTAGTCTCGCGCCTGAACGCGCAGGGTATCCGAACCCACACCCGCAAGGCCGACCATTACAGCGGGAACGTGCTGAACCCGTTGGGCTTGTCCGATTGTATCCGGATTTCGTTGTGCCACTACAACACCGAGCACGAAGTTGCGCAGCTGCTGACGGCATTGAAAGACATGAATCCCTGAGACACACGGCCACCGGCGCAGAAATTCTGAAAGACCCTCTTGCGCCGGCCCACCAGCTTGGCTAAATCCCCCCTCACGGGTGATTAGCTCAGTTGGTAGAGCGCTTCGTTTACACCGAAGATGTCGGGAGTTCGAGTCTCTCATCACCCACCATCCCAACCTCTTCTCCGTCTTCAGTATTTGCGCGGATGTGACCTGCCAATTCCTGGCGCGTCGCCCCGACCCATGCACAAATCAAAATACTATTTTGGTTTGCCGGCAGCCTCCTTTACTGTGGGTCAAAGCCAAAATGGGCTCACCGGAGGGACATCATGAAGACGGTACGGATCGCGAAACCCCTGATGCTTGGCCTGTCGCTGGCGATTTCAGCAGCGACCTCGGCACTATCTCAGCAGTCCGACTGGTCCTATTCGGCCACGATCTACCTGTTCACCCCTGAAACCGAAGTGTCGTTGGACACACCGGCGGGAACCTTGGATGGCACACTCAGCTTCTCTGACGCGCTGGAAAACCTAGACCTTGCTTTCATGGGCACGTTTACCGCGTCGAACGGCCGTTGGTCGTTCCTTGCGGACTACAACTATACGAACCTGTCCTTCTCGAACGAGACTCCGGGACCGGCAAGTTCGGGTCTGGACACGTCGTTCAAAACCCAGTTCCTGAGTGGCTATGTCGGCTACCGTGTCCTCGAAACACCGACAGCCAGCGTCGATCTGGCTGGCGGGTTCAGATGGTTCAGCACTGAAACAAAGTTCAACCTGTTGCCCGGAACAGCGCCCGGCAATCAGACGTCGGTCGACAGCAGTTGGACTGATCCGGTGATCGGCGTCCGTGCCCGGGTCGCGTTTTCGGACAAATGGTCGGGAACCGGGTTCCTGGACTATGGCGGGTTCCGCAGCGACAGCGAAACCTGGCAGGTCCTGCTGACCGCGGACTATGCGATCAACGACCGCTGGCTGCTACGCGGCGGGTACCGCTACATTTCCTTTGATCACGACATCAATGGCAATGACTTCAGCTTCCACCAATCCGGTCCGGTCATTGGCGCAACCTACCGATTCTAGGGCATTTGCCACCCACTAGGTGACGCTCGACATGCAAAGCCCGTCCTGCGACGCATAAATACTGTCTTTCGGCACCCCGATGACGTTCGCTTTTTTGGAGTTCCGGCTTCAGACCCCCTAAGATCAACAGTCAAGGTTACTCTGCCGCGATCGCCTTCTCTTGCCGTCTCTCGACGTCTTCGATCAGCAGCGTGCGGGTCGGAAACGGGATATTGATATCGGCTTCGTCCAGCGCTTCTTTGACTTTGCGCTTCATGTCTGCCTGGTACTGGAAGTACTCCGAAGACTTGCACCAAACGCGGACAAGAAAATCGACGCTGCTGCTGCCAAGGTTGTTCACCTGGATGAACGGTTCAGGATCTGCCTGCGAACGGGCGTCCGACATGATCGTATCGCGAATGACACGCTCGGCCTCCGCCAGGTTGACGCCGTATCCAACGCCAAACGTCCATTCGGCACGACGTGTTTCATAGACGGAATAGTTCTTGATGGTGTTTCCCCACACCTCGGCGTTGGGAACGATAACCTTGACGTTCCCCATATCCGCAATTTCGGTGTAGTTCAGGGTGATATCTTTTACGGTTCCGAGCACCCCATTCACGTCGACGAAATCGCCGATCTTGAGCGGCCGGAACAGGATGATCATCACGCCGGCTGCGACGTTGGACAATGTGCCTTGCAGGGCAAGACCAATGGCCAAACCCGCGGCACCGATCAGCGCGATGATCGACGTCGTCTGCACCCCGAACGTGTTCAGAATGAACAGCCCTGTAAACGCCAGGATCGTGTAGCGCGCTAGATTGCCGAGAAAGTTGAAAAGCGTGTCGTCAAGACGTTCCGATTTTTCACCGACGCCCCGGATCTTCCGGCTGACATATCTTGAAATCAAAAGCCCAAGCACCAACAGGATCAGCGCGGCGATCGTGTTAGCGACGAGGCCCAGAAGGGCCTCGAGCGTCAGCAGGTCGCTCAGCGATTTCCCGTCATACAGCTCGGTATTCAGAACTTGCGACAGTTCGGCCCAAACGGTGTTCGTCACGGTCTCTGCGGTCTGTGCAATCTCGTTTTCCATGGTGTTCCTCGAATTTCATCGCCTGAGTTTGGGTGTCTTGCAGCGCGGCCCTGCCGCGTCAGACCTCGATCACGGCGCTAGAGGCAAAGAACATGGCCTGGCTGACGGCCGATTTGACCTGTTCTTCGGTGTATGGTTTGGAAATCAAAAAGGCGGGTTCGGGGCCTTTGCCCGTCAGAAGGCGCTCGGGGAAAGCGGTAATGAAAATGACGGGGCAATCGCCGTGCTGGGCAATGATGCGGTTCACCGCATCGATTCCGCTGGATTTGTCCGCCAGTTGGATGTCCGACAAGATCAAGTCGAACGGCTCGCGCTCGGCCAGGTCAATGGCGGCCGTCTCGGTGCGTGCGACCCCAGTGACTCGGTGGCCCAGGTCGGTCACCATCGTTTCAAGATCCATCGCGATGATTGCTTCGTCTTCGATGATCAAAATGCGGCCAGAAGTGTGGCGGGCCATTTCCTCGTAGGCGATTGCGATCAGCTTCTGAGCCTCGGCGGGTTCTATCTGCATGATTGCGGCGATATCGCTGACCGAGAACTCTTCGACCGTGCGCAGCAGCAAGGCCTCGCGCGTGTTCGGCGTCAGGCGTGCCAACTGGGCGTGAGCGCGCGTTTGGATGTCAGAGCTGTGGCCATCTGCGTCAACAGGCATTCCCGATGTTGACCAGATGCTGTGAAACACACGAAACAGCGCGACCCGCGGCGCGAGATCGGCATCGAACTGGGCGGGATCTGCAAGGATCGCCTCAAGCGATGCAGCGGCGTAGGCGTCGCCACTGTCCTGTGAGCCGGTGAGGGCACGGGCATAACGGCGCAGAAACGGCAAGAGCGGGCCAATTTGATCTGCGACGGAAACTCCGGTCAGCTCGGTCATCTATGTTTTCCTCATTTTTTCTCTAAACTAGGGAACCAAACGCATACTGGGGCGTTATGGTTCCAGCAAAAGTAAAAATTTTTGATGATGCCATGACAAAACCACAGCCCAGCCGAGAACATCGGCAAGAAATAGAAAAGCGGATCGACGAAAACCTCAAGCGAGCTTTCGATGAAGTAGCCAACGAACCGGTTCCGGATCGGTTCGTCGATCTTCTTGAAAAACTGCGCAATCAGACCAGTGTCTCCAAAAGCGGTGACACGGGAGGCTCGTATGGTTGATCCGCGAGAAGAGCTTGTCGAACATATTGGCGCGATGCGTGCCTTTGCGATCAGCCTGTGCCGAAACGGGGCCACGGCCGATGACATCGTGCAGGACGCATTGATCAAGGCATGGAGCAATATCGACTCGTTCCAGGAAGGCACCAACATGCGGGCCTGGCTGTTCACCATCGTCCGGAACACCTATTTTTCCCTGCACCGCAAACGCAAGCGCGAGGTCGAGGATGTCGATGGTGTCATGGCCGAGAGCCTGTCGCAGAAGCCCGACCATGACGGACGTTTGGCCTTGAAAGATTTTGCGGTTGCTTTTGATCAGTTGACGGATGAGCAGCGCGAAGCGTTGGTGCTGGTCGGTGCACAAGGGTTTTCCTATGAGGAAGCGGCCGAGATGTGCGGCGTCGCCCTTGGAACGATCAAAAGCCGGGTGAACCGGGCCCGCGCGCAACTGGCCGAACTGATGGATTTGGAAGATGACGAACCCATCGAATTGACCGATGCGGTTACGGCGGCAATCGTTCAGACGCAACCGGCGGCCTGACGATCGATGGATGCGAAGCCGCGCAGCCTGACCGTTTATCTTGCAGCGCTGGTCACTCTGGCACTTCTGCCTTTGGGGCTGATTGCGGTATTGCAGACACGCGCTGTTATTACCGAGGCCGACGAAAGATCGCGGGCCTCGGTGCTGGCGCGCACGATTGAGGCGGCCAGCCGGGAACGGGAGCTTTTGCAAAAAGCCGTTGGTGCAAGTTCGGGACTCACAGCAGCGCTTGCCGAGGGAGGCTTGGACAATGCTGCTTGTTCGGACCTCATGCGCCGGTTCGTCGAACGTCAGCCCGAGTTCGTATTTGCCGGATTCATCCAGCCAAATGGGGTCATGGCCTGCTCGACCGTCGAACGGGCCATCGATTTGTCGGACGCGCCCGGTTTCGGGCAGATCTCGGAAAATCCGCAACTTACGTTCTCTGTCAATCGTGCCGGCGCGGCGACCGGGCAATCGGTGATCATCGTGACCCAGCCGGTCCTGAACAGGACCGAGCTTGTGGGGTTCGTTTCCATATCGATACCTCATGCGCTGGCACGGACGCCCTTGGATGTTGGCAACATCGGGAGCGACGTTGTCATCGCCCTGTTCGACGCGACCGGAGAAGTTCTGTCGTCAAATGTGGGCTTGGACGCGGTCCAGCAATTCCTGCCGCCCGCGCAGGAAAATCTGTTGGTTCTGTCAAGTTCCGGCAAGACCTTTTCCGCCAAGACGGTCGGCGGCGAGGATCGGGTTTTTGCAGTTGCCACCATCATTCCGGGCGAGGTTGCCGTGATCGGCAGTTGGCCGCGCGAGGCGGCGCTTGCCTCTGTCGGTGCAGGCAGTACGGCCCTGACCATTGCTTTTCCCATCCTGATGTGGGTGACCGGCCTGGGAGTTGCCCTGTGGGGCCTGCATCGATTGGTGATCCGGCATCTCGACAGCTTGCGTTCGGCCGTGCGTCGCTTTGCGTTGGGCGAGCGCGACCCGATTGAAAGCCTTGCAGGCGCGCCGCAGGAGTTTCAGCAAATCCAGACTGCATTCAACCGCATGGTCTTGTTGATCCGCGAGGCTGAGGCGCAGCACGAACGGGATCTTGTCGAAAAAACGCTGTTGTTGCGCGAGGTGCACCATCGCGTCAAAAACAACCTGCAACTGATCGCTTCGATCATGAACATGCACTTGCGCAAGGCCGAAACCCCCGAGGCCCGGCGCTTGCTGGAACAGTTGCAGCGTCGGGTTCGCGGCCTGGCCATGGTGCACCAGACCTTGAACCAGAACTCGCAGATGACGACGATCAACACCGAGGCTCTGATCGGGCATTTAGTGGCCGAACTGGCGCATCGACCGCCAATTCTGGGTCAGGTGGTCGAGGTCGACTGCCGGATCGCGCCGGTTGAACTGGGGCAGGATCAGGCCGTCACGCTGTCGATGCTGGTGGCCGAGGCGCTGACGAACGCGGTCAAATACGTAGGCGTTCCGCAGGACGGACCGCCTAAAATTTCGGTGGAATTGACCCGCCCCGAGGAGAGCACCCTGCATCTGAAAATCTCCAACACGCGCGGGCAGACAGACGACGGTGCGGATCTGTTCCACAGCGGCGGGATCGGTCAACGGCTGATGCAGGCCTTCCTTCGCCAATTGGACGGTTCCGAGACCATAACCGAGACATCATCGCATTATGTATATGAGGTGACGTTCGAAATCGCTGAAGTAGAGGGCGATAGCGAACCACAGACCATTGCGGATGAGAGAGGCGGTGATGCCCGTGCCGCAGCAGAATGACTTTGAGGTCCTGATCACGGCCGAGCAAGCCTGGCCCGCCTTGGAAAAAGCGGTTCTGGAGGCCCGGCACCAGATCAAGGCAAGTTTTCGGATATTCGATTTCATGACACGGCTGCGCAGCGATGAGGCGCGCCGGATCGGCGATACCTGGTTTGACCTGATCGAGCATGTCATCCGCAAGGGTGTCTCGTTTCATTTGGTCATCAGCGATTTCGATCCGATCTTTGCGACCGAGTTACACGAACTGAGCTGGCGCACCAAACGGCAGGCAGTTGCGCTTGGGGAAATCCTTGGCCTAGAACTGGCCGCGCGCTTGAGCGTTCGCGTGTCCATGCATCCCGCGCAGGCCGGCGCATTGCCTTGGGCCACGCTGTTACCCGCGGTTTTGCGAAAAAAGGCGCAGCGGATGCAGGAACTGTCCCGCGAACGACGCGAACGGCAGGCGGTGCGGCTGGGGTCGGACACGCTGCCCCGGCTTCACACCGTGTCGCACCATCAGAAAGTCGCCGTGATCGACAATGAGGTCTGCTACCTCGGCGGATTGGACTTGAACGAAAGGCGCTTTGACACGCCGGATCACGACCGTCTGGCCAAGAACACCTGGTCAGACGTTCAATTGCTGGTCCGCGGACCCGAGGCCGCCGAGGCCGCGCGCCATATCGACCGGTTCGAACATGAAATCGCAACCGGAAAACCGGACCCAAAGGCAACCCACCTGCGCCGCACCCTGTCCAGCCCACGCCGGTTTGCGTTCTGGCGGCTCTCGCCAAAGACCATCGCGCATGAGATCGAGGATGAGCACATCGCTGCCTTTCAAGCGGCGCGGCAACTTCTGCACATCGAGACCCAGTATTTCAGATCAACCCGGCTGGCCGACGCCTTGGCTGAGGCGGGCCATTCCAAGCAGGATCTGAAACTGGTGCTTGTTCTACCAGCCTTGCCCGAGGAAGTGGCCTTTGGCGGGCATGACGGACTGGACGCGCAATACGGTTTGGACCTGCAGGCCAAATGTCTGGAAATCATCCAGCAGGGGTTCCAAGACCGGGTTTCGGTGTCGACCCCGGTCCAACCGATTTCGGCCAGTGGGGCCGATGCCAGCTCTGAAGTTCTGAGCGGGTCTCCGATCATTCACGTTCACAACAAAGTTCTGGTGGTGGATGACAGCCATGCCTTGGTCGGGTCCGCCAACTTGAACGGACGGTCTTTGCGGTGGGACACAGAAGTCGCCCTTCGGATCACAGATCGGCAGCGGGTCGCGGTCATGCGGCAGGCCCTGGTGGACCATTGGTGGTTCTCGGATGATCTGCGCAAACAGATCGAGCCCGATGCCATGTTTGCGTGGTGGCGGCGAGAGGTTCAGGCCAACGGCGTGCGGCGCCCCGAAGCGCGCAGCGGCTTTCTGGTCCCGCATGACGCCGACGTTGCGCGCGACATGCGGCAACCGCTGCCAGGGGTAACTGAAAACATCGTCTAGGTGGTCGAGACCGGGCTCATGACCTTGGGGTGCATCAATACGCCGAACCAAAGCAGGATCGGAAGTGCGACGATGGCGCCGACCGGTCCCCACAGCCAAAGCCCAAAGATGATGGCGATGAATACGACCAGCGGGTTCACCTGCAGACGTTGGCCGACGAAGGCGGGTGTTACGAATTGTGCCTCGGACAGATTGATGGCCAGGAAAATCAGGGGGGGCAACAGAGCCGCGGCTCCGCCGAACTGGGTTAAGCCGGCGATCAGAAGGCCGGTCAGGATCATCAGCGGGCCGAGATACAGCACAAAATTCAGAAGGCCGGCGGCCACCCCCCAGATCACGGCGTCATTGATGCCGATCAGTCCCAAGGCCACAGCCGTTACCGTCCCGAGGCCGATATTGACCAACGTCACGGCAGCGAAATAGCGATAGACCGCGCGGTCGGCCAGATACAGCCGCTCCGTCAACGGGCCGGCTGCGGCATAGAGCTCGGGTCGGGTCAAAACGAAAAAGAACAGCGTGCCGATGAAAATCAGGATCTTTGACCCGAAATTGGGCGCCAGCCATAAGGCATCCATCACTGACGGAAGGGCGGACTCCGTTTCCGCTGCCCCATCGGCGCCGACGGTTTCTTCGATCTCGCGTCCAAGCGTTTCGATACCCCGAATGAACTCGGACATCGCGGCGACCCAAGAGCGCAACTCGCGTTTGATCGCAGGCAACTGTTCGACCAGCGTGGACAGCAATGGCTCGAGCAGAAGGAAAGCCGCGACTATGACGGTGCTGGTCACGAACAACAGTGCCGAGGCGGATATCACTCGCGGGCAACCGACCTTCTCAAGCTTGTCCGCAAGCGGGGCGACCACGACCCCCAAAACCAACGCAAAGGTGATCGGCGCGACGATCGACCGGGCCAGGTACAAAGCGGTGATGACGGCGATCCCGGTCAGGATCGCCAGCATCGCACGCAGGGCCGATGGAGAGCTGAAAGCAGTTTGCATGGGTGCGCTTCACTGACTGCGCAAAGCGTCAGAGGCCCGATCAGCGGCCTCATCCAGCCGTGCGTTGGCCGCGGCATGCAGTTTGTCCAGTTCTTCGTTCAAAACCCGTTGGGCCTGTCGCATCAGCTGATCGCGCCGATGGCCCAGCAACTCGTCCTCTTTGCGGGTGTTGGGCAGCAGAGCGCCAGCCAGAATACCTACGCCCAGCGCTAATGCTCCGGCCGCCAGCGGCTGATCATGAACGAAGGTTTGCGAGGCCTTCGCCGCCTTCCGCGCACGCTTCTCGACCGCTTGCTGCGCACTGATTGCGGCCTTGCGCGCCTCGATCACCCGGGCACGGGATTGGGGGGACAGCTTGTCCAGACCACGGTCCAAGGCGGCGGACAGCACGCTGGCAGATTGGCTGTGTTCAGTCATTCCGGTCATCTCCTGTTTCATGCGGCTGTCGGCGTCGGCGACACGCTGATCAAACCCGTTGAAGGCCTGCTGCGGAGGTACGGCCTGGGGCGGAGATTGGGTGCTTTTTGCGCCGGACCCGGGGCCCGCAACCAAAAGGGCTGCCCCTGCACCGAACAGAGCGAAGGCGGCCGGGTTTTTTCGAGCCGCGGACCAGAGCTGCGCACCGATCTGCCCACCATAGGCTTCAAGCGACGATTTCGCCTCGTCTGCCAGGCGCTGCGGCGCCAGCGTATCCGACAGAGCGTTCAGCGAGCGCGCAAGGGCGCTGCGTTCATATGCGATCTGCGTCTCAAGGGGTGTCAGGTCAGACATGGGTCGACTCCTTCATCGCTTCGATGTCGCGCTGCAGGTTTTTCATGGCTTGCTCGGGAACCAAGGCGGTGGCGGACATGCGGGACCGGCCAAAAAGCGCCAGGCACCCAGCAATCAGTCCCAAGCCCGCGCCAACGAGCAACGAGGCCATACCCACCGACAATCCATTGGCGGCGATATACGCGACCAAGGCTGTGGCCATGAGGTTCAGCGCGATCATCAACAGGATCAGAGCAATGCCAAGGCAGGCCAGCCCTACGCCCGCTCGCGTCAGGTTTCGGGACAACTCCTCCTTGGCAAGCTTCGCCTCAGCCTGAAGCAAACTCGACAGATGTTTGAGCGCGTTTGCCAATAGCCCCGGTGCCGATCGCAGATCGTTGGGGTTATGCATCGCGGCCACCATTCATCCGCGCCAGCGCGCTGGTATGGCCCGACGTATCGACCGAGGTCCCATGCAGCGGCGACGGATCAATATCCCAAGGATCGGCCCCAAAGGATGCGGATTGAGCCGCGCCCGTATTGCGCGCGCTCAGAAAACGGGCTGCGGCAAACCCGGCTAGGGCAGCCGATCCGACGAACAACAGCGGGTTTTGCCGGGCGAAATCAGAGACCTTTCGGCTCATACTGGCCAAATCGGCAGAGCGCACTTGCCCAGCCACGGCCTCCATGTTGTCGGCAATCCTCGACAGGACCTGATGCTGCAATGATTGGTCAGGAAATGCATCGGCAGCTGCGTCAGCTGCATGAGCGGCACTCTCAGCCTCCTGCGCTGCGCTGTCTTTCAAGGCTTCGGCTCGGGCCGAAGCCTCTGCGGTCACGGTGTCCTTGACCTTGCCGGCCAGATCCTGGGCATGGGCTTTCGCTTTCTCCGTGGTCTCGGTTCGACGTGGCATAGTTCGATCTCCTGTGTTGAGGTCTCGGTCCCCCAACGCATGGCCGGCGAGATTGTTCCCAAGTCCGGTTCGAACGCCACGGTTGACGCAGTTCGGATACCGTCAGATCGCCCTTGCACGTTGTCAGTTGCAGAAAAAACGCCGCCGCCCGGAACCAGCTCGCGTTTGGCGCGTTTCACTGACAGCGACGAAGCAATCGAAAGGAAGTTACGATGAACTGGGACCAAATTCTTGGACGCTGGACCGAATTCAAAGGCAAGCTGATCGAGCGTTTCGGCGAGCTGACTGATGACGAAATCGAACAAGCGCGCGGCGATCGCGAACAACTGGAAGGCATCATCCAGAAGAAATACGGAGACTCGAAAGAGGACGTTCGGGAAATCGTGGATCGCCTGATGAAGGACATGTAGCGCAAAGTTGGATGCACATATCGCGTGGGGTGGCGTCAAACCAACGGCGCCCCACACACTCCCAAGACCGACCCCAAAGGTAATCACGAGCGCATGAAGCTGTCTGACCTCATCAACACGCCCGTTGTCTCAGCTGGAACCGACCACGCAATTGGTCGCGTTTCCGATATCGCCATCCGCGCTGGGCAGACCGAGTTGGAGTACGTCTTGGTCAATCTGAGCATGACCGGGGGGAATGACCCGGTGGCGTTCACGGCCGATACGCTCGATCTTGGCGCAAGCGAGATAGAGTGCGCGTTCTCCCAACAACAATTGGATCACCTTCATCAGCGCAAAGACGACGAAGATCCCCTTGCAGTGGCCATCGAAGGCCTGCCGCCCCTGGTCATAGGGCCGTTCGGCAACGCGATTGCACCGGTTGTGATGGGGGCGGTCCTGAATGACGCCCTCCGCCAACGCCCCCAACCCACGCCACCCGGTAGCAACTTCCGATGGTTTACGAAGTTGCAGGGCAACCCCGTGTTTGACTCGACTGGTGAGTTGGGCAGATTCAAGGATATTGAGTTCGACCCTGACACCAAGGCACTGCGGTTTCTTCTGATCGACGGGCGACCAGATATCCTGAGTTTTCCGTTCGCCGAGTTACGCAATATTCCCGACGACGAACACTATTTGGTACTGTCCAGGTCCTCCGACCCGCTGCACCCGGTCTGAGTATCTGGACACGGCTTATCAAACCGCGCAGATGCGCGGTTTTTTTCTTTTCAAAACAGATATTTTTGCATTTTTCTGGGAACAAGTCGCGGCGTCATTCGTTTGTTCAACAAGACCGCGGGAAACGCGGTCAGAACAGACCAAAGGAGTGAGCTATGAAACGTTTTCTGACCACAACTTCGATCGTTCTGGTGATGTCGGCATCGGCCTATGCAGAAAGCTCGAATGTCGAAGAAGTCGGCAAGAACCTGGAAGAGGCAGCCGAGGCAGCCGGTGATGCGCTGTCCAATACCGCGCAGGATATCAAGAACGCTGCGCAGAACACGGCGGAAGACGTCGACCAGGCAGCCGAAGCAACCGGTGAGTACATCAGCGAAAAAGCCGGACAGATGGCTGATGCGGTTGATCCAACCACCATCGACATCGAGGGTTATGTCCCCGTTGCCCAAGGCGCTATCCCGGCCGAAGACTTGACCGGCATGCGCGTCTATGACGTCTCGCAAGAGTGGATCGGCGAGATCGAAGAGGTCGTCGTTGACATGGATGGATCGGTCGATGGGGCCGTGATCGGCGTCGGCGGGTTCCTCGGCTTGGGGGAAAAGGATGTTCTGATCGATTTCTCGCGCGTGTCGCTGATGCGTGAAGTCGATGGTGATACCACCTATGCCTTCGTTCACGCTGACAAGGAGATGCTGAAGGACATGCCGGCCTACGAAGGGTCGTAAAACGGCTCCTCAGTCGCAAAGCATGTGATCAAGCCGCCGGCCGATTTTTCGGTCGGCGGTTTTCAATTTCTGTCCATCCGCCGCGATCAGATCAGCGGGCGCGGAACGGCTTCGGTGATTTCGACCAAGCCAAGCTCGGCCAGACCCTCGAGATCGTTGATCTGCAGCACATTGTTGGACCACTCGGCCAGGCCCAGATCCTTCAGCCGGCGCAGGGTCTTGTTCGTGTGAACCAGCGACAAGCCCAACGCATCCGCAAGATCCTGCTGCCGGTAGGGCAGCGGACACCGCAAGCCTTTTGCCAATCCGACGGCCTGCGACCTTGTGTAGAAGCGGTGCAGGCTCCACGCGATCTTCTCGATCGCGCCGCGCTGGCCAACGGTTGTCAGGGCGTCGCCCAGGAAATGCTCTTCGACGGCTGCCAGGAATGTAAGGTCAAAGGCCCGATCAGGCTGGTTCTGATATAACTCGAACAGCCGAGAGCGATTGAAAACGCACAGCCGCATCGCGGTTGTCGCTTCGACCGAGTGCCGCATCTCGCCCATGACCCCAGCCTGCAACCCGACCAGATCGCCTGGAAGCACAAAGCCGATGACCTGCCTGCGACCGTTTTCCAGCGTTTTGTAACGAACGCCCATCCCGCTCAGAACCGTGAACAGATGCGCGGATTTCGCACCCTCGATGAACAGCTGTGTTCCGGGTTCGGCCTGCATCTCGCCGGTTTTGAACCCCTGCATGAACCGCAGGTCGTCTCCCGAGAACGGCAGGAAGACATCCATCTGCCTCAGCGGACAGTCCGCACATGCGATCAGAGAAATTTTTCGTTGCTGTGTCATAGTTTATTGCGGCGCTGCGGGATTGCCCTACGGTGGCATCGAACAGATTTCAGGATGGTATTTATGGAAGCCTCTTCCCGCAGCGTAGCAGATGTTTTAATTGTTACGGAAAACTTTATCGAAGCAGCGGACATCAGTGACGCCATCCCCGGAGTTTCGCCCGATCGCATTGTCCATATCCGCGAGCTGCACGCGGGCGGGCATTTCTGGCAGGACCCCGAATTCGCCCCGGCCCTGAGCGTTCTGAGCTATCGCAGAAGTGAGACGTCATTTGACGCCGTCGCGCGGCTGTTGGTTGAACGCGGCAGTGCACTGTTGCTGCTGGACCCGTCCCCCGAGGTGCAAGCGCAATTTGAATGCGCGGCTCTGATACGGCCTTTCACGGCCGCAGATCTTGCACGCAAGATCGCATCCATCGATTTCAGTGGGAACGGCTTGAAGGTCGGTTCAGATCCTGGGTGAGTCGGCGCAGGGCGCATTGTGCCCCCAATATCCTTGAACGAAAAAAGCGCGGCCGATGCCGCGCTTTGTTTTTGTACTGACAATTTCCGAACTGATCAGATCGCGCTGCGCGCGGCCTTCGGGCCAAAGACCAGCCAGCAGATGAATCCGATGACCGGAAGCAACAGAACGAAAAGGACCCACAGGATTTTCGCACCGGTCGTCGCAGACGAACCGATGATCGAGATTATGGCCCAGATCGACAAAACCAGGACGATCAGACCGCCAATGCCATATACTTCCACCATACCGAAGTTCCTTTCGAATTACGTGTCGTTGTTCCTACGAGGAAACAACGCGATAGGTGGCCGAAAGTTCCCGACAAAGATCTGGGTGTGACCCCAGTTCTGGTAAGTGGCTTGAGGAACTTTGTGCCTGACGGAACCAAAACGACCGGCAGAACGTTGGGTTTGAAGGTCGATACATGGGGTCAAAATGTCCGATAAAAACAAAGCGCCGCGAAAAGATCTTGTCGAGAAAGAGAGCGAGCGCGAAGCGGTCGAAGAAGCGTCCGGCCTCTCTCCGCGCCTGATATTCGAGACCATCCGCCAAAACGGCGAGGAGGAACTGGACCGCCCGACCAAAGCGTTGTTCTGGTCCGGGATTGCCGCAGGCGTGCTGATCAGCTTTTCGGTGCTGGGCGAAGCGATCTTGCGAGCACATCTGCCCGAAACCAGCGGGCGCTTTCTGATCGAGAACCTGGGCTATTCCCTCGGCTTTGTCCTAGTCATTTTGGGGCGGATGCAGCTGTTCACCGAAAACACGATTACGACTGTCGTTCCAGCCATGATAAATCCGTCCGTTGCCTGCTTCACCAAAACCGCGAGGCTTTGGGCAATCGTACTGGGTGCCAATGTGCTGGGGGCGTTTGCGATATCTGCCTTCCTGATCCATACGCCGGTGTTGTCACTCGAACTCGTCTCGGTCATCAACGACCTGAGCCACCACGCCACCGGCATGGGCGCCTGGGTTGGCTTTCTGCGCGGAATACCGGCGGGGATCCTGATTGCGGCGATCGTTTGGATGCTGCCTTCGGCACAGAACAACGAGGTCCTGGTCATCGTGATCTTCACTTGGATGATTGCGGCCGGTGACTTTACCCACGTCGTTGCCGGTTCGGTGGAAATGGCGGTTCTGATGCTTCAGGGGCAGTTGCCAGTAGGCGCAGCCGTTTTCAGCTTTTTCCTGCCCGTACTGGCCGGCAACATCATCGGAGGAACCGCTGTCTTCACGATGCTGGCCTACGCCCAGATCAAACCCGAAATAGAAGAAGACCCAAAGCGCGGCTGAGGCGCTTTGGGTCTTTGGGATGGCGGGTTGGTTGGCGTGGCAGTGACGAATAGCGCTGTCAGCGATTCCTGATGAAAAACCAGATCAGTAGACCGGCCAAACCCAAGCCGAGCATGGCCGGCAATACGTATTCGATGCCCATATCGGTCGCAGTGTACCGCGTGTTCTAACTGCGGTCCGCCTTGCGCAGCGCGAGGCCCAGCAGGACACCCACGCCCAACGCTCCGACCATTGCCAGACCCGGGTTCTCACGCACGAATGCGACACTTTTCTCGGATGTCTGTGTCAGCTGTTTTTGCGCCTCGTCGCGCGCCGTCTTCAACGTGTCACGCGTTGCGGTTACGCCATCTTCCAACGCTGATTTGGCCTCCTTGGCCACTTCGTCGATCCGCGCCGCCATCTCCACATGCGGAGTGTCCTGAGGGGCCTTCTTCGCCGTTTTCTGTGTCATGTCAGATCTCCTTTCATCGACCCAACGCGGGCGGTCGCCAAAGGTTCCACCAAAATGATCCGGAACCAATCTGGGGTTCCAAGCGTTGACCCGTCAGTAGTCACAAAAATGAAAGGAAATCCCATGTTGTCCTGGGCGCTGATCTTTTTCGCACTTGCTATCGTTGCTGGCATCTTCGGGTTTGGCGGCATCGCGTCGGCCTCGGCCGGTATCGCGCAGATCCTTTTCGTGATCTTTCTGGTCCTGTTCATCGGTTCGCTGATCTTGCGGCTGATCCGTGGGTAAACTCCGGCGCATCCGCACTCCCTGAAACAGTACCCCGAGGTTCAAAGCCCCATGAAAGATGCCGTCCATACCCAAACCGCCGCCGAATTGCTGATTGCCTGCCTCGAGGCCAACGGCGTGACCTGTGCATTCGGTGTTCCGGGTGAGGAAACGACCGATCTGATCGCCGCAATCGACCAGTCGAGCATCGACTTCGTCCTGTGCCGGCACGAGCAATCGGCGGCGTTCATGGCATCGGTTCACGGTCGATTGACGGGGAACCCGGCGGTATGCCTCTCGACACTTGGGCCTGGGGCGACCAACCTTGTCACCGGTGTGGCTGACGCCACGCTTGACCACGTGCCGCTGATCGCCCTCACGGGACAGGGTGCGCGGTCCCGGCTGGGCCGCGAAAGCCATCAGATCATAGATCTCGAAGCGCTCTTCGCGCCAGTCACCAAGTCGAGCCGAACGCTGATGGTCGCGGATGAAATTCCCCAAGTCGTGGCCGAGGCCGTGCGGTTGAGCAAGCTCGACAAACCCGGAGCCGTCCATCTTTCCCTGCCCGAGGATCTGGCCGAGGTTCCGATTCTGGCCGAACCTTTCGTGGCGCCACCGCCAGCGGAGGTACGACCGGCGGCCGATGCGGTCATCCGTTCCGCGCGCCTGCTGGCCGAGGCGAAAAAGCCCTTGATCCTAGCGGGACACGGGGTGATCCGATCCGGCACCGCAAGCGACGTTCGGGAACTTGCGGAAAGCCTGTCGGCCCCGGTCGTCACGACGTTCATGGCCAAAGGCGTTCTGCCTCCGGGACACCCGCTCTCGCTGCATTCGATCGGTCAGCCGGGCAAAGAATTGGCATCAGAAGCCTTCGACCTGTGCGACCTGATCATTGCCATCGGGTTTGACCCGGTTGAATATCCACCCTCGAACATCTCGATCGGCG
This sequence comes from Ruegeria sp. CF2, assembly GCF_056537385.1. Lineage (NCBI taxonomy): Bacteria > Pseudomonadati > Pseudomonadota > Alphaproteobacteria > Rhodobacterales > Roseobacteraceae > Ruegeria > Ruegeria sp. CF2. The sequence continues at coordinate 27,113 of NZ_JBQFRL010000003.1, forward strand.
GTAAGAAGCCGGTTCTCGAGATCTCGGATGTGGCCTCGACTGTTGATGTGGACTGGTCGGTAAAGGCCGCTCTGACAGGCGACCTTCCGCACTGCATCGACGTTCTGGCAAAGGCCACGGCCGAACGTCCCCCGCAAAGCTGGTTCAAAGATCTTCAGCGGAGGATTGACGCCTCGCTGGAAGGTGGGCCAACACCTTCCGATGCCGCTTGTGTCGCGCCGTCGGACATATGTCAGGCGATTTCCGAAACGCTTCGCGAAAGCGACGTTCTGTTGTCTGGCGTTGGCCTGCACAAACTTTGGGTCGCCAGCAAGGTTCAAGCGCGCCGGGCGGGGCAAATCATCATTCCGAACGGCCTGGCCGGTATGGGCCTTGCGCTGCCCGGAGCGATCGAGGCTGCCCGTCTGTTGGACGAGGGTCGGGTGATCGCCGTTTGTGGTGATGGGGACTTCCTGATGAACGTTCAGGAGATGGAGACGGCGGCCCGGTTGTGCGTGCCCGTGACTGTTCTGGTCTGGGAAGACAACGGCTATGGTCTGATCGACGAAAAACAGCCAGGTGCGCGCGAGTTTTCCTTCGGCAACCCCGATTGGGAGTCACTGGCCCGATCCTTTGGCTGGGTCTACCACGATATCGAAAGTCACAGCAAACTTGCTCCTGCGCTGCAGGCGGCGGCTGACGTCGCCGTTCCGACCTTGCTGCGGGTGCCGGTCGACTATTCGGCTGATGGCGGGATGCCCACCGTCACCTGATTTTTCCGCCGAAAGTGGAACCAAATCCGCCTTTGGGCGTTTCTTCCCCAGTAGAAAAAAGGAGTTGTCATGACCGACGCATTGAACGTTGTCCCGAACGAAAACCCCGTTTCCACTGGCGTGCGCGACACCGCGCCCTTGGCCAAGGGTCTGGCTGATGTTCTGGCCGATACCTACCGGCTGACCTTCAAGACACATGCGTATCACTGGAACGTGGAAGGCCCGCTGTTCTATTCGATTCACAAGCTGACCGAAGAACAGTACGAAAACATGTTCGCCGCCGCTGATGAGATCGCGGAACGCATCCGCGCGCTGGGTCATCTGGCACCCTCGCGCATGTCCGACATCCTCGATTTCTCGGCCATCAAGGATCGCGAAGGGGACCTGTCCGCCGCCGACATGATCGAAGATCTGGCCGCCGATCACGAGCGGGTGGCGCACCGCCTGCACGCCCTGACCGAGCTTGCAGGAAGCCGCAAAGACGTCGTGACCGAAGATCTGGCGACCGAACGTTCGGCATTTCATGAGCAGGCAGCTTGGATGCTGCGGGCGATCTCGAAATCAAGCTGACGCGGTGAGCGGGCGCGTGTGTCTTTTTGCGACCCGACGGCGCGCGTTTAAAGTCTTGTGCAGGCTTGCCGAAAAACCGGCAAGCCTGCACATTCTGATCTGGTGACCAGTCCAAAGGGCGGCAATGTCTAAAAAAAACACGAAAAGCCAAAACTTGGCCGAGGAGCGGACCGACTGGGCCGAAGACCGCACCATTTTGGCAAATGAGCGCACGTTTGCGGGTTGGATGAGAACCGGAATGGCCTGCGTGGCCATCGCCCTTGGCCTCAAGGCCGTATTTTCCGCCGTCGAGCCCGAGTGGCTGGCAAAAGCCGCAGCCACTCTTTTTGTGTTGATCTCGCTGCTGATCTATTGGGGAGCCTGGATGAACGCCCGCCGCGTATATTCCCGATTGGAAGCGCACAGCGCCCAACCGGCATCTCGCTTCCACTTGCAATTGGTTGTTGGGAGCCTGTCCCTCGGATCAATCGCATGTTGTCTCGTGTTGTGGCTTGTCTAATTGAGGTGGCCCGTTCGATTTTAAGATCATCGCGGGCCTTCGGTCCATCGGGCGATGCTTTCTGGTGCAGGCGGACGTTAGCCAATGCGCTGTGTGGCCTGACGGTAGTGTAGTGGAGACGCCATTGCACGATCAGGGTTTCGGCTTGCTTTGCCGCCGCAGCGGGTGCAGTCCCCGCCTGGGGACAAAACTTCGGCATACCGGTCCAGATGATCAGGCAACGGCTTGCGGCTGTGCTATCGGACCCGGTCAGATTGAATGAACCGCCGCATCGCGAATAAGCCGTTGAAAGATCAGCGCTAAAGGCAAAGCAGGTTCGAGTGCAATTCAAAAAAGCCGTTTTTTGTCGCAAAAACGGACTTTGGATGTCGAACGTCACTATGATCAGGAACTGGCGATCCCGGAAGGACTCGAACCCTCAACCTGCTGATTAGAAGTCAGCTGCTCTATCCAGTTGAGCTACGGGACCGCTGGGCCCTTCTTGATCGGTTTAGGGCCGGGGTTCAAGAGCCAAGCGCATGAACGCGCTGTTGGGATCGTCCCGATACCCAAAGATCGGACCGCAATAGCTGTATCCCAACGCTTCATAGAGTTTGCGTGCGGCGTCGTACTCGGCCAGATGGGCAGCGCCGGTTTCCAGAACCAGAGCAGAGATTCCGTCGGCGCGTGCGCATTCGGCCAGGTGGTTCATCATCGTCCGCGCCAAACCGCGCCCACGTGCTTTGGCCAGGATATGGACCGACTTCACCTCGGCCGTCCCGTCCGGCAAAGCCTTCAATGCGCCGCACCCCACAGGCTCGTCGTCGTCAAACAGGGCCCAGAACCGAATATCCGGCCCAGAGAGCGCCTCGGCATCCATTGTGTGATTGCTTTCGGCGGGTCCCGCGGTTTCGCTGTGCGCGAAATGCGCCTCGACCACCGGCCGCAGGGCAGCCGAAGTCGGATCCGCTTCGCGGATGTCAATCATTCAGTGGGTCCAGGGACCGCGGCGGTCTGTTGCAAAATTCTCGCCATACCCGCGCTGGCGCAGGTTGGGTTTGCGCTTGTGCGGTTCGCTGACCAGAACTTCGATGCCATGATCCTTGGCATAGTCCAACGCTTCTTCCTTGGTGTCGAACTTCAGGCGAACCTGGGATTGCGTGTCAGAAGACGATGTCCAGCCCATCAGCGGATCAACCTCGCGCGCCGACGCAGGCGCGAATTCCAAAACCCATTTGCGGGTCTTGGCCATACCCGACGTCATCGCATTTCTTGCAGGCTGGTAAATCCGTGCGCGCATGTCGCCTCTCCATACTCGGTTGGTCGCGACCGTTTATGCGTCAGAGTGCGGGCGGGGACAAGATTGCAAATGCCGCAGGGCCACGCAAATGACCGGCGCTGCAGGGGTTGCATGCGGACAAAATAAGAACAAATGTAAGAAGCCCAAGCGGAGCCTGCCGATGCCCTATGCACATTCTGACAAAACCCAGCTGACAGTCGACGATGTCCGCGCCCGCCTGAAGCTCGAGGGCGGCAAGCGGTTCGTCATGCATACGGAGTTTGCACCGGCGGGTGACCAGCCAACGGCCATCAAGGAACTCGCCGCCGGTGTCCTGGACGGCGAGCGCGATCAGGTGCTGCTGGGCGCCACCGGCACCGGCAAGACCTTCACCATGGCCAAGGTGATCGAGGAAACCCAGCGCCCCGCCATCATCCTCGCCCCCAACAAAACGCTGGCTGCCCAGCTTTACGGCGAGTTTAAGGGCTTTTTCCCGGACAACGCGGTCGAGTATTTCGTGTCGTACTACGACTACTACCAGCCCGAAGCCTATGTGCCGCGCAGCGATACCTATATCGAGAAGGAATCGCAGATCAACGAACAGATCGACCGGATGCGCCACTCGGCCACCCGGGCGCTGCTGGAACGCGACGACGTGATCATCGTGGCCTCGGTGTCGTGCATATACGGCATTGGATCGGTCGAGACCTACGGGGCGATGACGCAGGATCTGAAGGTCGGGAACGAATACGACCAGCGGCAGGTGATGGCCGATCTGGTGGCCCAGCAATACCGCCGCAACGATCAGGCCTTCCAGCGCGGCAGCTTCCGGGTGCGGGGCGATTCCCTGGAAATCTGGCCTGCCCACCTGGAAGACCGCGCGTGGAAACTCTCGTTCTTCGGCGAGGAACTGGAGGCGATTACCGAGTTCGACCCCCTGACCGGCGAGCGCACCGACACGATGGAGCAGATCCGGGTCTACGCCAACTCGCACTACGTGACACCGAAACCGACGATGCAGCAGGCGATCCTCGGCATCAAAAAGGAGCTGCGCCAGCGGCTGGATCAGCTGGTGGGCGAGGGTAAGCTGCTGGAAGCGCAGCGGCTGGAACAGCGCACCAATTTCGACCTAGAAATGCTCGAAGCCACCGGCGTCTGCAACGGGATCGAGAACTACTCGCGCTATCTGACCGGCCGCGCCCCGGGCGAGCCGCCGCCGACCCTGTTCGAATTCATCCCCGACAACGCCATCGTCTTTGCCGACGAAAGCCACGTCTCGGTGCCGCAGATCGGCGGCATGTATCGCGGCGACTACCGGCGCAAGTTCACGCTGGCCGAACACGGGTTCCGCCTGCCCTCCTGCATGGACAACCGCCCGCTGAAGTTCGAGGAATGGGACGCCATGCGCCCGCAGTCGGTATTCGTCAGCGCCACGCCGGCCAAGTGGGAACTGGAGCAGACCGGCGGCGTTTTCACTGAACAGGTGATCCGGCCCACGGGCCTTTTGGACCCCGAGGTTGAAATCCGCCCCGTCGAGATGCAGGTCGACGACCTGTTGGACGAGGTGCGCAAGGTCTCGGCCAAGGGGTTCCGCACGCTGGTCACCACGCTGACCAAACGCATGGCCGAAGACCTGACCGAATACATGCACGAACAGGGCATCAAGGTCCGCTACATGCATTCCGACATCGACACGATCGAGCGGATCGAGATCCTGCGCGACCTGCGGCTGGGGGCCTTCGACGTGCTGGTGGGCATCAACCTGCTGCGCGAGGGGCTCGACATTCCCGAATGCGGTCTGGTCGCCATTCTGGACGCCGACAAAGAGGGCTTCCTGCGCTCGGAAACCTCGCTGATCCAGACCATCGGCCGCGCCGCGCGCAACGCCGAGGGCCGCGTCATCATGTATGCCGACCGCATCACCGGCAGCATGGAGCGCGCGCTGGAAGAAACCAACCGCCGCCGCGCCAAGCAGATCGCCTATAACGAGGAGCACGGCATCACGCCCGAGACGGTGAAGAAGAATGTCGAGGACGTTCTGGCCGGTCTCTATCAGGGCGACGTGGACATGAACCGCGTCACCGCCACCATCGACAAACCGATGCACGGCGCCAATCTCGAGGCCCATCTGGACGGGTTGCGCGAGCAGATGCGCAAGGCGGCCGAGAACCTGGAATTCGAAGAGGCCGCCCGCATCCGCGACGAAATCAAGCGTCTGGAAGCTGTCGATCTGGCCGTCGCCGACGACCCCATGGCGCGGCAATGGGCAGTCGAGAAAGCCTCGGAAGACGCAATTCGCTCGCAGGGACGGTCAACGGCTGGGCGGCCCGGGCAGCGGGGTGGGAATGTGAAGAGAAGGAAGCGATAACTCAGACGGCTGAAAGCTACCAGTGACTGGGAGCTAGTTTCTTAAGGCCCAAATTCCCGCTCCTTTGCCCTCGGGCAAACAAAACCAATCCTCTCCTCGCGCTGCGTCAAAAACTTCCGAGTCAGATGATCGCATTTCAAGTTCTTTCCGAACCACTTCCTCTAGACTCTTAGGCGTAGATCTACCTGCACTTTGTCTGATTTCTTCCACTTTATCGTAAATCTTCGACAGGTGCGCCCTGCCACCCAATTCATCTAAGGCTGACCTAACATCGTCACACCATCTTGCATCGGGCGCCATCATGTCATCACTACTCCTTTGAGTGGCCGCTTTTTTTTGGTTTCTAGTGGTGACAGTATTTGGATCTCGAAGAACAGAAACGGGTTTGCGTCGACCGGCTGCATCAATAAAGAACCAATTGGCCCATGCGTTTTCAGTTTTTGTTCCGATCGCGCGGCTTAACTCATTTAACGTTGAATATCTGCCACTTAATCCAGAAATCTGCCACTGCCCGCCAACTACGATTGCTTGGTACTCTTTTCCTAGATACGTTCTGTGTATCTGGAAGCCTTCGCTGAATTGCACTCCAAATCGACGATCAACCAAACCGAGTCTATCATTGGACTTTTGCTGCGTTGCCTCTGGTGATTTTTTATCCTCCCGGCTCAAAACCCTTCTAAGAATATCGTCTTCGTTTTCTTCGCCGCGAATTCGCAACGACCAGATCAAAGCAAAGACGTCGGTTGATACTTTAATTTCTTTCATCTAGAACCTCCAATCTAGGTTCTAGAAATCATAGATAGATCTAGAACTCAAGGGAAATCGTACGTCTGATGAAATCACCATACCGCCACAGTCGCGTTATACCTGTTCATATTCCACCCTTGCCACCCGACCCCTCCCTCCTCCACGTTTGAAATCACAAATTGTGATTCCAAACGGGTGCCATGACGAACGCCAAAAACCTGCCCTCCACGCATGAGGTCCAAAGCGCCATTCACCGGGTGCGTGGTACCCGCGTGGTGCTGGCCGAGGATCTGGCCCGGTTCTACGGAAAAACCGTCAGCGCCTTCAATCAGGCCGTCTCGCGCAACACCGACCTGTTCGAGGGCTACCGCTTTCAGCTGACCGATGCCGAGGTGGCCGATTTGACATCACGGAATGTGATTTCAAAGCCCAAGGGCCGCGGCGGGCGGCGGGTCAACCCGTGGGTCTATACCGATTACGGCGTGGCCATCGCCTCGACCCTGTTCAAGGACCCGCGCGCGATCAAGATCACCCGGATGATCACCGAGGCCTTCGTCGACGGTGCCAACGCCCTGGCTGAAACCCCGCGCAGCGCGCCCGAGATCCTGCCGCCCGAAGGCACCCCCGCCCCGCTGCTGCCCAATGGCGAGCAGTTGCGGGCGCTGGCGGAAAACATCCTCGATTCCGGGCAGCAGAGCCTGGTCGACTACATCGCCAACCCCACCACCAAGCGCCAGCAGGCGGTGGCGGTGATCATGAAAACGCTGGCCGAAACCGCAGGCGAAGAGGTGCGCACCCAGCACGAGCGTCTGCGCCTGCGCATCGCCGAACGGCTGGCCGCAGGCGACTATGCCGATGACGATGACCGCAAGCGGCTGATTGAACTACTGCAGGCGATGAAGGGCTAAAGCCCCAGCTCGGCCCGCATCTTTTTCGTCAGCTTGGCCACGACCATCTCGTAGGACGTCACGATGTGGTCGCGCAGGGACGCGTCGCTCATCCCGCGTTCGTCATAAACCTGCAGCCATTTCATGCCGCGCGAGGCCAGATAGGGCGCGGGCCGGATGCCGGGCTGATCCTGCAGCACCTCATAGGCCAGGTCGGTGGCCTTGAAGGTAAAGGCGTCCGTGCCGTCGTTCCAGCCGCAGATCGCGAACACCTTGCCGCCCACCTTCCACACATCCGCGTTGCCCCACTGCACGACGTGGCTTGTGGCCTTGAGAGAGGCGCAGAAGGTGTTGAATTCGTCTCGGGTCATGACGCCGATCCTGACGGGCCGGCAAGGATTTCGCAAGCAAGCATGACCTGTCGGGCCTAACCGAACAGGTCTTGCAGAACGTCGCCGATTTGAACCGTCGCCGCGCTGGACCAGTCTGGCCGATAGGACGGTTTTCGCACCTGGTACTCGGTTCCGGTGCCCGTGCCCGACCAGACGCCATCGAAGAACAGAGCGCGCTCCTTGCGCCGCCGCGGGCGTATTTCAGGCGGCCGCCGCCAATACATGATCGCGCGTCGAGCGCCGGCCACATCCCCGGCCTTCCATCTGCCCACCCAAACGGCCCGGTCTATGGCCCCGGTGTTGTAGTGAAAGGACAAGGCCGCGCCCAACTGCGCCTCGGTCAGGGCGTGGCCGGCAAAGGCCGTTTCCACCGCAGGCAGATAGTTGGTGCGGATGGCCCACTCATACACTTCAAAACAGCGCCGCAAGGTCTGGGGGTTGTCCAGATAACGCGGCCAGACCGTGTGGCCCGAGGCCGACGTGATCCCCACGCTCCAGGTCCAGACATCAACGGAATCCAGATAGGCCTCGCGCACGATCGCTTCGTGCGAGATAAGCTCAGCGGCAATACGCGGTGTGATCTTGTACGGCATCAGGCCATCCCCGGGTGGCGGCCGATGTCACCCCTTTTCCCAATGGGCGATGACATCATACCCCATCGGCGTCGGAGGTCCTTCAAGATACTCGGCAAACTGGCCCCACAACTCGGCAACCTTGGGGGCGTTTGCGTTTGATGTCGCCTCGCTTTCGACGACCGAGATCACATAGCCGCTGCCGTCCTCGTTCATCACATTCGTAAAGCAGTGCATACCGGGCATGCCCATGATCTGATCCTTCAGATCGTTCATTCGGGCCGTGGCGGCCTCGCGGGTGCCGGGCTTCATCTTGAACTGGGTAACGCGTGCAAACATGGTTGTCCTCCCTCGCATGGGGTCCAGACCCCGAACCGCGGCAAACTGCCAGCGGACGTTATGATCCTACCACGTCCTGCCCAAATCACGCAGGGACACAGGCAACGCGATCATGTGCGTGAAAAGGTTCAACCATGAAGATAGGAGTCTTCAAGGACCGTCAGGGGCGGACAAATTTGGCGTTTCCGACAGCCCGCGGTTTGGGTCCCGCGCTTTGCGTGGACGCAGGAGCCTGGACCGGCACAGCCGACCGCGTCGCGGCCCGGACACTGGACTCGCATGCGATCCCGTCGCCATCAGGGTCGTTGCGTTTGTGGTACCCAAGCTGTCCCTCGCGCATCGGTCCAAGACCAACAGAGCGTGCCGCGTCGCAACCAGCCAGCGCCACAAGGTGCATCACGGCTTCGGTCCGCTCCAGGTCTGAGGTCCGGAGATATACACCCAGCGCGATCATCCCCGTCGTCAGCGGCAGGGCCAGCACCATCAGCAGAATGCGCAGCGGGGACAGCGCATGTCGGCGCAGGGCATCAGCCTTGCGCTGTCGACGTGCCGAGCGCGGATCTGGTGCGGGTTCGTTGTATACGGTTGTCTTCAGCTTCATAAGCTTGGCGATACACCAACTATGTGGCAAAGCCGAGGCATCGGAATGACGCAATCCAGCGAGGGCGCCACGTGAACACGCGAAACCCATTTCAACCGGTCGACGAGACTGCGCGGGAACTGGCCCTTGATCTTATCACGCAGGCCCGTTTTGCTGCGCTTGCCGTGGTACATCCGGACAACGGACTGCCGTCGATCAGCCGCATCGCACTGGCCACCGACAGTGCTGGATGGCCGCTCACCCTGATCTCGGATCTGGCGGAGCACTCACGCGCTTTGGAGGCAAATCCGGCCTGCGCGTTGCTAATCGGCGAGCCCGCTGACAAAGGTGATCCACTGACCCATCCCCGGCTGACCCTGCACTGCACGGCGCGCCCGATCCCACGGGCGACCGAGGAGCATACCGCGCTTCGGGCACGCTACTTGTCACAGCGTCCGAAGGCCGGACTATATATCGACTTCGCAGATTTCCGTTTTGTGCGTTTCGAGATTGTCGATGGGCTTCTCAATGGCGGGTTCGGCAAAGCGTGGAAGATGACACGCGAAGACCTTTGCCCGCCATCAAATCAGCGAACGACGTGAACTGCGCAACTGGCGTGGCGCACCACATGTGTCGCGGTCGAGCCGAGCAACAGATCCTGCATCCCCGGTCGGTGCGACGCCATAATGATCAGGTCAGGTTTGTTGGTTTCCGCCCAATCCAGAATCGTGCGCCCCGAATGGCCCTCGACCACAACGCCCTTGGCGTTCGGTAGCTTGGCGGCCAGAATGTTCAGCTCATCCTGGATCGCGCGCCGCGCTTCGGTCAGGTATTCGGCCGGCATGTAAGAGATTGCGTAGTCCGGGATATGCTCGACAACATGCAACAGGGTCACTTTCGCATCTGGCGTCGCCAATAGTTTGGCCAGTTTCAGCGGCCCCGACGTGTCACGCTCGGCATCGAAGGAAATCGGGACAAGAATATTGTGATACATGGCTGGCGTCTCCTTGAGTTTCGCGTTCAGATAGCAGTAGCCAAAGTCTTCTGACCTTGATTCAGGTCAGGATCAGTCAAATGTTTCGGCCACGTCGTACATCACCGGCTCGAAGCTTTTGCACAATTCGTTGATCTTGCGGTTGCGCTCGCGCATTTCAGGCGTTCGCAGCATGGCCAGAAAGTCCTCCCGCCGCTCCCACTGCGAATAGTTCGCGATGCGGGTTTGGGCATCGTTGACATGCAGTCCGGCCGCGACAAAACCGGGCTGCTTGGAAATGAAGTTCGCATAGGCGTCGGTCAACGCTTCCAGCAGGTCCTGGCAGGTTCCGGGGGTCATTTCGAAAGTGGTGATAACGGTCTGAACACTGGCGTCTTTTGATATCTTCGGCATCGGTCATCTCCCTTGTCTGACCCAAGCCTAGCACAGGTTATTCAAACGTCCTGCCTTTCGTTGAGCTGGCGCGAAAAAGTTTCCGAAAAATGAACCGAGCGCTAACCTTCCGTTAACCAAGGTTGATGATCCTGCGCCAATGGCCCGCCTGATCGCCTTCCTGTGTGCAAGCCTTGTGTTTTCAACTCCGGCCTTGGCCGGGGCATGGCTTCGTGAAGAAGGCGCCTCGTTCACATCGTTGGCCCTGACGGCGTTTTCCGAGCCCGGGAAGGGCATCCGCTTCAAGTCCTCGCTCTATGGGGAATGGGGAATGCGCCCAAATCTGACGCTGGGTTTGGACGCGGAAGAGCATCAAGAACTCTACGGTCACGCCGTGGTGTTTGCGCGCCTACCGGTTGCCGAATTTTCCAACGGTGGGCGTCTGGCGGCCGAGTTGGGTGTCGGCGCGCATCACCGTGAAACCCGCGCATGGGCGATGTACAAGGCAACCCTGTCTTGGGGCAAAGGATTTCAGGCCCGATATGGCAGTGGCTGGCTGGCGGCTGATGCCGCGCTGGAGTACCGAAGCCATGACGCTCTGATCCGAAAACTGGACCTGACAGTGGGTTTGTCGTCGCACCGTCGGGTCAATCCCCTGCTCCAGATCGAAACGTCCTATGTACCTGGCCGCCCGCTCTATTGGAGCGCGCGACCCTCGGCGATGTTTCGATCCGAAAGCGGCCCCAACACCTGGATAATCGGGGTCGAGCGCAACGCCACCCGGGACAGGCCAGGCCTGAGATTCGCGCTGTGGCGCGAGTTCTGAATGCTGCGCGCCGGCCGCCCCAAAAGCGACCGGCCGACACGGATCAGACCTCGATCCGCATGATCACCGAAACTTCACCACTCAAGGCCTCGGACCAACGCAACTTGATCTGGTCCTGGTTCGTCCCTTGCTGCAACTGAACATAGGGGGCCGTATAGCGCAGAGTTCCAAAGGCGGTTCTCAGCCCGTCCAGCACGACGACGCTGTCACAGCTGCGGGCCTGCCCACTAAAGGGGAATGCACCATCCGAGTCCACCGTCCAGGCAGAGGCCGCCGTATTCTGTTCGTGTCGGACCCGCAGCGGGTTCGCGGTCTTGAGTGTCACGTTGTGATACGTGTTGTCTGCGAACGTGACATTCACATGCCGATCAGGATTCAGATCGGCAAAAGTTGTATCAACCTTGTCCACGCGGTCGATTGACCCGTTCGCCGTTCGGAACTTGTTGCCCGTGACCGTCATTCCGTTCAAAAAATGCCCGACGCCATGCGGGCGCACGACGATATAGGCGAACCACGGGGCAACGTCACTTGAATAGAAGATGTTGTCGGTGATGCTCATGGCGCTGAAGGAATAGCCCGAGGTGTAGTCGGGTTCGGCATCGCGCTCATTGCTCCACTCGATGAAACAGTTGTCGATATAATTGTCGGCGATCGAAGAACTGTTGTAGGCCCCGATCATCACCAAACCCGCATTGCGCACACCGTTCGGCACGCTGTCGCCCTGAAAGAAGTGGTTGCCCAGAACCAGGTTGTTGTCTCCGCCCAGAACCGCGAAGTGGTGGAAACGAACGGCGCGGTTGTGGCGCAGCTTGACGTCGTTGGCATTGGCGTTGATGGCAATCGAACTGCGGTCGGGCACGTCCAGAGACTCTTCACTGGACAGGAACTGGCAACCGTCGATCAACATGCCCTGGCACCCCACCCCGATTGAAGTGATGCCGCGATCCAACGGACGGCTGACAAAGCAGTTCTTCAAAACGAACGTGTTCCCGCCCGGCGACAGGCGGATCGCGCTGCAGCGCCCGTTGCATTGAAACTCGATGTCTTCCATGGCGAATTTCTGGAGCGCACTGAAGCCCGAGAAATCCAACAGGTACTTGAAAGCAACGAACGTGAATGTCTGCGTGCCAGCCGCATCATAGATAGGTGCGTTCAAGGTGATCTCACCGGCACCTTCATCCTTGGACCGAACATAGATCTCACGTCCAACGCCGCTGCCCTGAACCAACGACCCGAGCGGGATATTGGCCACGTTGGCCACACCGGACAACTTGTAAGGATCCGCCAGATCGTATGTTGCGACAGAGGTAAAGGTCTCGGTGTCCCATGAGGCGCTGCTCTTGACGTCGAACTGCCCGTTGCGGATCACGCGGCGAGTGGAGTAGCTGCCGCGATTGGGTACGGCGGCCTGCATGTCGATCGGCTCGGACACCGAGATCTTGCGGCCGCCCAGGTCCAGCGATTCATGATCCGAGTTGTTCAACAGCGCCTGAAACGCCTTTTTGAAGGCCAGGGCTTCATCGCCGAAGGCGGAGATGTAAGTCGGCAGATCGAAATTCTTGGTCAGAAGAAGCATCTTGTCATCAGGCATCGTGACCGTGCCCTCAAAGTCGACCTCTGCGTCCAGCCCAACATCCTGTGCCAGGTGGTAGGTTCCCTGCGGCACATAGATGCGGCGACCTCTCGCGGCTTGGTCTGCCGCCTCGAACGCGGCCGAGTCGTCGGTCACACCATCTCCCAACGCGCCATAGTCCCGCACGTCCACAAGGCTGATCATGTCGCGCAAGAAGACCCCGGTGACATCGGTAATTTCGATATCATCGATCCGAACGAGCGCGCCGTTTGCCCCCTCGATATCGAGGCCGAAATGCCCGTATAGCGCCGAAATGCCCCAAGGCATGTCCACGCCCGGCCGCTGCCCAATCCCGACGATGGCGGTGACCTCGTGCACCACGCCATAGCCCGACAGCTGGATGGCCGGGCCCTGTTCGGTCAGTCCGGAAAGGTGCACGTCGCCGGCCCCTCCGGCCCATCCAGCGATCCGGACCTGCGGCAATGGCCCGCTGATCGCTTTGACCCGCGCCTTGATCTGCAAATAGCAGCCCGGCAGAAGCGGCGTCTGCCCCATGTACCGCAGTTGCTGCGTGGCGTTGACCTTCAGTATCTCAAGACAACCGCCAAACTCCGCATCTGCAGGCACGAACACTCCCGTTCCAGACCCGTCATAGGTCGGTGAGCCCGGAGTGCCATCGCCGCTGGACCAAACATCCAGACCATTCGCGAATTGCGGCGGCGTGAAAACGATGCCGTCGGTGATTGCCTTGTTCATTGAATACCCTTTCCCAAACGCGCCCACTCTTCAGGCTATGGCGCATGCCAAATTCCGGATCCGGAAGCCGCCCGGACACGCTGGTCTGAGTATCGAAAAGGGATTAACCGTCGCTCATATCATCGTGACGGTGGGTGTTGCATCAGGCCGACGGGTCGGAATTGCCAAGCAGCTGCACCCCGTTGATCTTCCAGCCGTTTTCCAGCTGGACCATCTGATAGTCCAGGATGTGAACCCGGCCGTTCGCATCCACCACCATCACTTTCTGCCACCAGAACCCTGAGATCTGCCGCAATTCCAGAAATCGGATCTCAGCCGGGCGCCAGACCATTGGATAGCCGTTGCGCACCATCGCGCCAAAATTCTCGGGCGTGCGGAACATTGTCTGGATGTTGGGGCTGGCGAAGGTGAAGGCCGTGGCGAAGTCATCGGCCTTGAAGGCTTCAATCTGTGCCGCGATATTGGCTTCGATGTCGCCACTTTGGGCAACTGCGGCTGTTGCCAGACCGGCACTCAGGGAAACTGCAAGCAAAAGTCGACGCATTGGGCCACCTCCTGCCGGAAAAGTAGCCCCATGCAGTATGTGGTCAAATCAGGCCAGGTCTCCGGCCAGGGCCTTGTCGATCAGTGCAATCGTTTCGGGGACGCCATAAAGGGCGATGAACCCGCCGAACCGAGGACCTTGGCTGGCGCCCAACAACACCTCGTAAAGGGCTGTGAACCAGCCGCGCATCGGGTCAAAGCGCTCGCGGCCGATGGAATACACCACAGATTGCAGAGCTTCGTCCTCGACCGGACCGTCATAGGCTTCAAGCGCGAACTTCAGGGCTTCAAGCGCCTCGCGCTCTTGCTCCGTCGGCGCCCGATGCTTGCGGGTCGGTTTCACGAAGTCGTTGAAGTAGCGCACTGCAAAACCGGCGGCTTTGTCGAGGTCCGGGTGGCTTTCGGCCGTGGCTTCGGGCGCATAGCGGCGGATGAAGCCCCACAGAGTCTCCTTGTCCTCGGCACCTGAAACCGACGCGAGGTTCAACAGCATTGCAAAGGGTACGATCAAAGTCGATTCCGGCACGTCACCGCCGTGAATGTGCCAGACCGGATTGTTCAACTGAGCCTTCAGATCCTGCCCGGGGTAGGCACGCAACTGCTGATGGTATTCATCATATGCCTTCGGGATGACGTCAAAATGCATCCGCTTTGCCGTCTTCGGCTTTTGATACATGAAATAGGCCAGACTCTCGGTCGGCGCATAGGTCAGCCACTCGTCGATCGACACTCCGTTTCCGGACGACTTCGAGATTTTCTGCCCGTTTTCATCGAGGAACAGCTCATACGAGAAATGCTCGGGGGCACGGCCGCCCAGCGCCCGGCAGATCGCGTCATAGATCTTTTCGTTGGTCGCATGTTCCTTGCCATACATCTCGAAGTCGACGCCCAACGCCGCCCAGCGCGCTCCGAAATCCGGCTTCCACTGCAACTTCACATTGCCGCTGGTCACGGGCAGCGTCCACTCCTTGCCATCTTCATCATCGAAGGTGACGGTATAGGTCTCGGCGCACACCTTCTTCATCGGGACATAGAGGACCCGGCCCGTTTCCGGATGGATCGGCAGGAAGATCGAATAGGTCTGCTGTCGCTCTTCCCGCAGGCTTTTCAGCATGATGGCCATGATGTCGTCATATCGTTCGACTGCACGCTTCAGGATCTCGTCGAACTGACCCGAACGATAAAAATCGCGCGCCGAATAGAACTCGTACTCAAACCCGAACGTATCCAGAAAACGACGCAGCATGGCGTTGTTGTGTTCACCAAAGCTAGGATACTCGCCGAACGGGTCAGGGACCGAAGTCAGCGGCTGCTGCAGATAGGCTTCAAGGGCCTCGGGGTTCGGCACGTTGCTGGGAACCTTGCGCATCCCGTCCAGATCATCCGAAAAGCAGATCAGCTTGGTGGGAATGTCCGACAGGGCCTCGAAGGCGCGCTTGACCATCGTGGTCCGCGCCACCTCACCGAAAGTGCCGATATGCGGCAGGCCCGACGGGCCATATCCCGTTTCGAACAGAACGAAGCCCTTCTCCGGTGGAGACTTCTGATAGCGTTTGAGCAACCGGCGCGCCTCTTCGAAAGGCCAGGCCTTTGACGTCATGGCGGTTTCACGCAGTTCAGACATTTCGTTCGTTCTCCATCGGGAAATCAGCGACGGTCGCTCAATGCGACCGACCGGCATCTCCTATTGTGCAGATGCAGCGTGAGTCAATGACCGCAGGCGAGAAACGCCGCCCCTGCTACGATTTCAGACGGTTGCTCGTGACCTGAAACACGGCAAATTCTGATCAGGAGACAAGCAGACATCGGTATGTATTGGAAAACAAGATATTGAACCCTTTGCCACACCTCAATAACGTGCGGCACGATACCAATCGCAGGACGTCCCCATGACCCAACCCGTTTCCCACCCGATGTCGCCGCAGGATTGCCTTGTGGCCATCATGGTGGCCGTTTCAGCCTCGGACGAGAACATCCGCACCGTCGAACTGGTCAAGATCGAGACAGCCGTGAATATGCTGCCTGTGTTTGCCGACTACGATATCGACCGTATGCGCCGGGTTTCGCAGATCGTGTTTGACCTGTTCGAGCAGGAAGACGGTCTTGACGCACTGTTTGGTCTGATCCGGGACAACCTGCCTGAGCGGTTGAACGAAACGGCCTATGCTCTGGCCTGCGATGTCGCCGCTGCCGATGGCTCGCTCGCCGAGACCGAACTGCGACTGCTGGAAGAGATCCGGTATGAGTTGGAGATCGATCGGCTGCACGCCGCAGCGATCGAGCGCGGCGCACGGGCGCGTCACACCGTCTGATCGGATTCAGCTGCCATAAAGCGCGCCCCAGCGCTCGATGAGGGCCTGCTGCAGTTTGCGAGACCTGCGATTCCAGCTGCGCGCGCCTTCAGGGCGTTCGCGGCTTTCACGCGCGATGGTCGCCCGATGCGGAAGATCGGCAGTGAATATCGCAAAGGCCAACTCGGATCCTCCGGCGGTGGTCAGATACCCGCCCAGGCCAGATACAAAGTTCAAGGTCCCGGTCTTGGCGTCCACCTTGATCGGGTGCCCTTGGATCCGCTGGCCTTTGGCGTCGGTCAGGGTAAACGGCTTCAACAGATGTCGCAGCGTTTCATGCTGCTGAGCGGCCACCAGAACTTTGACCAGACCAGACGGTACCATTCGCGAAGCATCGCCCAACCCCGAATGATCCACCATTGCAATACCGGACGCGCCATAGGTCTGAGCCGACCAGCGATTCATCTCATCCGCGGACTCTACCAGTGTTTGCGGCCGCCTACCCCGCGCGACGGTCGCAGCCAGCCCCACCATCTCGGCCGTGAGGTTGGTTGAATATTTCAGCATCCCTTTCACTATGCTGGTCAGTTCATCGCTCTGATGCGTGACCAGAACGGTGCCGCTGGGGGCCTCGCGTGTGACTTGAACCCGCCCCAGGACGATGCCGTTCACCCGGGCTAGAGTGCGGAACACATCCCCGGCGTACAAGCCCGGTTTGCGCACGGGCAACCACCTGGCGCCACCATTACCCAGCGCGCCCTTGGCAACTGTCCAGCGGTCCTGCCGCGCGCTGGGTTGATAGCTGTAGACCGGAAGGTTGCGATTTTCGATCCGCATCGCGGCCATGTCCACCGACGGCGTATAACTGGCACTGCGTGCGTCCATGGTCACGTCATAGCTGGACCCTTGGCGTTTCCACTCGAAATGCACACGGTTGAAGTTCAGCGAAATTCCACTGATCGCAGGGCTATAGCCCACATGATCTGGCTGACCGGGGTCTATGCTGAATACATAGGGCAATGCGCCGCTGTACACTTTGAACGCCCCACGAACCTCGGTCAGTCCGGCCTTGCGCAGGTTGGCGGCCATCGTGGCCAGAGCATCGGTATCCAATACCGGATCGCCGCCTCCGACCAGTATAAGATCACCCTTGAGGATCCCGTTTTCAATCGGACCATCTGCGATCAGCTCTGTTTCGAACCGATGGTCCGGCCCCAGAACGTCCAGCGCGTATAGCGCGGTAAGGGCTTTGGCGACACTGGCCGGCGGCAAGCCGCGGGCCCCGCCGAATTCCTCCAGTTGCGCGCCGGTTTTCACGTCGGCCACGGCGAAGACCACTTCGCCCTTTAATCGCGCCGCCTGAATGATGCGTTCGGCACCGCTCAACTCGGCGCCACGGGCAACAGGCCGCAACGAGACCGTTGGCGCCCCGGCAAGACCCGCTGTGGGGATCAGAAGCGAACCGGCGCCGGCCAGAAAGAAACGTCTCGAAATACGATCAGTCATGGGTCAAATAAAATCCCAGAGATCACAGGCAAACAACCATGCAACTGAATTATGTGCCCATCGGGGCTGTTCAGGCAACACCTGTCAGGTCCAGCCGCCTTTGGAGCGTATCTGAGTCGAGCTGACATCGACCATCGGCACGTTCACGAAACACCAGGCCGGCGCGTCGGCCCGCCCCAAAAGATGCCGCGCCGTTCCATCAATACGGTATTTGGAATAAACACGCGCCGCCGGTGACATGCGCGCCGAAATCCGATCTCCGGGGCGCGCCACCACGCCTACAGGAACGGTGTCCATGATCAACCGCCAGTCCTTCCATTTGTGAAACTGGGCCAGGTTGTCAGCCCCCATCAGCCAAACGAACCGAACCTGCGGATAGAGCCGCCGCACGGCAGCAAGTGTGTCAGCCGTGGCGCGGGTGCCGGTCAGATCCTCTATGTCAGTCACCTCAACCTTGGGATGCTGCATGATGGACCGTGCAGCCTCAACTCGCTGATCGATCGGAGCCGGGCCGCGAGACTTCAGCGGGTTCCCCGGCGACACCAACCACCAGACCCGATCCAATCCAAAGGCCTTCATCGCCTCCAGTGTAACGTGCACATGCCCCTGATGCGGCGGATCGAACGATCCCCCGAACAGTCCCACGACCTGACCGGGCCGCGCATATGGTATCGCGCTTCTTAACATCCCCTGCTGTAGTCCAGAACTCGGCGGCCTTGTCAATCAACAGGTTGCACAGCGTCGCCCAAACCGACCGCCCCGGATCGCACCACTTCGGCACACCAGCCGCCATGCCCACGCACGGCAGAGTACCCCCCGTTGCCCAACGCCTCTTCCATCCTGCTGCAAGGCGCGCAGATAACCGTGATCCGCAAAATGGCTGTGCCGACTTGAACCTCGCGCCCTTTGAGAGCGCCCAGATTGATGCCGGAAACCACCAGATTGCGCCGCAGCACGTCCGGTGCGACCGGACCTTGCCCCAAATAGCTGCCGATCGCGGCAAGATGCTCGTGCTGAACCAGGGTCACCGCACGCTTCCCCGAGCGACCGCGATCGCCCTCAACCCCGTCTTCCCGGATCATGGCCTGACCCAGTGCGATCATATCCAATCGTCGCCCCGGTCTGACGCCGATCCATTCGATCCGCCCGGCCTTGGCCCAACCTGATACCAATTGCGCAAGTTCCGGCATTCCCAGCATCCTTCCCAGTCCGGTCAGGCCGGCGCATAAGGCCAGCCAGAAATTCGCCAAAGCACCAGCTTGCCCCGCCCGTCCCGCTTGGCTATCAAGCGGGTCAACCTGAATTCCCCGACCCAGAGGACGCGACATGGCCGCCTATCAATATGTCTACCACATGCAGGGTGTCTCAAAGACCTATCCCGGTGGCAAGAAGTGCTTTGAAAACATTCACCTGAGCTTTCTGCCCGGCGTAAAGATCGGTGTCGTCGGCGTGAACGGCGCCGGTAAGTCGACCCTGATGAAGATCATGGCCGGCCTCGATACCGATTTCACAGGCGAGGCGTGGGCCGCCGAGGGCGCAAAGGTCGGCTATCTGCCACAGGAACCTCAGTTGGACGAATCCCTGACCGTCCGTGAAAACGTCATGCTGGGCGTGGCCGAGAAAAAGGCCAAGGTCGACCGTTTCAACGAGATCGCGATGGAGATTGCCGAGAACTACTCGGACGAGTTGATGGAAGAGATGACCGCCCTGCAGGACGCGATCGACGCGGAAAACCTGTGGGACCTCGACAGCCAGATCGACGTTTCGATGGAGGCGCTGCGCTGCCCGCCGGACGATGCCAACATCGCCAACCTCTCGGGCGGTGAGAAACGCCGCGTAGCGCTCTGCAAGCTGCTGCTGGAAGCGCCCGACATGCTGCTCTTGGACGAACCGACCAACCACCTGGACGCCGAGACCATCGCCTGGCTGCAACAGCACCTGATCGACTACAAGGGCACGATCCTGATCGTCACGCACGACCGCTACTTCCTGGATGACATCACCGGCTGGATCCTCGAGTTGGACCGCGGCCGTGGCATCCCGTACGAGGGCAACTATTCCTCGTGGCTGGAGCAGAAAGCCAAGCGGCTTGAGCAGGAAGCCCGCGAGGACAAATCCAAGCAGAAGACCCTGCAACGCGAACTGGAATGGATGCGTCAGGGTCAAAAGGCCCGTCAGGCCAAATCCAAGGCCCGGATCAACGCCTACAACGAGTTGGCGGAACAGTCCGAGCGCGAAAAGCTGACCCGCGCACAGATCGTCATCCCCAACGGCCCGCGCCTGGGCAGCAAGGTGATCGAGGTCAACGGGCTGGCCAAGCATATGGGCGACAAGCAACTGATCGAGAACCTGTCCTTCAGCCTGCCCCCGGGCGGCATCGTCGGTGTGATCGGCCCCAACGGCGCCGGTAAGTCGACCCTGTTCAAGATGCTCACCGGCCAGGAAAAGCCCGATGCCGGCACCATTGAATACGGCGACACGGTACAACTGTCCTATGTCGATCAGTCGCGCGACGACCTCAACGACAACGACACCGTGTGGGAGGCGATCACCGGCGGCGCCGAGATCATCCAACTGGGTGACGCGCAGGTCAATTCCCGCGCCTATTGCTCGTCCTTCAACTTCAAGGGCGGCGACCAGCAGAAAAAGGTCTCGCTGCTGTCAGGAGGTGAGCGCAACCGCGTCCACATGGCCCGCCTGCTGAAAGAGGGCGGCAACGTCCTGCTGCTGGACGAACCGACCAACGACCTGGACGTAGAAACCCTGCGCGCGCTGGAAGACGCGCTGGTCGATTTCGCCGGCTGCGCCGTGGTCATCTCGCACGACCGTTTCTTCCTCGACCGGATCTGTACGCACATCCTGGCCTTCGAGGGCGATGCGCATGTGGAATGGTTCGAGGGCAACTTCGAGGACTACGAAGAAGACAAGAAGCGCCGCCTTGGACCGGACGCGCTGGAGCCCAAGCGCTTAAAGCACAAGAAATTTGCGCGGTAGCACCCCTGATACATCTCCGGATGGATAGTGTGGGCAGAAATCAGCCCATACTATCACCGGGATGATGGACAGTTGGAAAACGGTATGGCGGAAGCGCTACTGTTGCTTGGCTTCTTTGTGCTCGCAAGCATTTCGGCGTGGGTGTCTTCGCTGATCTTGGCGTCTGTGTTTCCATTCTTCAACTTCAAGAAAGAGTATACCGAGTATCTATTGAGGGTAAGCGGCGCACCGCCCACCCGTCTTCGTCTGCTTCTGACGGTTTACGGGGCTAACAGCTATTTCTTTAAGATAGATTGGGGGCACGATTCACCTGCACCGGGTGCACTCAAAACCACTCCAAATCGCAACCTTTTTCGCATGCTTCTCCTGGCACTTGCGACCTTGATTTTTACCGTGTTCCTGTGGATCGCTGCATTCGCGATGTTCAACATCATCTCGGCACGAATCTAGAAAACGACATCCCGGCATCTGGCTGATTGCTTGTGCCCATACGGGCTCTCGGGCGTCCGAATGCCATTGACTGGAGTCGACTATCAGACAGGTGACCGATCCTATTTCTTGGCCGATCCGCTAATGGATTCGTGTCCGTTCTGCCCGGATGGGACGCGATAATCTGACACCGAAAAGTCCGTAGCGGATTCGAATTCAGTTCGGCGGATTTATGTTCAAAACGCCCGCTGGCCCCTGAAAGCACAACACATTCTGCCCAACTGACCCTTGCCATATGGCCCTCTCAGTGCCATATGCAAAGAGCTTACGTTATTCTACTTCGACCTACTGTCTCCGTTTTCGGCGTTCAGTCTATCGATCCAGACAACGACGCCGGGCTGCCGCAATTCCGTGGGCAGCACTATTACAGGAGATACGGATATGCCCGCAGGCACCGTAAAATGGTTCAACACCACCAAAGGTTTCGGCTTCATCGCACCCGAAGAGGGCGGCAAAGACGTGTTCGTGCACATTTCGTCCGTCGAACGTTCGGGCTTGACTGGTCTGGCCGACAACCAGAAAGTCACCTATGAACTGCGCGCTGGTCGCGACGGTCGCGAAAGCGCCGACAACATCGAACTGGCCTAAATCAGGTCTCTGGGGGCGACGGATGGCCGTCGCCCCCATTTTTTTGCGCGGTTTCCGATCGCGCTTTCCAGCCCCGGTGGGGCAGGAAAACCACATCACTTTCCGGTGAAACCCGCGCGGGAATTGACCGGATCGGCTATTCTGAACAGACTGCTACCCTGTTTTCTTTGTTGATTAGCCGAGTATTGCCATGTTCTCACGCCGCAATTTTCTGATCTCCGCCGCTGCTCTCAGCGCCGTGCCAGGCACGGCCCACGCGAAGAAGAAGCCGGTCGAATACGACCCGACCCCGCAAATCGTTCGGATCAAGAAGCAGTTTTTGCCCGGGCAATTGTTGGTCGCGCCACGTTCGTTCTACCTGTATTTCGTGACCGAGCCCCGCAAAGCCATCCGTTATGGCTGTGGCGTCGGCAAGGCCGGGCTGGAATTTACCGGAACTGCGACGATCGACGTGAAAAAGGAATGGCCCACCTGGCGCCCGACCGAAGAGATGATCGAGCGGGACCCCGTTGCCTATGCCAAATTCAAGGACAATGACTATGTCCAGCCCGGTGGAGGAGACAACCCGCTGGGCGCCCGTGCCTTGTATCTGTTTCAGAACGGCGTCGACACGTATTTCCGCATCCATGGAACGACCCAGCCGCAGACCATCGGACGAGCCGTGTCGAACGGGTGCATCAGAATGCTGAATGAGCACGTGATCGACCTGTACAACCGCGTCCCGATCGGAACGGTCGTCACCGTCGTCTAAGGCAGCGGTCAAGGCCCCGACCAATCCACCCCTTCGGCTTTTTCAATCTTCAGTCTTCCGTTTGGCCACGGGACACAAAGGCTTGCCGCTTGCCTGTCCGATCCGTTCAGCCAGGTCCGGACGTCTTCGGGCCGCAACAGGACACCCATGCGGTGGTGGATCGGCCGCAGATCATCGTTCGGCTCGCAGGTCACTGCGGCGAACTGATCGACATGCTGACCACCGGGCGCGATCCATCTGTCCGTAATCGCGGCAAACAACAAGGGGATTCCGTCGGCGGATTCAATCCGCCACGCGGTTTTGCGGCGCTTTTCGCCGGTCCACTCGTACCAGCCATCAACCGGAACAACCGCGCGACCGACACCTAGAAAAGCAGATTTGTCAAAAACCGTTTCCGACCGCGCATTGATGATCGTTTCCATGACCGGTCGCCCCCGGGCATTGACGCGCCCTACGGGGATCATGCCCCACCGCATGGGCCCGACGCCTTCAGCAGTCAGAACGATCACTTCATGACCGGGTTGTATGTTCTGGCGCGGCTGTTCATCCGGCCAAGCAGTTTCTCGACCCAGGAATTCGGAAATCTGGGAAAACGGCCGCGTCAGAAAGAACCGCCCGGGCACGGTTTACTGCCGCTGTTTTGCGGCGGCGATCAGATCAAGGACAGCTGGTCCCAATTCATCCACGATCAACACAACGCCGCGCGCATTGGGGTGGATCCCGTCAGGTTGCATGTAGGTCTGCACGGCTCCGGGGTCGCCATCCGCCTGCAACCCGGAAAAAAAGCTGGGGGCATAGAGCGTGCCGAACTGGGTGGCCAGATCCGGATACATCGCGTCAAACGCCTGTTTGTAGTCCGCGCCATAATTGCCCGGGGCCTGCATGCCGATCAGCAGAACCGGAACCTTGGCCGTTTGCGCCTCGGTCAGAATTTTTTCCAGATTCGACTTCGAGACCGCCGGATCGATCCCACGAAGAACGTCGTTTCCGCCCAGCGCCACGATCATCCCGTCCACCTCTGGTGTCAGGGTCCAGCCCACACGCGCCGCACCGCCGGCCGTTGTGTCCCCGGAAACACCGGCGTTGATTATCTTCACCTCGACGCCTTGCGCATCCAGCCACCGGTTCAGTTGAGGGACGAACCCATCCTTCTCAACAAGGCCGTAGCCTTGAGTCAGCGAGTCTCCGAGAGCGGCCAGGACCACCGGCTCGGCTGTGGCAGCAATGCCGCAGAGCGACAACAGCCCCGCCGCCAGAGCCTTGCGCAAATTCCTGACCGCTCCATATCCCAAATGACTGCCCCTTTCGGAAAGACTTATGACTGAACCCGTTCTGACACTCCAAAATGCCGCTTTGTCGCTGGATGGCAATGCCGGACCCGTTGAAATCTTGCGGGACATCAATCTGACCGTCAAAGAGGGAGAGACGCTGGGCCTCGTCGGCCCATCCGGTTCGGGCAAATCCTCGCTGTTGATGCTCATGGGTGGGCTGGAGCAGACGACCGCGGGTCGCATCACCGCACTGGGGCAGGACCTGACCTTGATGAGTGAGGACGCGCTTGCCCGCTTTCGTCGTGATGCGATGGGCGTCGTTTTCCAGAATTTCCATCTGATCCCAACGATGACGGCGCTTGAAAACGTGGCCACCCCGCTGGAACTGGCCGGTCACCGCGATGCCTTCGATCGGGCC
This sequence comes from Ruegeria sp. CF2, assembly GCF_056537385.1. Lineage (NCBI taxonomy): Bacteria > Pseudomonadati > Pseudomonadota > Alphaproteobacteria > Rhodobacterales > Roseobacteraceae > Ruegeria > Ruegeria sp. CF2. Next base: position 51,449 of record NZ_JBQFRL010000003.1, read on the forward strand.
GAGGCCGAATTGGCGGCGGTGGGGCTTTCGCATCGGCGTGATCACTACCCGGCGCAACTGTCGGGCGGCGAACAACAGCGGGTCGCGCTGGCCCGCGCTTCGGCCCCGCGGCCTCGGATCCTGTTGGCGGACGAACCGACCGGCAATCTGGATGAGGCGAATGGAGCGGCCATCGTAGATTTGCTGTTCGGCCTGCGTGACCGGCACGGGGCAACGCTGGTTCTGGTCACACACAGCCACTCGCTGGCCCGCAGATGCGACCGGGTCGTCCGATTGCGCGACGGCCGCATCACCGAAGAGGCCAGCCAAGAGGCAGCGGAATGAGCTTGCGCCTGGCGACGCGCCTGGCCCGACGTGAACTCAGGGGCGGCTTACGCGGCTTTCGGGTTTTTCTGGCCTGTCTGACCCTGGGGGTTGCCGCCATTGCTGCGGTTGGATCGGTGCGGCAAGCAATCATGACTGGCCTTGCGCAAGAGGGCGCAGCCTTGCTGGGCGGCGATGCCCAGATCGAGCTGACCTACCGCTTCGCAAACGAAGCAGAAACCGCATGGATGGAGCAGAACGCCGATCGCGTGTCCGAAGTCGTCGATTTCCGCTCGATGGCCGTGACCCGCAGCGACGCACCGCAACGCGGACTTACTCAGGTCAAGGCCATCGATGACGCCTATCCTCTGATCGGCACCGTCCAACTGGACCCCGAAATCTCGCTGTCCGAGGCGTTGGACGGAAATGCCACTCTTCCCGGGGCAGTGATGGACCCGGTTCTGATCGAGCGTCTGGGGCTGGACATCGGCGACAGTCTTGCACTGGGCACGCAGGACTTTGTGCTGTCCGCCGCCCTGATATCCGAACCCGACGCGGCCGGAGATGGGTTCACCTTGGGCCCGCGCACATTGGTTCGCACAGCCGATCTGAAAGACTCGGGCCTATTGCAGCCCGGCACGCTGTTTTCGACCAAATACCGTATGGACCTGCCGGTCGGAGCCGACCTCGCAGAACTCTCGCAACAGGCCGAGAGCGTTCTGCAAGGCTCGGGGCTGCGCTGGACCGATGCGCGCAACGGCGCACCCGGAATTGCCGAATTCGTCTCGCGCCTCGGCGCGTTCCTGGTGCTGGTGGGTCTCTCCGGTCTGGCTGTGGGCGGCATCGGCGTGTCCGCGGCCGTACGCGCCTATCTCGCGCGAAAGACCGAAACCATCGCCACATTGCGTACGCTGGGCGCTGACCGCGCCACGATCTTTCAGACCTATCTGATCCAGATCGGCGTTCTTTCGGTTGTCGGGATCGCCGCTGGTGTAGCCCTTGGCGGGCTGGCCCCGATTCTCCTGGCACCCCTGATTGAAAGCCGGCTTCCCGTACCGGCCGTTTTCTCTGTCTATCCGCAACCGCTGTTCGAGGCGGCATTGTATGGCCTGCTGACCGCCTTGCTTTTCACCCTGTGGCCCCTTGCCCGGGCGGAGGACGTCCGGGCAGCGACCCTGTTCCGCGATGCGCTGAGCAGTGCCCGCAGGTTGCCCCGCGCCGCTTACCTGTTGGCGACGGGCCTTGCCCTGGCGACACTGATCGCCACCGCCGCTTGGTTCAGCGGATCCCCCTGGCTGACCCTCTGGACCGGAGGTGGATTTGTCGGCGCATTGGTGCTGTTGGCGCTGTCGGCCCAAGGCATCCGCTATGTGGCAAAAAGGGCCGCCACACGCGCCCGTGGCCGCCCGGCGTTGCGTTGGGCACTTGCCGCAATTTCCGACCCCCGTGAAGGTGCCGCATCGGTGGTCCTGTCTCTGGGATTGGGCCTGTCGGTTCTGGCTGCGGTCGGACAGATCGACGGCACTCTGCGCAATGCGATATCCGGGAACCTGCCGGACGTGGCGCCGTCGTACTTTTTCGTGGACATTCAAAAAGACCAGATGCCCGGCTTCAGCAGCCGGCTTGAAAACGACCCCGGTGTCACACGTGTAGAAAGCGCACCAATGCTGCGCGGAATCATCTCGCAGATCAACGGCCAGCCAGCACATCAGGTTGCGGGCGATCATTGGGTTCTGGAAGGCGATCGCGGCATGACCTATTCGGACAACGCGCCACAAAACGCCCGCATCACCGCCGGGGAATGGTGGCCAGAGGACTATTCAGGCCCGCCTCAGATCAGCTTCGCCGCGGAAGAGGCCGAGGAAATGGGTCTCAAGCTTGGTGACGAACTGACTGTGAACATTCTCGGGCGTGATATCACCGCGACCATAACATCGCTGCGCGAGGTGGATTTCTCGAACGCGGGCATGGGATTCATCATGTCTATGAATCCGTCCGCACTGGCCGGCGCGCCTCATAGCTTCATTGCAACGGTTTATGCCGAGGAAGAGGCCGAGGCAGCCATCCTTCAAGACCTTGCGACCCAGTTCCCCAACATCACCGCGATCCGGGTTCGGGACGCGATCGACCGTGTCTCGGGCCTGCTTGCCGGTTTGGCCTCGGCCACCTCCTACGGCGCCGGTGTCTCTTTGCTGACCGGTTTTCTGGTCCTGATCGGCGCAGCGGCCGCGGGAGAGCCCGCACGTCGCTACGAGGCCGCAATCCTCAAGACGATCGGCGCAGATCGCCGACGGATACTTCTCAGTTTTGGCTTGCGCTCGGCGCTTCTGGGTGCGGCTGCGGGCTGCGTGGCGCTGCTGGCCGGCATCCTTGGCGGCTGGGCGGTGGCGACATTCATTTTCGATACCAGCTTTGCGGTGATATGGCCTTCGGCATTGGGTATCGTCGCTGCCGGGCTGGCCGTCACGCTGCTGGCAGGGCTGTTCTTCGCCCTCCGCCCCCTATCCGTCAGCCCAGCCCGCGTCCTGCGGGCCAGCGATTGAATTCAACGCACGCAGGTAACGGGTTGCAGAATTTTCAGCAGCGGATCGTTGTCACAAACCAAAGCATCCAACGATATTTCATCCAGCGACGCAAAGAAGACCTCGGCCGCGTCCTGCAGCGCCAGACGCAGGCGGCAGGCATCGGTCAACGGACAGGTGTTGTCGGCATCCGCAAAACACTCGGCGATCGGCAAACTGCCCTCGACATGGCGAAAGACGGATCCGATCCGGATCTGGTCCGCCGGCCGACCCAGAGTCATGCCGCCGTTGCGACCGCGCTGCGTGCTCAGGTACCCCAGCTGACCCAGCTGGTTGATGACTTGGGCCAGGTGGTTTTCCGAGATGTTGCAGACATCCGCAATCTCGGATTTCGTAACGAGCCGGTCCGGATGTGCAGCGCAATACATCAACAGCCGCACGGCGATATTTGTTCGTTTGGTGATCCGCATCAGATCCTCCCCCCGAATTTCAAGATGCAGCCTTATTGCACAGGCCGCAAAAAAACGGTTTGACATACATCAATCGTCAAGAAGGACAGCACGCGACATGGCAGAGCCCTATTTCTTTGGCTATGGCAGCCTCGTAAACCTTGCCACGCATGACTTTCCCGACCCGCGACCGGCGGGACTCAGAGGCTGGCGCCGGGCGTGGCGGCATACCGATCTGCGTCCGGTCGCCTTCTTGACCGCAGTGCCGGATCCCGACTGCGAGATCGACGGCATGATCGCACATGTCCCCAAAAACGACTGGGCGGCACTGGATGAACGGGAGTGGGCCTATGATCGGATCCCCGCCACCCACGCCATAACTCATTCTCTGAAGACAGAGGTCGAGATTGCGGTCTATGCGGTTCCGGAACAGCACCGCAAGGACCCGACGCACAGCCACCCCGTTTTGCTCAGCTATGTGGACGTTGTGGTGCAGGGGTATTTGCGCGCATTCGGCTTGCCGGGTGTCGAGCGTTTCTTCGCCACGACCGACGGGTGGGACGCGCCGATCCTGAATGACCGGAACGCGCCGCGTTATCCGCGCCACCAACAGCTTCACCCCGACGAAACAGCCTTGGTCGATGAGCACCTGTCCCGGGTCTCGGCCCGGATCGTTCAGACCGCGTGAAAAAGGCGGGCGCCTGCAGCACCCGCCTCTGGTTCTTGTTCAGATCGAAGGCGACACCGCTCCGCGGTGTCTTATTTTCGCGCCCGCACGACCTGCAGCAACGGCAGAAAGGTCGCCATCTCGGGGCCACGCTCCATTCCGGTCAGCGCCTTGCGCAACGGCATGAACAGGCCCTTGCCCTTGCGGCCAGTCGCCTCTTTCACTGCCGCGGTCCACTTGCCCCAAGTCTCGCCGTCAAACGGCCCCTCGGGCAGCAGTTCCATCGCCTGCGCGACGAATTCGCGGTCTTCGTCGTCGATCAGCGGCTCGGCCCCGTCGCGGCACAGCTCCCACCAGCCTTTCAGGTCTTTCAGCGTCGTGATGTTCTCGCGCGCCATCATCCAGAACGGCTCGGCCAGTTCATCGGGTACACCGGCCGCGGCCACCGCGTCGGCAACCTTCTCGAGCGGCAGCGTCTGCAGATATCGGGCCGTCAGCGGAAACAGGTCCTGAACGTCGAACTTGGTCGGCGCCGACCCGAACCGGGTCACGTCGAAACCTTCGATCAACCCGGCCATGTCACTGCGCAGCTCCACCGGATCCGAAGACCCCAACCGCGCCATCAAGCTCAGCAGCGCCATCGGCTCCACGCCTTGTTCGCGGAGATCGCGCAGCGCCAGCGTTCCAAGACGCTTGGACAGCGCCTCACCCTGCGGGCCGGTCAGCAACGAGTGATGGGCAAAACGCGGGACGGTTCCGCCCAGCGCCTTGATGATCTGAATCTGGGTCGCTGTGTTGGTCACGTGGTCGGCGCCGCGCACCACGTCGGTCACGCCCATCTCGGTGTCGTCCACCACCGAGGCCAGCGTGTACAGCACCTGCCCGTCGCCGCGGATCAGCACCGGATCCGACACCGAGGCCGCGTCGATCGACACGTCACCCAGAATGCCGTCCGTCCACTCGATGCGCTCATGATCCAGCTTAAACCGCCACACGCCGTTGCCGCGTTCAGACCGCAGCGCCTCTTTCTCAGCCTCCGACAGGTTCAGGGCGGCGCGGTCATAGACCGGCGGCTTGCCCATGTTCAGCTGCTTCTTGCGCTTGAGGTCCAGCTCGGTCGGGGTCTCAAAGGCTTCGTAGAACCGGCCGATCTCGCGCAGCTTGTCGGCGGCTTCCGCATAGCGGTCCAGCCGGTCCGACTGCCGTTCGACCCGATCCCAGTGCAGACCCAGCCACTCGAGATCCTGCTTGATCGCATCAACATATTCTTTCTTCGACCGCTCGGGGTCGGTGTCGTCGATACGCAGGATGAACGTGCCGCCGGCCTTGCGGGCGATCAGATAGTTCATCAGCGCGGTGCGCAGGTTGCCCACATGAATATAACCGGTGGGCGAAGGGGCAAAACGGGTGGTTGTCATGGATGTCTCCTGTTGGCGCGGCTCATGTCACATGAGCGCGTTTTTGTCCAGAAGGCGGTGCGAATGCTTGCCGTTTACTCGGACTTGATGGGCCAACGTGATGACAGATCATCCAACCCTGCGCGGATCAATTCGGCCAACACGTCCTCGTCAATGTCCGACAGCTTGTTCACGTACAGACATGATTTGCCGGTCTTGTGCTTGCCCAGGCGCGCCAGAATACTGCCGAAATCGGAGTAGCCCGGCATGATATAGATCGAAAACGCGCCCTTGCGTGGGGAGAACCCGGTGGCCAGAAACGTGCCTTCCCGCCCGGACTTGTAGCGGTAGTCATACCGCCCGTATCCAACGATGGATGGCCCCCACATGACTGGCCGAAACCCGGTGACGGTTTCAAACAGGGTGTTCAGCCTCTGCGCCTCCACAGCGCGCGCGGCTGGCAGGATCGCCGCCAAAAATTCCTGGACGCTTTGATCGGTCGGAACGGTTTTGTTTCCTGAGCGGGACATGAACAAGATTTAACATGCGTTCGGCCAGCGCGCAGCCCATATGGTAGAGTGGAAAGTGGCAATTATCCGAAAGCGTTCTAATTCGTCGCACGTAATCTGACAGGGAGACTTTGAAATGACCATGAAACTGACCCGCCGGGCCGCTTTGGGCACCGCCGCTGCGTTACCTTTTGCATCTATCGCGACACAGTCACTCGCTGCCGGGGCCGAAACCAAGGCCAACTCGACAGTCGCCCGCAGCTTTCAACTGGGCGATTTCACGGTCACGACCCTGTTGGATGGCAGCCTGCCGAGAGACGGCGCCCAAGAGATTTTCGGCGGTGGCGCGTCAGACGAGGAGTTCGCCAAGGTATCGGCCGACAATTTCATCTCGCCCGACATTGCCCAGTTCTTCTTCACGCCAACGCTCGTCAATACCGGATCCGAACTGATCCTGTTTGACACGGGATTGGGCCAAGGCGGTATCCAGAAGGCTCTGGCCGATGCGGGCGTTGGCCCCGAGGCGATCAACGTTGTCGTCCTGACCCACATGCACCCCGACCACATTGGCGGCATGACGACCAACGATGCCGCGACCTTTCCGAACGCACGATATGTGACCGCCGCGGCCGAGTATGATTTCTGGTCAGCACAGGAGGCCGGCAACCGCGTCGGCGACCTTGTGGCAGCCAAGGTCACCCCGATGGCTGAAAAGATGTCGTTCATCGAGGACGGTGGCGAGGTCGCATCCGGCGTGACCGCCATGGCGGCCTTCGGGCATACGCCTGGCCATATGATCTATCATCTCGAAAGCAACGGTCAGCGGCTGATCCTGACCGCCGATCTTGCCAATCACTATGTCTGGTCCTTCGCGCATCCGGAATGGGAAGTCCGGTTTGACATGGACAAGGCAGCGGCCACCGCATCGCGTCGGAACGTGTTGGGTATGCTGGCCGCCGACAAGGTCCCGATGATCGGCTACCACATGCCTTTCCCGGCCGCCGGCTATGTCGAGCCGCGCGGCGAAGGCTTCCGCTTTGTACCCGTCAGCTATCAGATGATGGGCTGATCAATACCCCGGGTCCGGCCGTACTTTCGTACCGTCCGAAAACCGCGACAGTCGAAAGGCGGCCGGGTCCACACAAGGCGCTGTGTTCGTCACCAGATCGGCCACCAGGCGGCCGGCCCCGGGCCCTATGCCAAATCCATGTCCCGAAAATCCGGTTGCGATCACCAGTCCCGGGATTTCCTGCACGTTTGAGATGACCGGGATTGCATCCGGGGTCACATCGATCATCCCTGCCCAGCTCTGCACGATTTCGGCACCAACCAGTGCCGGAAGCGCCTGACGGGCCTTGGCCCATGACTTGCGGAGCGCCCTTTGCGACGGCTCGGGGTCCAGTATCCGACAGAGTTCGAACGGGGTTACGTCGGTGGGCGCCCATGACCGGCGCTGACGCGCCTCAATGGTCCAGCGGTGCGACAGGCGGAATCTTAGCGATTTCCATTCCTGCGCGAATGCCGGCAGGAATTTCGCGGCCAACCGAAAACTGTCAGGAACGATATCCACCGTGTTTTCATGGCCCGAGGCGATCGTGTACCCGCCGTCGGCGCGTTTGCGAATGGCAAAATCATCCGACCACAGAGCTGTTTCCGGACCCGGCTCCACAGGCGAGGTCCGCAGAACCGTGTTCAGCACCTTCAGCTGTGGCAGGGCGATTCCTTCGTTACCGGCAAACAACCGAGACCAAGCCCCCCCGGCCAGAACCACTTGATCGCAAGCGACCCGCCCCCGTTCCGTGTAAACCCCGGCAACACAACCAGCTTTCAGGTCGAGACAGCGTACCGCGCAATTTGTCATGATGACCGCGCCTTGGTCACGCGCCGCCTCGGCCAACGCCGGAGCAACCCATTGTGGCTCAGCCCGTCCGTCCTGCGGCGTGAAAAGCGCGGCCTTCAGCTTGGTCTTGAGGCCAGGCATGTGCTGTTCCAACTCGGATCCGGAAACCATGCGCGCTCCGGTCTGGTAGCCCTCGAGGTTTCGCAACCAGCGTTCCATTTCAGCTGCGGACCGGTCGGTCCGCGCACCGAACAGAATGCCGGATTGCACATAGCCGGTTTTGCGCCCGATCCGCTCATCAAGCGATTGCCAGATCCTGAGCGACTCGGTCATCAACGGTATTTCGCGCGGGTCGCGCAGCCCCAGGCGAACCCAGCCCCAGTTCCTGGAACTCTGTTCAGCGCCGATCTGGCCCTTTTCACACAAGAGGACGGAATTGCCATGTTCCGCCAGTTCCAGCGCAGTTGAGACACCGATAATCCCTCCGCCGACGATCACGACGTCAACGGATTTGGGCAGGCAAAGATCGGATTCAACAGGGTTGGGCTTGGGGCCGGGCATCAACGGATCTTGTTAGTCAGACACGAGCTTCATCGAGCCTTGGCAAACGTCACCCGGCAATCCTGAATAACGGAAAAAGCATCACTTTGTTCGGCTGTGTGGCGTCGATGCAAACGCCACAATGCAATTAGACCGGCACCCGGTTCAGGCCGCGCCCGAGAACTCGGCCCATTTCTGACGCAACAAAGCTGCGACACCCGAGTTTTGGGTCTCTGTCTCGGTCTCTTCGGGTTGAAGCTCGGGCAATTCCGGGTGTTTGGCTGAAAACTCCTCGGACGGCTCCTCGCTCTCTGCATCAGCCTCGGCCAACACACCGGCGATTGCCGCTTCCAGACGCGCCTCATCCAATTCGCGCGCCGGTGTCTCCATTGTCTTGTACCTCAACGGCGCATGCAGCGGTTTGTCATATCCATCAACCATCGGACCACCTAAACCTTATAACCGGCACCCCACCATGGATGCGTCACCAGAAAACTTGGTCTTCAACTGCGCTTCGGCCGACAGATCAATGCCCGGCCCCCGCGCGCCGATCTTTCAAAATATGTGGCAAGATCGGTCCTAAACTATGGCAAAAAAATGTCCAAAAAACAAGGGCGCGGCCAAGTGCTGTCATCGATACCGCCCCACCTGCAGAACAGTCAGGGTGGAGTCCCCTCATTGCTGCCGATTTGCAAACAAACACCCGGACCCGGGCACAGGGCGCTCAGCCGCAGTTTCCGTCAGTTCGGATCGCGCCAGCGATTCACGATCGGATAGCGCCGGTCCAACCAGAAGGCCCGAGGTGTCAGGCGCGTGCCCGGCGCGGACTGGAAGCGTTTGTATTCGCTGATATAGATCAGATGCTCGACACGTCGGGCATCAGCCTCGTCGTACCCGGCTGCCACACAATCCGCGATCGAGCCATCCTGATCAACCAGGATGTCGAGAATACCGTCCAACACCGGGTAATCCGGCAGGCTGTCGCTGTCCTTCTGATCCTCGCGCAGCTCGGCACTGGGCGGTTTGTCGATGACCGAGGGGCGAATGACCTCGCCGGCGGGTCCTTTCATCCAGTCGCGGTGATTGGCATTGCGCCAGCGGCAGGTTTCGAACACCCGGGTCTTGTACAGATCCTTGATCGGATTGTAGCCGCCATTCATGTCGCCATAGATCGTGGCATATCCGACCGCCACTTCGGATTTGTTGCCGGTGGTCAGCAGCATCTCGCCAAACTTGTTGGACATTGCCATCAACAGCAGACCTCGCAGACGGGACTGGATGTTCTCCTCGGTAATATCAGCCTTAAGACCGTCAAACAGCGGCGCCAGTGTCTCGGTGACGGCGGCGCGGGACTGGCTGATCGGCACATAATCGTATCGCACACCCAGCGCTTTGGCGACGGCTTCGGCATCCTCCAGCGACTCGGCGCTGGTGTATTCCGACGGCAGCATCACACAACGCACATTGTCTGCTCCGAGAGCGTCAACCGCGATGGCGGCAACAAGCGCGGAATCAACCCCTCCGGACAGTCCCAGCAATGCTTTGGAAAACCCGGTCTTGCCCATATAGTCGCGCAGCGCCTGCACCATGGCGCGATAGTCCTGCTCCCACGCGTCAGGCTGCTCGGCGATTTCGGCGGGGACGATAGCCCATCCTTCATCATCGCGTCGCAGATCGATCTGCATCACCGCCTCGTCGAAGACTGGCATTCGAAAGGCCAGTTCGCCGCCGGGATTCAGGCCAAATGTCCCACCATCGAAAACCTGATCATCCTGCCCGCCCACCATGTTGAGGTAGATCACCGGCAGCCCGGTTTCGACCACACGGGCCACCATCTGGTTCAGGCGCACATCGTGCTTGTCGCGAAAATAGGGTGATCCGTTGGGGATCAGAAGAAACTCGGCGCCCGTCTCCTGCAGCGTCTCGGCAACATCCTCGTGCCAGCCATCCTCGCAGATCGGACTGCCGATGCGGGTGTTGCCCACCGCAAAGGGACCACCCAACGGCCCGGCGTCGAACAACCGAACCTCGTCGAACACAGTCTCGTTGGGCAAATGGTGTTTCAACACCTTGCTGACGATCCGCCCCCGGCTGAGGATCAGATAGGCGTTGTAGAGATTGCCACCTTCGACCCAAGGCCCACCGATGGCCATCGCCGGACCATCCGCGCAGGATTCCGCCAACTGCTGCACAGCCGCCATGGCAGCCTTGTGAAACGACGGCTTCAGAACCAGGTCCTGAGTGTTGTAACCGGTGACGAACATCTCTGGCAGAGCCACCAGATCGGCCCCCGCAGCGCGGCCCTGCTCCCATGCGGAACGGGCTTTTTTGACGTTGCCTGCAATGTCGCCCACCGTCGGGTTCAGCTGCGCCAGCGTGATGCGGAAATGGTCGGCCATCTTTGCCCTCTTGCCCTCGTCACCTGAAAAGGCATTTAGCAGATCAGGCCGCAAGTGAAAGGCCAATGCGGCAAAACCCGTTGCCCGACCTTCATCAGTGTCATAGTTTTGCACGAACCAATGCACCACGGGACAATCGGGCAGGCAGGGACTACCATGAACGCTTTTCGTACAACGATTGCCGTTGCCGCAATGGGCATCGCCATACAGACCGCGTCCGCGCAGCAGGGCCAGATCATCACCGCGGATGACGATGTGGGCGGGGTCTACGAAGGCACCTTTGAAAACGGGCTGCGTCACGGAACCGGCACCTATCGCCTACCCGACGGCTTTGAATACACCGGTGAGTGGGTCGAAGGAGAAATTCAGGGCAAGGGCGTGGCACGTTACGCCAATGGATCGGTCTACGAGGGCGATTTCGTCAAAGGTCGCCCGCACGGCAAGGGCAAGATCACCTTTGCCGACGGCGGCACCTACGAGGGCGACTGGACCGACGGTGCGATAAACGGAACCGGCATCGCGCAATACGCAAACGGAATGCGTTACGAAGGTGGCTTCAAGAACGCCCAGCATGACGGCAAAGGCGTCATGACCGACCCCGGCGGCTATGTCTATGATGGCGACTGGGTGGACGGCGTTCGCCAGGGCAAGGCCAAGATCACATATGCGGACGGCGCGGTTTACGAAGGCGATATCGTTGCCGGCCAGCGTCAGGGCAACGGATCGCTGACCTTGCCCGACGGCATGATCTATTCCGGCGAATGGACCGAGGACCGGATCACCGGAACCGGCGTACTGAAACAGGCCAACGGTGACGTTTACGAAGGCGCCTTGGTGGACGGGCGCCGGCAGGGCAAGGGAAAGGCGACCTACGCGAACGGCGATACCTACGAAGGCGATTTCGTCGACGACCGCCGACACGGCAAGGGTACGTTCACTGGCACCGACGGCTATGTCTACACCGGAGACTGGAAAAACGGTCAAATCGAAGGGTTGGGCGAACTGACCTATCCCGACGGCTCGGTCTATGTCGGTGACTTCAAGGCGGACCTCGCCGATGGCAAAGGCCGGATCACCTATCCCGACGGCTCGTCCTATGACGGCGACTGGGTTGCGGGGGTGATCGAAGGTCAGGGCACCGCGACCTACACGAACGGCACGATCTACAAAGGACAGTTCAAGAATGCCCGAACGCATGGCACCGGCGTTCTGACCCGGGCCGACGGCTCTCGCTACGATGGCGAATGGGTAGACGGCGTGCGTCAAGGCAAGGGCACCGCCACCTACGCGGATGGAACGGTCTACACGGGTGAGTTCCGGAACGGTCAGCGCCATGGCCAGGGCGAGGTCGTGATGGCGAATGGCTTCAAGTATTCCGGCCAGTGGACCGAGGGCAAAATTACCGGCGCAGGTGTCGCGACATATGCAAATGGCGATGTCTATGAAGGCAACTTCGTGAACGGCAAACGCCAGGGCTCTGGAACAATGCGCTATGCAAATGGCGAAGAGGAAAGCGGCACCTGGGAAAACGGCGCCCTGTCGGAAGCGGGCGCGGCGCAACCATCGGGCAACGAGCCGCAGGCGCCGGAGGCCGAACAGGACCCGGAAGTCACCCCATCGGACGGATAGCCCGCTACCAGGGAACCGGTTGGCCGGCCCAGTCGAAAAACTGGCCGGTGTGATCAGCCGTCAGACCATCCACAACCCGCAGAAGATTTTGGGCGGCGTCACTCGGCTCGACCGCGGGATGGCGGCCCAGGTATTTCTGCGTGAACGGGGTCTTGACCGTTCCGGGGTGCAGGGCGACGCAGATCGCATCTTTGTGGGTTCGGGCCAGTTCAATTGCGGCCGTGTGCACGATCTGGTTCGCCGCCGCTTTGGCCGCGCGATAGCTGACCCAGCCGCCCAGACGGTTGTCCCCGATCGAGCCCACGCGCGCCGACAGTACCGCAAACACCGCCCGGCCATTGCGCGGCAACAGGCGATGCGCATGCTTCAGCACCAGCGCCGGCCCAACTGCGTTCAGGGCGAACTGGTCCATCATGGCCTTGGCCGAGACCGCTCGAATGGTCTTTTCCGGTTCCGCCCCGTCGATCTCGAGCGCACCGGACGCGACCAGAACAAGGTCGAACGGCCCCTCGATCCGGCCCAGCATCTCGTCGGCCAGGTCCGGCTGCATCAGATCCAGCCCGTTTTCTGACCGCGACAGGCCGACCACATGGACCGACCGCGACAGCAGTTCATTGCAGACGGCCCGGCCGATCCCGCCACTTGCACCTATGACCAAAGCATTTCTCATCGCCCTCCAGCTAGCGGAGTTGCCCACGCAATCAATCCCCGTTTCCAATCCTTTCGCGAAATCGGGCGGCCGCGCATTTTCCTTCTTTTCATTCCCGGTTCGGGGTGTATAACCTCGAACCCATGATCAACCGCGCAGATATCCCTTTTGCTTTCGCCGCTTCCGCCGGCGCTGCTCTGCGTGGCCTACTGATCCTAATCCGCCTCTGAGCGTGCCATCCGGCGCGCCCGCTCAGAGGAGGACGCCTGCGCGCCAATGGCTTTAGGACAGACAAGAAAGTGACTCCCATGACCAACGTGACCGACCAAGACCGCGTCTTGATCTTTGACACCACTTTGCGCGACGGCGAACAAAGCCCCGGCGCCACCATGACCCATAACGAAAAGCTGGAAATCGCCGAGCTTCTGGACGACATGGGCGTCGACATCATCGAGGCCGGCTTTCCGATCGCCTCCGAGGGTGATTTCAAGGCGGTGTCGGAAATCGCGCAGCGATCCAAGAACGCCCGCATCTGCGGCCTGGCGCGCGCCAATTTCGCCGATATCGACCGCTGCTGGGAGGCGGTGAAACACGCCGAAAAGAACCGGATCCACACCTTCATCGGCACCTCGCCGCTGCACCGCGCCATTCCGAACCTGACGCAGGACGAGATGGCCGAAAAGATCCACGAGACCGTCAGCCACGCCCGCAATCTGTGCGAAGACGTGCAATGGTCGCCGATGGATGCGACCCGGACCGAATGGGACTATCTGTGCCGCGTGATCGAGATTGCCATCAAGGCCGGCGCGACCACGATCAACATTCCCGACACGGTGGGCTATACTGCCCCGATTGAAAGCGCGGACCTGATCAAACGCCTGATCGAAACCGTTCCGGGCGCGGGCGAAGTGGTTTTGGCCACCCATTGCCACAACGACCTTGGAATGGCGACTGCCAACTCTCTGGCCGCCGTTGCAGGCGGGGCCCGGCAGATCGAATGCACGATCAACGGCCTGGGCGAACGCGCGGGCAATACCGCGCTGGAAGAGGTCGTGATGGCCCTGCGCACCCGCAACGATATCATGCCGTGGAAGACGGGCATCGACACCACCAAGATCATGCACATCTCGCGTCGGGTGGCGACGGTTTCGGGCTTTCCGGTGCAGTTCAACAAGGCGATCGTCGGCAAGAACGCCTTCGCGCATGAAAGCGGCATCCATCAGGATGGCATGCTGAAGAACCGCGAGAATTTCGAGATCATGCGCCCCGAGGATATCGGCCTTTCGGGCACCTCGCTTCCGTTGGGCAAGCATTCCGGCCGGGCCGCGCTGCGCGACAAGCTGGAGACACTCGGCTACGAGATCGGGGACAACCAGCTCAAGGACATCTTCGTGCGGTTCAAGGATCTGGCCGACCGCAAGAAAGAGGTGTTCGACGACGACCTGATCGCGCTGATGAGTGCAGATGATGAGGCCAACGATCACCTGCAGCTGGTCTCGATGAAAGTCACCTGCGGCACAGGCGGTCAGGCCGAAGCGACGGTCGAACTGGAGGTGGACGGCAAGGATGTCATCGCCACCGAGCACGGCGACGGGCCGGTCGACGCCACCTTCAAGGCGATCCGTGCGATCTGCCCGAACAAGGCGCATCTGCAGCTCTACCAGGTGCATGCCGTGACCGAAGGCACCGACGCACAGGCCACGGTTTCTGTCCGCCTCGAGGAAGACGGCATGATCGCCACGGGCCAATCCGCGAATACGGATACCGTGGTAGCGTCGGCCAAGGCCTATATCAGCGCGCTGAACCGCTTGATCATGCGCCGCGAAAAGGCCGGCCCCGGCGCGGATGCGCGCGAGATCAGCTACAAGGATCTGACCTGATCTGAATTGGCAGGCAAGGCTCCCGCGCCCGCGGCAGCCCGGCTTCGCCGCGCAGCCTGACGGCTTTGGGCCCGGCACCGCGCCAAGGCGCGGTGCCGGGCCCAACACGTTTTGCGGCATGTTTGATGCTGTCAAACGGGGCGGGAGGCCTTCGCCCCCTGAAGCGCCGTCAGATCTTTGCGAACAGGTCGGAAAGACGCGCCGCTTCGTCTTCGATCCCGAAGGGTGCGTTGACCACGAACATGCCCGAACCGATCATCCGGTGACCCTCCCGCGCAGGCGGAAACCGAACTTCGTGCACGAACGTCTTGGGAAGATCCAAGCCCTTCAGTGCCGACACCATCGGAACTTGGCGATCGTCCGTCAGGATCGGGTACCACAGGGCAATGAGACCCACGTTCCACTTGCGGTGCAACTTGGCGATCAACCCCGGCAGGCGGCCATAGTCCGCCTTTACCTCGTAGCTGGGGTCAATCAGCATCATCCCGCGCCGAGGCGTGGGCGGCAGAACCGACTGAGCCAGCTCGAACCCGTCCTGTCTGTAGGTCTTGGCACCGCGCCCGGTCAGCGCATTTTTCAACGCTGCGTATTCCTGCGGATGAAGCTCGGCGAAATGCAGACTATCCTGCGGACGCAGCAGGCTTGCCGTAATCATCGGCGAGCCCGGGTAGGCCGTTTCGCCAAACTGCGCCTGCACCGAGCGCAACGCGCATACCAGCGGGTGATCGTCGGAAAACCACCCGTTGCTCAGCGCGCGCCCGATCCCTGCCGCCGCCTCTCCGGTCTGTACGGCCTCGGCCGCATCGAGGTGGTACAGACCACGCCCCGAATGGGTCTCGAGATAGCTGATCGGCTTGTCCTTGCGGGTCATGTAGTCCAGCATCCATGCCAACAAAGCGTGCTTTTGCACGTCCGCCAGATTTCCCGCGTGGTAAATGTGTTGATATGAGAGCATGTTGCCTTCTAAAGTCCCTGTCAAAGAGGCGGAAAGGTGCTGACTTACGCGGAATCAGGCCTTTAACCGGGCGTCATGGCACCCTATAAGTCATCCGTCCCGGAACCGTCGAGTCGCGGGCAGTAGAAAACATCTGACAGACAGGATCAGGGGAATATGGGGATCTTTGACAGTTTGGGCGGCCTGTTCACAGCGGATATGGCCATCGACCTCGGGACGGCCAACACGCTGGTCTACGTCAAGGGGCGTGGCGTGATCCTGTCTGAACCCTCGGTTGTCGCCTACCATGTCAAGGACGGCGTCAAGAAGGTTCTGGCCGTGGGCGAAGACGCCAAGCTGATGCTGGGCCGCACCCCCGGCTCGATCGAGGCCATCCGCCCCATGCGCGAAGGGGTGATCGCCGATTTCGACACCGCGGAGGAAATGATCAAGCATTTCATCCGCAAGGTGCACAAGCGGTCGACCTTCTCGAAGCCCAAGATCATCGTCTGCGTTCCCCATGGGGCAACGCCGGTTGAAAAACGCGCGATCCGTCAGTCGGTTCTGTCAGCAGGCGCGCGGCGCGCGGGTCTGATCGCCGAGCCGATCGCCGCCGCCATCGGAGCCGGGATGCCGATCACCGATCCCACCGGCAACATGGTCGTGGATATCGGCGGCGGCACCACCGAAGTGGCTGTCCTGTCGCTGGGCGACATCGTGTATGCGCGCTCGGTTCGCGTTGGTGGCGACCGGATGGATGAGGCGATCATCTCGTACCTGCGCCGTCAGCAGAACCTGCTGGTGGGCGAATCCACCGCCGAGCGGATCAAGACCACCATCGGCACCGCCCGCATGCCCGATGACGGGCGCGGGCAGTCGATGCACATCCGGGGACGCGACCTTCTGAACGGTGTTCCCAAAGAAATCGAGATCAGCCAGGCCCAGGTGGCCGAGGCTCTGTCGGAACCCGTCCAGCAGATCTGCGAAGCGGTGATGACCGCGCTGGAAACCACCCCGCCGGATCTGGCCGCGGACATCGTGGACCGTGGCGTGATGCTGACCGGTGGCGGCGCGCTGCTGGGTGATCTGGACCTGGCCCTGCGCGAACAGACCGGATTGGCCGTGTCGATTGCCGACGAAAGCCTGAATTGTGTGGCTTTGGGCACCGGCAAGGCACTGGAATACGAAAAACAGCTGCGCCACGCGATTGACTACGAAAGCTAAGGCGCGCACCCTCTGATCTGAGGGTTCAAGATCGGGCACGAGCAGCACGGGAAGGAGTCCTGTGGCAAAAGACCGAGCACAGCGCGACGACTACACCACCCCCTTGCGCCGCTTGTTCATGGGGATCCTTGTTCTGTGTCTGCTGGGCATATTCCTGATTTGGCGCATCGACAGCCCGCGGGTCGAAAGGTTCCGGGCCCAAGTGGTGGATGCCGTTGTGCCCTCGATGGAATGGGCGATGGTTCCGGTCACGGCCGCGATTAACCTCGTACGGGATTTCCAAAGCTACCAAAGGCTGAGCGAGCAGAACCAGGAACTGCGCAGTGAACTGCGCCGCATGCGCGCCTGGAAAGAGGCGGCCCTGCAGCTGGAGCAGGAAAACGCGCGGCTTCTGGACCTGAACAACGTTCGACTGGATCCGCGTCTGACTTATATTACCGGGGTCGTCATGGCCGACAGCGGCTCGCCATTTCGGCAATCTGTCTTGCTGAACGTCGGCGAGCGTGACGGGATCGTCGACGGCTGGGCCGCAATGGACGGCATCGGGCTGGTGGGCCGGATTTCTGGCGTTGGCCCGGATACCGCGCGGGTCATCCTGTTGACCGACGCCTCGAGCGCGATTCCCGCCACGATCCAGCCCTCGGGCCAGACCGCGCTGATTACCGGTGACAATACCCCTGCCCCAGCCGTCGAGTTTCTTGAAAGCCGTGAACTGGTGCGACCCGGCGACCGTGTGGTGACCTCAGGCGACGGCGGCGTATTTCCTGCGGGCCTTCTGATCGGCCAGATCGCCGCCGATCCAGGGGGGCGTCTGCGCGTCCGACTGTCCGCGGATTTCGAGCGTTTGGAATTCCTGCGCGTCCTGCGCTACCACTCGGCCGCCCCGATCCGAGACCCGGGCGGCATCGTCGGACCTCCGCGCCCCGAGGCTCTTCTCCCGACCGAGGAGGCCGCCGATGGATAGCGCCGCGTCACGTCTATGGCTGATGCGGGGCCTGTACCTGTTCCTCGCTCTGACGGTGATGTTCTTTCACCTGTTGCCTCTGAACACGCAACCGGGTCGTCTGCCCTTTCCTGACTTCCTGATCTGCCTGACCTTTGCATGGGTCCTCAGGCGGCCGGAATATGTACCGACACTCAGCATCGCGGCGGTCATGCTGATGGCCGACCTGCTGCTGCAACGGCCGCCGGGACTGCAGGCGGCATCCGTCGTCATCGGTTCTGCCTATCTGCGATCGGCAGGCCCCGGAATGCGCGACGTTGGATTCGTGGGCGAGTGGACGACGGTGGGCGTCGTCATCGCGGCGATCTTTACCTTCAATCGGACGGTTCTGGCCCTGCTGTCCGTCAGTCAGGCCAGCATTGGCCCGGTATTTGTCCAAGTGGTCTTCACGGTCCTCGCCTACCCGCTTGTCGTTGCATTCAGCCAAACCATATTTGGCGTCCGCAGGCCATCTGCGGTAGATGTTGCCACTGTGGGAACACGCTCATGAAACGCACACCCAAAACACAAGGTGCCGCATACAAAAGGCTGACCCGGCGCGCGCTGGTGCTGGGTGGCATGCAATTCGCATTCGTCGGCGGTCTGGCGGCCCGCATGCGTTACATGCAGGTCGATCAGGCCGACCAATATCGCCTGTTGGCCGAAGAAAACCGCATCAACATCCGGCTCATTCCGCCGACCCGAGGGCGCATTTATGACCGCAATGGTCAGATCATCGGGCAGAATGCGCCGTCCTACCGCATCGTGATCGTGCGCGAGGATGCGGGCGACGTCGACAAGGTCATTGCCAAACTGTCACAACTGATTCCGCTGAACGAAGACGAGATCGAGCGGGCCAAAGCCGAGATGAAACGTACAGCGCCGTTTCTGCCGGTTACGCTGGCCGACCAGGTCACCTGGGAAGATATCTCGAAGGTGGCGATCAATGCCCCCGCCCTTCCCGGCGTCACGCCCGAAGTCGGACTGACCCGCCAATATCCCCGCTACGAGGATTTCGCCCATGTGGTCGGGTATGTCGGACCTGTCAGCGACTATGACCTGAGCAAGATGGAAGACCCCGAGCCGGTTCTGATGATCCCGCGCTTTCAGATCGGCAAGGTCGGGCTTGAGGCCAAGAAGGAAGACCTGCTGCGCGGCAAGGCGGGCGCCAAGCGCGTCGAGGTCAACGCGACCGGCCGGGTGATGCGGGAACTTGACCGCCGCGAGGGCCAGCCCGGCGCCGACCTGCAATTGACCATCGACGCCGACCTGCAGGAATACGCACAGGCCCGGCTGGCCGGAGAAAGCGCCGCCGTGGTCGTGATCGACTGTGAGACGGGCGATCTGCGGGCCATCAGCTCGACCCCCAGCTTCGACCCCAATCTGTTCGTGCGAGGGATATCGGTCGCGGATTACCAGGCTCTGACCCAGGACAACCACCGCCCGCTGGCTAACAAGACGGTTCAGGGCACCTACCCGCCCGGTTCGACCTTCAAGATGATCACCGCGCTGGCCGCGCTCGAGGCCGGCGTCGTCGGTCCGGGCAACACCGTCTATTGTCCCGGCTACCTGAAGGTGGGCAGCCGTCGATTCCACTGCTGGAAGCGCGGCGGACACGGGATGGTCGATCTGGAGACCTCGTTGAAGCGCAGTTGCGACGTCTACTATTACGACGTCGCCCTGCGGGTCGGGATCGACAAGATTTCGGACATGGCGCGCAAATTCGGCCTCGGCATCAAACACGACCTGCCGATGTCCGCCGTGGCGGCTGGCCTTGCGCCGAACCAGGAATGGAAACAGACCACCCACGGACAGGACTGGCTGGTCGGCGACACGGCAAATGCCTCGATTGGGCAGGGCTTCATGTTGGCCTCGCCGATGCAACTGGCCGTCATGACTGCACGCATCGCGACCGGCCGATCGGTGACACCGCGTCTGATCCGCAGTGTCGACGGGGTCGAACAGCCTACGGGCGCGGGCGAGCCGCTGGACGTCAATCCGGCCAACTTGGAACAGGTGCGCAACGCGATGTACAAGGTCTCGAACGACCGTCGCGGCACCGCTTATCGCAGCCGGATCATCGCAGACGAATTCCGCATGGCCGGCAAGACGGGCACCAGCCAGGTGCGCAACATCACCAAGGCCGAACGGGCCGCCGGGGTCATCCGCAACGAAGACCTGCCCTGGGAACGGCGGGACCACGCGCTGTATGTCAGCTTTGCCCCTTACGACAATCCGAAATATGCGGTGGCCGTCGTGGTCGAACATGGCGGCGGCGGTTCGAAGGCTGCAGCCCCCGTGGCCCGGGACGTGATGCTGCAGGCTCTGTACAACGGCACCCCGCCGCTGGAAGCATATCCCGTGGCCGACCGCGACCGCATCAAGGAACAGCAGAAACGTCTGGAAGGCGATCGCCGCCCGAAAGCGCGCCCTGACGAAAAGGACCGCGCATGAGCTATCTTGAATATGCGGTCAAGACCACGCCGACGGGGATCCGCAAGGTTCTGTACATGAACTGGCCGCTGACGCTTTTGCTGATCAGCGTCGCAAGTGCCGGTTTTCTGATGCTGTATTCTGTGGCCGGCGGCTCGTGGTCGCCGTGGGCGGAACCACAGATGGAACGGTTTGGCCTGGGCCTGACGGTCATGTTCATCGTCGCATTGGTTCCGATCTGGTTCTGGCGCAACATGTCCGTCGTCGCCTATCTTGTTTCTTTGGGGCTTCTGCTGTTCGTCGAACTGTTCGGCACCATCGGCATGGGCGCGCAACGCTGGATCGACCTGGGGTTCATGCGCCTGCAGCCCTCCGAACTGGCAAAGGTGACTTTGGTCATGTTGCTGGCGGCCTACTACGATTGGCTTCCCTCCTACAAAACCTCGCGCCCGCTTTGGGTCTTGATCCCGGTTGTCCTGATCCTGATCCCGACCTTCATGGTGCTGCGCCAGCCCGATCTGGGAACCGCAATCCTGCTGTTGGCGGCCGGAGGAGGCCTGATGTTTCTGGCGGGCGTGCATTGGGCCTATTTCGCAGCGGTCATCGCGGCGGGTGTCGGCTTGGTTTCAACGGTGTTCAAAAGCCGTGGCACCGATTGGCAGTTGCTCAAGGACTATCAGTTCCGGCGCATCGACACATTCCTTGACCCCTCGACCGATCCGTTGGGCGCGGGGTATCACATCACCCAGTCCAAGATTGCCCTGGGCTCCGGCGGCTGGAACGGTCGAGGCTTCATGCAAGGCACCCAGTCGCGCCTGAACTTCCTGCCCGAAAAGCACACCGACTTCATCTTCACGACACTGGCCGAAGAGTTCGGTTTTGTCGGGGGCACAACCTTGTTGCTGCTTTACGGACTGATCCTGATCTTCTGCCTCGTCACGGCGCTGTCGACCAAGGACAGGTACTCGTCATTGGTGACACTGGGCATTTCGCTGAACTTCTTTCTGTTCTTCGCCGTCAACATGTCGATGGTCATGGGGCTGGCGCCGGTGGTCGGTGTTCCGTTGCCGATGGTCAGCTATGGGGGCTCGGCCATGTTGGTTCTGATGGCTGCCTTCGGCATCGTGCAGAGCGCGCATATTCACCGTCCTCGTTGATCCGAAAGGCCGACCATGTCCGTGAACGTCCTGTTTTCCGCCCGCCCGGCACTTTGGCCGGTTTACGAGCCCTTGCTGAACACCGGGCTGGCCGATGCGGGGATCAAAGCCACTATCGCCACCGACCTGCCGCCCGATCAGGTGGATTACATCGTCTATGCACCCAATGGCGGGCTGCTTAATTTCACGTCCTACACGCGCGCAAAGGCCGTGCTCAGCCTATGGGCCGGTGTCGAGAAGATAGCCTCGAACGACACGCTGACCGTGCCGTTGGCCCGGATGGTCGATCACGGTCTTACCCAGGGCATGACCGAATGGGTCGTTGGACACGTTCTGCGCTACCATCTGGGCATGGATCGACACATCGCGGTCCAGGATGGGGTTTGGGCCTCGGATCCGCCTCCGCTCGCCACACAGCGATCGGTCTGCGTTTTGGGGCTTGGCGCCCTGGGTCAGGCTGCGGCACAGGCGCTGGCGGCGCTAAACTTCAACGTGACAGGGTGGAGCCGTTCGGCCAAGGACGTGTCTGGTGTCACGTGCCTGCACGGACCGGACGGGCTGCGCGTGGCCTTGAGCCAGGCTGAGTTACTCGTCCTGCTGCTGCCTGAAACGGCAGCCACGGAGAACACCCTGAACGCGGACACTCTGGCACTTCTGCCAAAAGGTGCGCGCATTCTGAACCCCGGCCGAGGCCCGCTGATTGACGACGAAGCGCTGCTGCAGGCGCTGAACACCGGCCAAGTGGGGCATGCCACGCTGGATGTGTTCCGCACCGAGCCGCTGCCCCACGATCATCCGTACTGGGCGCATCCAAATGTGACCGTCACGCCGCATATCGCGTCGGAAACCCGGCCCGAAACGGCCGCGCAGGTGATCTGCGAAAACATCCAACGCAGCGAATCCGGACGGCCGCTGCTGCATCTCGTCGACCGCTCACTCGGGTACTAGGGCCATCGGGGGCTGCCGCCCCCGTCTTGCCGAGCGCTATTCGACCGCTACGCGTCCACCAGTCCCCGACCTTTCAGCAGGGCTTCGACACCCGGCAACCGGCCCCGGAACGCCAGATACAGATCTTCGGCCTCCTTCGAGCCTCCTTTGGACAGAATGTTGTCCTCCAGAGCCTGCGCCCGCTCGGGATCAAACGCGCCTCCTGCCTCTTCGAAGGCAGCAAATGCGTCGGCATCCATCACTTCGGACCACATGTAGCTGTAGTAACCCGAGCTGTAACCATCACCCGCAAATACATGAGCGAAATGCGGCGTCGCGTGGCGCATACCGATGGCATGCGGCATCCCGATCTCGGCCAGAACTTCAGCCTGCTTCGCCATGGGGTCCGCCGGGGCCGGACCGTCGTGGAAGGCCAAGTCGACCAGCGCCGAGGCGACGTATTCGACCGTCTGAAAACCCTGATCAAAATTGGCGGCACCCAGAACTTTGTCCAGCAGTTGCGGTGGCATCGGAGCGCCGGTTTCGGCATGAGTTGCGAACTCGGCCAGAACCTCCGGTACTTCCAGCCAATGCTCATACAGTTGGCTGGGCAATTCCACGAAATCCCGCGCAACGCTGGTCCCCGAGATACTGTCATAGGTCACATCCGACAGCATCTGGTGCAGCGCGTGCCCGAATTCATGAAACAGGGTCCGTGCGTCGTCATATGACAGCAGGGCCGGATCGCCCTTGGCGAAGTTGCAAACATTGATGACGATTGGCGTCTGGACCTTGGGAAACTTGGCCTGCGCCCGCATCGCGCTGCACCACGCACCCGACCGTTTCGAGCCACGCGCAAAATAGTCTCCGATGAATACGGCAACATGTTCGCCACGCCGGGTCACCTCCCAAGCTCGGCAATCCGGATGGTACAGCGGCACGTCCAACGGCGCGAACTCCAACCCGAACAAGCGGTTGGCGCAGGTAAAGGCAGCCTCGATCATGCGCTCCAGCTGCAGGTAGGGTTTGAGTTCTGCCTCATCCAGATCATGCTCGGCCTTGCGCCGTTTTGCGGCATAGTACCGCCAGTCCCAGGGTTCGAGCGGACCGTTGACGCCATCCTCCTGCATCATCCGCGTCAGGATCTCCGCGTCGGCCTCGGCCCGGGCCTTGGCGGGTGCCCAGACCTGCATCAGCAAGTCGCGCACCCGTTCGGGGGTTCGGGCCATCTCGGTCTCGAGCTTGAAGGCCGCAAAGCAGTCATAACCCAGCAGTTTGGCCCGTTCCTCGCGAAGCTGAAGGATTTCGGCGGCAATCGCGCGGTTGTCGGTCTCGCCTCCGTTTGCCCCGCGTGACGCCCAGGCGCGGTAAGCCTTTTCGCGCAAGTCGCGACGTGGCGAGAACTGCAGGAACGGCACGATCAGAGACCGCGACAGCGTGACAACCGGCCCCTTGGCCCCTTTTTCCCGACCGGCCGCGTATGCCGCATCGACAACGAAACCCGGCAGTCCCGCCAGGTCATCTTCGGTCAGTTCCATGAACCAGCCACGCTCGTCCGCCAGCAGGTTTTGCGTGAACGCGGTGCCCAATGACGCCAGACGCGCCTTGATCTCCTGCATCCGGGCATCTTCCGCCCCGTGCAGCGCCGCACCCGAGCGGACGAACCCGCGATGGGTAAGCATCAAAACCCGATCCTGTTCCTCGGTCAGCTCCAGCGTATCTCGTTTCGTCCAAAGGTCATCCACACGCTGGAACAGCGCCTTGTTCGAGGAAATCGCGGCGAAATGGGCTGCAAGCTTGGGCGAAAACTCCCGTTGCAACGCTTCGCGCTCCGGGTTGCTGTCTGCGCCAGCGACCGTGAAGAAAACCGACAGAACCTTGTTCAAGGCCTCGCCCGCCGCTTCCAGCGCTTCGATCGTGTTGGCAAAACTCGCGGGCTGGGTATTCGTCGCGATGGTGTCGATCTCGTCGGCATGGGCCTGCAGAGCAGCTTCCAGTGCCGGGGCAAAATCGTCATCCGAGATTTCGGCAAAGGGCGCGATTTCGAACGGGGTCGTCCAGTCGGACAGGATCGGATTGGTCATTGGGGTCTCCTTTAAGCGTCAAGCTAGGAATGCCGGGCAAGATCGTCCAGTGGCCGCGATCAAACGGGTTGCCCACAAACAGGGCAATCGTCCCGCCGGGTCAGGGTGATCTTGCGGCTTTCGCCATAAAGCGCGTCATAGATCAGCATCTCGCCACGCAAGGTCTGACCTGCACCCGTGACTACCTTGACCGCCTCAACCGCCATCATCGCCCCCACCACGCCTGGCAGTGGCCCGACCACCCCAGCCTCGGCACAGGAGGGCGCCAGACCCGGAGCAGGCGCTTCGGGAAAAATGCATTGGTAGCAGGGCGCGTTCCTGGCGGGGTCAAACACGCTCAGTTGGCCTTCCCATTGCGACAGCGCGCCTGAGATAAGGGGCTTGCCCAAAGCCACCGCGGTGCGGTTGGCCAGATACCGGGTTTCGAAATTGTCGGTACCGTCGAGGATCAGGTCATAATCCGCGAACAGGTCGGCCGCGATGTCGTCCGTCAGGCGGCGGTGATAGGGGCGAACGATGACATTGGGGTTCTGCGCCTCCATTGCTTGCTGCGCAGAAAAGACTTTGGGCATACCGATGTCTGCATCCCGATGGATGACCTGCCGCTGCAGATTGGCATTCTCGACGACATCATCGTCAATGACGCCAATCGTGCCCACGCCGGCGGCTGCAAGGTACTGCAGCGCCGGTGCGCCCAATCCACCTGCCCCGATCACCAATACACGAGCGGTCTTCATCCGTTTTTGCCCGGGTCCACCAAGCTCGCGCAGGACGATGTGACGGGCATAGCGCTCCAGTTCGGCTTCGCTGAACTGGTCAGATGGGCTGTTCGGACGAACATCCGACGATGGATTGGCCCGGCGCCTCAGGGCTTTCACCACAGCGCCATAACCCATGGCCAGCAAAACGAAACCACCCAGGATCAGCCACATCGCGGCCGAGCCGCCTGTGGCCTCGCGCAGTGGGTTCCCGTCGGGCAAAACCAGATGAGACAGAACCACCCCTGCCAGCAAAACCAGAACCGACACCCAACGGGCAGTACGCGAGGCACCAGCGAGGTAGCCAAGCCCCCACAGCCCCGCTGCCAGTGCCAGTACCAGAACCATCAGGCGCGCCCCGTGGATCCGAACCCACCGGAACTCCGCTGCGATTCCTGCAGGCTGTCCGCCATCTCGAACCGCGCCTGGATCACCGGGGCTACGACCAACTGCGCAATTCTGTCGCCATGTCCGATTTCAAAGGCTTCCTGACCCGCATTCAGCACGATCACCCCCAAGGGACCGCGATAGTCGCTGTCGATCGTGCCCGGTGCGTTCGGCAGCGTGATCCCGTGTTTCAACGCAAGTCCCGAGCGCGGACGCACCTGGATCTCATATCCATCCGGAATCTCTACCCGCAGGCCGGTCGGAACCAAGGCGCGCTCACCGGGTTGAAGGGTGATCGATCCTCGATCAGGCAGGTTGGCCCGCACATCCGCGCCGGCTGCCCCGGCCGTTTCATAGGACGGCAATGCAATGGCCGGATCGGCCCCGTCTTCTCGGATCACCCGGATTGCCACCATCAGCGCATCCCAACCTTCATCTTCTGTCAAACAACCGCATCACAGCGCCAGCGCGGCCGCGATCTTTTCCGCCAGCCGTACGGCCACTGCGTCCTTGCCCATGCGCGGCCACTCCTCGGCACCCGCATCCGATATCAGCACGACCGCATTTTCGGCCCCACCCATGATGCCGGTCACCGGACTGACATCATTGGCCAGAATCCAATCGCACCCTTTGCGCGCCCGCTTGGCGGTTGCGTGGGCGATCACATCATCCGTCTCGGCGGCGAAACCCACGACCAAGCTAGGTCGGCCGGTCTCCAGATGCGAAATCCGTTTGAGGATGTCCGGGTTTTCGGCAAATTGCAGTGCAGGCATTCCGTCGCGGCTTTTCTTCAACTTGCGGTCTGATGCCCCGTCTACCCGCCAATCGGCCACGGCTGCGGCAAACACGCCCGCATCCACCGGCAGAGCCGCGTCCACCGCATCCGACATTTGTTGCGCAGTCTCAACCTGCACAACCTGGACGCCCTGGGGTGGTGGCACATCCGCGGGGCCGGTTACGAAAACGACTTCGGCCCCCAGGGCCGCCAAAGCGTTGGCAATCGCCGTCCCCTGCGCCCCCGAGGATCGGTTTGCGATGTACCGAACCGGATCAATCGGCTCATGCGTCGGCCCCGACGTCACGAGAATCCGCTTACCCTTCAGTGGGCCATCCGACAAGGCAGACTCGACCGCCGCCACGATTTCGAGAGGTTCTGACATGCGGCCGGGGCCGAACTCGCCACAAGCCATGTCACCGTCATTGGGTCCGACAAACCGGACGCCGTCCGCGATCAACTGCTTGTGGTTCCGGCGAGTTGCCGGATGGTTCCACATCCGCACGTTCATCGCCGGCGCACATAAAACAGGGGTATCCGTGGCCATCAACAGGGTCGATGCCAGATCATTGGCCAGACCCCCGGCCATCTTTCCCATCAAATCCGCAGTCGCCGGGGCCACGACGATCAGATCAGCCGAACGTGACAGCTGGATATGTCCCATCTCGGCCTCGTCCGTCAGGTCGAACAGATCACGATAAGCTTTTTCACCGGCAAGTGCAGACACGGATAAGGGGGTCACGAATTCCTCGGCGGCGCGGGTCAGGACCGGGGTCACCGCCGCCCCGCGCTCCTTCAACCTTCGGATCAGATCCAGCGATTTGTAGGCCGCGATCCCACCGCCAAGGATCAGGAGGATCCGTTTGGATGCCAGCATGTTCAGCCCTTCCCGGTCGTGCTCGGCCTCGACACTATGCAACCCATGCCCCGAGTTCCAGCGCTTAATTCTGAGACTCGAAGGCCTTGCAGGGGTCTTCGCGTTCGGCCGCGGGGCTGTCAATCACCGCGTCAAATTCACCGGTCACGACACCGTCTTCGGCCTGCCCAAGAACAAAGACCTTAAGGCCCGGACGCAGGCGCGACAGAAAGGTCGGAATGCCCTGATCCTTGCGCGCGTGCCCGTTTCCGGTAATCACCGCCACCGGACCGCCAGTTTCATCAATTGCACGCAGAATGGCCCGGGTCAGAACAGCATCGCGCAGACGCTGGATCGCCACCAGTTGCGGCAAAGCCTCGGCCGGAAGTGCGTTGCAATGCGCTGCCAATTGCTCGGCCTCGCGCGCCGCCTGATCCTCGGGTGCCAAGGGAATGTTCAACCCATATCGCGCCGCATCCGCGCCCAAAGTCGTTGCGGCACCGCGTTCCATCGCCGCACGCGCAGCCGCGCGCGGCACCATCGCTCCGTATACCGGGGCCTCTGATGCTTGGAAAACAGGGTAATACATGCTGAGCGGCGGCCATCCCGTTTCGGCCCATCTCAGGATGCGTGACAGCTCCTCGGGGTTCGAGGCGGCAGTCTGCGCCAGTCTCTGAGCCCCTTCCTCGGTCACCATTTCCCAGACCATTGCAGACGGATCGATATCCGCAATCGCTTCGGTCTGGACCAGGTGATGCAGCGGATTGTCGTGAACTTCGCCAAGTATCACGACATCGGCGTCCCTCATCTGTGCCAATATATCGTCGGGAATAAGGTCCCCGGCCAGAACTGGCCGGGTCAAAAGTGTCAGCGACAGCACGGCCGCCGTCAGAATCGCAAGATGTCTCATGCGAAGAAGTGTTGCACCTCGCGCGATTGAGCTTCAAGGTTCTTGCGCATCTTCACGAACGCCGCTGCCTCAAGCTGTCGCACCCGTTCCTTGGACAAACCCAGTTCCTGACCCAGGCTTTCCAATGTGCGCGCCGGCTCACGCAGCTTACGCTCACGCACGATGAAGCGTTCCCGATCGTTCAGCGCCTGCATCGCCGTGATCAGCCATTCCCGCAGTTGGCGGGTGTCGTGGCTGTTCTCGACAGTTTCCGCAGCCTGCTCACGATCATCCTCCAACGCGTCGATCCACTCGCGACCATCCTCGTCAGCCGATTGAACGGCGTTCAGGGAAAAGTCTGAGCCGGCCAGCCGGCCGTGCATCATTTCCACATCGCGCAGCGGTACACCGATCTCGGCCGCAATCATCTGGTGCAGCTGATGGCGGTCCAATTCGACGCCATCGGTCGCAGCTTCGCGCTCCAGCCGGGCCTGCACGCGACGCATGTTGAAGAAAAGGGATTTCTGGGACGATGTAGAACCTGTCCGAACCATCGACCAGTTGCGCATCACGTAATCCTGAATGCTGGCCTTGATCCACCACACCGCATAGGTCGAAAACCGGACCCCGCGATCCGGGTCGAATTTGTCAGCGGCCTTCATCAGGCCCAGCCCGGCCTCTTGGATCAGGTCATTCATCGGCGCGCCATAGCGTTTGAACTTGGCCGCCATTGAAATTGCCAGACGCATATAGGCCGTTATCAACCGGTGAAGGGCCTGCTCGTCGCGCTCGTCTCGCCAGGCATAAGCCAGGCGCAATTCGGTTTCCGCATCCAGCAATTCGGCTTTCATAGCCTGCCGGGACATCGAGAAGTCGTTCGGGTTATCCAGTGCCATGCAGCTCTCCCATCTGTCGTAGGCGCCGCCGGTCTTGCCTTGCCGACGTATGGTCGATACGCAAGGGCGCACCGGGTGGATCACTGTAAAGGTAGTAAAAAATGCATCCCGATTTAACCTTTGTGCTGGGTGGCGCGGCATCGGGAAAATCTGCATTTGCCGAGCAACTCGTTGTTTCAACAGGAAAAACCCGCGTCTATCTAGCAACATCACAAGTGTTTGATGATGAGATGCGCCTAAAAATCAGGCGCCATGTGGATCAAAGAGGCGACAGCTGGTACACGATCGAAGCCCCGATGGACCTGCGCCCGGCGCTGGCGGGGCTGAGCCGGGATCAGGTCTGTCTTATCGATTGCGCCACGATGTGGCTCAGCAATCACTTGCTTGCCGACAGCGATCTTGAACAGGAACAGGCCGCCCTTCTGGCCGCGCTACGGACCTGCCCCGCGCAGGTCGTTATCGTCTCGAACGAAGTGGGGCACGGTATCGTTCCCGACAATGCGCTGGCCCGCAAATTCCGCGAGGCGCAGGGGCGGTTGAACATCGCCCTCGCCGCCCAAGCCGACCTTGTGGTTCAGGTCATCGCGGGTCTGCCGCAGGTTTTGAAAGGCCAGTTGCCGTGACCCGGTTGCATCTTGTCCGCCATGGCCCGACCCATGCCAAGACAATGGTGGGCTGGTCCGACATTCCCGCCGACCTGAGCGACCACGCCGCCCTCGCGCGCCTGCATGACCACCTGCCGCAGGATGCGCTGGTCATTTCGTCGGACCTGTCGCGCGCCGCGGACACGGCCACGGCCATTCAGGGCACGCGCCGTCGGCTGCCGCACCATCCCGACCTGCGCGAGATCCATTTCGGCACGTGGGAGATGCGCGCATTCGCCGAGATCGAGGCCGAAGACCCCGAATTGGCCTTTGCCTATTGGGACAGCCCCGGCGACGTGCGCCCGCCCAACGGCGAAAGCTGGAACGCGGTCCGCGCGCGGGTCGACGCGGCGATCGACAGGTTGATCGGTATGCATACCGGCGCCGATCTGGTCATCGTGGCCCATTTCGGCGTGATCCTGACCCAGGTACAGCGCGCCCTTGACCTGGATGCGCAACAGACCTTTGCCCATCGCATCGACAACCTCTCGGTGACCGAACTGGCCTTTGACGGCAAAACCTGGTCGGCCGGCCGGATCAATCATCTTCCGTGAACACGGGGCGCACAATTCAGCGTTTTACTGATATCGGGCGTTCGGCCATCCTCGGGCCATGACCTATGACCTTTTCATCGGGGACCGCCTGTTTTCCAGTTGGTCCATGCGCGGCTGGCTGATGCTGGAAAAATTCGGCCTGCCCTACACGACCCACATGATTGGCCTGTATTCGGGCACGATGGCCCAGGACATGCAGCCGCTGGCCCCGGCCCGTCTGGTCCCAGCGCTGCGCCTGCCCGACGGCACGGTGGTCGGTGAAAGCCTCGCCATGGCCGAGACGCTCGCCGAACGCCACCCCGATGCCGGGCTGTGGCCGCAAGACGCTGCCGCCCGCGCAACCGCCCGTTGGCTGTGTGCCGAGATGGTCGCCGGGTTCCACGCGCTGCGGTCGGCCTGCCCCATGCAACTCAAACACCGCTGGAAAGGGTTCGAGCCGTCCGGCGAAACCCGCGCCGATTTGACCCGGATCGAGACCCTGTGGGCGCATGCGCGCAAAATCTCAGGCACGGAGACCGGCCCATTGTTCGGCAGCTATTCCCTGGCCGATGTGTTCTATACGCCGGTCGCAGCCCGGATCATCGGCTACGGTCTGCCCGTGTCCGTGCAGAACCACGACTATTGCATGGAATTGTTGTCAGACCCGGCGGTTCGGCAATGGCGCGCGATGGGGCTGACGGTCGACTACGACCCGTTCCCCTATGACCAGCCGCTCGACGCCGAGCCCTGGCCGATCGGAGGAGCCTCGACGGCCCGCGCAGTTGAGGCGGCGTCATCGGTCAATGACCTCTGCCCTTATTCCGGCAAGCCGGTGACCGCATTTCTAGAGCTGGATGGAAATCGATGGGGCTTCTGCAACACCTTCTGCCGCGACAAAACCGTGGCCGACCCCGGCGCATGGCCGAAATTCACGCAAATGATCCGGCAGGCAGTGTGACCGTTAACCATTCCTAAACCGGCGCCATGGCAGCAAGGTCCTGTTAACCAAGAACAGGATCGCCATGGTCGCCCGCGCTCATACCGTTGCCTTTCAGGGGGTCGAGGCCCGCCCGGTCGAGGTGCAATGCGCCGTTTCCCCCGGGCTGCCCGCCTTTTCGATCGTCGGCCTGCCGGACAAGGCCGTGTCCGAGGCCCGCGAACGCGTGCGCAGCGCGCTTGGCGCGATGGCCATTGCGCTGCCCTCCAAACGCATCACGATCAACCTGTCGCCCGCCGACCTGCCCAAGGAAGGCAGCCATTTCGACCTGCCGATCGCGCTGGCCCTGCTCTGTGCCATCGACATCCTGCCCGCCGACGCCGTGGAAGGCACCATGGCTCTGGGCGAGCTTTCGCTGGACGGCTCATTGGTGCCCGTGGCCGGCGCTCTGCCCGCCGCGATGACCGCGGCGGCTGAGGGCCGCACGCTGCTGTGTCCGCGCGCGTCTGGTGCCGAGGCGGCCTGGGTCGACGCGACCCAGGTGATCGGGGCCGCGTCCCTGGCCGACGTCGTGCGCCATTTCACCGGCCAGTCGCCCCTGCCGGTCGCCCAGCCCGGCGAGGTCAGGTTGGAGCCCTCGACCCGCGATCTGCGCGACGTCAAAGGGCAGGAACGGGCAAAACGCGCGCTGGAAATCGCAGCGGCCGGCCGTCACCACATGATCATGATCGGCACGCCGGGGTCAGGCAAATCCATGCTCGCCGCCCGCCTGCCCGGCATATTGCCGCCGTTGACGCCCACCGAGGCCCTCGAGACCTCGATGATCCAATCGCTGTGCGGCATGCTGGACGAAGGCGGCCTCAGCCGGACCCGCCCGTTCCGCGAACCGCATCACACGGCGTCGATGGCGGCGATCGTGGGCGGCGGAAAGGGCGCGAAACCTGGCGAGATTTCCCTGGCCCACAACGGCGTGCTGTTCATGGACGAATTCCCCGAGTTTCCGCGAACGGTTCTGGAAACCCTGCGCCAGCCAATCGAGACCGGCGAGGTCATGGTCGCCCGCGCCAACGCCCATGTGAAATACCCCTGCCGGTTCATGCTGGTGGCGGCGGCGAACCCCTGCAAGTGCGGATATCTCAGCGATCCGTCCCGCGCCTGCTCGCGCGCGCCGATCTGCGGCGAGGACTATCTGGGCCGCATATCGGGGCCGTTGATGGACCGGTTCGATCTACGGATCGAGGTGCCGCCCGTAGGCTTTACCGACCTCGACCTGCCGCCATCCGGAGACAGCTCGGCCACCGTCGCCGCGCGGGTGCAACAGGCGCGCGTTGTTCAGGCCCGGCGCTTTCAGGACACGCCCGGGATTCGCCAGAACGCCGATATCGAGGGCAATCTGCTGGAAGAGGTCGCCGCACCTGACGCCGAGGGCAAGGACCTGCTGGTCAAGGCGGCCGAGCGGTTCGGCCTGTCGGCACGGGCCTACCACCGCATTCTGCGCGTGGCCCGCACCATTGCCGATCTGGAGGGCGCGCCCGATGTGCGTCGCCCCCACGTGGCCGAGGCGCTGAGCTATAGGATCAGCGCCCGGGTTGCGGCCTAGACCTTGGCCTCGATCGCCTGCCAGATCTTTTCGGCGATATTGGTTCCGTTGAACCGCTCCAATTCCTGGATTCCGGTGGGCGAGGTCACGTTGATTTCGGTCAGATAGTCGCCGATAACGTCGATACCTACAAAGATCTGGCCCTTTTCCTTCAGCAGCGGACCGATGGCCGCGCAGATCTCAAGATCGCGGTCGGTCAGCCCGATCTTTTCGGGACGGCCACCCACATGCATGTTCGACCGGGTCTCACCCTCGGCCGGAACGCGGTTGATCGCGCCGACCGGTTCGCCATCGACCAGGATCACCCGCTTGTCGCCGTTGCGCACATCCGGCAGGAATTTCTGAACGATCAGCGGCTCGCGCGAGAAACCGGTGAACAACTCATGCAACGAAGTCAGGTTGCGGTCATCGGCATCCAGCCGGAACACGCCGGCCCCGCCATTGCCATAGAGCGGCTTGAGGATGATGTCGCCGTGCTTTTCCTTGAACGCCTTGATCGTCTGCAGATCGCGGGCGATCGTGGTGGGCGGAGTCAGGTCGGGAAAATCCAGAACCAGCAGTTTTTCCGGATAGTTGCGCACCCAGAACGGATCATTCACCACAAGAGCCTGCCCACGCAACCGATCCAGCAGATGGGTGGACGTGATATAGTGCATGTCGAACGGCGGGTCCTGCCGCAGCCAGACGACATCGAAATCCGCCAGATCAACCTCGCGCTCAGGCCCCAGAACCGCCGGCTGGTCCGCAACCCGCTGCACCGTCATGTCGTGACCGCGGGCGGTGATGCGCCCCTCTTGATAGGCCAGCTGATCGGGTCCGTAGTAAAACAGTTGGTGCCCACGGGCCTGGGCTTCTTCGGCCAGCCGGAACGAGCTGTCTGCATTGATGTCCACGGCCCCGATCGGGTCCATCTGAAAGGCGATTTTCATGGCTTGTCCCTCGTAGTCACGCCAGATACATGGCCCAGCGGGGACGGGTGTTCAATGGCGATCAGCCCTGACCAAAGGCGTTTTCGACGATTTGTACTGCGCCCGTTGCATCCACCAGAGCCGCGTCGAACCGGACATTGGTCAGCTGCCCGCCCGGTTCCTGCGCCAAATACTGCGCCGCCGAGGCGCATATCCGGTCGATCTGCCGCTTGCTGATCCGGGCGGCGGCGCTGTCAAAGGTTTGGCTTTTCTTGACCTCGACGAACACAAGGCCCTGTGCATCCCGGACGATCAGGTCGATCTCGCCACCCGCGCCGCGCCAACGCCTGTGACAGACCTTGAACCCTCGGCTCTCGTAATCGGCAGCGACGCTGTTCTCGGCCGCCTGCCCGGAGTGATAGGAAACCGAGCCCTGGACCGACCGTCGCGCCATATCATCCCTTTCCTATCTTCAGGGCCTTCTGGTAGATCGGCCGCCGTGGTAAATCATACATCCTGGACACCAGATCCGCCGCATCCCGCACCGAGTGCGTTTCCAGAGCCTGTCGCAGCGCCTCTTCTACATCCGAATCGTTAACGGCTTGTGAATGGGCACGGTCCACCAGCAAGACGATCTCGCCCTTCACGGTGGCATCTCGATACTGTTCGGACAGCTCTGCAAGGCTAGCCCGCCGGATTTCTTCGAACTTCTTGGTCAGTTCACGACAGACCGCGGCCTGACGCTCGCCACCCAGAACCTGCGCCAGATCCGACAGGCACGCCCCCAAACGCTTGGGAGATTCGTAGAACACCAGCGTCCCGGGAACATCCCGCAACGCCTCGATCCGTGTTCGGCGGGCGCCGGACGCATTCGGCAGGAATCCGGCGAAAAAGAAGGCGTCCGTCGGCAAGCCTGCCAGGGTCAGCGCCGTAACGACGGCTGACGCTCCAGGGGCGCAGGTCACGCTGAACCCGGCCTCGGCCGCCTTCTTGCCCAGATCATAACCCGGGTCGGCGATCAGGGGCATGCCGGCCTCGGACGCGTAGGCCACGGACTTGCCTTGGGACAGTTCGGCAATCAGTTTTTCACGCGCAGCCGTGCCGCTGTGGTCGTGATAGGCCAGGATGCGCCGCCCTTCGAGGGGTACACCGTGAATCTCCATCAATCTGCGCAGGCTGCGTGTATCTTCCGCCGCGATCACATCAGCCGAGGCCAGAACGTCCAGCGCCCTGAGCGTAATGTCGCGCGCCGTTCCGATCGGAGTGGCAACAAAATACAGCCCCCCAGCCAATCTTACCTTTTGGAAATTCAAAGCTGGACCCTCGCAGCGTGACGTTTATTATCGCGGCGTGATAGAACAGCAGCGTTCTTTGCCGCCGGATCAGGGAGTTTTCATTTAGATGTTTACCGTTTGCAAGCCCGTTCGCAAACTGGCGAAATTCGCCATCGGCCTGGCCACGGCGGCATTTTTGGCCGCCTGCGAACCCGGCGCCACCGGGCGCGGACCGTCGATAGACACGTCAGAGCCGATCCCCGTTGCCCTGCTGGTGCCCAAATCGGGCGACGCCGCGTTGGCGCAAAGCCTTGAGAACGCTGCACGGCTGGCCATGGCCGATCTGAACAACGTCAAGATCGATCTTCGCGTCTATGACACTGCCGGCAATCCGAACACGGCAGCCGCAGTTGCACAACAGGCCGTTGCCGACGGCGCAAAGGTCATTCTGGGGCCGGTCTACGCGCAGGCTGCAAATGCTGCCGGCCTTGCGGTTCTGAGCAAGAACGTGAACGTTCTGTCCTTCTCGAACAATACCAGCATTGCCGGCGGAAACGTGTTTGTCCTTGGCCCGACCTTCGACAACACGGCCAACCGGCTTGTCAGCTACGCCGGCAAACAGGGAAAGAAAAGCACCGTCATCGTGCACAGCAACGATGCGGCAGGCCAATTGGGCCAGGCGGCAATCTCGAACGCACTTGGCAACAGCCGTGTGGCGAATGCGGGTGTGGTCGGTTTTGATCGATCTCAGCAGGGCGTGATCGACGCCATTCCTGCGATCAAGGCAACTGTGGACTCGACGGGGGCGGATTCGCTCTTTTTGACCGCCACGACCGCCGGCGCGCTGCCGCTTTTCAGCCAGTTGCTGCCCGAGGCCGGTGTCTCACCGGCAACCGTGCAATATATTGGCCTGACACGCTGGGACATTCCGGCCCAGACGCTGGAACTGCCGGGCGTGCAGGGCGGATGGTTTGCCTTGCCTGACCCTGCCAAGGCCCAGGCCTATCGCGTACGCTATAACGCGACCTATGGCGAGGCCCCGCATCCGATCAGCGGCCTGGCCTATGACGGCATCGCCGCCATCGGCGCTCTGGCCAGCCAAGGGAAGTCCAATGCCCTCTCCGCCGCGGCCCTGACCCAGAATGCCGGGTTCCAGGGTGTTGGCGGTATTTTCCGTCTGCGCCCGAACGGTACGAATGAACGAGGTCTGGCCGTGGCCACGATCCAGAACAAACAGGTAGTTGTGATTGACCCTGCCCCGCAAAGCTTCTCTGGCGCCGGTTTCTGATCAGCTTGTGACGATCCCCGCGCCGGCTGGCGCAATGATCTGCGACGCCAGCGAAATCTTCGATGGCGAAAAGGTCAACGCGCTGCTGTCGAAGGCCCTGAAAGACATTCCGGAAACGGCCGCAGCCCGAAACGAGGCCGTCCGGATCCTGCGGGACGCTCAGAAATCCGGGCGTCAGGCCATCGAAGAGGCATTCGCCGCCCGGCCCTTCGACGCCCGGCCTTTGACGCGATCCTACACCTATCTGACCGATGGGCTGGTCTGCGCCGCGATGACTGTGGCCGGACAGCATCTGCATCCATTGGCCAACCCGACCCAGGGCGAGAAGATGGCGGTTTTGGCCGTGGGCGGCTATGGGCGCGGCGAGATGGCGCCGTTTTCGGATGTCGATCTGCTGTTTCTGACTCCCTACAAGATCACCGCCTGGGCCGAGAGCGTGATCGAGTCGATGCTGTACATCCTGTGGGATCTACGGCTGAAAGTCGGGCATTCCTCGCGCACGATCCGTGATTGCCTGCGTCTTGGAGACGAGGATTTCACGATCCGGACAGCGATGCTGGAACAGCGCTATCTGGCCGGTGATCGGGACCTGGCCGATGAGCTGGAAAGCCGGCTGAAATCCGAGCTGTTCAAAGGAACCGAGCGCGAATTCATCGAAGCCAAACTGCATGAACGCGACGAACGCCACCACAAGCAGGGCGAGCGTTACATGGTCGAACCGAACGTGAAAGAAGGCAAAGGCGGCCTTCGTGACCTGCAGTCGCTGTATTGGATCGCCAAATACATCTACGGCGTTCACGACGTGGCTGAACTTGTCCCACTGGGGCTGTTCACCCAAGACGAATTCAACACGTTCGTGCAGGCCGAAGACTTCCTTTGGGCCGTACGTTCGCATCTTCATCTGGTGACACGGCGCGCAACCGAACAGCTGACCTTTGATCTGCAGGTCGAGGTGGCCGACCGCATGGGTTACGAAGACCGAGCGGGCCGCCAGGCCGTCGAAGTCTTCATGCAGCGGTATTTCCGAGAAGCCACGAAGGTTGGAGAGTTGACACGGATCTTCCTGACCAAGCTTGAAGCGGCACATATGAAGAACGCGCCGTTGCTGGAACGCATCTTCAGCCGCAAGCCACGGGTCAAGCAGGGCTATAGGGTTGTTCATGGCCGGCTGGATGTGGCCGACCCCAAAAGCTTTTTGTCCGACAAGCTGAATCTACTGCGTCTGTTCGAAGAAGGTCTGCGCACGGGTATGCTGATCCATCCCGATGCGATGCGGCTGGTCACGGCCAACCTGCACCTGATCGATGACGAAATGCGCAACGACAAAGAGGCGAGGCGCATCTTTCTGGATCTGATGTTGAAACACGGCAATCCCGAACGCGCGCTGCGCCGCATGAACGAGCTGGGCGTTCTGTCGGCCTTCATCCCCGAGTTCGAGCCCATCGTGGCGATGATGCAGTTCAATATGTACCACAGCTACACGGTGGACGAGCACACGATCCAGTGCATCATCAACCTGGCGCAGATCGAGCGGGGCGAACTTGTCGAAGCGCTGCCGCTGGCCTCGTCGATCCTCGAGGGTGGAGTGAACCGGCGTGTGCTTTACGTCGCTCTGCTGTTGCACGACATCGCCAAGGGCCGCCCCGAGGATCACTCGATCCTGGGGGCCAAGATCGCACGGACGGTCGCGCCTCGGCTGGGGCTGAACAAGAAAGACTGCGAAACCGTCGAATGGCTGGTGCGGTATCACCTGCTGATGTCGGACATGGCGCAGAAGCGTGACATCTCGGACCCGCGCACGGTGCGCGACTTTGCCAAGGCGGTTCAGACCGTCAAACGGCTGGATCTGCTGACGGTTCTGACAGTCTGCGACATCCGCGGCGTTGGGCCGAACACCTGGAACAACTGGAAGGCTACCCTGCTACGGGCCTTGCACGCGGAAACCAAGCGCGCGCTGGAAACCGGCATGGAGGACCTCAACCGTGCCAATCGCGGCGCCGAGGCCAAGAAAGCGCTGCGTGACGCGTTGTCAGCCTGGTCCAAGGCCGACCTCAAGACGGAAACCGGGCGGCACTACGATCCGTATTGGCAGGGGCTCAACCTCTCGACCCATGTCGAGTTCGCCGAAATGCTGCGCGCCCTTGAAAAAAGCGCGGATCCGGCGGCGATGGAAATCCGGCTACACCCGGACGAAGACCGGGATGCGACCCGGGCCTGTTTTGCCATGGCCGACCATCCCGGCATCTTTTCCCGGATTGCGGGTGCACTGGCACTTGTGGGCGCAAACGTAGTCGATGCCCGCAGCTATACCACCAAGGACGGCTACGTGACTGACGCGTTCTGGATTCAGGACGCTGACGGCCATCCATTCGAGCTGTCGCGTCTGCCGCGCCTGACCCAGATGATCCACCGCACCCTCAAGGGCGAGGTGGTGGCCCGCGAGGCGCTCAAGTCCCGCGACAAGATCAAGAAGCGGGAAAAGGCGTTCAACGTCCCGACGCACATCACCTTCGACAATGAGGGGTCCGAGATCTACACGATCATCGAAGTCGACACCCGCGACCGGCCGGGCCTGCTCTACGATCTGGCCCGGACCCTTGCCGCCGCCAATGTCTATATCGCCAATGCCGTGATCGCGACCTATGGCGAGCAGGTAGTGGATACGTTCTACGTCAAAGACATGTTCGGGCTCAAATACCACTCGGAAGCCAAGCAGAGGACGCTGGAAGCCAAGCTGCGCACCGCGATCACCGAAGGCGCCGAGCGGGCGGCCTCATGAAGCAGATCCGCCTGTTCTCGGGCCTGTTCACGGTTGGGTTCTGGACACTTGCCAGCCGTATTCTGGGCTTTCTGCGGGAAATCCTGCTGACAGCCTATATCGGGCCGGGGCCGGTCATGGATGCTTTCGTCGCAGCCTTCCGCCTACCCAACATGTTCCGCCGGTTCTTCGCCGAGGGCGCTTTCAACGCAGCCTTCGTTCCGATGTTCTCGAAACGGCTGGAAGGGGGCGAAGACGCGCAGGGGTTTGCGCAGGATGCGTTCAACCTGCTGGCGGCGGCCGTTCTGGCGCTGGTCGGGCTGGCCATGGTGTTCATGCCGGGGCTAGTCTGGCTGACGGCTGAGGGGTTTTATGGCGACGAACGTTTCGATCTGGCGGTCGGGTACGGATATGTCGTCTTTCCCTACATCCTGTTCATGTCTCTGGCCGCGCTGTTTTCCGGGGTTCTCAATGCCACAGGGCGCTTTGCCGCCGCGGCGGCGGCGCCGGTCCTGCTGAACATCTTCGCCTGCACGGCACTGATCGTCGGCGCGGCAACCGGTGGCGAGGTCATCCGTTGGCTCATCGCCGTCATACCCATTGCCGGGGTCGCTCAACTGGCGCTGGTTTGGGTCGCCACAGAACGCGCGGGAATTCGCATCCGGTTCGGCCGGCCGAAGCTCAGCCCTGAAATGAGCAACATGGTTCGGATCGCGGTACCGGCGGCACTTGCCATGGGGGTGACGCAGGTCAATCTCGTTGTTGGGCAGCTGGTCGCGTCAAAGACCGAAAAGGCCATCAGCTGGCTCTTTGCCGCCGACCGGCTGTATCAGCTGCCGCTGGGCGTGGTCGGCATAGCCGTGGGCATCGTATTGTTGCCCGACCTGTCGCGCCGCCTGCGCGCAGGGGACGGCGATGGCGCGCGCAACGCCTTTTCCCGCGCCGGAGAGTTCACCCTGTTGCTGACTATTCCGGCAACCGTGGCTTTCGTGCTCATCCCGGTGCCGCTGGTCTCGGTCCTGTTCGAACGTGGACAGTTCAGCCCCGAAGACACGGCTGCCACTGCGCTGGCCGTGGCGGTTTATGGCATCGGCCTGCCGGCCTTCATGCTGCAAAAACTGCTGCAACCGCTGTTCTTCGCGCGCGAGGATACCCGCTCGCCCTTCCGGTATGCCGTTGTGGCGATGGTCATCAACGCCGTGCTGGCCTTTGGGCTGTACCCGATCGTCGGCTGGATCGCCCCGGCCATCGCGGCCTCGGCCGCCGGGTGGGGCATGGTGGCGCTGTTGGCACTGGGCGCCCGGCGCATGGGCGAGGAGGCCCGTTTCGACGACCGGTTCAAGCGCCGCGCACCCAGGATATTGGCCGCCTCAATCGGAATGGGTGTGGTGCTGATCGCGGCGATGCAGCTGTTCGGTTGGACGTTCGAGGTTCCGGGCTGGCGCTATCTGGCCTTGCTGGGCCTGATCGTGGTCGCGGCACTGTCTTACTTCCTTCTCGGCCACCTGCTTGGCGCGTTCCGTCTGTCCGAGTTCCGGTCCGCCCTGCGAAGGTCCTGACCGCCTCAATCCCGCCGGATACGGCCCACCAGCCGCGCCCATCCGCCCGGCGCCACGAAAAACGACAACCCGAATCCGGTCGCGAAGCCACC
This sequence comes from Ruegeria sp. CF2, assembly GCF_056537385.1. Lineage (NCBI taxonomy): Bacteria > Pseudomonadati > Pseudomonadota > Alphaproteobacteria > Rhodobacterales > Roseobacteraceae > Ruegeria > Ruegeria sp. CF2. Next base: position 92,128 of record NZ_JBQFRL010000003.1, read on the forward strand.
CAGGTCGGCCACCCAATCCGAGGTTCCGCCGAAGATCAGCCCGAACAGCAGTTGAATGCCCATCAGCACCGCGATCAACTGGAACGCCCGCGCCTGGTTCTCTCCGACCAGCGACAGCCTGCGCCACAGCAACCAGGTGAATGCGCCGATCAGGCCGTATACCGGCGGAAAGCCCCCGACCAGCGGATAGCGCGGGTCCAGCAGCACCGCATAGGCCAGCGCTCCGCCCACGCCGGACAGCACGAAGATCACCAGCATCGCAAAACCGCCAAAGACCTCGCCCACCATCTTGCCCATCGCCAAAACGAAGACGCAGACAAAAAGCGCCTGGGTAAAGCTGCCTGACACGAAGGGGTAGGTGAAGAACCGGATCACATGCTCGACCGGCCAACGCCCGTTCATCACCATCCAGTCGAAGATGTCGGCCGAGAAGGAATAGCGCTGAATCGCCTCCAGCCGCCAGCCCACCGCGCCCGGTCCGCCGACCAGGCCGCGCGTGCCAAGGGTGAAGGCCAGTTCGATCCCCATGATGAACAAGACCAGCGCCACCACCACGGGTGGCAGGGGGTTCACGGGGGGTGTGTAATTCTCGCTGCTCATTGGGCGGGCCTTTCGCGGCTGTTGACGTCCCTTTGCCTCATGGGTAAGCGACGGAGGCTTATTTTTCCAGACGGGAGTTCCCTTCCATGACCGAGACCAAGTTCACGCCGCGCGTGTTTTCCGGCATTCAGCCCTCGGGAAACCTGCATCTTGGCAACTACCTTGGTGCGCTCAAGCGTTTTGTGGATATGCAGGGGCCGGAGATGGAGACCGTGTACTGCATGGTCGATCTTCACGCGATCACCGTCTGGCAGGACCCCAAGGAACTGGCGCATTCCACGCGCGAGCTGTGCGCAGGCTTTATTGCTGCCGGCATCGACCCGGAACAGTCGATCCTGTTCAACCAGTCGCAGGTGCCCGAGCACGCGCAAATGGCCTGGATCTTCAACTGTGTTGCGCGCATGGGCTGGATGCAGCGCATGACCCAGTGGAAGGACAAGGCCGGCAAGAACCAGCAGAACGCCTCGCTGGGCCTGTTCGCCTATCCCTCGCTGATGGCCGCCGACATTCTGGTCTATCACGCGACCCATGTGCCGGTGGGCGACGATCAGAAACAGCATCTCGAGCTGACACGCGACATCGCCATCAAGTTCAACCACGACTATGGCGTCGATTTCTTCCCGATCACCGAGCCGGTGATCGAGGGCGCGGCGACGCGCGTGATGAGCCTGCGCGACGGGGCCAAGAAGATGTCCAAGTCGGACCCGTCCGACATGAGCCGGATCAACATGACCGACGATGCCGACACCATCGCCAAGAAGATCCGCAAGGCCAAGACCGACCCCGATGCCCTACCCTCGGAGGTGGACGGGCTGGAAGGCCGCCCCGAGGCGCGCAACCTGGTCAACATCTATGCCGCGCTCAGCGATCAGACGGTCGAGCAGGTTCTGGCCGAGGTCGGGGGCAAGCAGTTCGGTGACTTCAAGCCGATGCTGGCCGATCTGGCGGTCGCAAGGCTGTCGCCGATCTCGACCGAAATGGCGCGGCTAATGGGCGATCAGGCCGAGATCGACAGGATCCTGGACCGTGGCGCGGAACGGGCGCGGGAAATCGCGGCTCCGATCCTCAGCCGCACCTACGAGATCGTGGGGATGGTGGGCGCTGACCGCGCCTGAGCACCAGACAAAAACTGCAGCGCCGCCCCTTATCCGGGGCGGCGTTTTTCTTTGCAGGTCAGGCGGCTTGCGGGTGCAGTTTTTCCTCGACGATGGATTCGGCCACCGCATGGGGGCTGACGCCATCGACCTTGGCGCGGGTCAGGATGCGGTCCATCGTCCGCTCCAGCGCCTCGAGCCGCTGACCGACCCAGGCTTCGCGGTCCTTGATCTTCAGGATCTCGGTCGCGACGTTCACGATCCCGCCGCCATTAGCCACGAAATCCGGGGCGTAGATGATGCCGCGGTCATGCAGGCGCTGCGCGTCGGCATCAGTCGCCAGCTGGTTGTTGGCCCCTCCGGCCACCGCGCCGACCTTCAGCAACGGAATGCTGGTTTCGTTCAGAATGCCGCCGATCGCGCAGGGCGCGAAAATATCCGCCTCGGCCGCATAGATCGCATCGGGCGCGACGGCCTGCGCCGCGAACCGGTCCGCCAACCGGGCGGTCTGGCCCGTATCGATGTCGGTGATCACCAGTTTCGCCCCGGCATCATTCAGCAGCGCGCACAGATGTTCGCCCACATGGCCCAGCCCCTGCACCGAGACGGTCTTGCCGCTCAGGTCCGCGGACCCGAACCGATGCCGCGCAGTCACGCGGATGGCGTTGAAGATCCCGCGGGCGGTGATGGGCGACGGGTCGCCGCTGGCGAACGGGCCATCGGGCAGACCGGCGACATATTCGGTTTCGGTGCCGATCTGGGCCATGTCGGCCGGGGTCATCCCCATGTCCTCGGCCGTCCAGTATTGGCCGCCGAGGCTTTGGACCACGCGGCCGAAGGCCTGCAGCAACCGGGGCGTCTTGTCCGCGCTCGGGTCGCCGATGATCACGGCCTTGCCCCCGCCCAGCGGCAGATCGGCCGCGGCGTTCTTGTAGGTCATGCCCCGCGACAGGCGCAGCGCATCGTCCAGCGCCTCGGACGGGTGGCCATAGGTGCGCATCCGCACGCCACCCGCTGCAGGCCCCAATTGCGTGGAGTGGATCGCCACAAAGCCCGAAAGCCCGCTGGCGGCGTCTTTGAATTCGACCACACGCTCGTGATCTGGCGCGTCAATCGTGGTTATTTCCATTTTGCTCCTCCGGAAAGACAGATGGATTCTGCCACATCCGACCGAGCGATTTTCGCCAATACATGCTGGTCAAATTATCTATCTTGGAGATAATAGTAATCTGATCCGATCATATTAGGGATTTTCGCCATGGATCAGATCGACCGCAAAATCGTGCGCGCGCTGCAGCAGGACGGGCGCATGACCGTTCTGGACCTGGCCGAAAAGGTGGGCCTGTCGCCCACACCCTGCGCGCGGCGGCTGGACCGCCTGCGCCGCGACGGGGTGATCACCGGATATTCGGCCCAGGTCGACCCTGAGAAGCTGGGCTTTGGCGTCACGATTTTCGTGTCGGTCGAACTGGAGAAACAGGACCGCCACGCCATCGACGCCTTCGAACGCGCCATCCTGCGCTGCGATGAGGTTATGGAGTGTTACCTCATGACAGGCTCGCGCGACATCCTGCTGCGCGTCGTGGCGCGTGACCTGACCGCCTTTGATGCGTTTCTGGAAAACCGGCTGATGCAGATTCCGGGCATCCGCAACCTGCGCTCCAACTTCGCCCTGCGCGCGATGGTCAAGCGCGACGTGTTACCATCGTCGGCCGGATAATCTGCTGGACCTTGGGCGCGCGCGCTCCTACGGTTCGGCGGAATTGACGGAGGGCACAATGGCAGTCGGCAAGAATATCCGCACTTATTTCGATGGCAAATGGCACGATGGCGATGCCCCGATCATGCGGGCTGCGGACCACGGGGCCTGGTTGGGTTCGTCGGTGTTTGACGGGGCCCGCCGATTTGATGGCATGACCCCTGATCTGGCCGCGCATTGCGACCGGGTGAACCGCTCGGCCGAGGCGCTGATGCTCACTCCGACCGTGACCACCGAACAAATGGTCGAACTGATCCGCGAAGGTCTGGAAGCATACCCGACCGAGGCCGCCGTCTACATTCGCCCGATGTACTGGGGGATCGACGGCGACGCGACCGCGATCGTACCGCAGGGTGACAGCACAGGTTTCGCCATCTGCCTCGAAGAGATCCCAATGGCACCCGAGGCGGCCTCGGTCACTCTGACGACCACCCGCTTCCGCCGCCCGGTTCTGGAAAGCGCGGTCGTCAACGCCAAGGCCGGGTGCCTGTATCCAAATAACGCCCGAATGCTGGCGGAAGCGCGATCCAAGGGGTTTTCAAACGCATTGGTGACCGACGCCATGGGCAACGTGGCAGAAACCGCAACGGCCAACATCTTCATGGCCAAGGATGGAGAGGTGTTTACTCCGGCACCGAACGGAACCTTCCTTGCAGGCATCACGCGCGCGCGGCACATCGACAACCTGCGTCGCGACGGGGTGACGGTTCACGAAACTGTTCTGACCTTCGACGATTTCCACGACGCGGACGAAGTGTTCATGTCCGGCAACATGAACAAGGTCACGCCCGTGACCGCACTGGACGACACGCAATATCAGATTGGCCCTATCACGCGCCGCACGCGCGCGCTCTACTGGGACTGGGCGGCCAGCAACCAATAAGCAACGGTCCGTCGCGGCCCGAGTTGCCAGACACCGAATGCTCGGGCATGATCCCGAAAACCGAAGAGGACATTCATGCGCAAGTTCCTTGTAGTTCTTGACGATAGCCGCGAGTGCCTGAACGCCATGCGTTTCGCCGCGATGCGTGCTGCGCATACCGGCGGGGGTGTGACCATCCTCTCGGTCATTCCTCCGGACGAGTTCAACCACTGGATCGGCGTGGCCGAAGTGATGCGGGAAGAAGCCCGCGAACGTATCCATGCGCATTTCGAGGTGTTTGCCAAATGGATGCGCGACAAGCAGGGGATCGAGCCTGAACTGGCGATCCGCGAGGGTGAACCCGTTCCGCAGATCATTGAGCATGTGCGCTCGGATCCCGAAATCGGCGTCCTTGTTCTGGGTGCAGGTACTGACAAGAAGGGCCCCGGTCCACTGGTCACTCAGTTGACGCGGAATTCCGGCAGCTTGCCGATTCCGATCACCATCGTTCCGGGCGACCTGAGCAAGGAGAAGCTCGAAGAGATCACCTGATGCCCGCCACTCTGCACTTCTGGTTCGATTTCGCCTCGACCTATTCCTACCTCAGCGCCATGCGGGTCGAACGGGACGCGGCAGCCTGCGGCGTCCAGGCGGACTGGCAGCCATTCCTTCTGGGTCCCATTTTTGCCGAGCAGGGGTGGAAAACCTCACCGTTCAACATCTATCCGGCCAAGGGGCGGTACATGTGGCGCGACATGGAACGGCTTTGCCGGCAGCATGGCCTGCCCCTGACCCGACCTGCCGAGTTTCCGCAAAACAGCCTGAAGGCCGCACGCCTTGCGCTCGCCATCCCTCAACGTGAAGCGCGCGCTGCATTCTCCTGCGCCGTTTTTGCCGCGCAGTTTGGCCAAGGCCTGAACATTTCGGTAGAGCCAGTCCTGCGCAGCGCCCTGTCCGCCGCCGGCCTCCCCGAGGACATGATCGACCGAACCGCAGACTCTGACATCAAGAGTGCTCTGTTTGACCAGGTTGCCCGCGCCAAATCGCTGGGGATCTTCGGCGCCCCCAGTTTTGTCGTGGATGAGGAGCTTTACTGGGGCGATGACCGACTGGACATGGCCATCCGACAGGCTGCAGCGATTTAGAACCGTTCCAAATCTTGACTTCCCGGCCGCTGACGCGCATATCAGAGCCAACTGATACGGAGCGCGCCATGTTCATCCAGACCGAATCCACACCCAACCCGGCCACGCTGAAATTCCTGCCCGGTCAGACCGTGCTCGAGGCCGGTACAGCGGATTTCCCGACCGCCGAAGCCGCGCAGAACTCGCCGCTGGCGCAGCGCATCTTTGCGGTCAGCGGTGTGACCGGAGTTTTCTTCGGCAATGATTTCGTAACCGTCACCAAAGACGACGGCGTGCAGTGGGACCACATCAAACCCGCCATCCTGGGCGCCGTGATGGAGCACTACCAGTCCGGCCAGCCGGTGATGGGGGCCGGTGTGGAAACCGCGTCCGGCCATGCTGAACATTCGGGTGAGGACTCGGAAATCGTCAACCAGATCAAGGAATTGCTGGACAGCCGCGTACGCCCCGCCGTGGCGCAGGACGGCGGTGACATCACCTTCCACGGCTTTGACCGCGGCGTCGTCTACCTGCATATGCAAGGGGCCTGCGCAGGCTGCCCGTCCTCGACGCTGACCCTGAAAATGGGGATCGAGAACCTGCTCCGCCATTACATCCCCGAGGTGACCGAGGTTCGCCCTGTTGCCGTCTGATCAGACAATTCTGGCATTTGACACATCGGCCGCGCATTGCGCGGCCGCTTTGCTGCGCGGGCCAGACATCGTCGTGAGCCGCGCCGAAACCATGAGCCGCGGCCAGGCAGAACGCCTGATGCCTCTGCTTCAAGACGTCATTGCAGAAGGTGGGGTTTCTTGGGCGGATATTGACGCGATCGGTGTCGGGACGGGTCCGGGCAACTTTACCGGAATTCGCATCTCGGTCTCTGCCGCCCGAGGGCTGGCGCTTGGATTGAACAAGCCGGCAATCGGCGTTTCGGGCCTTGAAGCCTTGGCGGCCTTGGCGCCCGAAGGGCGGATCCCAGCCATTCCCGCCCCCCGCGACCAAGTTTATGTGCAAGCGCCCGACGGGACGCCGCAGCTGATGACGCAGGAACAGGCAGAATCACTTGGCGCCCTGTTTTTGTGCGACGATGCGAATGCAGTCGTCCGGGCCATCGCCCGGATTGCATCCGAACGTGTTGACCTTGTGTCAGGTCCCCCTGCCCCACTGTACGTTCGTGCCGCAGACGCCGCCCCGTCGCGCGATACGCCGCCGCCTTTGCTGGACCCATGACCCCACAGGAAATGGCCGAGACCCACGGCGCGGCTTTCACCCAGTCCCGCCCCTGGACTAATGATGAATTCGCTGATCTGCTTGCCAGCCGCTTCACCCATGTCGTTGGAAACAAAACAGCATTTGCCCTGATCCAGGTCATCGGCGACGAGGCCGAGCTGCTGACCATCGCGACGCATCCCGATCATCAGCGGCAGGGTCTGGGCCGCGCCTGCATGCAGGCTTGGCATGACAAGGCTCACGATCTGGGTGCGCGCCGGGCGTTTCTTGAGGTGGCATCGGACAACGCGGCCGCCATTGCACTCTACCAAAGTTGCGGCTATGCGCGCTGCGGTCTTCGGCCGGGATATTACCGGCGCGGCAAGGCTGACAAAGTAGATGCAATCTTGATGGAGCGCGCGCTACCCTGACGAAAGCCGGGCATTTCTGAGACCAAATGGTCAAAAAGCGGTTGACCATGGCTGTTTCAGACGGCCTTAATTGCCGCTATCACAGCAGTTCTGCTCGCTCTGAGCGGGGCTGGGCAAAAGCCCCTGCCCCGAAGCCAAAAAAAACAACGGGAGTATATGATGACCCTGATGAAATCCTTGATGGGCGCGGCCGCCGCGTTTGCACTGACCGCAGGTGCGGCGCTGGCCGAACCGGCGATCATCTTCGATCTGGGCGGCAAGTTCGACAAATCGTTCAACGAAGCAGCCCATAACGGCGCCAAGCGCTGGGCCGACCAGACCGGCAAGTCTTATCGCGAAATCGAGCTGCAGTCGGAAGCGCAGCGCGAACAAGCCCTGCGTCGTTTCGCTGAAGCCGGTGCAAACCCGATCATCACCATGGGCTTTGCCATGGCTGATCCGCTGGCCGCCGTCGCACCTGACTATCCCGACACCAAGTTCGTCGCCGTCGACGTCAGCTGGCTGGACGCGCCGAACATCCGCCAGGTCTCGTTCGCCGAGCATGAAGGCTCGTACCTGGTCGGCATGATGGCCGCGATGGCATCCAAGTCGGGTACCGTCGGCTTCATCGGCGGCATGGACATTCCGCTGATCCGGCACTTTGGTTGCGGCTACGCCCAGGGCGCAAAGGCCGTAAACCCTGACATCAACGTCGTCGCCAACATGACCGGCACCACCCCGGCCGCATGGAACGACCCGGTGAAGGGCTCTGAGCTGACCAAAGCTCAGATCAGCCAAGGCGCTGACGTGATCTACGCCGCCGCAGGCGGTACCGGCGTCGGTGTTCTGCAGACCGCGGCCGACGAAGGCATCCTGTCGATCGGCGTGGACAGCAACCAGAACCACCTGCACCCGGGCAAGGTCCTGACCTCGATGCTCAAGCGCGTGGATGTGGCCGTTTATGACGCCATGAAAGCAGGCGAAGATGTCGAGACCGGCAAGTTCACCATGGGTCTGGCACAGGACGGTGTCGGCGTTGCCATGGATGAAAACAACGCCTCGCTGGTAAGCGACGAGATGAAAGCCGCCGTCGAAAAGGCGCGCCGCGACATCATCGACGGCAATGTCACCGTCGTCAGCTACTACGAGAACGACAGCTGCCCGGCACTGCAGTTCTGATATCGCGCGGGGCGGGGGAAACCTCCCGTCCCGCATCCACTCATGCCGCTGTTTCGCCACGACCGAATGATAGCGAAATCAGCGCAGCTTCTACGGCAATCGAGGACAAGACATGACAGTCCCCGCCATCGAGCTCAAAGGGATTTCCAAAGCCTTTGGGCCAGTCCAAGCGAACAAGGACATCTCGATCAGCGTCGCCCCCGGCACGATCCACGGGATCATCGGTGAAAACGGTGCGGGCAAGTCCACGCTGATGAGCATTCTGTACGGCTTCTACAAGGCCGACAAAGGTGAAATCTGGATCAACGGTAAAAAGACCGACATCCCCGATAGCCAGGCCGCGATCGCCGCGGGCATCGGCATGGTCTTTCAGCATTTCAAGTTGGTCGAGAATTTCACCGTTCTGGAAAACATCGTTCTGGGCGCGGAAGATGGCGGGCTGCTGGCCCCCTCGCTGGCCAAGGCCCGGAAAGAGCTGAAAGAGCTCGAGGAAGAATACGAGCTGTTCGTGGACCCCGACAAGCGCATCGACGAGATCGGCGTGGGAATGCAGCAGCGGGTCGAAATCCTCAAGGCGCTGTATCGCAAGGCGGAGATCCTGATTTTGGACGAACCCACCGGGGTGCTGACCCCGGCCGAGGCCGACCAGCTGTTCCGCATCCTCGACCGGCTGCGCGCCGAAGGGAAGACCATCATCCTGATCACCCACAAGCTGCGCGAGATCATGGAAGCCACCGACACAGTGTCGGTGATGCGCCGCGGACAGATGACCGCCACGGTCAAGACCGCCGAGACCAACCCCGAGGAACTGGCCGAGCTGATGGTCGGGCGCAAGGTTCTGCTGCGCGTCGACAAGGTGCCGGCCAAACCCGGCAAGCCGATTCTGGAAATCGAGAACCTGCGGGTGACGGATTCGGCGGGCGTCGAGCGCGTCAAAGGTATCGACCTGACCGTCCGCGCGGGCGAGATCGTGGGCATCGCAGGCGTCGCCGGCAACGGGCAGTCCGAGCTGCTCGAAGTGTTGGGCGGGATGCGCCCGGGATCAGGCGTGATCAAACTGAATGGTACGCCTCTGGCGCTCAGCGGACCCGAGGCCGACGGTCAGGCCCGGCGCGCCCAAGGCATCGCCCATGTGCCCGAAGACCGGCAACGCGAAGGTCTGATCATGGACTTCCACGCCTGGGAAAACGTGGCCTTCGGCTATCACCGCGACCCCGCCTATCAGCGCGGGATTTTCATGAACAACGCCGCACTGCGCGCCGACACAGAACGCAAGATCGAGAAATTCGACGTGCGTCCGCCTAATGGCTGGCTGTCTGCCAAGAACTTTTCGGGTGGAAACCAGCAGAAGATCGTGGTTGCACGCGAAATCGAGCGGAACCCCGATTTGCTTTTGGTGGGCCAGCCGACCCGCGGCGTGGACATCGGCGCGATCGAGTTCATTCACAAGCAGATCGTCGCCCTGCGCGATCAGGGCAAGGCGATCCTGCTGGTCTCGGTCGAGTTGGAAGAGATCTTCTCTCTGTCCGACCGGATTGCAGTGATGTTCGACGGACATATCATGGGCGAGCGCCTGCCCCATGAAACGGATGAAAAAGAACTGGGCCTGTTGATGGCCGGTGTTGCGGGGGAGGCCGCGTAACATGGATAAGATGCCCAAATGGGCCGACGTCATTCTGATCCCGCTCATCAGTCTGATCCTGGCCGCAATCCTGTCGACACTGGTCATTCTGGCCATTGGCGAAAACCCGGTCGAGGCGGTGAACCTGATGGTCACCGGCGCGCTGGGGTCGACCTATGGCTGGGGTTATACCCTGTATTATGCCACCAACTTCATGTTCACCGGCCTTGCGGTTGCAGTGGCCTTTCACGCGCGTCTGTTCAACATCGGTGGCGAGGGTCAGGCCATGTTGGGCGGACTGGGCGTAGCCATGGTGTGCCTCTATGTACCGTGGCCGCATTGGAGCATCGCTCTGCTGGCTGCGATGGCCGCCGGCATGCTGTTCGGCGCGGCTTGGGCTGCGATACCGGCCTATCTGCAGGCCAAGCGCGGCAGCCATATCGTGATCACCACGATCATGTTCAACTTCATCGCTGCGGCGCTGCTGAACTACATGCTGGTCAACGTGATGCGACCGGCCGGCTCGCAGGACCCGGCGACCGCCCGCTTTGCCGAGGCGGTACATCTGCCCACCCTGCACGAGATGCTGGCCCCGATCGGGATCACCTTCTCCAAGGCGGCTCCGGCCAACATCTCGCTGATCATCGCGGTCATCGCCTGCATCGTAGTCTGGGCGCTGATCTGGCGCACTCGCCTGGGCTATGAAATTCGGGCTTATGGGCATTCGGAAACCGGTGCGGTCTATGCCGGTATCTCACCGGTGCGCATCACCATCGTGGCGATGCTGATTTCGGGCGCTCTGGCGGGCCTGATGGCAATCAACAACGTCATGGGTGAGGCCGAGCGGCTGGTTCTGAACTCGACCGAGGGCGCGGGCTTCATCGGCATCGCGGTGGCCCTGATGGGCCGCTCGCACCCATTCGGCGTGTTCCTGGCGGCCATCCTGTTTGGTTTCCTCTATCAGGGGGGTGCGGAACTGGCCCTGTGGACGTCGATCCCGCGCGAGCTGATCGTGGTGATCCAGGCGCTGGTGATCCTGTTCACCGGAGCGCTGGACAACATGGTGCGCATGCCGCTTGAAAAGCTGTTCCTGGCCCTGCGGAAGGAGGCGAACTGATGGAGTTGTTCCTGACGATCGTCCAGGTTCTGGACTCGACCATTCGCCTGGCCACGCCGCTGCTTCTGGCCTGTCTGGCCGGCTTGTATTCGGAACGCGCTGGCATTTTCGACATCGGCCTGGAAGGCAAGATGCTGATGGCCGCATTCTTCTCGGCCGCCGTTGCCGCCGTCACCGGGTCGGTATGGCTGGGCCTGCTGGCCGGCATTGCATCGTCCTTGGTGCTGTCTGGCCTGCACGGGCTTGCCTCGATCACGTTCCGGGGCAACCAGCTGATTTCCGGTGTCGCCATCAACTTCCTGGCTGCCGGCATGACCGTGCTGGTGGCCCAGGACTGGTTCCAGCAAGGCGGTCGCACGCCGTCGCTGTTCGGGGGCGGCCGGTTCGAGCCGATCAACTTCCCCTTCGCCGAGGCTCTGAGCGGTGTGCCGATCATCGGTCCCATCTACGCCGAACTGCTCTCAGGCCACTCGATTCTTGTCTACGTGGCGTTCCTGATGGTGCCCGCCACCTGGTGGGTGCTGTTCCGCACCCGCTTTGGCCTGCGCCTGCGCGCCGTGGGTGAAAACCCGGCGGCAGTGGACACCGCGGGCGTCTCGGTGGTGGGGCTTCGCTACGCGGCCGTCGCCATCTGTGGCGTGCTGTGTGGCATCGCCGGGGCCTATTTGGCTACTGCGTTGCAGGCAGGGTTCGTCAAAGACATGACAGCCGGCCGGGGCTTCATCGCACTGGCTGCACTGATCTTTGCCAAGTGGCGGCCGTGGCACGCCATGTGGGCGTGTTTGCTGTTCGGGCTGCTGCAGGCTGTCGCTCTGCGGTTCCAGAATATCGACCTGGGCGGCATCATTATCCCCGTTCAGGTCATGGACGCGCTGCCCTATATCCTGACCGTGGTGATCCTGGCAGGTTTCGTCGGCAAAGCGGTCCCGCCAAGGGCCGGTGGCGAGCCTTATGTGAAAGAGCGCTGATAAGGCCAGTTCAGGACTGCTTTTCAGTCCTGTTTGCTGCAAAGCGGCATGCAGAGTTGATTTTGCATGCCGCAAGCGCTCTAAGAGGGTATGCACGTCTACCTTCCCATAGCCGAAGTATCCGTTAGCCCGTTTGTCCTGCTGGCGATTGGTGTTTCCGTGGGCGTTCTGTCCGGCATGTTCGGAGTGGGAGGCGGTTTTCTGATCACGCCATTGCTGTTTCTGATCGGTATTCCACCTGCAGTCGCCGTGGCGACATCGGCCAATCAGGTGGTGGCATCCTCATTTTCGGGGCTGATGGCCCATCTCAAGCGCAGGACCGTAGACCTGAAGATGGGATCGGTTCTGTTGGGCGGCGGCCTGCTCGGCGCGACGCTGGGGATGCTCGTCTTCAACTATCTCAAGCATTTGGGACAGGTCGATCTGGCGGTCCAGCTGTGTTACGTCGTGTTTCTTGGCCTCATCGGCACCTTGATGTTCATTGAGAGCCTGCGTGCAATCCGCCGGTCACGAGCGGCGGGCGGCACCGCACCGACCGCACGCCGCCAACGCACCTGGGTTCATGCACTGCCGTTCAAAATGCGGTTCCGCGAGTCAAACCTGTACATCTCGGTCATTCCACCCATCCTGGTCGGCTTTGGCGTCGGAATCCTGTCGGCCATCATGGGCGTTGGCGGCGGGTTCATCATGGTTCCGGCAATGATCTATATCCTCGGAATGCCAACAAAGGTGGTGATCGGAACCTCGCTGTTTCAAATCATTTTCGTGGCCGGGTTCACGACGATGATCCACGCTTCGACCAACTTCAGCGTGGATATCGTGCTGGCCTTGTTCCTGTTGATCGGGGGGGTCGTTGGGGCCCAGTTCGGCAGCATGGTCGGCGCTCGGTTGAAGGCTGAGCAGCTGCGGGTTTTGCTGGCGGTACTGGTCATGATCGTGGCCGGAAAAGTCGGGCTGGAACTGATCGTGGCTCCGACAGAATTCTATTCGCTTTCTGAATTGGCGGGGGTTTGATCGTGACCAGTTTATCCTTCGAAACCGCCATGTACCCGCCAGTCCGTTTCTTCGCCCAACGCAGCGCGCCTGCCTTTGCTCGCATTAACCAGTCCACCGCAGTACGGATCGGCTAGACCACATGCATATCTACCTGCCTATCGCCGAAGTTTCCGTAAACGCCTTTCTGCTGCTTGGCCTCGGCGGCATGGTGGGGATCCTGTCCGGTATGTTCGGTGTCGGTGGCGGCTTTTTGATGACCCCGCTGCTGTTTTTTATCGGCATCCCACCCGCCGTTGCTGTGGCAACCGAGGCGAACCAGATCGTTGCCTCGTCATTCTCGGGGGTGCTGGCGCATTTCCGCAGAAAGACGGTCGACCTGAAGATGGGCACGGTCCTTCTTGTGGGTGGTCTGATCGGCGCCGCCGTGGGCGTTGTCTTCTTCAACTATCTCAAAAGCCTGGGTCAGGTCGATCTGCTGGTCAAGCTCTGCTATGTCGTCTTTCTGGGCGTCATTGGCGGGCTGATGTTCTTTGAAAGCCTCAATGCGCTGCGCAGGTCCCGCAAGGCAGGTGGGGTCCCTGTCAAACGGCGCCAGAGGGGGTGGATCCACGCCCTGCCGTTCAAGATGCGGTTCCGGACCTCGGGGCTGTATATCTCGGTCATTCCGCCGGTGCTTGTCGGCCTGTTCGTCGGCGTGTTGTCGGCGATCATGGGCGTGGGCGGCGGATTCATCATGGTGCCCGCCATGATCTATCTGCTGGGAATGCCAACCAAAGTGGTTGTGGGGACATCCCTTTTCCAGATTATTTTCGTCACTGGCTTCACCACCATGCTGCACGCCACGACCAACTTTACGGTCGATATCGTGCTGGCTGTCCTACTGTTGGTTGGCGGGGTGATCGGGGCTCAGATCGGGACCGTGCTGGGGGCACGCATCCCGGCCGAGCAGCTGCGCGTTCTGCTGGCCGCTCTTGTCTTGGCGGTTTGCGGCAAGCTGGCCCTGGATCTGTTGTTGCAACCGGCCGAGCTCTACTCGCTTGGCACCGATGGGGGGCATTGACGTGTTGCGCTGGTTCATCGCCCTTGTGTTCCTGACCCTCCCCGTCCACGCCGCGGATGAGCAGGTCGTTCTTGGCCTCAGCCAGGATCGCGTAGCCATTACCGCCGATTTCGACGGATCCGAGATTCTGATCTTTGGCGCCGTCAAGCGCGAGGCGCCGATCCCGCCCGGCCCTCCGCTGGAGGTGATCGTGGCAGTCGCGGGCCCGTCCGAGCCGGTGATGGTGCGGCGTAAGGAAAAGAAATTCGGCATCTGGGTGAATACCGACAGCGTTCTGGTCGATTCCGCACCCAGCTTCTACGCAGTCGCTACAAGCGCACCGTTCACGGACATCATCACCGACACCGAAGATCTGCGCTATCGCATCTCGATCCGGCGCGCGATCCGGTCCGTCGGGGCAGCCATGCATATTCGGGAGGCTCAGGATTTCGCCCGGGCTGTCGTCAGGATCCGAGAGGATGAGGGCCTGTACTCGATCCGGGAGAACACGGTTGCCGTGGATGAGCAAACGCTATTCCGCACCTCCATCGAGATGCCGGCCGACCTGACCGAAGGCGACTACCTGACCCGCATCTTCCTGATGCGAAACGGCGAAGTCATTTCGCAGTTCGAGACGGTTATCGACGTTCGGAAAGTCGGGCTCGAGCGGTTTCTCTACAACATGTCGCGTCAACAGCCGGTCTGGTACGGGTTGATGTCCCTTGTCATTGCCATCGCCGCAGGCTGGGGCGCTTCGACGGCTTTCCGACTGTTGCGCGAAAACTGACCGCTACCCGCGCCCTATATACGGCATCGTCGTTGCCATCACGGTCATGAACTGGACGTTGGCTTCGGGCGGCAGGATGGCCATGTGCAGGACCGAGCGCGCGGCATCTTCGACCGCCATCGTCGGATCAGGCTCTCGCCCTTCAGCAACCGCCGTATCGACCAGGTTCTGCACCATCTGGGTTCTGGCATTTCCGATGTCGATCTGCCCACAGGCGATCCCATGGGCGCGGCCGTCAAGCGACAGGCTTCGTGTCAGCCCGGTAATCGCGTGTTTGGTGGCGGTGTAGTGCACGGAGTTCGGACGCGGCACATGCGCCGCGATCGAGCCGTTGTTGATGATGCGTCCACCTTGCGGGTTCTGCCGCCGCATCGCGCCAAAGGCGGCACGGGCACACAGAAACATCCCGTTCAGGTTCACGTTGACGCTCTGATACCAGTCGTCCAGCGCGATTTCGTCGATCGTGCCTGCGGGCGCGAAAATACCCGCGTTGTTGAACAGAACATCCAACCGTCCGGCCTGCGCCTTAAATTCATCGAACGCCGCCGACACCGCTTGGGGGTCGGTTACGTCGGCCACCAGGGGAATGGCGTTTTCGCGCGTCGCGGCCATCTGGCTCAGCTTGTCCGCACTGCGTGCCAACAGGCCGACCTTCCAGCCCTGGTCCAGAAACAGCTCGGCCGTCGCCCGCCCGATGCCCGAACTTGCCCCGGTTACAATGATCGTCTTCACGTCTCCTCCGCCTCCAGCGTCAGTTTTGCGGCCGGGACCGCACGCAGGTCGTCAACCCGCAGCGGGTGGCTTGGTTTGGACAGCCGGTTGCGCACCACCCAGATCAGCCGCTCTTGCGCCCGGGTGATGGCCACATAGGCCAGCCGTTTCCACAGGGGTTGCCCGGCCTCGGTCCGGCCCATGCGGGCGGCGGCGTAAAGGTCAGGGGCAAAGACCTGCACCGTGTCCCATTGCGAGCCCTGCGCCTTGTGGATCGTCACGGCGGCCCCATGCAGAAACGTGGCCCCCATGCGCGCGGCAAAGGGGATGAAGGGCTCTTCCTCGTCCGGTTTTTCGATCTGCACGATCGACGCGGCGCTGACCTGCGGGTCTTCGGCCCCCATGACATGCAGCCGCGAGAACCCCGGCTTGCGCCCCGGCCCCAGATAGATCACCTGCGCGCCCTTGATCAGCCCGCGCGCCTCGAGGTCGAGCCGTTTCTTGCGGTGCTTCAGCGGCAGCTCGATCCCGTCGCAGATCAACGGTTCGCCTTCCAACAGCTCGGTCTCGGGGGCGCCATGCACCTGACGGAAGGCCTGGATCAGCCGGATACGCGTCGCGTTCCGCCAGACCAGAACCGGGCTGCGGGCCATCAGGTCGACCTCGACCCGCTGGCCCCAGACCACACGGTCATCCGTGCGGGCGGTCTGCTCGACAAGACGTTCAAAATCCTCGAACCCCATGGCAGGATCGGCCAGCGCATGGGCCAGGTCCAGAATGGGGTTGTCGGCCTCTTGCCGGTGCACCCGGTGCAGGATCAGCTTGCGCGGTTCGGGCAAAGCATCGAACACCATCGACCCGGACTGATTCACCGGTGCCAACTGTGCCGGATCGCCGAACAGCAACAAGGTAGGAAAAATTTCTTTGAGATCCTCGAACTGGCGGTCGTCCAGCATCGAGGCTTCATCGACGAACCCGATATCCAGCGGCTCGTCGCGACGTTTCCATCCGGTTATGAAATCCGACCCGCGCAGGCCGGCGGCGGCCAGGGCACCCGGGATGGACTTGTTGTTGGCATAGAACGCGGCCGCGCGGTCCAACGCCTCGTCGGTCAGGCCTTCGATCTCAGGGCGGTCGTCATTGCCCGCCAGCCACTCGGCGATCCGTTCGTATTCCGGATCATAGACCGGCGTGTACAGAATGCGGTGAATGGTGGTGGCCGGAACACCGCGCAATCGCAACACGCTGGCGGCCTTGTTGGTCGGGGCCAAAATGGCAAGGCTGCGCTTGTCTTTCGATTTGCGGCTTTCATAGTCGCCCGAGACGATCTGAACTCCGGTCTCGGCCAGTGCCTTGAAGAGTTCGGCCAACAGCAGGGTCTTGCCCGACCCGGCCTTGCCGATCACCGCCATGACCCCCGATTCGCCCTGGCCGGGCAGCTTGAGCAGCGCATCATCTTCCAGGTCCACGCCTGCGGTTTTCAGCATCTGGGCAATGCTGTCGAACGCGGCGGCCTGATCTTCGGAAAAAGTAACCTTGGGCAGAGACATGGCGCGACCCTACAGGGCCGCGCCAACCTGCGCCAGATGCGGAATTCAACGTCAGGCAGACAGTGCGAACCGATGCCGCGCGGCGGACCCGAACGCCGTCTTGAACCACAATCGCGACAGCTCGCGCGGGATGCCCGCCCGCTCGGCCACGCGGTTGCAATCGTCAGCGGAATAGGGCCAAAGACCGACCGAAATCTGGTCACGGCCCGCCCCCTCCGAGCCCAAGACCACCGGCGAGGAACCGATTAGCCGATAGATGCGGATCATCCTTGCATCAAAGACCCCGGCGATGTGGGTCAGACCGAAGCCTTCCATGATCTCCCCCCCGCTCAGCATGATTGCCCCGGCCGTGTGTGGATGAGCGGTGCGGGACAGGCAGAACCGCGTCACTTCCCAGATCAGCGGGCTGCGGATTGGGCTGCCGCCGGTCAGATGCCCGAACACCTCATTTACCATGACAGGGCCAGTCGTGGGCAATACCCGCATCGATCCGCCGTGACTGCCGTCCGGCTCTTCCCAGATGACATACAGCGGGTTCAGATCATCATACTGATCCCGTTCCTCTCCTTTGGAATTGACATGAACATCCCATCCGAGGCGGGTTTTGAATTGATCTGCGCGGTCGCGAAACATCCCCTCGGCCAATTTTGGAAATTTATGAAGCTCGTCAGCGTAAACATAACGCAGCATGACTTTTCCCCTTGTCGCCCAGTACTGGAACGAAGGGGGTACAAAGTCGTGGTTAATTTACCGTGTGGCCCTCGCGCGGGCCTTAAACCACTATTAATCCTCTGCTGAGGGCAGTGGCGATGGCATGGGTTGTATTCAGAGCACCCAGCTTGGACCGGGCGCTTTCGATATAGACACGCAATGTGTGCTCGGAAATAGACAGGGAGTGCGCGACCTGCGCCCGGCTGTAGCCCAAGGCCAGTAGCGTCATCGCGTCGATCTCGCGCGGAGAGAGACCGCGCGCGGATTCAGGTCTGCGGTCCTGCTCGAAATCCAAAGCTTTGCGGTTGAAGTAGTGGGCGAGCAGTATCAACTCGCGGCTGTAGGTCACGATGAAGGCACCCCAAGCCTCGTCGCTGCAACTGTGATTGACCGTAAAAAGCGCGAACTGGCCATTCGGCCCACGAATTGGGATCGAATAGCCCTGATTGCCGACACCATGATCCAAAGCATCCTGCAGAAAGGCTTTTGCGACCTTGCCGGACCAGTTCAGAGATTTCCAATTGACCGGATGAAACCGCTGGAAGCAGCCCAGGATTACGGGATCTATTCGGTGATAGTTGCGTTCACGGTATCGGTCGGCCCAGGCATCCGGATAGGTGGTGTAGCCATATTGATCGCCGGCGCCATCGACCCAGTGATAGACGATGTGATCGACCTTCAGTTTGTCCCTGATGCGGACAGCAACCGCACCCAGCTCGTCAAGCGTGCTGGTGTTTTCCAAATCCTCCAAGACCTGGCTCAAATCGAACTGTGTTCCCATTCGACGGCGCATTTGCCTCATCGTTCAGGGACGCAATTTCGGCCGCGGCGATCAGCCTGGTGTCGTCAAGCTGCTCGGCCAGCGCGGTCAACCCATTCGCAACGGCGAAGGCGTTGAGGTCCGACAATACGTCCAGTATCCACTCATTTCGCGCCATCATGGTCTCTCCGAAACAGTTAACGAAGGGTTAACACAACCATAACATGTACGCTGTTTTCTTGCCTATTCACTGCTTTCTACTCCCCAAAAACAGCGGGTCCCGAATTTGCATGGCATTGAAAAACAATATCCCATCTTCTGAACGCAAAACGCCCGCGAACCGTCTGAACGATTCGCGGGCGCTTGCTTTCAAAGCGCGGTGATCAACCGCGGGCGTCCAGAACCTCTTCCAAGGTCCGCATGCCCGTACGCGGGGCCTGAACCAAGACAGACATGTTGCCCGGCTTGTGCTCGTTCCGCATCATTTTCATGTGCGCCTCGGGCAGTTCTTTCCAAGTGAACACTTCGGACATGCAGGGATCGAGACGCCGCTCCAGCATCAGCCGGTTTGCAGCAGACGCCTGCTTGAGATGCGCGAAATGCGAACCCTGCAGACGCTTCTGGTGCATCCACATGTACCGAACGTCAAAGGTCAGGTTGTAGCCGGTGGTCCCGGCGCAGATCACGACCATGCCGCCTTTTTTGACGACAAAGGTCGAGACCGGGAAGGTGCTCTCGCCGGGGTGTTCGAACACCATGTCGACGTTCACGCCCTTGCCCGTGATGTCCCAGATCGCCTTACCGAACTTGCGGGCTTCCTTGAACCACTCGGCATATTCCGGCGTGTTGACCGTGGGCAACTGGCCCCAGCAGTTGAAGTCCTTGCGGTTGATGACGCCCTTGGCGCCCAACCCCATGACGAAGTCGCGCTTGCTTTCGTCCGAGATCACGCCGATCGCGTTGGCTCCGGCTGTATTGATCAGCTGGATCGCATAGGAGCCCAGACCCCCCGACGCGCCCCAGACCAGAACGTTTTGGCCCGGCTTCAGATCATGCGGCTCGTGTCCGAACAGCATCCGATAGGCAGTGGCCAGCGTAAGCGTATAGCAGGCACTTTCTTCCCAGGTCAGGTGCTTGGGGCGCGGCATCAGCTGTTGCGCCTGCACGTTGGTGAATTGCGCAAATGACCCATCGGGCGTTTCATAGCCCCAGATCCGCTGGCTGGGTGAATACATCGGGTCACCGCCGTTGCACTCTTCGTCGTCGCCGTCGTCCTGGTTGCAGTGGATCACGACCTCGTCGCCGACCTTCCAGCGTTTCACCTTGTCGCCCACCGCCCAGACGATGCCCGACGCATCTGAGCCCGCGATGTGATACGGGGCCTTGTGGCCATCAAAGGGGCTGATCGGTTTGCCGAGCGAGGCCCAAACACCGTTGTAGTTGACGCCCGCCGCCATCACCAGAACCAGCACTTCGTGGCTGTCCAGCTTGGGAACATCGACCACTTCCAACTGCATCGCAGTGTCGGGCTCGCCGTGGCGCTCTTTGCGGATGGCCCATGCATACATCTGTTTTGGCACATATCCCATCGGAGGGATTTCACCCATCTCATAGAGGTCTTTTTCCGGTGCCTCGTAGGACGCGATGCCGCCGTCGGTGTCCAAAGCCATTGTGGCCTCCTCTGTCAAACGTGTTCGCCGCGACGCAGAATCGCGCGCTTCATAGGCTGGAATATTGGCCCATGAGTAATTTTGCAACCCATTTCGGATCATTATTGAAATTTTATGACCCAGCAGCCGCAGAAATTTCTTTTGCAGTCGCAGAACCATCCGGGTCTTCGCTGATGGGCGCTGAGGCCGCATAATACTTCATCAGATCCAGCCGATCGACCGATGGCGACAGCATACCGTTGTTTCTGCTCAGTATTCGCCGTTCGACCAGTTGTTCGATCGCTGGCGGGATGGCCTTCAGGTCTTCGTCAGTGGCGCCCTCGCGCCGCATCAGCTCGACGATCCGTGACTGAACGTCAGACTCGGAGATGGTGCCGTTTTCGCGAACGAGCCAGCACGCGGCGGGCGCTGGGACCAAAGGAATCGCCCGACCAATCCGGCGCATCAACTCTCGAGCCAGATCCGTCATCAGGTCCGGGCCGGCTTGTTCGCGAAACTCCTGCAGCGAAATGGGCAGGCCGTATCGGACCGAGGCAAGACCGAACCGTTTGTAACGCCCGATGATACGGCGCCATATCTGTTTCAGGCTCCACCTTGTGATCACGCCGATCCGCGCGCGGAACCGCCGTTCGCTGCCCAAGGCGGCGGTGGTCAGAATCGTATCCTCCAGCACCCGGTCATAGTTCAGCGCAACCGGTACGAACACGACGTCGCGACCATCGGGACTGGTGCCGTCGATGATGTATTTCAGCAGTCCCAGTTTGGGTCGTCCCAAAGACCCGGTGAGGCTCAGACCGCCCTCGGGGAACATCGCCTGAGTCACACCGGCATTGGTGGCCAGGCGCACATAGCTGGCCAGAACCTGCCGGTAGAGTTCGCTGCCGGACTTGCGCCGGATGAAATAGGCCCCCATCGCGCGGATCAACCGGCTGAGCGGCCAGACCCGTGCCCACTCGCCCACCGCATAGGACAGCGCCGACTGTTGCGCGGCCAAATAGGTCACCAGAACATAATCCATGTTGCTCCGGTGATTCATCACAAAGACCACGGTTGCTTTGGGATCGATCTCCTTCAATGCGGCCTCGTCCTCGTGGCTGAGGCGGACATTGTAGAACGCGTTGCTCAACCATCGAGCCAACCGAATGGCAAAGCTGAAGTACATGAAGGCCGAAAACGAAGGGACGATTTCCCGGGCGTAGCGCCGGGCCTGCTCGAACGCGACCGCTTCGGGGATGCCATGTTCTTCGGCGTGGTGCTGAACAGCCTGACCAACCTGCGGGTCATAGATCAGGCGTTGGATCATGTCATGACGCTCGGCCAGTTTGAACGGCTGGATCGGCCGTTGCAGGCGCTGGTTCAACCGTTCAACAGCCCGTTCAAGCCGGCGGCGAAAGAACCAGCGCACCGACGGGAACAGGAAATGCGAGGCGAAGGTGACCGCGGCAAACACCACGATCAGAACAAACAGCCAAATCGGTAACTCAACGGTCTGCGTCATGCCCGCACAGTGCCATCAAACCGCCGCTGTCACAATCGGCAGCACGCCGTACATGCCGCAACGCAGCGAATTGACATGTGCTGAAAATTGCGCTTTAGAACCCATGAGAGAAATATTGTTACCCATCGACGCATGAGGCTCTGACCATGACGCAGACGCAGAAAGACCGCCCCTGGCTCATCCGAACCTATGCCGGTCATTCCACGGCCAAAGCCTCGAACGCGCTTTACAGATCCAACCTGGCCAAAGGGCAGACCGGTCTGTCGGTGGCCTTCGATCTGCCGACGCAAACCGGATATGACAGCGATCACACCCTGGCCCGGGGCGAGGTCGGCAAGGTCGGGGTGCCCGTCTGCCACCTGGGCGACATGCGGGTGCTGTTCGACCAGATCCCGCTGGAGCAGATGAACACCTCGATGACGATCAACGCCACGGCCCCCTGGCTGCTGGCGCTGTATATCGCGGTGGCCGAGGAACAGGGCGCCGATGTGTCCAAGCTACAGGGCACGGTGCAGAACGACCTGATCAAGGAATACCTGAGCCGCGGCACCTATGTCTGCCCGCCCAAACCTTCACTGAAGATGATCGCGGACGTGGCCGAGTATTGTTATTCGAACGTACCGAAATGGAACCCGATGAACGTGTGTTCCTACCACCTGCAAGAGGCCGGCGCGACGCCCGAGCAGGAGCTGGCCTATGCGCTGGCCACCGCCATCGCGGTACTGGACGAGCTGCGCCCCCGCGTTCCGGCCGAGGACTTTCCGGCGCTGTGCGGCCGCATCTCGTTTTTCGTGAATGCGGGCATCCGGTTTGTCACCGAAATGTGCAAAATGCGGGCCTTCGTCGACCTTTGGGACGAAATCCTTCAACAGCGCTATGGCGTGGAAGACCCCAAGTTCCGCCGATTCCGCTATGGTGTTCAGGTCAACTCGCTGGGCCTGACCGAGCAGCAGCCCGAGAACAACGTCTATCGCATCCTGATCGAGATGCTGGCCGTGACCCTGTCGAAAAAGGCACGCGCCCGGGCGGTGCAGTTGCCCGCCTGGAACGAGGCTTTAGGCCTGCCGCGCCCGTGGGACCAGCAATGGTCGATGCGGATGCAGCAGATCCTGGCATATGAGACCGACCTGTTGGAATATGACGACCTGTTCGACGGCAACCCGGTGGTCGATGCCAAGGTCGAGGAGCTGAAGCAGGGCGCCCGGGCTGAACTGGCCAATCTGGAGTCGATGGGCGGTGCCGTTGCGGCGATCGACTACATGAAATCGCGGCTGGTGGATTCCAACGCCGAACGTCTCAACCGGATCGAGCGCAACGAGACCATCGTCGTCGGCGTGAACCGCTGGACCGAGGGTGAGCCTTCGCCGCTGCAGACCGAGGATGGCGGGATCATGGTCGTCGACCCTGCGGTCGAACAGGAACAGATCGACCGCCTGAACGACTGGCGTACCGCCCGCGATGAGGCCGCCGTGGCCGCGGCTCTGTCCGATCTGCGCGCCGCGGCGCAATCGGGTGCCAACATCATGGAGCCCTCGATCGCCGCGGCCAAGGCCGGTGTCACCACCGGCGAATGGGCCGAAGAGATGCGCCGCGTCTTTGGCACCTATCGTGGCCCGACGGGCGTTTCGGGCTCTGTGTCGAACAAGACCGAAGGCTTGGACGACCTGCGCGCGGCGGTGGATGCTGTCAGCGACCGCCTGGGGCGTCGTCTGAAATTCCTGGTCGGCAAGCCGGGGCTGGACGGCCATTCCAACGGCGCCGAGCAGATCGCCTTCCGCGCCCGCGATTGCGGCATGGACATCACATATGACGGCATACGGCTGACCCCCGAGGAAATCGTGGCTTCGGCCATCGAGCAGCAAGCCCATGTGATCGGCCTGTCGATCCTATCCGGCAGCCATCTGCCGCTGGTTCAGGAAGTGATGACACGCCTGCGAGAAGCGGGTCTGGGTGATATTCCGGTTGTCGTCGGAGGCATCATCCCGGACGAAGACGCGGATCGTCTCAGATCAATGGGTGTTGCCAAGGTCTATACGCCCAAGAATTTCGAGCTGAATGCCATAATGGGGGATATCGTTTTGCTGGCCGATCCAAAAACGCTGGCCGCGGAATAATCGCCCAAAATTAATTCCATTGCCCATTTCGTTTAAAGAATGGCCATTGATTGGGATTCTCCGTAACGTTGCCTGATGAGTAAAAAATGAATCAGGTGGGTACGGAGAACGACAATGGGCATAAATCTGGACAAGCTGTCGCGTAAGGAATTGCTTGAATTGCGCGATCAGGTCGACAAGGCGCTGGAAAACGCTGAGGCCAGAGAACGTCAGGAAGCATTGATGGCCGCTGAAAAAGCAGCTGCCGCTTACGGGTTTTCCTTGTCCGACTTGGCATCTCAGCCCACGCGGTCCGGCAAGGGATCGAAAGCCAAAGCAAAATATCGCAATCCGGCCGATCCGGCGCAAACCTGGACGGGGCGTGGGCGTAAGCCGAAATGGGTCCACGAAGCGCTGAAAGCCGGGGCAGATATTTCCGATCTGGAAATCTGAGCGGGAAAAGTATCAAAATGACAATTCACATTGGCGCCGAAAAAGGCGAAATCGCCGAGACCGTGCTTTTGCCGGGTGATCCGTATCGTGCGAAATGGGCCGCCGAAACTTTTCTGAGCAATGTGCGGCAAATCAACGATGTCCGCGGGATGCTGGGTTTCACCGGCGAATGGAAAGGAAACCCGGTCACCATTCAGGGCAGCGGAATGGGAATGCCGTCGATGTCCATTTACGTAAATGAACTGATCCGGGACTACGGTGCAAAAACCCTGATCCGCATCGGGTCTTGCGGCGGCATGCAGGAAAACGTGAAGGTCCGGGATGTTATCCTGGCCATGACGTCAACGACACTCAGCACCCCGTCCCGGGGCATCATGAAAGAGCTCAACTTTGCGCCTTGTGCAGATTGGGGCCTGCTGCAGGCCGCCGCCAAGGCAGCCGAGGCCAAGGGCACGGCAACCCATATCGGCGGCATCTACTCGTCTGACGTTTTCTATGACGAACGCCCCGACCTGAACGAACAGATGGTGCGTCACGGAATCCTGGGTGTCGAAATGGAGGCCGCCGAGCTGTACATCCTGGCCGCGCGGCACAAATGCCGGGCGTTGGCAGTTCTGACCGTGTCCGATCACCTTCTGACCGGCGAGGCTCTGCCCTCGTCCGAGCGCCAGAGCAGCTTTGGTGACATGGTGGAAATCGCACTGCAGGCCGCGTTCCCGAACGCCTGACACGAACCGGCCCGGGTCACCCCCGGGCCTCAGCGCCCATGCGTACGGTCATAGCCATTGGGCGCCGGACTTTGCCATCCGCTCAGCGTGCCTTCGGCAGGTTCCAAAATCTCGACCAACAGCGGGTGACAGGCGGCCGTATCCGACGAATGCTCGGACGAACAATCCCCACCCGGACAGGCGCTGAGGTCACCCAGAAGGTCGATTTCCGCGAAGAACTCCAAATAGTCACCCGGTCGAACCGGTGAAGCCTTCATGAAATACTGCCCCGTATCGCGGGTAAAGCCGGTGCACATGAATACGTTCAACACGTCGTGCACCAAACGCTCGGCTGCCGGAATTTCCAGACCAGAATGGTCAGCCAGCGCCCGGGTCAGGTTGGAGTGACAGCAATGATGGTATTGAGTGCCCGACAGCAGGTTTCCGGTATAGGGATCGCAACGCGTTCCGATCACGTCATGCACCGACCCGCCGTATTGATCGATTCCGTACCAGTCCAAGGTGTCCGCAACGATCGTGGCCATCGGGCGCAGAAAGGGAAAGCTGGACCATAGTCGCTCGCCGGTCGTGACATGGGTGCCATGCAATGCACGCGTCTTGCCCGAATAGAAACGTTCGTTCAGGTCGTGCAGGTTCCACAGGTTCAGGTCGCCGACCTGCGGGCCTTCGACTGAGGTGATCCGAAAGAAGTGTCCGGTCGGCACCTCAAAGCAACGGGCATCACGTGGCGGCACCAGAACTTCGGCTGTCTTTCGCGCGCTCTTTCGGGCGTCCAGCAGCAGGTCAAGGTCAACGCTGGGCAGGGTGTCATTTGGGTAGCAAATGACCGGAGCGATCCCACGGCGGGTGGCGGCATCCGAAGGAGGATTTGGCATTCTGCATCTTTCCGCTGTTTTGCGCAGATTGACCCAGAATGACCTTTGGGAAAACCCCGTTTCCCTCAGGTAAAGAGGCTTATTTCCGTTCGCATCGCGTGGGCTGCGTCTCGGAGACGGAAACCGCCCCGCAATACGCACAACTCCACGTGCCGGCTTGCCTGTGCTGCCGCCACCGGCAGTCCCGGGTCAAAGAAGACGTGCGTGAACGCCAGACGAAATAGGCGAACACGCCGGCGCCGAGCAAAAGCAGAAGAACAGGCATTCCCCTGCTTCGCGCAATATGCGCCGGGACTCAAGACTTGGCTTGGTAAACTCAAGCCGCGTTGGCGTATTCAAACAGCTCCGGCTCTGCATCTTTTGCAGGCTTGACCGGCTCGGGCTCGTAGTAGGCCCAGGCTTGCTCAAGATATTCGAAGGCTTTGGCTGCGTCTGTTTTTTTGGATTCGTTCTTCATCGGAGTGATCCTGTTTCCAATCCGTCACTCCTCCCCGATACCGAACATAGTCTTGGCCGGGGCGGCCCACATCCAATGATTTCGCATGTGGGCCATGCACTTGCCGCAACGCGGCAAGCACGTTGGTTGTCATCGTTCAAACTGCGCGTTCGACCATCATCTTCTTGATCTCGGCAATCGCCTTGGCCGGGTTCAGACCCTTGGGGCAGGTCTTTGCGCAGTTCATGATCGTATGGCACCGATACAGCTTGAACGGATCCTCAAGCTGATCCAGACGCTCGCCCGTGGCCTCGTCGCGGCTGTCGATAATCCAGCGATAGGCATGCAGCAGCGCGGCGGGGCCAAGGTACCGGTCGCCATTCCACCAATAGCTGGGGCACGAGGTCGAGCAGCTGGCGCACATGACGCATTCGTAAAGACCATCCAGTTTTTTTCGGTCTTCGATCGACTGCTTCCATTCTTTTGCAGGGCGGTTGGTCTTGGTCTCCAGCCACGGCATGATCGAAGCGTGCTGCGCATAGAAATGTGTCAGATCCGGGATCAGGTCCTTGACCACCGGCATGTGCGGCAGCGGGTAGATCTTCACGTCGCCCTTGATCTCGTCCATGCCGTAGATGCAGGCCAACGTGTTGATCCCGTCGATGTTCATCGCGCAGGAACCGCAGATCCCCTCGCGGCACGACCGGCGGAAGGTCAGGGTTGGGTCGATCTTGTTCTTGATGTAGATCAGCGCATCCAGAACCATCGGCCCGCAATCGTCCATGTCGACGAAATAGGTGTCGACCCGAGGGTTCTGCCCGTCATCCGGATTCCAGCGGTAGATCTGGAACTTACGCACGTTGCTCGCGCCTTCCGGTTTCGGCCAGGTCTTGCCCGTCGTAATCCGGGAATTCGTAGGGAGGGTCAGTTGGACCATGTGTTCCTCTCCTCAGAATGTCCGCGCCTTGGGCGCGATCTTTTCAAGGCTGATACCGCCTTCAGCCTCGGTGCTCAGCGGATCGACGATGACCGGGCGATAGCTGAGTTCGGCCTTGTTCCCGTCAACCCGGGACACGGTGTGAACACGCCAGTTTTCGTCATCGCGCTCGGTGAAGTCTTCGTGTGCATGAGCGCCGCGGGATTCCTTCCGCGCTTCGGCGCCGACGATTGTGGCAAGCGCGTTGGGCATCAGGTTGGTCAGTTCCAGCGTCTCCATCAGGTCGCTGTTCCAGATCAAGCTGCGATCCGTGACCTTGATGTCCTCCATCTTGGCCGCGATTGCGGTCATCTTCTCGACCCCTTCGGCCAGGGTCTTGGCCGTCCGGAACACCGCAGCATCCGCCTGCATGGTTTTCTGCATCTCAAGCCGCAGATCGGCCGTCGGGATTGCACCGCTGGCATTGCGCACCGCATCGAACCGATCAAACGCCTTGTCGACCGAGGCCTGGTTCAGGACCGGGTTGGGCGTTTCGGGGTCGACGACCTTGCCCGCCCGGATCGCCGCGGCGCGGCCAAAGACCACGAGGTCGATCAACGAGTTCGACCCCAACCGGTTCGCTCCGTGAACCGAAGCGCAACCAGCTTCGCCCACGGCCATCAGGCCGGGCACGACAGCGTTCGGATCGTCGGCGGTTGGGTTCAACACCTCGCCCCAATAGTTGGTCGGAATACCGCCCATGTTGTAGTGCACCGTCGGAAGAACCGGGATCGGTTCCTTGGTGACATCCACGCCGGCGAAGATCTTTGCGCTTTCCGAGATGCCCGGCAAACGCTCGTGCAGGGCTTCGGCCGGAAGATGGCTCAGGTTCAGGTGAATATGGTCGCCTTCGGGACCGACGCCGCGCCCTTCGCGGATTTCCATGGTCATCGAACGCGAGACATAGTCGCGCGGTGCGAGGTCCTTGTATTGGGGCGCGTAGCGCTCCATGAACCGTTCACCTTCCGAGTTGGTCAGATATCCGCCTTCGCCGCGGGCACCTTCGGTGATCAGGCAGCCCGAGCCGTAGATGCCGGTCGGGTGAAACTGCACGAACTCCATGTCCTGCAAGGCCAGGCCGGCACGGGCCACCATGCCGCCGCCGTCGCCGGTGCAGGTGTGGGCCGAGGTTGCGCTGAAATAAGCGCGGCCGTAACCACCAGTGGCCAACACCACCATCTTGGCATTGAAGACGTGCATGGTACCGTCGTCCAGCTTCCAGCAGACAACGCCTTGGCACTGCCCGTCTTCGGACATGATCAGGTCGATGGCGAAATATTCGATGTAAAATTCCGCGTTGTTCTTCAGTGACTGCCCGTACAGCGTGTGCAGGATCGCGTGACCGGTCCGGTCGGCAGCGGCACAGGTACGTTGAACTGCAGGGCCTTCACCGAATTCGGTCGTGTGGCCACCAAAGGGACGTTGGTAGATCTTGCCTTCTTCTGTGCGCGAGAACGGCACACCGTAATGCTCCAACTCATAGACGGCCTTGGGTGCTTCGCGCGCCAGGTATTCCATCGCGTCGGTGTCACCCAGCCAGTCCGAGCCCTTGACGGTGTCATACATGTGCCACTGCCAATGGTCGGGGCCCATGTTCGACAGCGACGCCGCAATGCCACCCTGCGCCGCAACGGTGTGCGAGCGGGTCGGAAAAACCTTGGTTACGCAAGCGGTGCGCAGACCTTGTTCGGCCATGCCCAGCGTGGCACGCAGACCGGCCCCACCGGCGCCGACCACGACCACGTCATATTCGTGCGTTTCGTATTCGTAAGCAGCCATTTCATTCAGCTCCGGGGTGTTAGAGGGCAATGCGGGCGACGGCGAAGATACCTGCCGCCGCGGCGCCATATGAGAGACACTTGACGAGAATGATCAGAACCTTTTCCATTGTGCCGTGCACATAGTCCTCGATCATCACCTGGGCACCATCAGCGAAATGCTTGAACCCGACGGCCAGCGTCAGGGCCGCCACGATTGCCGGGAATGGCCGCGAGTAATAGTCCAGCACCACGTCAAAGGGCTGTCCCAGCGTGGGGCCGAATGTGAAGACAAAAAGCGGGACAAGGATCAGCAGCGCAACCGAGCTGACCTTCATCGCCCAAAAATGTTCGGTGCCCGACTTGGCCGATCCCAGGCCTACGGCGCGTTTGCGGTCGGTAAGATAACGCATGTCAGCCTCCCTCAGGCAACGATCAACAGTGTCAGGAAAGTCAGCACGAAAGAGCCGATCACAACCGCCCAGCCCAGCTTGTAGGCTGTCGGGATATCCAGTCCGATCGCGTTGTCCCAGATCAGGTGCCGGATGCCGGCCAGCGTGTGGTACCAAAGACCCCAAAGCGACAGTGCCATGACCAAGTCCCCGAGGAGCGACGTGATCACACCATTGGCGCGATCAAAGGCTTCGGGCGACGTGGCTGCGGCCAGGAACCACCAGACGATCAACAGCGCGGCCAACAACATGGCGTTGCCGGTGATCCGGGTCAGGATGGAAGTGACAGAGGTCAACTGCGGACGATAGATCGACAGATGCGGCGATAGCGGGCGGTTCCCCCGATTGACATCGGCCATGGCGGCTCCTTTTGAGGTTGGCTACCGAAGTTTTTACTCCATTTTGCGACCCTGTCACGCGCTGCGCGCGCAAAAAAGATCAAATCACCCGCAATTCAGCCGATAATTCAGAAACGTGATCACACAAAATATTCTCGTGATCACAAAAAGCATTCCAACCCCCCAATGTTAGCGTTTTCAAGGGTCAAGCAATGTGATCACGAATCTTTCCGCGCTCAGCGCATATCTGCAGTCTGCCGCGTGACTTCACGCAGAAGTTTTTTTCGGATCCGTTCGGGATAGTCCTTGAAACCGGCAGCCGATACGACGAAGGCTCCTTCGCCGACTATGACGTTTTCAAAGAAATAGGCCGTCAGGTCTGGTTCGCTCTCCTCGATCGCAATTGCGTTCACCGTGATCCCCTGACGGCGCAAAAGGTCTCGGATCTCGGTCGGCTCGACCCCTTCGTTCGAGACGCCGTCCCCGGAGATGTCGATCAGATGACGCTTACACTCAGGCACCTCGAGAAAGCTGTTCACGGTCATTTCCAGCGCCTCACCGATCGCGGTCGAAAAGTTCCGCCAGACACGCGGATCGGCAGACACTTTTGCGGCAAACGTATCCAGTGCGTCGAACCCGTCAATTTTGGTCCAGGGGATTGTGATCCGCTGCCGCGAGGTCCCGGTCCATTGCACCAGCATCAAACGGGCCTTGCCGCGCACCAGCGCCTCGGACACGACCGGGTCGCGCAGTCCGGCCGCCAGGCCATCCATCTGGATGCGGTATTCCGAACTGTCGACCGATCCGGACACATCCACGGCCAGCGCCAGCGCCAGATCGCAGGCCGACGCCGGGCGGGCAAGGCAGAGCGCAGCAGCAAGGATACGCAGATAAGACATGAGCCGAACCTAGCACGGTTCGGCCCGGTCGGGATCACAAGACTGTGGGGGTCAGCCCGTTCAGATCGGCATCAGCGCCCAATAGTCCAGATCCAGCAGGACGTCGGGGCTGTATTTTCCATCCGGGCCGCGCAGGGCAAAGGGCTCGCCACCCTTGGTCGCCACCAGTCGCAACCGGATCGCACCCACGCCGGGAACCCCGGTTTCGGCCTTGTCCACCACTTCGGACCACGCCTTGATGGTGTCGCCCGCGAAACAGGGGTTGGCGTGGGCTCCGCCGTTCAGACCTACGATCATCTGCGCGTTGGCCAGTCCGTTGAAGGACAGGGCCCGCGCCATCGAAATCACATGGCCGCCATAGATCAGCCGACCGTCGGGGCGGAAAGTCAGGTCGAAATGCACTTTGGCGGTGTTCTGCCACAGGCGGGTGGCCAGCATGTGCTCGGCCTCTTCCACGGTCACGCCGTCGACATGGTCGATGGTTTCCCCGATCTGGTAGTCTCCCCAGCGGTGCGGTTCTCCGGCCAGAGCAAAGTCGTATTTGCTGAAATCCAGCCCGTTCGGCACCACGAGGTCGCCGGGCTCCAGCGCCTTTTTCAGGTCCGGCACCACGGTTTCGGGTGCCGGCGCATCCAGGTTCGATTTCCGCACCATCACCCAGCGCACATATTCGATCACCACTTCGTCGCGCTGATTCAGGCCGCGCGTGCGCACCCAGACCACGCCGGTCTTGCCGTTCGAGTTCTGTTTCAGGCCGATCACCTCGGTTTCCGATCGCAAGGTGTCACCGGGATAGACCGGCTGCAGCCAGCGACCCTCGGCATAGCCCAGGTTCGCGACCGCGTTCAGCGACACATCCGGGACCGTCTTTCCGAACACCACATGGAACGCGGCCAGATCGTCGATCGGGCTTTGCGGCAGGCCGCAGCTCCGGGCGAACTCGTCCGAGGAATAGAGCGCGTGGCGGGCGGGATAGAGCGCATGATAGAGCGCGCGCTCGCCCACCGTCACGGTGCGCGGCACCGCGTGGTGCAGCACCTGCCCGATGGAGTAATCCTCGAAAAAGCGGCCCGGATTGGTCTTTGCCATTATTGCTGTCCCAGTTTCATGTCAGGGGAATAGTCGGCCGCGACCTCCTTGGTCACGGCCTGCGCACAGCGCATCTTGCTGGTGGACGGATCGAACGCATAGGCCGGAGAGCCGTGCAGCTCCCACCCTTTGGCCAGCGCCTCGGACACCTTGTGGCAGAAGTCCGAGGTGTCCTCTTCAGTCAGCAGTCGATAAAGTTTTGCCATCACATCACCTGCCTAGCCCGGGAACGGAGACGGGCCGACCAGCCCATGAATGTAGCCGATGATGCCCAGCAGCACGATCGAGGCCACGAAGAACATCGCGTCCTTGCCCAGCGTCCCCGGCTCGCCCGGGGTCCAGTCGGGCTCGGATTTATTGATGACGATCACTTCGACCACGGCCCAGGCCAACAGGCCGCCGAACAAGATGATCGACGCCAGATCACCATTGACCAGCAGATGCGCAAAGGCCCAGAGCTTGAACCCGCCCAGCATCGGATGACGCACCTTGTTCAGCAGTCGGCCCTTGGTTCCGGCCGGGCTCATCATCCAGATCGCGATCAGCACCAGCAGGTTGTTGATGTGGATCATGAAGCTGGGCGGCGCCCAGACATGGATGAAATCGGTCATGCGATAGCCGAAGATCATCAACAGGATCGACACGACCAGCGCACCTGCGACGGCGCCCTTTCCGGCATCGCCCATGGCCGCGCGGCGCGCGGGCATCAGGCGTTTGAACAGATGCGCGGCCCACCAAAGCGCCACGCCGAGAATGAGAAGAACGAAGCCCATGCTGGCTTACCCCGCTTGCAAAGCTGATATCGCCTCTGCTTTTGCCAGAATTTCGCGGGCAGTTACAACGTGCAGGTTTTCCACGATCTTGCCGTCGACCACGGCAACGCCCTGTCCTTTGGTCTCGACCTCTTCGAAAGCGACGATCTGGCGGCGGGCCAAGTCGATCTCGGCCTCGGAGGGGGCGAAGGCGGTATTGGCGGTCTCGACCTGCGCGGGGTGGATCAGGGTCTTGCCGTCAAAGCCCATGTCGCGGCCCTGCGCGCATTCGGCGGCCAGACCTTCGGTATCCTTGAAGGCGTTGTAGACGCCATCGACGATCACCAGCCCCTCGGCCTTGGCGGCCAGCAGGCACAGGCCAAGCGAGGTCATCAGCGGCAGGCGGTCAGGGCGGAAGCGGGTCTGCAATTCTTTCGCCAGATCATTGGTGCCCAAGACAAAACCCGCCATCAGCGGATGCGCCGCGATCTCGGCCGCGTTCAGCATCCCGCGCGGGGTTTCCATCATCGCCCAGATCGGCAGGTCGCCGGTGATCGCGGCCAGCGCATCCACGTCGGCGGCCGAGTTGACCTTGGGCAGCAGCACCACGTCGGCATCCATCTCGCGCACGGCCTCGGCATCGGCACGGCCCCAGTCGGTGTCCAGACCGTTGATTCGAACGATCTTGACGCGTGGGCCGTATCCGCCCGTCGCCAGCGCGGCCTTGAGCGTTTCGCGTGCGTTCTCTTTTTCATCGGCGGCAACCGCGTCTTCCAGGTCGAAGATAATGGCATCGACCGGCAGCGTGCGCGCCTTGTCGAGCGCCCGTTCCTTGGAGCCGGGAATGTAGAGAACGGATCGGTAGGGGCGCTGGCGCGGGTCCATGGGAACCTCTCGTTGAAATAAAGTTGCGCAGAATGGGGCATTTTTTGCCGGAAACTTCAAGACCCAAATCGCCGCATTGCAGCATGTGACGCAACGCGCGGTGGTTTTACCGCAATTGCAGAGGGTTCCGGCAGCCTTGATCCGGTCAACAGGCAAAGGGGCCGGAAATGGATAAGCGTTTGTTTCAAATGACGATGGGGCTGGGCCTCATGGTGCTGGCGGCGCAGCAGGTGCAGGCGCAAACGCCGAACTGTGCGCCGCGGCCGGACGTGTTGCAGCGGTTGGCCGAGACCTATGGCGAGACCCGGCGCGGCATCGGCATGGCGCGGCAGGGTACGGTGATGGAGGTCTTCGCCTCGGACGAAACCGGCACCTGGACGATCACCGTGACCCTGCCCAACGGGCTGACCTGCCTGATCGCGGCCGGCGAGGCCTATGAGGTTCTGGCCGAGGCGCTGCCGCCCAACGCCTGACAGTCAGGTCAACGCATCCCAGATCAGCTTTGACCCGGTCAGGGTCAGCAGCACATAGGCGATGCCGAAAAACAGCCGCTCGGACATCATCCAATGGGCACGCACGCCCAGCCAGGCGCCGAGGATGGCGAACGGGGTCAGCAGCAGATCGGCCCAGGCGGTCTGCAGGGTGAACATGCCCAGATAGGCGTAGGGGACGAACTTGGCGATGTTGATGACCCAGAAGACCAGCACGGTGGTGGCCTGGAACTCGGTCTTCGTCAGGCGTTGCGACAGCAGGTAGACGGCGGCGGGCGGGCCGCCGGCGTGGCTGACGAAGCTGGTGAACCCGGCGACCAGCCCCGCGAACAGCCCGGCCGGGGGCGGCAGGCGGTTGGCGAAACCGCGCACCCAGCCGCGGGATTGGGCGATATGCCAGACCGCGAAGCCCACCGAGATGCCGCCGATCAGCAGGCGCAGTAGGTCTTCGTCGGTCGCCCGGTACAGCAGCGCGCCCAGCGCCACGCCCGGCACCGCCCCCAGCATCAGCAGACGCGCGTCGGGCCAGTTCCACCGTTTCCAGTAGGGGCGCAGGGTGGCCAGGTCGATCACCATCAGGATCGGCAACATCAGCGCCAGCGCCCGCCCCGGATCGAGGATCAGCGCCAGAATCGACGACGACGCAAACGCCACGCCCGAGCCGAAGCCGCCCTTGGAAATGCCCGCAAAGATCACGGCCGGGATCGCCACGGCAAAAAACATCAGGTTCAATTCAACCATGCGGCGGCCCCGAAACGGCTTGTCCTGTGGGTGGTTTAGCGCAACCGGCAGGGGGCAGGCAAACGGTATGCGGTCGCATGCCGCGCCGCAGAACCCTTGCGCAACGGCGTTTTAGCGACTAGCAAAACCGCGATTTCAAAACCGACCGGAGACAATCCAAATGGCCAGACCCAAGATCGCGCTGATTGGCGCAGGTCAGATCGGGGGCACGCTTGCCCACCTCGCAGCAATGAAGGAACTGGGGGATGTCGTTCTGTTCGACATCGCCGAGGGCATCCCGGAAGGCAAGGCGCTGGACATCGCCGAATCCGGCCCGTCCGAGGGCTTTGACGCCAAGCTGAAAGGCACCCAGTCCTACGAGGACATCGCCGGTGCCGATGTCTGCATCGTGACCGCCGGTGTGCCGCGCAAACCGGGCATGAGCCGCGACGACCTGCTGGGCATCAACCTGAAGGTCATGAAGTCGGTCGGTGAAGGCATCGCCGCCAATGCACCCGACGCTTTCGTCATCTGCATCACCAACCCGCTGGACGCGATGGTCTGGGCGCTGCGCGAATTCTCGGGCCTGCCCCACAACAAGGTCTGCGGCATGGCCGGCGTGCTGGACTCGGCCCGTTTCCGCCACTTCCTGGCCGAAGAGTTCGACGTGTCGATGAAAGACGTCACCGCCTTCGTTCTGGGCGGCCATGGCGACACGATGGTACCGTCGGTTCGTTATTCGACCGTTGCGGGCATCCCGCTGCCCGACCTGGTCAAGATGGGCTGGACCACGCAGGAGAAGCTGGACGCCATCGTACAGCGCACCCGTGACGGCGGCGCCGAGATCGTCGGCCTGCTGAAGACCGGATCGGCCTACTACGCGCCTGCAACCTCGGCGATCGAAATGGCCGAAGCCTATCTGAAGGATCAGAAGCGCGTTCTGCCCTGCGCCGCCTATTGCGATGGCGAGTTGGGCGTGAAGGGCATGTATGTTGGCGTCCCGACCGTGATCGGCGCCGGCGGCATCGAAAAGGTCGTCAACATCCAGCTCAATGAAGAAGAGCAGGCCGGTTTCGACAATTCGGTCAACGCCGTGAAAGGTCTGATCGAGGCCTGCAAGGGCATCGACAGCTCATTGGCCTGATACATTGATCGGATCTTTGGACCCCACCAAAGATCCGGCCAAAAACATGACACCCTGCCCCGCTGGCTCCAGCCGGCGGGGCATTTCTTTTGATCCTTCGAGTTCTACCGGAACATCCCAAGCCACCTGGCTACTCCCAGAAGCAACCCGCAAAGTGCGACCAGCAAGGCGCAAACGACCCAGAACGCATGCGGACTTTCGGCGCCGGGAATGCCACCGACATTGATCCCCAGAACACCCGCCACCAGGCCCAGCGGCAGAAAGACAGCGCTGACCACTGACAGCACGAGCATACGGTTGTTCATACGTTCGGCCCGTTCATCCATCAGCTGATCGTGTATGATCTGAACCCGTTCCCGTACTGCCGCCAAATCCTCGCCGATCCGGTAGATGCGCTCCGAGGCTTCGCGCAACCGCGACCGGTCGTGAGCCTGCAGCCACGGCACGTCTTCGATCTCGAGCGTCGTCAGCGCGTCGCGCTGGGGGACCAGATACCGGCGCAGAACGATGGAGGACCTGCGGATCGCCGCCAGCTCGGCCCGGGAAATCTCGGCATTCGCCTCAAGAAGCGCCTCCTCGAGGTCATCCACACGTTCGTTCAGATCAGTGATCGCAGGCTCGGCCCTATCTGCCAGCCGCAAGGCCAAGCCCGCGACGAAGTCACCCGGCGATTTCGGTGCCTGCCCGCGGTCGATTGCCGCCAGCATGTCCGCAACCGCATCCAAGGGGCGGCGCCAGACACCGATGATCTTGTTCTCCGTCAACCACAGCCTGACCGAGATCATGTCTTCGGGCGGTTGCCCTTCTTGCAGGTTCACTCCGCGCAGGTTCAGGATTACTCCATCGCCATGGACGGTACAGCGGGGCCGGGTCTCGTCCGCCGTCAGAGCGTCGATCACGAACTCATCAAGCCCGCCGGCGCGTAGAAGCGGAACCGTGCCTTGCGCTTCCAGCCTCAGGTGTTGCCAAGCGAACTGCCCCTCCGGTCCAGCCGGTTTCCAGCTGGCAAATTCATCGGCGTCCAGTGACACAGCTTTGCCGGATCCGTCGAAGATCCAGGTCATGACATCGGGGAAATCTGGGTTCGACACTGTCATCTGCTCGGAGCTTGTTCATGTTTGACCTGCCCGACCCAACCGGACCCACACAGGCGCGGTCAGATTAGCCAGCCTGCGAGAATGCGCCAAGCCCCGAAGGTCTGGCAGGTCCGGTCCCGCCGCTTCGAACGCGACCGGAAATGTTGGCGCAAACGGGGTGCGGACACGGTCTTCGAATATGTTTTCAAAGCCTATTCTGACTCGCTCGAATCATTTTTCGGCACCGGTTTATTTGTGATCACACCCCGAAAATGTGTGATCACAAATGCTGAAAATCTTCGGCAAATAACCCGATCCAGACAGAAAACCCTTTAATTTTTACCGCTAGACACCCCTATAACGATCTAATCGCAGTCAGACGGGACAGTTTCGATGAACATTCACGAATATCAGGCCAAGGCTCTTCTTCGCAGCTATGGCGCTCCGGTCTCCGACGGACGTGCAGTTCTGCGCGCCGAGGAAGCCAAAACAGCCGCCGGTGAACTGGATGGCCCCCTTTGGGTGGTCAAGGCACAGATCCACGCGGGCGGCCGCGGCAAAGGTCACTTCAAAGAGTCCGATGCCGGTGAAAAAGGCGGTGTCCGTCTGACCAAATCGGTGGAAGAAGCCGCCGAAGAAGCCAAGAAGATGCTGGGCCGCACGCTGGTCACCCACCAGACCGGCCCCGTAGGCAAGCAGGTCAACCGCGTTTACATCGAGGCCGGTTCGGGCATCGAGCGCGAGCTGTACCTGGCCCTGCTGGTGGATCGCCAGACCAGCCGCATCTCGTTCGTGTGCTCGACCGAAGGCGGTATGGACATTGAAGAAGTAGCCGCAGCGACACCCGAGAAAATCCTGTCCTTCTCGGTTGACCCGGCCACTGGGTACCAGCCGTATCACGGCCGGCGCATCGCCTTCTCGCTGGGTCTGCAAGGCGCGCAGATCAAGCAATGCGTGCGCCTGATGGGCATCCTGTACAAGGCCTTCGTCGAGAAGGACATGGAGATGCTGGAGATCAACCCGCTGATCGTGGCCGAAGGCGGCGACCTCAAGGTGCTGGACGCCAAGCTGAGCTTTGACGGCAACGCGGTCTACCGCCACCCCGACATCGCCGAACTGCGCGACACCACCGAGGAAGACCCCAAGGAACTGGAAGCCAGCAAATACGACCTGAACTACATCGCGCTGGACGGCGAGATCGGCTGCATGGTCAACGGTGCGGGTCTGGCGATGGCGACGATGGACATCATCAAGCTTTACGGTGCGGAGCCTGCCAACTTCCTCGACGTCGGCGGCGGCGCCACCAAAGAGAAAGTGACCGAGGCGTTCAAGATCATCACGTCTGATCCCAACGTCAAAGGCATCCTCGTCAACATCTTCGGCGGCATCATGCGCTGTGACGTCATCGCCGAGGGCGTGGTCGCCGCGGTGAAAGAGGTCGGCCTGCAGGTTCCGCTGGTCGTGCGTCTGGAAGGCACGAATGTCGAAAAAGGCAAAGAGATCATCAACACCTCTGGCCTGGACGTGATCGCGGCGGACAACCTGAAAGACGGTGCCGAGAAGATCGTGAAGGCAGTCAAAGGCTGAACCCG
This sequence comes from Ruegeria sp. CF2, assembly GCF_056537385.1. Classification (NCBI taxonomy): domain Bacteria; kingdom Pseudomonadati; phylum Pseudomonadota; class Alphaproteobacteria; order Rhodobacterales; family Roseobacteraceae; genus Ruegeria; species Ruegeria sp. CF2. Next base: position 130,552 of record NZ_JBQFRL010000003.1, read on the forward strand.
ATAAATCAGGGCGGGTCGCGGCCCGCCATTCCGATGAATGCTGGCGGGTCAGATCCCGCCGAAAACAGGAGAACGCCAAATGGCAGTCCTCATCGACGAAAATACCAAAGTGATCTGTCAGGGCTTTACCGGCTCGCAGGGCACATTCCACTCTGAACAGGCCATCGCCTATGGCACCAAGATGGTCGGCGGCGTGACCCCGGGCAAAGGCGGGATGGAGCATCTGGGCCTGCCCGTGTTCAACTCGGTCCACGAAGCCAAGCACGTGACCGAAGCCAACGCCACCGTGATCTATGTGCCGCCTCCGTTTGCCGCGGATTCGATCCTCGAAGCCATCGACGCCGAGATGGAAGTGATCGTCTGCATCACCGAAGGCATCCCGGTTCTGGACATGATGAAGGTGAAGCGCGCGCTGGAAGGCAGCAAATCGCGCCTGATCGGCCCGAACTGTCCCGGCGTCATCACGCCCGACGCCTGCAAAATCGGCATCATGCCCGGCCACATCCACAAGCGTGGCTCGGTCGGCGTCGTGTCGCGTTCCGGCACCCTGACCTATGAGGCGGTCAAGCAGACCACCGATGTGGGTCTGGGCCAGTCCACCTGCGTGGGCATAGGCGGCGACCCGATCAAAGGCACCGAGCATATCGACGTGCTGGAATGGTTCCTGGCCGATGAAGAGACCGAGTCGATCATCATGATCGGCGAGATCGGCGGCTCGGCCGAGGAAGAAGCCGCGCAGTTCCTGGCGGATGAGGCCAAGAAGGGCCGCAAAAAGCCAGTTGCCGGTTTCATCGCCGGCCGCACGGCGCCTCCGGGCCGCCGCATGGGCCACGCGGGCGCGATCGTCGCCGGCGGCAAGGGCGGTGCCGAGGACAAGATCGAAGCCATGCGCAGCGCCGGCATCGTCGTGGCCGAAAGCCCGGCGCAGCTGGGCGAGGCTGTGCTGGAAGCAATCGGCAAGTAAACCGCCGGCCCCTTGCGTGGGCTGGCCTCAGCGGAGCGAAACACATGACCTTCAACGAAGCCGTCAAAACGTGTTTCTCCAAATACTTCACATTCTCGGGGCGGGCCTCTCGCCCCGAGTATTGGTATTTTTTCCTGTTCATTCTGGTCTGGAGTGCAATCGCCACGGTGATCGACTGGCATTTCTTCGGGCAGGTCACGACCGTGCAATCCGAAGGCTCAGTCGAGGTGACCGCAACATCCAGCCAGCCGGTGCAGAGCATCGTGTCCCTGATCGTGTTCATTCCGCATCTGGCCGTGGCGTGGCGGCGCATGCATGACACCGGGCGCAACGGTCTCTACGCGCTGCTGCCGATCCTTTTGATCCTTGGGGCTTTTGCCGTTCTGGTCTTCGGCATCGGCCTCGCCTCAAGCTTCCAGCATGGCGGAAGCCTCGACATCCTGTTCACGCGCGCCACGCTGCTGATCGTCATTCCGACACTGCTTGTTCTTCTGGTGTCGCCCCTCCTGGTTCTGTGGTGGCTGTCCCGCCCCAGCCAGCCAGGCACCAACAAATACGGTCCCAACCCATATGAGGTAACCCAATGACCGAACACTCGCCCAATTCTGCCTTCCATGCCTCGAGCTTCATGCAGGGGCACAATGCCGAGTACCTGGAGCAGCTATACGCCCAGTACACCAAGGACCCCGGCGCAATCGATGCGGCCTGGGCCGAGTTTTTCCGGCAGATGGGAGACGCGGCACCGGACGTCCAGAAAGAGGCCGAAGGGCCTTCGTGGGCGCGCACCGACTGGCCACCGATGCCGAATGATGACCTGACCGGCGCCCTGACCGGCGAGTGGATCGAGGTCGACGCCAAGGCAGCGGGCAACAAGATCAAGGAAAAGGCTGCCAAGGCAGGGGTTGATGTCAGCGACGAACAGATCAAGCGCGCGGTGCTGGATTCGATCCGCGCGCTGATGCTGATCCGGGCCTATCGGATCCGGGGTCACCTGGCCGCTGATCTGGACCCGCTGGGCATGCGCGCCGCGACCAACCATCCCGAGTTGGACCCCAAGACCTATGGCTTTACCGATGCCGACATGGACCGGCCGATCTTTATCGACAACGTGCTGGGTCTGCAGATGGCCAGCATGCGCCAGATCGTCGAGATCGTGAAGCGCACCTATTGCGGCACTTTCGCGCTGCAGTACATGCACATCTCGAACCCCGAGGAGGCCGCCTGGCTGAAAGAGCGGATCGAAGGTTATGGCAAGGAAATCTCGTTCACGCGGGAAGGCCGCAAAGCGATCCTGAACAAGATGGTCGAGGCCGAGGGCTTTGAGAAGTTCCTGCATGTGAAATACATGGGCACCAAGCGGTTCGGTCTGGACGGGGGCGAGGCGCTGATCCCGGCGATGGAACAGATCATCAAGCGTGGCGGCGCCCTGGGCCTGAGCGATATCGTGATCGGCATGCCGCACCGCGGACGTCTGAACATCCTGGCCAACGTGATGGGCAAACCCTACCGCGCCATTTTTAACGAGTTCCAGGGCGGTAGCTTCAAGCCCGAGGACGTGGATGGGTCGGGCGACGTGAAATATCACCTCGGTGCGTCCAGCGACCGTGAGTTCGACGGCAACACCGTGCACCTGTCGCTGACGGCGAACCCGTCCCACCTCGAAGCCGTGAACCCGGTTGTTCTTGGCAAGGTCCGCGCCAAGCAGGACCAGCTTGGCGACACCGATCGCAGCAAGGTCATGGGCATTCTTCTCCACGGCGACGCGGCTTTTGCCGGCCAGGGTGTCGTGGCCGAAGGTTTTGGCCTGTCCGGTCTGCGCGGTCACAAGACCGGCGGCACCATGCATATCGTCGTGAACAATCAGATCGGCTTTACCACCGCGCCGCATTTCTCGCGGTCGAGCCCGTACCCGACCGATATCGCGCTGATGGTCGAGGCGCCGATCTTCCACGTGAACGGCGACGACCCCGAGGCGGTGGTGCACGCGGCCAAGGTCGCGACCGAGTTCCGCCAGAAGTTCCACAAGGATGTGGTCATCGACATCTTCTGCTACCGCCGGTTCGGTCACAACGAGGGCGATGAGCCCATGTTCACCAACCCGATCATGTACAAGAAGATCAAGACCCACAAAACCACGCTGTCGCTGTACACCGAGCGGCTGGTCAAGGACGGTCTGATCCCCGAGGGCGAGATCGAGGACATGAAGGCCGCCTTCCAGGCGCATCTGAACGACGAGTTCGAGGCCGGCAAGGACTACAAACCCAACAAGGCCGACTGGCTGGATGGCCGGTGGTCGCATCTGGACAAAAACAAGGAAGAATATGTCCGCGGTGACACCGCAATTACGCCGGACACCTTGGCCGAGGTCGGCAAGGCGCTGGTGACGGTGCCCGAAGGCTTTGCACTGCACAAGACGGTGGGCCGCCTTCTTGAACACAAGAAACAGATGTTCGAAACCGGTCAGGGCTTTGACTGGGCCACCGGCGAGGCGCTGGCCTTCGGGTCGCTGCTGACCGAGGGCTATCCGGTACGCCTGTCGGGGCAGGACGCCACCCGCGGCACTTTCAGCCAACGCCACTCGGGCTTCATCAACCAGGAGACCGAGGAGCGCTACTATCCCCTGAACCACATCCGCGCCGGACAGTCGCAGTACGAAGTGATCGACTCGATGCTGTCGGAATACGCGGTGCTGGGCTTCGAATACGGCTATTCGCTGGCCGAGCCCAACGCGCTGGTTCTGTGGGAGGCCCAGTTCGGCGATTTCGCCAACGGCGCGCAGATCATGTTCGACCAGTTCATCAGCTCGGGCGAAAGCAAATGGTTGCGCATGTCCGGTCTGGTCTGCCTGCTGCCGCACGGGTTCGAGGGGCAAGGCCCCGAGCACTCGTCGGCGCGACTGGAGCGGTTCCTGCAGATGTGCGGCCAGGACAACTGGATCGTCGCCAACTGCACCACGCCTGCGAACTATTTCCACATCCTGCGCCGTCAGCTGCACCGCACTTTCCGCAAGCCGCTGATCCTGATGACGCCCAAATCATTGCTGCGCCACAAGCTGGCGATCAGCAATGCCGAGGACTTCACCACCGGGTCCAGCTTCCACCGGGTGCTGTGGGACGACGCGCAAAAAGGCAACTCGGACACACAGCTGGTGCCCGACGACAAGATCAAGCGCGTGGTGATGTGTTCGGGCAAGGTCTACTACGACCTGCTTGAAGAACGCGATGCGCGCGGGATCGACGACGTCTATCTGCTGCGGATCGAGCAATACTATCCGTTCCCGGCCCATTCGCTGATCAACGAGCTTGAGCGGTTCAAACAGGCCGAGATGGTCTGGTGCCAGGAAGAGCCCAAGAACCAGGGCGCCTGGGGGTTCATCGAACCCAATATCGAATGGGTCCTGTCCCGCATCGGCGCCAAGCATACCCGGCCGATCTATGCCGGCCGCGCCACTTCGGCCTCGCCCGCAACGGGTCTGGCCAGCCAACACAAAGCCCAACAAGAAGCGCTGGTGAACGAAGCGCTGACCATTGAAGGATAATTAACGATGACGATTGAAGTTCGTGTTCCCACGCTGGGCGAGTCCGTCACCGAAGCCACGGTCGCAACCTGGTTCAAGAAACCCGGCGATGCCGTCGCCGTGGATGAGATGCTGTGCGAGCTTGAGACGGACAAGGTCACCGTCGAGGTTCCGTCGCCCGCAGCCGGCGTGATGGGCGAGATCGTAGCCGCCGAAGGTGAGACGGTCGGCGTTGATGCTCTGTTGGCAACGATCCAGGCCGGTGAGGGTGCGGCCCCCGCTCCAAAAGCTGAAGCCGCTCCGGCAGCGGCCCCTGCGGCCTCGGGCGGCAGCGTCGACGTGATGGTTCCGACACTGGGTGAGTCCGTCACCGAAGCGACCGTATCGACCTGGTTCAAGAAGGTCGGCGATACCGTCGCACAGGACGAAATGCTGTGCGAATTGGAGACCGACAAGGTCTCGGTTGAGGTCCCGGCTCCGGCTGCGGGTGTACTCGCGGAGATCGTGGCCCCCGAGGGCGCGACCGTCGACGCGACCGCCAAGCTTGCCGTGATTTCGGGCGCTGAGGCAGGCACCGCACCGGCTGCGCCAGCCGCGGCAGCCCCTGCCCCCGCAGCAGCCGCCACCGGCAAGGACGTGGCCAATGCGCCCTCGGCCGAAAAAGCCATGGCCGAAGCCGGTCTGTCGGCCGATCAGGTCACCGGTACCGGCCGCGATGGTCGCATCATGAAGGAAGACGTGGCCCGCGCCGTCGCAACCGCCGCTGCCCCGGCCGCGGCCGCCCCGGCACCGGCCGCAGCCCCGCGCGCGCCCGTCGCCGCCGAGGACGCCGCCCGCGAGGAACGCGTGCGCATGACGCGCCTGCGCCAGACCATCGCCAAGCGTCTGAAGGACGCGCAGAACACCGCCGCGATCCTGACCACCTACAACGAGGTGGACATGACCGAGGTGATGGCCCTCCGCAACCAATACAAGGACCAGTTCGAGAAGAAGCACGGCGTCCGCTTGGGCTTTATGTCCTTCTTCACCAAGGCCTGCTGCCACGCGCTGAAAGAGGTGCCCGAGGTCAATGCCGAGATCGACGGCAATGACATCGTCTACAAGAACTACGTCCACATGGGCGTCGCCGCCGGCACTCCGCAGGGCTTGGTGGTTCCGGTGATCCGTGATGCGGACCGCATGTCGTTCGCCGAGATCGAGAAAGCCATCGCCGAGAAGGGCAAACGCGCCCGTGACGGCAAGCTGAGCATGGCCGAAATGCAGGGCGGCACCTTCACCATCTCGAATGGCGGCGTCTATGGCTCGCTGATGTCCTCGCCGATCCTGAACCCCCCGCAGTCGGGCATTCTTGGCATGCACAAGATTCAGGAACGTCCGATGGTCATCAATGGCGAGATCAAGATCCGTCCGATGATGTATCTGGCGCTGTCCTATGACCACCGCATCGTCGACGGCAAGGGCGCGGTCACCTTCCTGGTGCGCGTGAAAGAGGCGCTGGAAGACCCGCGCCGTCTGCTGATGGATCTGTGATCATGGCAACGCATGTACTCTGGCAGGCCGACGTGGCCGATTTCGACGCCTGGCTGAAGGTGTTCCGCGAGGACAAGCCGATGCGCAAGGCGGCCGGGATTGTCGATCTGCACGTCTGGAAAGACCCCGAACAGCGCGATCATGCGGTTGCCCTGTTCGAGATTTCCGATCTGGACCGGGCCCAGAGCTTCATCGAATCGGAAGAGCTGGCCATGCACCATGAACGTGGCGGCGTCGCGCATATTCAGGTGAAGGTTCTGACACCCGTCTGAACAGGCACCCAGGCGATCCACCCCGTGGGTCGCCTTTTCAAAAGAACACTCCGCGGATTTGGGAGAACAAAATGGCTAACTATGACGTCATCGTAATCGGCGCCGGTCCTGGCGGCTATGTCTGCGCCATCCGCTGCGCGCAGCTGGGCCTGAAAACCGCCGTCGTCGAAGGGCGCGAGACGCTGGGCGGCACCTGTCTGAACGTGGGCTGCATTCCGTCCAAGGCGTTGCTGCATGCCAGTCATCAGCTGCACGAGGCCGAGCACAACTTTGCCAAGATGGGCCTCAAGGGCAAAAGCCCCTCGGTCGACTGGAAACAGATGCTGGCCTACAAGCAGGACGTGATCGACACCAACACCAAGGGCGTCGAGTTCCTGTTCAAGAAGAACAAGATCGACTGGCTCAAGGGTTGGGGCTCGATCCCGGCGGCGGGCAAGGTCAAGGTCGGTGATGAGGTGCACGAGGCCAAGAACATCATCATCGCCTCCGGCTCCGAGGCGGCCTCGCTGCCCGGCGTCGAGGTGGACGAGAAGGTCGTCGTGACCTCGACCGGCGCGCTGGAACTGGGCAAGATCCCGAAAAAGCTGGTGGTGATCGGTGCAGGCGTGATCGGGCTGGAACTGGGCTCGGTCTATCAGCGTCTGGGCGCCGAGGTGACGGTGATCGAATATCTGGACGTCATCACCCCGGGCATGGACCCCGAAGTGCAGAAGACCTTCCAGCGGATCCTCAAGAAACAGGGCCTGAACTTCGTCATGGGCGCCGCGGTGCAAAAGACCGAGGCCACCAAGACCAAGGCCAAGGTGACCTACAAGCTGCGCAAGGATGACAGCGAGCACGTGATCGAAGCCGATACCGTTCTGGTCGCCACCGGGCGCAAGCCGTTCCATGACGGGCTGGGTCTGGATGCGCTGGGGGTCGAGCTGACCCCGCGCGGCCAGATCAAGGTCGGCAAGGACTGGCAGACCAACGTGCCGGGCATCTACGCCATCGGTGACGTGATCGAAGGCCCGATGTTGGCCCACAAGGCCGAGGACGAAGGCATGGCCGCCGCCGAAGTGGTCGCGGGCAAGCATGGGCACGTGAACTATGGCGTCATTCCGGGCGTGATCTACACCTGGCCCGAGGTCGCCAATGTCGGCGAGACCGAGGCCACGCTCAAAGAGCAAGGCCGCGCCTACAAGGTCGGCAAGTTCAGCTTCATGGGCAATGGCCGCGCCAAGGCGAATTTTGCCGCCGACGGGTTCGTCAAGATCCTGGCCGACAAGGAGACCGACCGCATCCTGGGCTGCCACATCATCGGCCCCGGTGCGGGCGACCTGATCCACGAGGTCTGCGTGGCGATGGAGTTCGGCGCCTCGGCCGAGGATCTGGCGCTGACCTGCCACGCGCACCCGACCTATTCCGAGGCCGTGCGCGAAGCGGCGCTGGCCTGCGGCGATGGTCCGATCCACGCCTGATGAGTTCGGCTCCGGCGGTCAGGCCGCCGGAGTCAGCCACGCCCGCAGATAGGTTTCCAGCCGGTCGGTGAATGTGGTCGCCGAATGCAGGGCGCAGAATTTCAGTGACATGGCCTGGATGGCAAAGGCCTGCACGCCCTCGGCCAGCAGGTCAGTCGACACGTCCTGTCTAACTTCGGCCTGATCCAGCCACATCATCACGATCCGGAAGTATTTCTCGAAGCAATAGGCGATCGGCCCGATTTCAGAGATCGCGGCGGCGCCGGAATAGCGGATCAGCAGGTCGAACACATAGCGTTCCGACATCATGAACTCATGCACCGGGGCCAGGGCCTCGATGATCTGTGGCACGGTTTTCGGCGGTTCCGCCGCCTGCGCCTGATCCAGACAGGCGTCCAGTTTTTCGCCGATCAGGATCTCCATCAGCGCGTCCTTGTCGTGGAAATGGGCAAAGAAGGTGCCCTTGGCCACACCGGCGGCCTGCACCACCTCTTCCACGCGCAACGCCTGGTATCCGTTCTTTTGCACCACGTCCGCCGCCGCCTGCAGCAGCTTGGCGCGGGTCTTCAGGGTGCGTTTCTGAATCGTCTTCTGCATACGGCTTGTTTGCATGTTTTTTGACCGTGGTCAAATTTATTATTGACCGTGGTCACTTTTTGATTCTATAAAATGACCGTGGTCAATTTTAGGAGAACCCCGATGCAGCCCAAGAAAATCCTCATCCTCGACGGTCACCCCGCCGAAAGCAGCCTGTCGCGCACCTTTGCCAACACCTATGCCGAAGCCGCCCGCGCCGAGGGTCATGACGTGAAGACCGTTCACCTCAGCGAACTGGAGTTCGATTTCGATTTCGGTCAGGGCAACTATCATGACTTCAAACCGCTGGAGCCGGTTCTGGAACAGGTTCTGCAGGATTTCGAATGGAGCGATCACCTGGTTCTGACGACGCCGATGTGGTGGGGCGGCCTGCCCGCCAAGCTCAAGGGGCTGATCGACCGGATGTTCATCCCGGGCCGTACGTTTGATACCCGCAATCCCAACAAACTAGGATTCCCGGCACCGATGCTCGACGGCCGAACGGCGCGCGTCATCATCACCTCGGACACGCCGGGCTGGTTCATGCGGTTGGTTTACCGCCGGGCGCTGATTCACCAGATGCGCGGTCAGGTTCTGGGGTTCGTCGGGTTCAAGCCGACGCGGTTCACCTGGTTTTCCGGTGCCAGCTACCCCAAGCAGGACAGCGTTCAGAAATGGATCGCGCGGGTCACCCGGCTGGGCGCGGCGGCAGCGTGATCACCACATCGTCTTTGCGGCGCGCGCGCCCCATTCCCGATCATAGCGTGCGCCGCCTTCCTCACCCTGCGACACCTCGGCCAGAATCTCGCCCACCGTCGGCAACCCGGCGCTGAGATCGCCGCCGGTCCAGGTTTCGGCCCGCATCAGCGCGCGGGCGCATTGCGTGTAGATTTCCCCGATTTCGATAACGATCACCGTGGCCGGTTGCTTGCCCTTTTTCTCGAACCGGGCACGCAGGTCGGAATCGGCCGTCAACCGGGCGGTACCGTTCACCCGCACCACGTTGTTCGAGCCGGGCACCATGAACATCAACGCCACACGCGGATCGCGCACGATGTTGCGCAGGCTGTCCAGGCGGTTGTTGCCGCGCCAGTCGGGCAAGGCAAGGGTGCCGGGGTCCAGCTCCATCACCACCGGGCCGTCATCGCCCCGGGGGCTGCCATCCACCCCTTCGGGCCCCACCGAGGACAGCACGCACAGCCGCGACGCCATGATCCATTTGCGGTAGAGCGGCGTCAACTGCCGCGCGACCTTGCGCAACGAGGCGGCACCGGGGGTGCCGTACAACGTCTCGAGCGCGGTGATGTCATCGATGAACTGCATCCGGATCAAACCCCACTTCGCGCATCAATTCGTTCGAGCGCGTCTCAATCACCTCTTCCAGCCGGGCCAGAAAGGTTTCGCGATCGACGCCCGGTTCGATCGGGTCGAGGAACTCGACGATCGCATGGCCGGGTTTGCGCAGAATTCCCGACCGAGGCCAGAAGACACCGACATTGGTGGCCGCCGGCACGCAGGGGAAGCCCAGCCCCTCGTACAGTACGGCGGTGCCGACCTTGTAGGGCTTGTAGACCCCCGGCGCCACGCGGGTGCCCTGCGGATAGATCACCAGTTGCCCGGGCTCGGTGAACTCTTTGGAAACGTCCTTGACCATCTTGGCCACTGCCGCGCCACGCTTGCCGCGATTGACCGGAATACAACCCAGTCGACGGGCATACATGCCGATGATCGGGGTCCACAGCAGTTCGCGCTTCATGATGAACTTGCCATGGGGGATCGCGTCGAAGATCAGAATGATGTCGAAGAAGGATTGGTGCTTGGCGGCGATGACCACCTCACCCGTGGGCACGTTGCCGCGCACCTCGCCGCGAATGCCCACCATCCAGCGCGCCAGCCATATGGTCGTGCGCGCATAGGTCTTGCAGGCGCGCAGCGCCCCGCCCTTGGAGAACAGCGCATAGGGCGCGAAGACCAGGCCCAGAACCGCCATCCAGGCGTAGATCGTGACCATGAAGATCAGCGAGCGCACCCATTGGACCGCCATTGCCATCACGAAAGCTCCTTCAATTTGCGACGGGCCGCCGACCATGTGGCGGCAAAGGCCACGGCTGCGCCCAAAACGGGGATCACAGCGGGCAACAACCAGTCGGCGCTCTGGAATCCAAGGCCCGTCAGGAAACCACCCGCATCCGAGGCCTCGGGCAGCAGCAGCACCCCGGTCAGGCCCAGAACCGTCCCCACTACGGCACCGAAAAACGCACGCCAGGTGAACCGACGCACGAAGGCACCGGCGATGAAGCGGTCGCGCGCGCCGACCTGACGCAGCACCTCGATGATCTGGGCGTTGGCCGCAAGCGATGCATTGGCAGCAAGCGTGATCATCGCCGCCGTGGCCCCGCCGATCAGCAGGATCGAGATCCAGCCCAACCGCCGCAGCGAGGTGGCTGCATCGACCAGCGGCTCGCGCCAGCGGGAATGGTCATCCAGAACCGCGCCTGGCACCTCGGCCGCCAGCCGCAGGCGCAGGCCCATCGTGTCCAGCCCCGGCTCGCCCTCGATGATTTCGATGAGCTGAGGCACCGGCAGGGTGTCCAGCGGCAGATCGGGGCCGAACCAGGGGGCCAGCAAGGCGGCCTGTTCTTCGGCGCTGAGCGCGCGGGCCGAGGCCACGCCCGAAGTCTGTTTCAGAACCTCCAGAGCGGCCTCGGTCTGCGCGGCACGCTGTTCAGCAGGCGCATTGATCCGCAGAGTGGCTGCTCCGGCCAGCTCCGAGGCCCAGCGATCGGCCAACCGGCCCGAGGCCAGCGACAGCGCAAGCGCGAATACTGTCAAAAAGGCCATCGCACCAGACACGAAAAGGGTCAGGTGCGCCGTGAATCCCGTTGGCGGCACGACGCGATCGGCCCGGGCGTCCCGGCGCAGCAGGGCGCGAATGTCATCGGCAATCATAGATCCGCCCCCGCCAGTTGCAGCCGCCGCTGTGAGATCCGAAGAACCCGGGCCTGCACCTGGCTTTTGGCCGCCCGGATCAAGCTCAGATCATGGGTGGCGATCACCACGGTCTTTCCCATGTGGTTCAGCTCGATCAGCAGACGCAGAAGACGCTGGGACATCTCCCAGTCGACGTTGCCGGTGGGTTCGTCGGCCAACACCACGTCCGGTGACAGGATGACCGCCCGCGCCAGTGCGGCCCGTTGCCGCTCGCCGCCCGAAAGCTCCGGCGGAAGTGCGTCCAGGCGGCCACCAAGACCGACCCAGGACAGGAGTTCGGTCAGATCTTCCTGCTCGGACTCGACAGAGCGTCCCGACACCATCAGTGGCAGGGCGACATTCTCTGCCAGAGTCATGTGGTCCAGAAACCGGCAGTCCTGATGCACGACACCGATGCGACGGCGCAGCAGGGCCATCTGGTCCCGGTCCAGTCGGGCAATGTCCTGATCAAAAGCGCTGATCCGCCCCGAACTGGCCAGCAGCGCGCCATAGCAGAGTTTCAACAGGGTCGTTTTGCCCGCTCCGGACGGGCCGGTCAGGAAATGGAACGACCCCGGCTGCAACTGGACCGAGACATTGCTCAGCAGTTCGCCGCCGCCATAGCTGTAGCTGACATTTTCAAGCTCGATCACGCCTGCCCTCAATATTGCTTGCGCCCTTCTTGCCCGAGCACGACCACGGTTTCAATGCCTGCACCGAGTCCATTTGGCGACACTTGATCCACCGGGCCGAAAACGCGCTTTGCTGTTTCGCCTTAACGGATTATCATTCTTGGAAAAACGACGACAGGCCGCTGGCGGCCGGGGAGGCAGTATGCGACTAACATGCCCGAACTGTAATGCCCAGTACGAGGTTCCGGATGAGGTCATTCCGGAAGAAGGCCGAGACGTGCAATGCTCGAGCTGCGAGCAGACCTGGTTCCAACCCAAACACCCGGAGGCTGAGCTTGTCACGGCCGAAACCGATGACGGACCGGCCGAGAGCGCGCCCTCGGATGCGTCTGAGCCGCCAGCCGCCGAAGCTGCTGCGCCGGAGCCGGAGCAGGCAGAAGACGAACAGGTCGAAGCCGAACAGCCCGATCCCGAACCCGAGGACGAAGCCCGGCCAGCCGCTCCGACCGGCAACGTCGATCCGGCCGTTGCGACAATCCTGAGAGAGGAAGCCGCGCGTGAGGCCGAACTGCGCGCCAAGGAAGGGTCCGGCCTGGAAAGTCAGCCGGATCTGGGCCTGGATCAGCAGCCGGAACCGGCCCACAAGCCGACACCTCCTGCGGCGACCGAAACCGCCTCAGGAACCGGTCAGAAAGAGGCGCTGCCGGATGTGGACAGCATCAATTCGACTTTGCGCAGCGACGACGCACCCGCCGAGGCAGAGCCCGCCGAGGCCCCGCCGCGGAAATCGGGCGGGTTCCTGCGCGGCTTTGCGCTGATCCTGATCATCGGGGTCATCCTGTTCCTGATCTATGGCAACGCCCGCCAGATCAGCGAGGCGGTTCCCCAAGCCGAGCCTGTGTTGCAGTCGTATGTCTCGATGGTCGATCAGGCCCGGGTTTGGCTGGAATCGCAGGCTGGCTCCGCGACCGAGTAACTCTGCCGGTCAGAACCGCTCGAGCAACCTTTTGAGGTATTCCAGTTCGATTCTGGGCCTGTCGGTTTCGCCCGTGCGGCGACGGATTTCATCCAGCAACTCGCGGGCACGGCGGTACACATCATCTCCTTGCAGCAGGTTCTCCTCGGTCGAGATCGAGCCCGCAGCGCCCGGATTTCGACCCAGAGGATCGCGGTTGTTGGCCTGCATGTCGCCTTCCTGCGTACCCTGACCGGGCTGGTTCTGCTGGTTCTGGGCCATAGCCTCACCCAGCTCGCGCATCCCTTCGCGCAACGCTTCCATTGCTTCGGACTGGCGGTCGATCGCTTCGGCAAGGTCGTCGTTCCGCAGGGCATCTTCGGCCTCATCCATGGCACGACCTGCACGCCCCAGCGACTCGCGTGCGGCGTCACCTTCGGGTGTTCCTGCGCCCGGCAGGTTCTGCTGCTGGCGGTTCAGTTCATCCCGCAGCGCCTGTTGGCGGTCGGCCAGAGTCCCCTGTCCTTGCTGGCCTTCGCCCGCCTGATCCGATCCTTGGCCCTGACCGCCCTGACCCTCATGGCTCTGGCCGCGTCCCCGACCGCCCGAGCGGCCTTCATTGCCCTGGCTTTCACCGGCTTGCGCGCCGGGGTTGAATTGCTCCTGCAAGTCACGGAAGGCCTCGTCGCTCAGGCCCTGCTGCTCACGCAAGGTTTCGGCCAATCCTTCCATGGCCTGCTGGCCTTCGGATTGTTGCCCCTGTCCCTGGCCCTGGGTCACCCGCATGTTTTCCATCATCTGCTGGAACTCCTCCAGCGCCTGCTGGGCCTCGGCCATGCGGCCCTGCTCCATCAGTTCCTGGATCCGGTCCATCATCCGCTGCAGGTCATCCTGCGTCATCTGCATGGATTCACCGGATTGGTTCTGCTGGCCCTGCTGGCCGTCCGGGTTTTCCTGCGCCAGTCGCTGCAGCTGACGAAGATACTCGTCGGTTGCTTCACGCAGTTCCTGCATCAACTCGGCGATTTCCTCATCGCTGGCACCGTTCTGCATCGCTTCGGTCAGACGCTCCTGAGCGCGGCGCATCCGCTCCAGCGCGTCGGCGAGCGTACCTTCTTCGATCAGGATCGCCAGATCCCACAGGGCTTGCGCGATCTCGGTCTGCTGTTCGGGGCCCAGGCCGAATTCAGTAAAGGTTTCCAACCGGCGCAGAATGTAGCGCAGTCGCAGATATGCGGTTTCCGAACGGAAGACATCTTCGGGCCGGTGCGAAACCGCCCGCAACAGCTGAGCCACCCTTTTGGCATTGTCGCGCGACCACAGCAGATCGCGGCGCTGTTCAATCACCGCTGCAGCCAGCGGATCAAAGAACCGGCGGGCGGGAAGGTCGGTCCGGTAGACATCCGACTCCGACACCTGATCAGCGGCATCGACGGCCGAAAGGGTAATCTTGACCGGCAGGTGCGCCCAAGGGTGTTCCGAAAAGTCCTCGATCAGATCTTCCGTGAAATCGCTCCGGTCACCAGCGATCGGCATGGGCAGGTCGACGGTGACCGCGTCGCGAGGTTCGGGCGCAACGGCCAGACCGTGGCGACGATCGACCGCAGACAGGTCCAACTCGATCAACGCGGTGCCTGACAGGATGCCATAATCGTCACGCGCCGAGAACGGCAGTTTCATCTGGCCACCAGCCTCGGCGGTGGCGGGTTCGGCCACGGCGATTACCGGCGGCGCGTCCGCAATGACCTCGACACCCCAGTCACGTCCTGCAGGGCCCTCGATCGACAATCGGCCCGAACGCTCGACGACAAACTCCTGATCCGGATCGGTTGCTGTCGTGGTGGACGCGGAGGAACTGGTTTCGGTCAAGCTGTGCGCGCCGACCTCGCCATAGAAGCGCAAAGTGACGCGGCTGCCTTGTGGCACTGTCAGCGTTGGACCGGATTGATCGGCCAGATACAGCGTCGGCAGGCCGGTATAGCGAGGCGGCTCGACCCAGCCTTCCCAGCTGGGGCCCTGGCCGGCTACGGCCGTGCCGGGTGTCATCTGGGCGACCGATCCAACTTTCCAGAACGACCCGAACAGCAATCCGACCACCAGCGCCAAAAGCGCCGCATAGCGCAGCGCGTAGGGGTCACGAGCGGCAAGGTTCAGGTCAGGCTTGACCGGTCCGGCCTGCGCGGCGCGGGCGGCCATGCGCGCCTGATGGGCCTGCCACAAAGCGCGCGAATCTTCGTCCATCGCCCCGATGGCCTGATCGTCCAGCAACGCCTGAATGGGACGGCCCGGCAGTGTCTCGTCCAGTCGGACAAGCGCCTGCGTGCGGCTGGGGAACCGGAACCTCCGCGCGCCCCAGACCAATGCAACCGTCAACGCCAGAATGGCTGCGGCCCCGATGATCCAGACGGTTTCAACGCCGACGAGGTCGTGGAGACCCAGCAGCAAGGCCGCCATGATCAGGGCCGCAATCGACAGGAACGGCCAAAAGGCGCGCATCACCTGCTCGGCCAGCATCCCCGTGCGCGTCAGCAACAGGGACAGTCCGGGGATCGGCAGGTTGCGAGTGTCGGTCACGTCAGGCCTCCGGGTCGGGCCCGCGCGGTTATCGCGTCACAGCCACTCAGGTATGGTATCGCGGTTTATGATTTCGTCAAAGGTTGGCCGTTCACGAATAACCGCGAATTGATCGCCATGAACCAGAACCTCGGGGATCAGGGGCCGGGTGTTGTATTCACTGGACATAACCGCGCCATAGGCGCCGGCACTGCGAAATGCGACCAGATCCCCCGGGTTCAGCGGTGGCATCGCCCTTTGTTTCGCAAAGGTATCCCCGGTCTCGCAGACCGGCCCGACAATGTCATAGGGGCGTTGTTCGACCCCCGGCGCGGGCTCGATGACGGGAACGATGTCATGATAGGCGTCGTACATGGCCGGGCGGATCAGATCGTTCATCGCCCCGTCGAGGATCAGGAAATCGCGCCCTTCGCCCGACTTCACATAGATCACCTTTGACACCATCAGCCCCGCGTTGCCCGCGATCAGACGGCCCGGCTCGATCTCGATCTCGCAGCCCAGATGGCCCAGCGTTTCCTTGATCATCGCACCGTATTCCAACGGCAGCGGCGGTGCTTCGTTCGACCGGGCATAGGGGATACCCAGCCCACCGCCCAAGTCCAGACGGTGAATGTCGTGGCCTTGCGCACGCAGCTGTTCGGTCAGCTCGGCGACTTTGGAGTAAGCCAGGCGGAACGGCTCCAGATCGGTCAGTTGCGAGCCGATATGCACGTCGATGCCCACCACCTTCAGGCCGGGCAGGCTGGCGGCATGGGCATAGACCTGCGGCGCGCGGGCGATCGGGATGCCGAATTTGTTCTCGGATTTTCCTGTGGCGATCTTGGCGTGGGTCTTGGCGTCGACGTCCGGGTTCACCCGAACGGTGATCGGCGCGATCACGCCCAGTTCCTGCGCAACGGCGTTGATCACCTCCATCTCGGGCTCGGATTCGACGTTGAACTGACGAATCCCGCCGGTTAGCGCGATGCGGATTTCCTCGGCCGTTTTGCCGACGCCCGAGAACACGATCTTTTCGCCCGGCACACCCGCTGCCTTGGCCCGCAGGTACTCGCCGCCCGAAACCACGTCCATCCCCGCGCCCGCCTGCGCCAGCGTTTTCAGAATGGCCTGGTTGCTGGCGGCCTTCATTGCATAACAGACCACGTGGTCGGTACCTGCCAACGCCTCGTCGAACAGGTTGTAATGCCGCAGCAGCGTGGCCGTGGAATAGACATAGAACGGCGTGCCGACCGCCGCAGCGATCTCGGCGACCGGGACGTCCTCGGCGCACAACACGCCATCGCGGTAAAGAAAGTGATCCATATCTGCGCGCTTAGACCAAAACAGGCCTGTGGATCAACGGGATTTGCGACGTGGGCACGCAATCCGGTGCGAACCGCACAGAAGTCGGGCGCAACGGCTTATCCGCGCAGGCCGGCCTCAAGCAACGAAAGGGTCGCGTCGCGACGCGCTTCAAAGTCGCTTTCATCGCCCCCGTAGATCGCCAGATGGATCACCAATCCATCCAGCATCGCCGTCACCGCCTGCGCGGCGGCCTGCGCACTGAGATCGCCGCGGATTTCCCTCGCACGGATCAAAGGAGCGAATTGAGCCGCATAGTGATCGGCAAGCCAGGCGAAGAACCCGCCGATGATCTCGGCCGCGCGCGGGTCCTGAAATCCGGGGCCCAGCACATCAAAGAACAGCCGCGTCGCCGCCAGACGGTCGGCAGGCATAGACTGACGCAGCCCGGTCATGAACTGGTCCAGCGTCTGCGGGGCCGGGATGTAGCTGATGCGGGCGCGGATATCCTCGAAATACCGCTGCAGCAACGCCAGAAGCAAAGCCTCCTTGCTTTGGAAGTACAGATACAACGTGCCCTTGGCCATCCCGGCTTGATGGGCCACGTCCTGCATCTTGGTGGCGTGATAGCCCTGATCCAGAAAGCAGGCCATGGCGGCATCCAATATCCGCCCCTGCATCTCTTCGCGATCGACGATCTTCGGCATCTTGCCCCCCCGATTTTCTTCCGGCGCGCCTCTATTGACGCAGATTGGACGCGGCGTCACGCAAATTCAATCTTTTAATGACTTGACGGTCATTAACGCCATCTCCATTTATGACCCGCAAGTCATTAAAAGGATTCTGTCATGGCGCATTCGTCACAAATCAACGCCGGCCCAACACGGCCTATGGCGTCGCAACCCACGGCGACAGGCGCCAAACTCATGCTTGTCCTCGTTGCCAGCTTTGTCACGCTGGTCCCCGGCGGCCCGATCGAGACCCGCGACTTTTCCGGACTGGGCGGAACGGTATTCTGGGGTTTCAACGCCTTTCTGATCGCGCTTGCCCTGCTGGCCGTGGGGTCGGCGGTGGCCATGCTGCGCGGTTCGGCAACGGCAAGCTGGGGCGCCATCGTGGCGGCCTGGGGATACATCTTCGTGGTCCTGTTGGACCTGGGTCACGTCTTCCCCACATCACCCGACTCAATTCCGCTGATGCTTGGACTGATTGAGATTCTGGATTTCATCCTGGCTTTCTACATCGTGGCCTTGGCTCATCGTGGCCTTGGCCACATCTGAACCCGCCCGGCGCGCCCTCGTATAGGGCCCGAAGCCACAGCAACAGGAAGTGGCTCCGGGTTCCGCCGGAATACCTACAAAGAAAGACAACTCATGCTGTTCAAGGAACGATTCACATTGACCATCTTGCCGCTGGCCCTGGTCACAGCCGCATGCAGCGGCACCGGTGCCCAACACCAACCCGTCCTGTCTGCCGAGCCGGGCCCGGCCTACGCCGCTGATCTGGATCAGTGCCGCGCATTGGCCAAGTCTCAGGACCTGTGGAACCCGGAAACCCGGTCACAGGCCCTGATAGGCACCGGGATCGGCGCACTGGCAGGTATTTCGGACGACACGGTTGGAAACGCAGAAGGCGCCATAGCCGGCGCAGCTGTGGGATCAGCGGCAGGTGCGGTCGCCGGAGCCGCCGAGATGCGCAACACCCGGCGTGACATTCTGATCGAGTGTCTGCGGCAGCGCGGGCACCCTGTGGCTGGCTGAGCGCATCAACGGCTCATTCAGAAATTCGTCGACACCCCGGCCCGCGCGTATCCGGATACAGACACCCCAGCCCCCGAGCGCGCGGGCTCTTCTACTGGCTGAGAACGCGGCGGATTCGTGGTCTCACACGCCGCCAGTATGGCAAGCGACAGGATAAGGCCGAGTGGTTTCATTTCGCTGCCTTCATTTGTTGGATCACTTGCTAAATGGCGACTGGCACGTCGCTTTCAACCGCAGAGCGTTCAGATCCCCAGAAACACGCTGAGAGGGCCTCGGTGCAGGCCGACGCCCCCGCTCACATATGTGCCACTGGTCGAAACGCCCACATTGGCGTTCAGGGTCGGCTGGACGGGTTCTCCGTCAGCGCCGCAGGCCGCCAAGGTCAAGGCGGCCCCGATCAGGACAATCACGCGCAAGGTTGTCATTCCAGCATCTCCTTCCAGCGGGCGATCTGCGCCCGGACCTGGTCCGGGGCCGTACCGCCATAGGACTGTCGCGAGTTTACCGAATTCTCCACGCCAAGGACAGAATAGACATCCTGCGTGATGCCCGCGTGGACCGATTGCATGTCCTCGAGCGTCAGATCGGGCAGATCGCAGCCCTTCTTTTCGGCCATGGCGACCAGCGATCCTGTGACGTGGTGCGCATCACGGAAGGGCAGGCCCAGAACCCGCACCAGCCAGTCTGCCAGATCGGTCGCGGTGGAAAAGCCGGAACCAGCCGCGGCGGCCAGGCTGTCGCGGTTGGCGGTCATGTCCTTGACCATGCCTTCCATCGCAGCCAGTGCCAGCATCCAGTTGTCAGCGGCGTCAAAGACCTGTTCCTTGTCTTCCTGCATGTCCTTGGAATAGGCCAGCGGTAGCCCCTTCATCACCATCATCAGCGCCGTGTTGGCGCCAAAGATCCGACCCACCTTGGCGCGGATCAGCTCGGCGGCGTCGGGGTTCTTTTTCTGCGGCATGATCGACGATCCGGTCGAGAACCGGTCGGACAGGGTGACAAAGCGGAACTGGGCCGAGGACCAGATCACCAGTTCTTCGGCAAAGCGCGACAGATGCACCGCGCAGATCGAGGCCACCGACAAAAATTCCAGCGCGAAATCGCGATCGGAGACCGCATCCAGCGAGTTGGCGGCGGGCCGGTCAAAGCCCAGCGCCTGCGCCGTCATGTGCCGGTCGATCGGGAAAGAGGTGCCGGCCAGCGCCGCCGCGCCCAGCGGGCATTCGTTCATCCGCGCCCGCGCGTCGCGCACGCGGCTGAGGTCGCGGCCGAACATCTCGACATAGGCCATCATGTGATGGCCCCAGGTCACCGGCTGCGCGGTCTGCAGGTGGGTGAATCCGGGCATGACCCAATCGGCCCCGGCCTCGGCCTGCGCCAAAAGCGCGCGGATCAGGGCCAGCAGGCCGGATTCGGCGGCGTCCAGCTGATCGCGGACCCACAGTTTGAAATCGGTCGCTACTTGGTCATTGCGGCTGCGGCCCGTGTGCAGACGGCCCGCGGGTTCGCCGATGACCTCTTTCAGCCGCGCCTCGACATTCATGTGGATGTCTTCCAGCGCGGTCGAGAACTGGAACTCACCGCGTTCGATCTCTGACAAAACGGTGAGCAGCCCTTCCCGAATGGCCTCGGCATCACTATCACTTATGACGCCCATGGCGGCCAGCATGGCGGCATGGGCACGCGAGCCCGCGATGTCCTGGGCCGCCATCCGTCGGTCGAACCCGATCGAGGCATTGATCGCCTCCATGATCGCGTCTGGTCCGGCGGCAAAGCGGCCGCCCCACATCTGGTTCGAGGATTGTTCGGTCATGCTGGAAAACCCGGAGTTGATATGCGCCTGTTTCGTCTGATCCCCCTTTATATGGCCCTTGCGCTGGGTGCAAATGCCGCTTTGGCCGCCGACACGCAGGCCCTGGCCGACCTGCGCGAGGGCAGCCTGAAACGCCTGATCCTGCATTCCGAGCCGAAACCGGTCTCGGACGCGGAATTCCAGCTGGAAGATGACGGCGGCACCGCCACGCTGGCGGATTATCGCGGCAAATACGTTCTGCTGAACTTCTGGGCCACCTGGTGCGCGCCCTGCCGCAAGGAGATGCCCCAGATCGCCGAGTTGCAGGAGGAATTCGGCGGAGACCAGTTCGAGGTTCTGACGCTGGCCACCGGGCGCAACTCGCCCGCGGGGATCAAGAAGTTCTTTGACGAAAACGGCATCACCAACCTGCCCCGCCACCAGGACCCGAAACAGGCCGTCGCGCGTGAGATGGGCATCGTCGGCCTGCCGATCACCATAATCATCGACCCCGACGGCCAGGAAATCGCGCGGCTGATCGGCGACGCCGAATGGAACTCGGACAGTGCCAAGGCGATCATCGCGGCCCTGCTGAACCCCGAAAGCTGACCACCTGACGGGCCTTTTGTGCTAGACTGGAACCGGCCTGAACAGGGCCGGTTTTTCATTGGCAACAGACAGGAGGCTGAGATGAAACCGGTGGTTTTAATGATCGGCCGGCTGCCCAACGTGATCGGCGACGTGGCGCGGCAACTGGAGCATCTTCCGATCCGGTGGCTGGGCGCGCATGATCCCGACGAGGTGCGGCGGCAACTGGACGCCGAACCGCGCATCGCCTGCGCGATTATGGGCGCGGGCCTCGATGACAAGGTGCGCGGCGAACTGGTGGGCATCATCGCGGCGCGGCGGCCGGATATCTGCATTCACCTCAAGGATCGCGCCTCGGGACCCGAGGGGCTGGTGCCCTTCGTCGAGCGCGTTGTCCGGCACGAGCTGCTGGAGCCACACGACGGCCCCTGACGCAACGCCACCTTTGACAGGGCCTGACCCCGTTTGCACTCTGTCCGCGGGAGGACATCATGCCGCTGGAAATCCTGCTGGTTCTGGTGGTCGGAGGCATTGCCGGCATCACCGCACTGCTGCATCTGACGGGCAGATCGCGTCAGCGCGTGCTGAGCGCCGATACCGCGCGCGCCGAATGGGTGCGCCACTTTCCCGACGACACCATCATCGACGTTACCCTGACCCATGACGGACATGCCGCATTGCTGCGCACCGAGACCGGGCCGGGCCTGTTGTGGTCCTTTGGCGCCGACACGGTGGCCCGCCACCTGCGCGATTTCGACTGGATCGACCACCCCGAGGGCATCGAGGTCCAATTCCACGACTTCGCCACCCCCGGCGTCACCGTCCGCCTTGACGAAACCGAGCGCCGCCACTGGCGCCACCTGCTGGAGCCCGCATGACCGACCAGATCAGCTTTCCCGATGTCGTCCAATGGGCCGTGCCGTTCTTCATCGCCGCCATCCTGGCCGAATTCCTGTGGATTGCCGTGAAGGGCCGTGGCGGTCGGTATGAGACCCGCGACGCCGTGACCTCACTGATCATGGGAGCGGGCAACATCGCGTCCGGGTTCCTGCTGGGCTTTATCGCCTACGGGTTCTTCATGTGGCTGTGGAAGATTACGCCGCTGGATCTGGGCACGTCGATCCCGGTGATCATCCTGTGCTTTGTGCTGGATGACTTGCGATATTACTGGGTGCACCGGTTCGGGCATCGCATCCGCTGGGTCTGGGCCAGCCATGTGAACCACCACAGCTCGCAGCACTACAACCTGACAACCGCCCTGCGGCAGACCTGGACATATACCTTCACCTTCATGATGGTCGTGCGCGCGCCGCTGATCCTGCTGGGGTTCCACCCGGCGATGGTTTTGTTCTGCGGCGGCCTGAACCTGATCTACCAGTTCTGGATTCACACCGAGGCCATCAGCAAGATGCCCCGCTGGATCGAGGCGGTCATGAACACGCCCAGCCACCACCGCGCCCACCACGGCCGCAACGCGCGCTATCTGGATTGCAATTATGCCGGGGTGCTCATCATCTGGGACAAGCTGTTCGGCACCTTCGTGCCCGAGCAGGAGCACGACCGGGTCGACTATGGCCTGGTGCACAATATCGGCACCTTCAACCCACTGCGGGTGGCCTTTCACGAATGGGTGGCCATTTGGCACGACGCGACCCAGCCGGGCCTGACCTTGCAACAGCGGCTGGCCTATTGCTTTGCCCCGCCGGGCTACAGCCATGACGGCAGCCGCGACAGCTCCGAGCAGATCAAGTCCAAGCACCTGGCCCGCCATCCCGAAGATCTCGGAACGCCCGGTTTCGAGCAATTCGACGAAAACCTGCCCAACCAACAGGCAAAACAGGCCTGAGACTGGCGGCGTCTGCCGGGCGGGCGCTTGAATTCCGGCGCGCGTGCTCCATATCCGGACAAGTGACAAGTTTGTTCGGTCGGAGTTCCACCATGTCCCGCGTTACAGCCATCTTCACCGCAACCGGCCTGTTGGGCCTGGTAATCGCGATGCTCAGCGCCCTTGGCCAGCAGCCTGCGCCGGCGGTGATGATGCTTGGAGTTGCTATGGTGGGCACAGGCTTCCTGGGCGCCGTGATTGGCGCCGTAGTCGAATTGCGCCACGCAGCCCAGACGAGCCGCTGATCCCACCGACTGATTCCCGACGCGCATTAACCGCAAATTCACGGGTACGATCCGAAACTACGTGCTGACCGGTTTCGGAAACGTACGGGGATTCGGCGTCGATGCGGAAAAAGGACTTTGCAGATCTGCCAGAGGGTGGGGACAGCCCGTTGAATTCGGCCGTCGCCGCGCGAGATACTTCGACCGTTCAAATGGCGACCGAGGCTGTCAAGCATCAGCAATGCCGCCTGGCGTTCCAGCCCGTCATGCAAGCACGAGACCCGCACGGCGTTGCCTTCTATGAGGCATTCATCCGCGTGCTGGACGAAACCGGCCGTGTGATCCCCGCGCGGGAGTTCATGCCGCAGGTGGAAAACACACCAATCGGCCGGGAATTGGACTGCATAGCATTGGAAAAAGGATTGCGCGCCCTGTCGCGCAATCCGGAAATCCGGCTTTCTGTCAACATGTCCGCACGCTCGATCGGATACGCGCGCTGGTCGCGGATCCTGGACCGGTTTCTCAAGCGGGACAAAACGCTGGGCGAGCGGCTTATCCTCGAAATCTCCGAAAGCTCGGCCATGCAGGTTCCCGAACTGGTGGTCGATTTCATGGACCGGCTTCAGGACCGCGGGATCGCTTTTGCGCTGGATGACTTCGGTGCCAGCAACTTCAGCTTCAGATATTTTCGCGAGTTCTTCTTTGACGCGGCGAAGATCGACGGGCAGTTCGTACGGGGTGTCAGCACCAATCCGGACAATCAGGCGCTGGTGCGCGCGCTGATCGCCGTCGCCCGTGAGTTCGAGATTCTGGTCATCGCCGAATCGGTCGAAACTCGTGAAGATGCCGAGTTTCTGGTGGCCAGCGGTGTGGACTGCCTGCAAGGCTACCTATTCGGCGCTCCGACGGTGAAAGCCCCATGGCAACCGGAAAAAGAAGCCAAAACAGGAAGTTGAACCCAATTCTCTTGGGCGCAATCCAGCCGAGGCTTTCTAATGAGACAAGCTGTCCGTTGCTGCACGTGCAGCATTGCGCTATGGCAGAAAGTGCTGGAGCGGGGGATCACGAGGCGCTCTTGCATCGCCAGAGAGGCTCTGTGCGACCTGCGCCGTCAGATTTCCCACAGGACCTTGACGGTAAAGGATTGACTGTATGACCAACGTAGTAATCGCATCCGCCGCACGCACGGGCGTCGGCAGCTTTGGCGGTTCCTTTGCGAACACCCCCGCACATGATCTGGGCGCTGCCGTCCTCGAAGCCGTCGTGGAACGCGCCGGGATCGACAAGTCCGAGGTGAGCGAAACCATCATGGGTCAGGTTCTGACGGCCGCCCAAGGCCAGAACCCCGCACGCCAGGCGCATATCAACGCCGGCCTGCCGCAGGAAAGCGCGGCCTGGGGCATCAACCAGGTCTGTGGTTCCGGCCTGCGCGCCGTTGCCCTGGGCGCTCAGCACATCCAGTTGGGCGATGCCGAGATCGTCTGCGCGGGCGGTCAGGAGAACATGACCCTGTCGCCCCACGCCGCATCGCTGCGCGCGGGCCACAAGATGGGCGACATGAAATACATCGACACCATGATCCGCGACGGCCTGTGGGATGCGTTCAACGGCTACCACATGGGCCAGACCGCCGAGAACGTGGCCGAGAAGTGGCAGATCAGCCGCGATATGCAGGACGAGTTCGCGGTGGCCAGCCAGAACAAGGCTGAGGCCGCGCAGAAGGCCGGCAAGTTCCAGGACGAGATCGTCCCCTTCACCATCAAGACCCGCAAGGGCGACATCGTGATGGATAGTGACGAGTACATCCGTCACGGCGCGACCATGGAGGCGATGGCCAAGCTGCGTCCAGCCTTCACGAAGGATGGCTCGGTGACTGCGGCCAACGCCTCGGGTCTGAATGACGGCGCGGCAGCAACCCTGCTGATGTCGGCCGACAACGCCGAAAAGCGCGGGATCGAACCGCTGGCCCGCATCGCGTCTTATGCGACCGCCGGGCTGGACCCGTCGATCATGGGTGTCGGACCGATCTATGCCTCGCGCAAGGCGCTGGAAAAGGCCGGCTGGTCGGTTGACGATCTGGATCTGGTCGAAGCCAACGAAGCCTTCGCGGCACAGGCCTGCGCCGTGAACAAGGACATGGGTTGGGATCCCTCGATCGTGAACGTGAACGGCGGCGCCATCGCCATCGGTCACCCGATCGGGGCATCCGGCTGCCGGGTTCTGAACACGCTGCTGTTCGAAATGAAGCGTCGGAACGCGAAAAAGGGTCTGGCAACCCTCTGCATCGGAGGCGGCATGGGCGTCGCCCTGTGCGTGGAGCGCGTCTAAGTGCTTTGACAAGTCACGAATAAGGGCGTCCAATGGGCGCCCTTTTTTGTTACACTCCGAGAATATCCCTAGGATGCGACAATATCACCAAACGGAAAGAGCCAGCTCGAAACGAAACGATATTGCGCAACAAAATCTCTCAGAGTAACAGAATTACCAGCACGATTAAATTTGGAGGAGTCCTAAATGGCACGTACAGCACTCGTAACCGGCGGCACCCGCGGCATCGGCGCAGCAATTTCCAAAGCGCTCAAGGCCGAAGGATACAATGTAGCCGCCTCGTATGCGGGGAATGACGAAGCCGCGGCCAAGTTCACCGAGGAAACCGGCATTGCGACCTACAAATGGAACGTGGCCGACTATGACGAGTCCAAGGCGGGCATCGAAAAGGTCGAGGCCGAGCTCGGCCCAATCGACATCGTTGTCGCCAATGCCGGCATCACCCGCGACGCGCCGTTCCACAAGATGACACCGGAACAATGGCACCAGGTGATCGACACCAACCTGACCGGGGTGTTCAACACCGTACACCCCGTCTGGCCCGGGATGCGCGAGCGCAAGTTCGGTCGGGTGATCGTCATCAGCTCGATCAACGGGCAAAAGGGCCAGTTCGCTCAGGTGAACTATGCCGCCACCAAGGCCGGTGATCTGGGCATCGTCAAATCCCTGGCTCAGGAAGGCGCGCGCGCCGGCATCACCGCAAACGCCATCTGCCCCGGATACATCGCGACCGAGATGGTCATGGCCGTTCCGGAAAAGGTGCGTGAAGCCATCATCGGCCAGATCCCCGCAGGCCGTTTGGGCGAACCCGAGGAAATTGCCCGCTGCGTCGCGTTCCTGGCCTCGGAAGATTCGCAGTTCATCAACGGGTCGACGATTTCGGCCAACGGCGCGCAGTTTTTCGTCTGATCGCGGCTCAAATGAAAACGGGCCGACCCAACGGGTCGGCCCTTCTTTGATCCCGTAAGAACGCGCGCGCAGCGTTCAGCGGGAACCCAGAACCCACTTCCAGAAACTCCGGATCGCCTTGCCGCGCTCTTGATGAGCGCGCAGAATTGCCTTTTGTGCGGCAGGATTGGTCGTCATCTCGATCATGGCTTTTCCCTTCTGCTAAAGGTGAACTTGACTTGCATTCAACATGCCTGTTGTTTTCAATAGGTACAAACGAGAGTTTTTCCGCATTCAGTTTAGAAAATATTACGTGAAGATGAGCGACCGACTTCCCCCACTCACCGCCCTAAGGGCCTTTGACGCCGCCGCCCGCCATATGTCCTTTGCCAAGGCCGCGGACGAGTTGAACGTGACACCAGCGGCGCTGTCGTTTCAGATCAAGTCTCTGGAAGAGCATCTTGGCCAGCCGCTGTTCCGCCGATTGAACCGTGCGGTCGAGCTGACCGAGGCCGGACGAACCCTTGCCCCGGGCACGGAAAAAGGGTTTGCAGCACTGCAAGCAGCCTGGTCGGCCACCCGCCGCTTGCAGGACAACACGACACTGACAGTTACCGCTGGGCCGGCCCTGACAGCCAAATGGCTGGCCCCCCGCCTTTACGAGTTCGCCCGCGCCCATCCCGAGATCGACCTGAGGTTTTCAGCCACGCTGCGTAATCTCGATTTCGAGCGCGACGACGTGGATGTCGCGATCCGGTTCGGGTACGGGCAGGATGACGGGCTGTATTCAGTTCCCGTGCGGCAAGAGTGGCTAACACCGGTCATGACACCCGAGCTTGCGGCCCGGTTTCCGACGCCGCAGGATCTGACCAAAGCGCCGCTGATCTACGATGACTCAATCAACTTCCTGAATCCGCCCTGTGACTGGCCCGCCTGGTTTCGTGCGGTGGGGGTGGACTTCACGCCGACCCATGGCGCGCATTTCTCGAACGCGGATCACGCCATTGATGCCGCGGTGGCGGGTGTCGGCGTCGCGTTGGGACGGCGCCCGATGATCATCAAGGATGTGATCGAAGGCCGGCTGGTCATGCCCTTCAAAACCGCCATCGAAACCAAGGCCCGCTTCCGGTTCCTGTGCCGTTCGGGAGAAGAGACGCGCCCTCAGATTGCCGCCTTCCGGGATTGGTTCCTTGCAGAGATCGAAAAAACCGCGCACATATCCGACGGTCTTGAAATCATACCCGTCGAGGATATCCCCCCCGCATGACAAAGAACCGCGCCACCGCCATCGGCTTTGTCGCCGTCCTTTTGTGGGCACTGCTGGCGCTGTTCACGGTTGGCTCGGCGCCGACCCCGCCGCTTTTGCTGAACGCCATCTGCTTTACGATCGGCGGAACCCTTGGCTTGATCTGGACATGGCGCAGCGGTGGGCTTGCGCAACTGAAACAGGTCAGTTGGAAGGTATTCGCGTTCGGCACAGTTGGCTTGTTCGGATACCACGCCCTGTATTTTTCGGCCCTGCGCATGGCACCTGCGGCCGAGGCCGGATTGATCGCCTACCTCTGGCCCTTGCTGATCGTTCTTTTCTCAGGGTTGCTTCCGGGTGAAACCCTGCGTCTCGGCCATCTGCTCGGGGCATGTCTGGGCTTCTCCGGGGCCGCGCTGATCATCACCGGTGGCGGAACCGCAGGGTTTCAGGCCGAACATCTGCCGGGCTATGCGCTAGCCCTTTTGTGCGCCCTTACGTGGTCGGGGTATTCCGTATTATCGCGCAGGCTGGGTCAAACGCCGACCAGCTCGGTAGCAGTGTTCTGCGTGCTGACCGCCATCGCCTCGTGGATCCTGCATTTCAGCCTTGAGCAGACAGTCTGGCCGCCCGACGCACTGGCCTGGATGTCGACCGTAGCCCTGGGGTTGGGGCCCGTTGGGCTGGCGTTCTATGTCTGGGATATCGGGGTCAAGCACGGTGACATCCAGATGTTGGGCACCAGCTCGTACGCGGCACCCCTGCTATCAACTCTGGTGCTTGTGGTCGCCGGGATCGCCACGCCGTCCTGGACGCTGGCGATCGCGGCATTGCTTGTTACCGGCGGCGCTGCAATCGCGGCACGCGCCAGCCTGCGACATTAAGCCGACAGGCGTTCAATCTCTTCCTTCAGCTTCAGCTTCTTCTTTTTGAGTTGAGCAATGTGGAGATCGTCGATACCGGGCGAGCGCTGGGCTTGTTCCACTTCGAGACTGAGGGTTTCGTGCTTCTTCTTCAGTTCCGTCAGATGTGCGCTTACGCTCATGGCGATCCTCCTTCTCTGTTTCTGAATATCACATGGGAAGTTGATCACATCATTCCCAGCCTGTCACGCCGCAGACGCTCGGATTCTTGTTCAAATCCGACAATTTCGGCTGGTCATTGCCTATCGGGCGTCCGGCCAGGGCATTGGTCGGCCCTCGCGCAGGATGCCGGATACCGTGTCGGTATAGCTGTCGCCGTCCCTTTCATGGCGGTCACTGCTGTGGAGAATCAGCGGCGCATGCAACTGAAAATCCGCGCGCCCGCCCTTGCGCGCCCGCAGGATCAGCAACTCGGCCCCGCGCCCCATGCGCGGCGCTATGGGCAGAACTTCTACCGAGCCCAACCGACCCGCGCAGGCCGACAGCATGTCCGGCAAGCGTTCCGCGCGCTGGACCATGTGCAGGTACCCGCGCGGTGCCAGCCTGCGCGCCGCCGCGTCAAACCAGTCGGACAGCGGCGTCTGCTCGCTCAGCGCCGTTCGCCGACCAGCATCGACGGCCGCGCTATGTGCACCAGGCCGATAATAGGGGGGGTTTGCGATCACGTGGTCGAAGTGCTGTTGACGCAGATCAGTCGGCATATTGGACAGGTCGGCCACGTGGACGGACAAATCGATCTCGTTGCATTGCGCGTTTCTTGCGGCCAGATCGGCATAGTCGGCCTGAAGCTCGACCCCAGTCGGCCGCAGACCGGGTGCGCGGGTCGCGAGACAAAGAACCGCAGCACCCGCCCCGCAGCCCAGCTCCAGCACCGACTGCCCGGCTTTGGCCGGAACTGCGGCAGCAAGCAGCACCGGATCGACACCGGCGCGATAACCGTCTCGCGGCTGCCACAGCTTTAGGCGGCCACCCAGAAAGTCGTTGCAAGTCAGCGCGCTGTCAGGAAACCCGGTCATCTTCCCAGCGGAATGTCATTGTCACGCATCACCCGCTCTGCCCGCTCGAGGTCATCGGTCCGAACCATGAGGCGGCGCGGAAAGATTCCGATGCCTCCCTCGAGGACGCTCATATTTACGTCCATCTCAAAGCAGTCTATATCCTCGCCCTCAAGAAGAGCGGATGCAAAGGCGATGATGGTCGGATCGGTGCTGCGCAGAAGTTCTTTCATGGGGATGGATGTAAGGGCAAGGCAGGACGAAAGTCGAGCCTTGTATCAGGAGTGTGATGACGATCAGCACGATCTCGAAACCGCATGAGCGACTGGCCGAGATTTTGGCCGGTGAAATGGAGGCGGTAAACACTCTGATCCGCACCCGCATGGCCTCGGAACACGCGCCCCGCATCCCCGAAGTCACCGCGCATCTGGTCGAAGCCGGCGGCAAACGCCTGCGCCCGATGCTGACACTGGCCGCCGCGCGGCTGTTCGGCTATGGCGGCGATCATCACATCCGTTTGGCCGCCACGGTCGAATTCATCCACACCGCCACGCTTTTGCATGACGACGTCGTGGACGAAAGCGCGCAGCGGCGGGGCCGGCCAACTGCCAACCTGCTGTGGGACAACAAGTCCAGCGTGCTGGTGGGCGACTATCTGTTTTCGCGCAGCTTCCAGTTGATGGTGGAAACCGGATCTTTGCGGGTTCTGGACATTCTGGCCAATGCCTCGGCCACCATTGCCGAAGGCGAGGTGCTGCAGATGACCGCGGCCACCGACCTGCGCACGGATGAGGCCGTCTACCTGCAGGTGGTGCGCGGCAAGACCGCCGCGCTGTTCTCCGCGGCAACCGAGGTGGGCGGCGTGATCGCCGGTGCGTCCGAGGAGCAGGTCCGGGCACTGTTCGCCTATGGCGACGCGTTGGGCATCGCCTTCCAGATCGCTGACGACCTGCTGGACTATCAGGGCGACAGCAAGGCCACCGGCAAGAACGTGGGCGACGACTTCCGCGAGCGCAAACTGACCCTGCCCGTCATCAAGGCCGTGGCCCAGGCCACACCCGACGAGCGTGCGTTCTGGGAGCGCACGATCGAGAAAGGCCGGCAACAGGATGGAGACCTGGACCTGGCCCTGAACCTCATGCGCAAATACGGCACCCTGGAGGAGACACGGAAGGACGCTCTGGCCTGGGCTGCCAAGGCCAAAACCGCTCTGACCGCGCTGCCCGATCACGAGTTGCGCGACCTGCTCGGTGATCTGGCCGATTACGTCGTGTCCCGCCTCAGCTGAGTACGCTGGCGCAACACCACCAGTCCGGCTGGGAAACACCAATCTCGTAGGCCGCAAAATGTGCGGCCTTCATGGACGGGTACAGCGCAAAGCAGGTCGAACCCGACCCCGACATGCGCACCAGCAGAACGTCCCGCGTTTCACCCAGCGCCTGCAACACGTCTGAAATCTGGGGCGCCAAGCTTATTGCCGCTTCCTGTAAATCATTACGTTGCCGGGCCAGCCAGTCAGCGCAGGCCTTGGGCGTTTCGAATGCCGGGATCTCATCCGGCATCCCCGGATTGTCGCGCGAATCCAGCGCATTGAACACCGGCCCCGTCGGAACCGGCACACCCGGATTGACCAGCAGCGCGGGCAAAGCGGGCAATGCAACCGGGGCGACACGGTCACCAATGCCCTGCATTCGTGCAGCGCTGCCCAGTACACAAACAGGAACATCCGCGCCCAAGTCCAAAGCCGTTTCCAGCGGAACTTCCGCGTCTTCCCCTGCGATGGCCCGCAAAGTCGCAGCCGCATCCGATGAGCCGCCGCCGATTCCCCCGCCATGCGGCAGAACCTTGTCCAACTGGATTTGCCCGCTCCATCCCATTGCCCGAGCAGCCCGCCAGACGAGGTTGGGGTCGTCGGTCGGCACCCCGGCGGAATGGGGTCCGGTCACAGTCAGGCGAATCTCGGGCCCGGGTGACAGAATCAACGTGTCTCCCACGTCGGCAAAGGCGACCAGCGAGTCCAGCAGATGGTATCCGTCGGCCCGCCGTCCGGTCACATGCAGGGAAAGGTTGATCTTCGCGGGCGCAAAGGCCTCAGTCGCCATTGGCGACCTTCAGGGGGGCCGCGCCTTCCTCGGCCAGCACCGCGTCCAGCCCGACCTCGAGTTTGCGACGGATCCGGTCGGGGTCGGCCTCGCCATCGGTATCTTCGGGATCGATGAAGGACAACGCGCGCCGCCATTGGAAATCGGCCTCACGGGTGCGCCCGACGGCCCAGTAGACGTCGCCCAAGTGGTCGTTGACCACCGGGTCCACGGCCATCAGTTCAACGGCGCGCTCCATATGCTCGACCGCCTCGTCGTACCGGCCCAAGCGAAACAGGACCCAGCCCAAACTGTCGACGATATAGCCGCTGTCAGGCTGGATCGCGACGGCGCGCTCGATCATGTCCAGCGCCTCTTCCAGTTTTTCCTGCCGCTCGACCAGCGAGTACCCGAGATAGTTCAAAACCTGCGGCTGATCCGGATTCAACTCCAGGGCACGCCTGAAATCCGCCTCGGCCTTGTCCCAGGCCTTGAGACGTTCGTGGCAGATGCCGCGGGCGTAGTGCAGGAACCAGTTGCCACCCGAACCGGTTTCGGTCAGTTCGATGGCTCGGTCATACGAGGTTACAGCTGCGGCGTAGTTTTCCTGACGCCGCTGCAGGTCGGCCAAGGCGACATGGACACTGGGCAGATTGGGCTGCCGGGCCGCCAGATTTTCCAGCACTTCGATCGCCGCATCCGGTTTCCCCGACTGAGCCAGGATTTCGGCACGCCCCAGCTCGGCTGCGTGGAAATCACTGCTATCCGTGGGAACCTTTCGATAGGCTTCGGCGGCCAGGTCGTACTGGCTCAACTGCTCAAGCAGTTCCGCGCTCAGTAGGATCGCATCGATGTGATCGGGCCGGAGGTAAGTCGCGATCCGCGCATAGAGAAGCACATAGTCATGTGCGGCCTCGGTGTTCAACGCCGCCCCGACCGAGAAAAAGACCTCGGCCACGCCTTCGGTGGCCGATCCGACATGGGTGAATGGCAAGGTGCCACCGGCGCTGAGCGTGTCCACGTAGGACTCGATCGACGGGTCGCTGCCAGCCGCAAAGACGTTTTCCAGGAATTGCAGGGCTTCGTCGTTGCGGTTGAGCTGCGACAAGACTTCGACCCGCGCCAGCGCTGCACGTCGCGAGAATCGCGCAACGATACTGTCGTCGGCCGCAAAGATCGCCTCGGCCCCCTCGAAATCACCGACCGACGCCAGCGCCAACGCCTTGTGATACAGCGCGAATTCCCGCAGACCGTCCTGCTGGGCGACCTCATCGAACTGCGCCATCGCCTTGGTCATTTCGCCCTTGCCCAGATGCGCCCAGGCCGTCATCAACCCATCGACCAGCGGGCCAACGCCCTGGTTTTCCGGGTCACGGGCCAGCAATTCGTCGAACTTTCCGTCAGATACCAGTTTGGCGGAAACAACCATGCGCGCGGCCTGGTTGGGTTGCTCGTTTGCCTCCATGTCCTCGGCGATGGGCAGTGCGCGTTCCACATCGCCAAGCGCCACACGCGCAAGTAGCACGCTTTCCTTGAGCTTGGTGTTGCCCGGATCGAAAATCAGGGCCTTGGAGTAGTACTCCTCGGCAGCCTTGTAGTCGCTTTCATAGATGGCTTGGCGTCCAGCCAGATAGGATCCCGCGCCGGAATCCGCGTGAACCGGAACGACAGCTGCTGTCGCAAGAAACACGGCCAGCGCCGTGCGACGAACCAGTGAAACCACCTAATACCTGCCTTGTCTGCCTACGATTGCAGGATAAGCTAGGGCCTTGGCCCGCCAGAGGCAATGGCCGAGCGTTCACGGCCCCGCCATTGCCCGGGTTTTTGCCTACATGTTGGGGTAGTTCGGTCCGTCCCCACCCTGCGGCGTGGTCCACGTGATGTTCTGGCTGGGATCCTTGATGTCACAGGTCTTGCAGTGGACGCAGTTCTGGAAGTTGATCACGAATCGCGGCTCGGCCTCGTCCTTCACCACTTCGTACACGCCCGCCGGGCAATACCGCTGCGCCGGTTCGTCAAACTTGGGCAGGTTGACCTTCACCGGAATCTCGGGGTCGGTCAGCTTCAGGTGACAGGGTTGGCTTTCTTCGTGGTTGGTGAACGAAAAAGCCACGTTGGTCAGACGATCGAAAGACAGCGTGCCATCGGGCTTCGGATAGTCGATGGGGGGGTGCTTGCTGGCATCCTCGGTCGCCTCGGCGTCGTTCTTGCCATGGCCCAGCGTCCCCAGCAGCGAGAAGCCCAGCGTGTTGGTCCACATGTCCATGCCACCCAGCACCAGCGAAGCGGTCAGGCCGTATTTCGACCACAGCGGCTTGACGTTGCGAACCTTCTTGAGGTCGCGGCCGATCGTACCGTTGCGCACCTCGTCTTCATAGGCGTACAGCTCGTCGCCAGACCGGTCGGCCTTGAGGGCCTCGAACGCGGCCTCGGCCGCTGCCTTGCCCGACAGCATCGCGTTGTGGTTGCCCTTGATGCGCGGCACGTTGACCATGCCCGCCGAACAGCCCAGCAGCGCGACACCCGGCGCCACCAGCTTCGGCATCGACTGATATCCGCCCTCGGTGATCGCGCGGGCGCCATAGGCCACGCGCTTGCCGCCTTTCAGCAGGTCGGCCACCACCGGGTGGTGCTTGAACCGCTGGAATTCCATGTAAGGAAACAGGTGCGGGTTCTTGTAGTTCAGGTGAACCACGAAGCCGACATAGACCTGGTTGTTTTCCAGGTGATAGATGAACGACCCGCCCCCGGCATTGCCGCCCAGTGGCCAGCCCATCGTGTGGGTGACGCTGCCTTCCTTGTGCTTGGCGGGGTCGATCTCCCAGATTTCCTTCATGCCGATGCCGTATTTCTGCGGCTCTTTCCCGGCGGACAGGTCGTATTTCGCGATCACTTCCTTGGACAACGACCCGCGCACCCCTTCCGACAGGAAGACGTATTTGCCGTGCAGTTCCATGCCCGGCTCGGTGTTGGGGCCATAGGACCCGTCGGGTTCCAGCCCGAAGACACCTGCCACGACACCCTTGACCTCGCCATTGTCGCCATAGACCAGTTCGGAACAGGCCATGCCGGGGAAGATCTCGACGCCCAGTTCCTCGGCCTGTTCGGCCATCCAGCGGCAGACATTGCCCATCGAGACGATGTAGTTGCCGTGGTTGTTCATCAGCGGCGGCATCGGCCAGTTGGGGATGCGCAGCTTGCCGGCCTCGCCCAGCATATAGAAGTTGTCTTCGCGCACCGGCACATTCAGCGGCGCGCCCTTTTCCTTCCAGTCGGGGATCAGCGCATCCAGACCGCACGGGTCCAACACCGCGCCCGACAGGATATGCGCGCCCACTTCCGAGCCCTTTTCCAGCACGACCACGTTCAGGTCGGCGTCCAGCTGTTTCAGACGAATGGCCGCCGACAGGCCCGCCGGGCCTGCGCCCACGATCACCACGTCGTATTCCATCGCTTCGCGTTCAATTTCGGCCATCGTGGGCTCCTCCGCTAACTCTCCGAATTGGCGCCTGGGGCGCGGGCTCGGCGAAATTTTGTTTCCCGGCTGATTACCTGCTGGAAAAGACCTTGGTCAATCAAAACACGGCGTAACATTGCTGCAATGCGGCAGATCAGCCCTCGGGCGCGTCACCCATCAGGTACCTGGGACCGCTACCATGGGCCTTGGCCCGATCGTCGGGGTTGTAGAGCGCGCATTTCGGCAGGCTCAGGCAACCGCACCCGATGCAGCCGTCCAGATTGTCGCGCAGACGCAGCAGAGTATCGATTCGCTGGTCCAGATGCGCGCGCAGGCCGACGCTGATCTTTTTCCAATCCGCCGGCGTGGGCGTGCGGTTGTCGGGCAGCCCGGCCAGAACCTCGCGGATTTCGGGCAGGGTCAGGCCGAACTGCTGGGCGATCATCACGAAACTCAGCCGACGGATGTCGGCCCGCTGATACCGCCGCTGACCGCCCGGATTGCGCCAGGGGGAAATCAGCCCCTGCGCCTCGTAGTAGCGGATGGCGGACACTGCCAACCCCGTGCGGCGCGCCAGCGCACCTATGGAAAGGCCTTCGGATACGGGCATGATCTCCTCCCCAAAAAATTTCTTGAGCTAAAGTTAGGTTTAGGAATTACGGTGAGTCGAAACAAGCCTGAACATGAAAGGAAAACCCATGATGGCGACGCTGGAACACACGAACTTCACCGTCCGCAACCCGCAGGCAACTGCCGCCTGGATGCAGGACGTATTCGGATGGAAAACCCGCTGGGAAGGCCCCGCCATCGCGGGCGGCTATACCGTGCATGTGGGCAGCGCGCATACCTATCTGGCGCTTTACGCCCCGGCCGACCCCAAACCGTCGGGCGAAAGCAGCTATGACATCGTCGGCGGGCTGAACCATGTGGGCGTGCTGGTCGAGGACATCGACGCGACCGAGGCCAAGGTTCGCGCCGCGGGCTTCGAGCCCCACAACCACGCCGACTATGAACCCGGCCACCGGTTCTATTTCGACGATGACAACGGTATCGAGTTCGAGGTCGTTCAATATGATTGAAATGCTCTGGTTCGGCGCCGAGGCGCATCGCTGGAAACGCGGTGATCTGCTGGGGCATCGGCACAATCGGAAACCCCCACCGCCCCGACGGCGTTAAGTTGCGGATTGCAGGGGCCAAACCCCTTGGCCTCTTGCATTTCACGCCATATTTGGGTCAGGTAATTGCCAACCCATCTTTCGCCCCGACGCTGGTCTCATGCGGCGGGGCGACTCAATTTGTGCGTGGAAAAAAGAAGATATGGAAAAGATCCCCATGACGCCCGCGGGCTTTGCCGCGCTCGAGGCAGAGCTCAAGCAACTCAAGTCCGTTGAACGCCCCGCCATCATCGAGGCCATCGCCTCGGCGCGCGAACTGGGCGATCTGAAGGAAAACGCCGAATACCACTCGGCCCGCGAAAAGCAGGGCTTCATCGAAGGCCGCATCAAGGAACTGGAAGGCGTTCTGTCGCTGGCCGAGGTGATCGATCCGACCAAACTGTCCGGCGCGATCAAGTTCGGCGCCAAGGTCACCTTGGTGGACGAGGACACCGACGAGGAAAAGACCTGGCAGATCGTGGGCGAGCATGAGGCCAATATCGAAAAGGGCCTGCTGAACATCAAATCGCCCATCGCCCGCGCCCTGATCGGCAAGGAAGAAGGCGACAGTGTCGAGGTGCGCACCCCCGGCGGCGTGCGCTCGTACGAAGTGCTGAGTATCCACTACGCCTGATCGGAGCGCGTCATGTCGGGCCAAGACCCTGATCCGGACAGCAAACGCCCCACCTGGCTGGGCATCTATGACCGTCCGGGCCGCCCCAGCGTCACCGGGATCGAGATTGCGGCCGCGGCCCTCAGCCTGATCTGGCTGGTGGTGGCCGTGGTCTTTCTTGTGCTGCCCGAGCAGACGCAGGCCGGCAGTTTCATCGTGATGCTGCTGGCGGTGTTCATGCCGGTCGCGATGATCTGGGTCGCGGCGCTGGCCATGCGCGCCAGCCGCATCATGCGCGAAGAAAGCGCCCGGCTGCAGACCGCGATCGACGCGATCCGGCAGGCCTATGTATCGCAACAACAGCGGTCGGCCAGCACCTACGAACCCGCGGTGGCCCGGAAACTGGATGAAATCGCCGCAGCCGCCCGGCACACCCAAAGCACGCTCGCCACGTTCTCCAGCAAGCGGCGGGATCTTACGCCGCTGGCAAGACCTGCGGCACCCTCGGGCCAGACCTCGTTGGAACTGGGCACCCCGGCCGAAGAGATCACGACCCCTTTGCCCACCGACATTTTCATCCGCGCGCTGAACTTTCCCGAAACCGCCGAGGATACCGAGGGCTTCAACGCCCTGCGCCGCGCGATGAAGGACCGCAAGACCGCGCAACTGGTACAGGCCGCCGAGGACGTGCTGACCCTGCTCAGCCAGGAAGGCATCTACATGGACGACCTGCGCCCGGACATGGCCCGCCCCGAGGTCTGGCGCCAGTTCGCCAAGGGCGAACGCGGGCGTGCGGTCGCTGCTTTGGGCGGCATCCGCGACCGGTCGTGCCTGGCGCTGACCTCGGCGCGGATGAAGCAAGACCCGATCTTTCGCGATGCGGTGCATCACTTCCTGCGCCGCTTCGACACCATGATCGTCGAGTTCGAACCTTTGGCCAGCGACGCCGACCTGACCGCCTTGGGCGACACGCGCACGGCGCGCGCCTTCATGCTGCTGGGCCGGGTGGCCGGGACCTTCGACTAGCCACCGTCCGGCACGACCCAGCGCATTTTCGTGGCCGAACTGAATCCGAACAGATGCTTGAACGGGCCGGTATAATCCTGCCCGATCGCCTGAAACCCTTCGCGCTCGTACAGGGTCCGCGCGCGCGGGTTGGTGTTGATCACGTCCAGGTGCACCTCGTGCATGCCCAGCCTCTGCGCTTCGTCCTTGATCGCCCCCAGCAACAGGGTCCCGACACCCTGCCCGCGCGCTTCGGTCGCCACGCATATGCCGTCCATCTGAAACACGCCCGGCTTCAGGTCGCGCTCCAGAACGCTCAGGATCAGGCCCCGCCATAGGGCGCCGAACCAGCCATAGACCCGGGCCAGATCCGCCAGCCCGCCCTGCGTCAGCCCACCGTCGCGGGTCTTGTACCCGGCCAGCCCCAGCATCCGCCCATCCGCATCCCGAGCCACCAGGGCGAATTCTGGGTTCAGCACCCGTTCGAAAAAGGCCAGCCCGCGCGCGTCCGGACCCATCACGCGCGATAGTTTGCTCGAGAACGCCTGCCAGAACAGCTCTGCTGCCCGCGCGCGCTCATCGGGGGAAAACCCGCGCGAGACCGAAACCGTCACAGGCCGAAACTGCCATAGGGTATGAGGCGAACCGGGTCTCCGGGCTGGATGTCCAGCGGGCCGTCCGGCAGTTCGACCAGCCCTTCGGCCCAGCTGAGCCCGCTGATGCGACCCGACCCTTCCGAGTGGAACACCTCGACCCGGCCGTCGCGGACCCGGGCGCGCAGGTATTCGCGGCGGCCCGATTTCTTGCGCTTGGCGAACCCGGCGGGCAGGTCAAAGCCCTGCGGCTGCTGCCACCCCTCGCCCGCCATCAGGCCCAGCGCGGGCCGGGCAAAGATCAGAGTGCAGACCATCGCCGCCACCGGATTGCCCGGCAGGCCAAACACAGGCGTGCCCTGCCACAGGCCCAGCGCCAGCGGGCGGCCCGGTTTCAGCGCGATGCGCCATTCCTGCAAGGCCCCCGTCGCGCGAAGCAGGGCCGAGACATGATCCTCGTCCCCCGCCGAAGCGCCGCCGCTGGTCAGGATCGCGTCGGTCTGTTGCGCGGCCTGGTCCAGCCGGTCCCGCAGCGCGGCCCGGTCGTCGCCCACGCGGCCCAGATCGACCGGCACAAAGCCCATCCGTTGCAGCATCGACAGCAGCATCGGGCGGTTTGCATCATAGATCTGACCCGGCCCCGCGGCCTGACCCGGATCACGCAATTCATCGCCGGTGGACAGAACCCCCACGCGCAAGGGGCTGCGGACCGGGACCTCGGCCACGCCCACCGCCGACAGCAGCGCCAGATCGGCGGGTGTCAGGCGTCGCCCGGCAGGCAAAGCCAAGGCGCCGGCCTGCACGTCTTCGCCCGCCTTGCGCGTATTGGCGCCGGCCTTCAAAGGGCCGTTGAAGGCGATATGGCCGTCCTGCACGGTCACGTCCTCTTCCAGAATGACGGTATCCATCCCCTCGGGCAGCGGCGCGCCGGTCAGAACGCGCAACGCCTGCCCCTCCGGCACGGCCCCCGCAAACGGCACGCCCGCCGCCGCGCGTCCCTCGGCCAGCGGCAGGACATGCGGGCCCTCGGGTCGACCACCGGCAAAGCCGTACCCGTCCACCGCCGTGTTGGGCAGCGGCGGATTCGACCGTTGCGCGATCACCTCCCGCGCCAGAACGCGCCCGCAGGCTTGACCAACGGGCAGGGTCTCGGCGCCGGCCACCGGGTGCAACCGGTCGCGCAACAGGGCCAGCGCGTCGGCGACCGGAGTCCATTCGACCCCCGGCGGCAGGGCGAAACAGTCGTTTTTCAGCGGTGGAGGCGCAATCTTCGGCATGGTCAGGTCCTCGGGCATGGTAAGGGGCTGGGCCGCGGCCCCAGGCCGACCTGGGACAGGATGAAATCGGCAATGGCAGGCGTGTCGTTCAGATCAAAAACCGGACGGTCCAGATCCAGCGGCGTGTCGCTGGCCACCGCGCGGATCGTCGGATCGTCGGCGGCAATCAGCGGGTTTCCGGGCTGGGCGCGAAAAGCCTCGACCTTGGGGTGGCGCGCGCGCTTGTACCCTTCGACCAACACCAGATCGACCGGGGACAGACGCGCCAGAAGGTCGGTCAACGGCGGCTCGGGCGCGCCGCGCAGCTCTTGCATCACGGCGATGCGGCGGCTGGACGCCAGCAGAACCTCGGACGCCCCTGCGGTTCGGTGGCGGTGGCTGTCGGTGCCCGGTTGGTCCACGTCAACCGCGTGGTGGGCGTGTTTGACGGTCGAGACACTGAACCCGCGCCCGGTGATCTCGGCCACCAGCCGTTCGACCAACCCGGTCTTGCCCGTATTTTTCCAGCCGGTAACGCCGTAGACCTTCATGCCTGCTCCAACAGTTTCTGCGCCTGGATCAGATCTTCGGGCGTGTTGACGTTGAAGAACGGATCGAACGGGTCGGCCGGAAACAGCGCCTCGCGCCCGTCATGGCGGTCGGTCCACAGGACCACCTTGCGAAGCCCGTCGTTCAGCGCCGCCCGCAGGTCATCGCGCAGCGCCACGGGCCAAAGGCCAAAGGTCGGGTGCCGGTTGACCCGCCTGCCGCCGCCCGATTTCAGCGCCTCGTCACCGGTGCGCGGCGTGGTGGCCAGAACCAGCGGATGAGCCTGCCCCTGCGCCGCCAGAATCAGCCGGTCTACCAGATCGCGCGGGAAGAACGGCGTGTCGGCGGCAGCGGTGACGATGCAATCAGCGCCCTGCCCCGCCGCCCAATCCAACCCGGCCAGAACGCCCGCCAACGGCCCGGCGTAACCCGCGATGCTGTCCGGCAGGACCGGCAGGCCAAGATCGGCAAAGCGCGCCGGATCGCCATTGGCGTTCAGCGCCAGCCCGGCCACCTGCGGCGCCAGCCGGTCGATCACATGCCCCAACAGGCTTTGCCCGCCCAGTTGCAGCAACCCCTTGTCACCGCCGCCCATCCGCGTGGCCAAACCTCCGGCCAGTATGACGCCGAGGGGGCGTGATGTTTCACCTCCCATCGGCGCTTTTCCTTCGATGCTTCTTGTCCTCGACCGGTACGGAGGCCGGGTCCACGTCGCGCAGCAGCCGGTCCTCGCCCGACAGGCAGACGAAACGTTGGCCGCGCATCCGGCCGATCAGGGTCAGGCCGACCTCGCGCGCGATTTCGACGCCCCAGGCGGTAAAACCGGATCGAGACGCCAGCACCGGAATGCCCATCATCGCCGTCTTGATCACCATTTCCGAGGTCAGCCGCCCGGTGGTGTACAGGATCTTGTCGCCGGCCGCCTCGCCTTCGGACAACATCCAGCCGGCGATCTTGTCCACCGCGTTGTGGCGGCCCACGTCCTCCATATAGACCAGCGGGCGACTTTCGCGGCACAGAACCGTGCCGTGGATCGCCCCAGCCTGCAGGTACAGCGACGGCGTGCGGTTGATCTTGGCCGCCAGACCATACAGCCACGAGGTGCGCACCTGAACCTGCGGCAGGCGCACGCCCTCCAGCCCCTCCATCATGTCGCCGAACACCGTGCCCACCGCGCAGCCGCTGGTGCGGGTCTTTTTCTTCAGCTTGTCCTCATAGGACGTTTCGCGGGCCGTGCGCACCACCACGGTTTCCAGATCGTCATCGTACTCGACGCGCGTGATCTCGTCATCGGGACGCAACATGCCCTGGTTGCGCAAAAACCCCAGCGCCAGATATTCGGGGTAGTCGCCGATGGTCATCGCCGTCACGATCTCTTGCGAATTGAGGAAGATCGTCAGCGGGCGCTCCTCGACCACCGAGATGCGGCTGACCTCGCCGTTCTGGTCCACCCCCTCGACCGCGCGGGTCAGCCGCGCCGCGCCGGGATCGGGGGCGATGATGTATTCCGACAGATCGACTTCGGTGGCCAATTGCAACCCTCTCTCTGACCCGCTACTGCTGCGAAGACCACCATAGGATCTAGCCATGGCAACCTCCACATCCAAGTCATACTATTGGCAGGGTTTTCGCGACGGGACCCCGTTCATCTTCGTGGCGGTGCCATTCGGTACCCTGTTCGGCGTCTTCGCGACCGAGGCGGGCCTGAGCATTCTTCAGACCATGGTGTTCACCGCAGCCGTATTTGCGGGGGCCGCGCAGTTTGCATCGCTGCAGCTGCTGCAGGACGGCACACCCACGGCCATCATTCTAGTTTCGGCACTGGCCGTGAACCTGCGGATGGCCATGTATTCAGCGTCTTTGACGCCTTATCTGGGCGCGGCGCCCCTGTGGCAACGGGCCTTTGCCGCCTATCTTACGGTCGACCAATCCTATGCCTGCTCGATCGTCCAGTTCGAAAAGGAACCGGACATGTCGGTTCCGCAGCGCATGACCTATTTCATGGGG
Organism: Ruegeria sp. CF2; assembly: GCF_056537385.1. Taxonomy (NCBI): domain Bacteria; kingdom Pseudomonadati; phylum Pseudomonadota; class Alphaproteobacteria; order Rhodobacterales; family Roseobacteraceae; genus Ruegeria; species Ruegeria sp. CF2. The sequence goes on from NZ_JBQFRL010000003.1 coordinate 172,627, forward strand.
TCGGTTTCGCCGCTGGTGCCCATGTGGGTACTGGCAACCTTTATTGGCGCCTACCTGGGAACGCAGATCCCCGATAGCTGGGCACTGGATTTCGCGCTGCCGATCACCTTTCTGGCCATGATCGGCCCGATGATGCGCACTCCGGCCCATGTGGTCGCGGCTCTGGTCGCCATCGTCGTGTCGCTGCTTTGCGTGGCAATCCCCTACAATCTTGGCCTGTTGATCGCGGGCTGCGCGGGCATGATGGCCGGTGCGCAGGCCGAAGTGATGCTGGAACGCAGAAAGGTAGCGTCATGACCACCCCCGATCAGACAACGGTCTGGACGATCATCGTCGGGCTGGCGATCGGCAGCTATGCCCTGCGCTTCGTGTTCATAGGCTTTGTCGGAGACCGTCCGTTGCCGCCATGGTTGCTGCGGCATCTACGCTATACGGCGGTGGCCATCCTGCCGGCCCTGATTGCCCCTCTGGTCATGTGGCCCACGGCCACCGAGGGCCAGCCGGACCTGCCGCGCATGGCCTCGGCCGTGGTTGCGCTAAGCGTCGGGTTGATCACCAAGAACGTGCTGGCCGCCATCTTTGCCGGGGCCGGCACGCTGTATGGTCTGCTGTACCTAGTTGGTTGAAGCCGCTTCCAGCTGGTTGAGCGCGGCGTTGTTGGCGGCCAGACCCGCCTGCAGATCGGCGCTGTCGTTTTCACGATATTCGGTCGTGACGACCCCCGGAAGCTGCCCGAACTGATCGGACAACTTGACCGGGTAGAAGGTGGTCTGGATCTGCTCGAAACCGGGAACCTGCTGCAGCAGCCTAGCGGTCGAGTTGGCGCAGTAGGCGCCCGCAACCGGTCCGGACTGCTTGGCCAGCTGATAGGCGATCTCGGCCTGTTGGGGTGTCACCTGGATGGTCTGGATGCGCGCATAATGCGTTTCGCGTGCGTGCGAGCTGCGATAGGCACGCTCGACCGCGGGGGTGATGCCATACAGCACGTCATCCTTGATCGGCACCACGTCGGCGCGGAACGACCCGGCCGGGTCGAAAATTACCCGCTCGCTGGCGCTGATCATCAGCGAGGTATGCGCGCCAGACCCCGTACGCGTGTTGATCATCGTGTACAGGGTCAGCGTTGAGGGCCCCGGGTCACGGTAGGATCGCGCAACGATCTCGGACTGGTCGGCCTGAGGGCGCTGCGACGTGGCACAGCCTGCGACGGTTACTGCCAGCAGGCAGGCAATCAAGATGCGAAACATGACCCGTCAGTCCGGCTTATGCCCCGAAGATCGCAAGAAACAGGGCAATGAAGCAGATCACCACGACGCTGTAGGTGGTGAATTTGATGAACCCGTTGAAGGTTTTAGTCTGGACGGTGATGTCCATCTCGCCGTGCTTGTGTTCAGCCATTTCGAAAGATTCCCAATTCGCGTGTTTGCCGGTTTGGATAAATCAAATTTTCCGGCCTGTCACGACGTCAATCGCGCGCAGGTGCCCGAGTTCAGTCGCCCGCAGCCTCATCGGTGGCAAAAACCGAGCAGCCGGGATACCCGAAGCCCCACCGCCACGGCAGGCCGGTACAGGGGCCACCTCCGAATCGGACGGCCATGAACATCGCCTCGGCGGTTATCGACATGGCCGACGTCACCTGCTCGGGCGTCATGTCGTACTGCGTGGCATAGTCCTGCGCATGCACGGCTCCGAATTCCTTGACGCACGCGCGCAGGGCGCGGTCAGCCTCCAGCCGGGCGTCAAAACTGGCGTCGGCGGACGTGGCGCCCCCGGCGGTGTGATACGCGCGATCATGAGTCACGCAGCAGGATTCCCACGGCGGGTGGCTTTCGTAAACGGCGCGAAATCTGGGAAAGGTCTCTGCCACCAGCCGCCAGCTGGACGACATGCCCCCCGAGCAGCCATCGGTTTCAAACGCGCTCAATGGTTGCCCAACCGATTGCCCGATCAAAGCCCGATGCGCGGGCATCTCGACGCCGCGCATCAGATCCTGCGCCGAAGCCGACCCGGCAAGGCAGGCGAGCAAAAGACCGAAGCTAGGGGCTTTCATCGCGCATCGCCTCGGTATCGACCGACAGGCCGAAGGTCGTGGCCAGCCACAGCAGCAAGCGCTCGCCCGGCTCCATCTCGGCGCGGACACGCAGCACTTCACGCGCCATGGCGGGGCGGTCGGTGATCAGACCGTCGACACCCATCGAGGCCATCGACGACATCTGCAGCGGGTCATTCACCGTCCAGACATAGATATCCTTGCCTGCATCATGGACCGAGCGGATCAGCCCGGGCGTGACCATCCCGGCATTCACCGCGACGAAATCGCCCTCCAGCCCGGTCAGATCGCCCACCGCCGTGGCAGCCAGAACGCCGGCGCGCCAGTCCGGGCGCAACGCTTTCATCTTCTGCACCGCCGGGTATTTGAGCGACATCGTGGCGATGTCCTGCTCCATCCCGAATTCTTCGACGATGGTGGCCACGCGGTTTTCCAGATCCACGTCATGGCCATAGTATTTCAGTTCGATGATGACCTTGGATTTACCCTTCGCGGCCTTCAGGACCTCGCGCAGGGTCGGAGTGCGCTGATCGGCATATTCGGGGTCGAACCAGCTGCCGATATCGATCTGCGCCACATCCTCCATCGTGGCATCCCAGACCTTCATATTGACCCCGCCCAGCTTCATGAAGTCGCTGTCATGGGCCACGATCACCTCGCCGTCGGCGCTTTCCTGAACGTCGATCTCGACCCAGTCGGCCCCGTCTTCGATGGCCTTCAGCACCGCAGCCATCGTGTTTTCCGGCCGCAGCGCCGCCGCGCCCCGGTGGCCGATCACGTCGGCATGATCCGGTGCCGATATCTGGTCCAGCACGTCCTGGCTGAACCAGATACCGGCCAGCAGGGCCACGATTGCCGCGGCAACGGTCACCAGAACCGGGGCGCGCAGATTTCCGGCTTCGGGATGGGGAAGCTCTGCCGCGCGAGGTTCAAAAAACCCATCCAGCAGAACCGCCAGTGCGCCGAGCGCCACAGCCGCCAGCACCAATCCGGCCAGAGACCACAGCCCGGCCACCAGCAGGCTGAGCGTCAGGGCAAACCGCAGGTTCGTGCCTTGTTCGAGAGGTACAAGGTGGAACAACAGGCTGGCCACGGCGGCAATCAGCGCAGCAATCGCCAGACGTATGGCCAGCCACAGTGCCAGTTCGATCTTCAACCGGCCGCGTTTGCCCTCCATTCGGCGGGCGCTTTCGGCGAAGGCGTCCGAGGGCGCAATTCCCTCGAACAGCACCAGATGCAGGGCGAGCGCCCAGGCCGACAGGCGGCGGATCAGCACCCAGGCCAAGGCCAGCACCACCAACCCGATCAGTGCGACGGCCACCTGGAACGCGGGCGGATGGAAGGTCAGATAATAGTTGATGTCGTATTCGGTCAGCGTCCACCACGCGATCAGGCCCGCGACCGCTACGAAGGGCACCGCCAGAACAAGCACCCGCAGAATGAAGCGCACCGCGAAGGAAAACAGCGTCGGCAGGCGCGACAGGATCAATCGCAGCGCCGACCCGCCGGCCCCCCACGGGTCGCTCTCGCCCATCCTGAGCGATCCGGCCATGACCGAAAAGACGAACACCTCGGCCAACAAGAACAGGCCCAGAATGACCACCGCCGCCACGAAACCAACCGGCGACAGGATGAACATGGCGATGTCCTGATCGGTCAGCGCGGTTTGGTCGGACAGCATCACCGCGAGGTTCACGGTGAAGGCCACGCCGGGTGCGATCAGCGCGATCAGTAGCAGACGCACCGCCATATAGATGGGAACAAAGGTCCGGCGTCGGGCCCAGGCCCCGCGATAGGCATCTGTTACGGTTGAGAAATGTGACACGCCGGCCCCCTTTGAATGCTGAATTCATTCAAGGCCGCGCAGATGTGAATTGCAAGCGTGACGCTCAGCTTTCCTCAAGCTTGGCCGCGAGGCGGAAGCCGATCCGGTTGGCGGGCTTGTCCTCGACCGTTTTGGGCAGCGCGCGCAGCATGACGTTCAGCTGGCTGACATGCTGAACCAGCTGGGTGCGTGCGCCCGAACCGTCCGAGCCGTAGAAGGTGATCACGTCGGGGTCAAAATATCCCATCCCCTCGATCCGCATCACCCCGGCGTCACCACCGGTAAAGCCCATGGCGACCTCGTGATCGGCATCGAGGGTCTGCTCGAAGTTCTGGATGTACAGGATCAGCCGTTCATACGCCCACTGGGCGGGGCTTTTGCTGTCGACCGGACGGCGCAGGGGTTCGGGCAGATCCTTGGTGCCCGACGTGCTGTCCGGGTCGGCATGCACCTCATAGCACCGGGGCAGAGCCGCCGCTTCGGCGGCCTCGGCCGAGGTTTCGATCTTGTCCTGCATCGTCTCAACCTTTGCGCTGATACACCCATGCGCCGTCTTCACGGCGCGCCCGGGTCACGGCTCCAGTGTGATAAAGATGGTTCAGATGCGCAACCGCCTCGACCAGCGCAAGACCGTATTCGCCGTCGCGGATGGGACGTTTGAACAGGGTCACGAAACAATCTGACGCCGCCTTGGGCGCGTCCAGATCGTCCAGCAGGCGTGCAAGAGCGCCGTGATGGTTCTCGATCAGTTGCTTCATGCGGATCGGCAGGCCGATGAAGGGCAGTTTGTGCCCTGGCAACACCACCTGATCGGGCCGCGCCAGCTGTTGCAGGCGCTCGCAGGCCTCCAGCCAGTCGGACACCGGGTCAGCCATCGGCTCGGTGGCATAGACGCCCAGGTTCGGGCTGATCGAACTGAGGATCTGGTCGCCCGAGATCACTAGGTTGTCGTCGCGGCTCCAGAACGTGGCGTGTTCGGGGGCATGGCCATTGCCCATATGCACGTCCCAGTCCCGCCCGCCCATACGGATCACGTCGCCCTGCTTGATGCGGACAAAGCCCAGAGGCATCGGATAGACCGTGTCGGCAAAATTGAAGGGCCGCTCGGACATGCGCTTGGCCAGGATCTCGGGGGCCATGCCGGCGCTGCGGTAGAATTCCAGCGTCTCTTCCGGCCAGCTCTCCTGCACGTCCAGGGTCAGCATTCGCGCAAACAGCCATGCGGTACGGCTCGAAACCAGATCGGCGCCGTGCTCCGACTGGAACAACCCGGCATTTCCGACGTGGTCGGGGTGGTGATGCGTAACCACCACCCGGGTCACCGGCTTGCCCGCAAGCGGCCCGGCCATCAGGTCGGACCACAGGCCGCGCGTCTTTTTCGATGAAATCCCGGTGTCGATCACCGTCCAGCCATCGCCGTCATCCAGCGCGTAGACATTGACGTGGTCCAGCGCCATCGGCAGCGGCAGGCGCATCCAAAGCACGCCCTCGGCGATCTCGGTGGCTTGTCCGGGCGCGGGCGGCTCGGGCCAGGGATGGCGAAACGCCGGAGGCCGCGCGCCGTCCATCACGCGGCCAGTTCGTCGGCGCTGAGCGCGAACAGGTCTTTGGCCCCGATCTGCGCCTGATCCAGCAGGCCCGCGTATTCCGGCAGGCGCGCGGTGATGTAGTACCGCGCCAGCTTGGCGCGCGGACCATCCGGATCGGCCAAAGCGGCGATCAGGTGGTAATGCGCACCCAGCACGCGGGCAAAGGCGTTCAGATAGGCCACGGCCCCGGCAAAGCGATTGTTCATGTCCTCTTGCGCCACCAGCCACTCGGTCGCCTCGCGCAGGGATTCAGTCGCCTCCCATACCGGGCCGGCCAGCTCGGGCACGGTGGCGCGGGCGCGCTCGGCATGATCTTCGATCTCGTCCAGCAGGCGGGCGGCGGCTTCGCCCCCGTCCATCATCTTGCGGCCGACAAGGTCCATGGCCTGAATGCCGTTGGTCCCCTCGTAGATCGCGGTGACGCGAACATCGCGGTAATACTGCGCTGCGCCGGTTTCCTCGACATACCCCATGCCGCCATGCACCTGCAGGCCGGTCTCGGCCACGCGCATGCCGGTCTGGGTGCCGAAAGCCTTGCAGATCGGGGTCAGCAGGGCCGCCCGCGCGGCCCAGTCGGCGTTGTCGGTGGCCTTGGCCATGTCGATGGCCGCGGCATTGGCCAGCATGATCGCACGGGCGGCGAACAGGTCGGCCCGCATGTCCATCAGCATCCGGCGCACATCGGCATGATCGATGATCGTGCCCGAAGGCGTCTTGCCCTGCTTGCGTTCCAGAGCATAGGCCAACGCGTGCTGATAGGAGCCCTCGGCCGCGCCCACGCCCTGCCCGCCGACGCCGAGGCGCGCGTTGTTCATCATCGTGAACATGGCGGCCATGCCCTTGTGTTCCTGGCCCACCAGCCAGCCCTTGGCGCCGTCATACTGCATCACGCAGGTGGGCGAGCCATGCAGTCCCATCTTGTGTTCCAACGACACCACCTTCAGGTCATTCGCCACGCCCGGATTACCGTTTTCATCGGGGATGAACTTGGGCACCAGGAACAGGGAAATCCCCTTGGTCCCCGGCGCGCCATCGGGCAGACGGGCCAGAACCAGGTGGCAGACATTCTCGCAGAAGTCATTGTCGCCCCAAGAGATGTAGATCTTCTGCCCGGTCACAGAATAGGTGCCATCGCCGTTGGGTTCGGCCTTGGACATCAGCGCGCCCACGTCCGACCCGGCCTGCGGTTCGGTCAGGTTCATCGTGCCCGACCATTCGCCCGACATCAGCTTGGGCAGGTACAGCGCCTTGAGCTCTTCGCTGGCGTGGTGTTCCAGCGCCTCGATCTGACCCTGGCTCATCAACGGGGCCAGCTGCAGTGACAGGCAGGCGGCGCTCATCATCTCGTTGACGGCGGTGGTCACGGTCATGGGCAGGCCCATGCCGCCGTATTCGGGGTCACCGCTCATGCCGATCCAGCCACCCTCGGCGATCGCCTTCCAGCCATCGGCATAGCCGGGCGAGGTCCGCAAAACCCCGTTTTCCAGTCGCGCCGGCTCAAGATCGCCGGGGCGCTGCAGGGGGGCCATTACCTCTTCGCACATCTTGCCGGCCTCGGTCAGGATGGCGCTGACCACGTCCGGGGTGGCCTCGGCGAATTTCTCGGTCGCGGCGACGTCCTTGAACCCCACCACCTTGTCCATCAGGAACTCGTAATCAGTGACAGGAGCGCGATATGGCATGGTTTCCCCCGGAAATCGTGTGTCGGTCGCAATGGCGGGCTTGGAATCCATGGCCCGCGCCGGTATTCATCTAAGCTTGTTCGATTACCTATCCGTCCCCCTGTTGCAAGCAACCAAAACGCCGCGTCACCACCCATGATCCCCAACAGCACGCAATATCTGGATGCTGATCCCGCCGGGATTGCAGCCGCGGCCGACCTGCTGCGTCAGGGACTGTTGGTCGCCTTCCCGACCGAGACCGTCTACGGGCTGGGCGGCGACGCCCGCAACGGCGAAGCCGTCGCCGCGATCTACGCCGCCAAAGGGCGACCCAGTTTCAACCCGCTTATCGCGCATGTCGCCTCGGTCGAGGCCGCCAAACGCTATGTCGAGTGGTCGGACAATGCCGAAAAACTGGCAGCTGCGTTCTGGCCCGGTCCGCTGACGCTGGTGCTGCCGCTGCGCGCAGGGCATGGCGTGTCCTCGCTGGTGACGGCAGGGCTGGAGACGCTGGCCGTGCGGGTGCCAGCCCACCCAACCGCGCGCGCATTGCTGAGCGCAGTTGACGGACCCGTCGCTGCCCCATCGGCAAACCCTTCCGGTCGGATCAGCCCGACCACTGCGGCGCATGTGCGCGCAGGTCTGGACGGTCGGATCGCCGCCGTACTGGATGACGGACCCTGTTCAGTCGGGTTGGAATCGACCATCGTGGGCTTGGCCGGCACCCCCGCTTTGCTGCGGCCCGGCGGTGTGGCACTGGAACAGATCGAAACGGTTCTGGGCACGCGCCTGACCCGCCACAAGCCCGGAGATCTGCTGACCGCTCCGGGGCAGTTGCTGTCACATTATGCTCCGGATGCACCGGTGCGGCTGAACGCCACCGAGCGGCGCGGGGACGAGCTGTTGCTGGGATTTGGCAGTGTCGATTGCGACCGCAATCTATCTGCCAAGGGTGACCTGATCGAAGCGGCGGCAAACCTGTTTGCGTATCTGCACGACCTAGACGGTACGGGGCGGCCGATTGCCGTCAGCCCGATCCCTTCCGAGGGCGTGGGGGCGGCCATCAACGACCGCCTGCGCCGGGCCGCGGCGCCGCGCAATTCCTGATCAGGCCCGACCGGCGCTGGCCGACAACGTCAGCGGATCGACACCCAGCGTGGCCAAAGCGGCCTCCCACTTTTCGTCGTCGGCAACGTCAAAGACCAGTTTCGATGTGGCATCGGTCGTCAACCAGCCATTGGCCGCGATCTCATCTTCCAGCTGTCCAGGCCCCCATCCCGAATAACCCAGCATCAGCATCGAGTTCAGCGGCCCCTTGCCAGAAGCGATATCTTCGAGCACGTCCAGCGTCGCCGTCATGCTGAAATCGCCGGCCACGTGCAGCGAATGCAGATTTGCGTCGTAGTCCGCGCTGTGCAGGACAAACCCCCGGGACAATTCGACGGGACCACCAAAATGCACAAGGCGTTCTCCGACAACCGGGATGCGGCATGCGATGTTCAACTGTTCAAGCAGCGTCTTGATCCGCAAATCCGACGGTTTGTTCACGATCAGACCCATCGCGCCGTCATCGCCGTGGCTGCACAGGTACACCACTGAATGATCAAAGCGCGGATCGCCCATGCCGGGCATCGCAATCAACAGTTTTCCAGTCAGATCCATCAAAAAACTCGTGCGGCTTATTCCCTTACAATGACCTTGCGGAAGCCGGATTGGCAAGGGATCACGCCTGAAATCCCGCGATTTCTGCCGGTGACCAGAACGTGACTTGGCAAACCTGCCCGCAAGTCGCATGTATGGATCATGAGATCGCTGTTCAAACCCGTCCTGACCGTTGTTTCAGCTTGTCTGGCCCTGGCCGCGCCTGCGCAGGGGCAATCGATCGACTCGATCGTCCGGCTGGACGTGATCGATGGCGGCCAATCCGAGGATGGAACCTATCTCACCGCGATCCGGTTGGATCTGGAACCCGGATGGAAGACCTATTGGCGGGCCCCCGGTGACGCCGGCATTCCGCCTGAATTCGACTGGCGCCGCTCCGGCAATGTCGGCGCGGTTGCGATCACCTGGCCCACACCGCATGTCTTTGACCAGAACGGCCTGAAGTCCATCGGCTACGAAAAACAGCTTGTGTTGCCGGTTCGGATTACGCCCAAGGACGCATCCAAACCGGTCCGGTTGCGCGGCGAGGTCGATCTGGGAGTGTGCAAGGATGTCTGCATTCCCGCATCTTTGAAATTTGACCACGAACTGGACGCCGGCGCAGCAAGAAATCCGGCGATCGCGGCTGCGCTTGCGCAAAGGCCCTTCTCTGCGCGCGAAGCTGGCGTTACCAGCGCGGCCTGTCGCCTGAGCCCGACCGCGGACGGTTTGCAGGTTCAGGTACAGATCGACATGCCCTCGGCCGGTGGTGCCGAACTTGCGGTGATCGAGCCGGGGAATCCGGCCCTGTGGGCCTCGCAGACTGAAACCAAGCGGCAAGGCAACCGGCTGACCGCCACGTCCGAAGTGATCAGCCCAGACGGTCAGCCCTTTGCGCTGGACCGGTCCGCCGTGCGGATCACGGTTCTGGGGACCAAACACGCGGTCGACATTCTGGGCTGCAGCGCGGGCTGAGCGGATGCAGCAGGTTCCCCGGATCGGCGCACTGGCGGTTGTCGTAGATCAGGGCCATGTCCTGCTGGTGCAACGCAGCAAGGCCCCCGATGCCGGTCTCTGGGGATTTCCGGGCGGCCATGTGGAGTGGGGCGAAACCGTCTTGCAGGCCGCCGCGCGCGAGTTGATGGAAGAAACCGGTATCGAAGCAACCCCGCAGGCATATCTGGGCAACCTTGATCTGCTGGTCCGGGATTCGGCCGGACAGATCACCGCCCACTATTTGCTGGTCGGCGTGTCCTGCCGCTTCGGATCCGGCACTCCGGTCGCAGCGGATGATGCGCAGGATGCGCGTTGGTTTCCAATCCGGCAGGTTCTGGACCGCGGCCTTGCCATGAGCGCCCGGGTGCCCGACCTTCTGTCTCAGGCACTGGCCCGGGATGAAAGCCTGACATAAAGCGCCCCGGACACGATCAGGCTGACGGCCAGAATGGCAACCGCACCGGCCGCGAACGCTCCCAGCCCCATTCTCAGCAACGCCAGACCGTCCTCGCCGCCGTACAGCCCGGACAGCACACCCAGCGGCGCGCCGGCCATAACCGGCCAGACCATCGTGACCAGCAGCCAGAGGAACATCGCCCCGCCCGTCCCCGCGGCCGCGACCCGGACCACCTTGTCTGGCGCCCGCAAGGCGCGGCGCATCGCCGTCATCGGGCGAGAAATATCACTCAGGATCGCCAGCAACGCGGGAACCAGGAGCAGCACCAGCACCATGCCGAACCCGAGCCCGTAGACCAGCGTGATCACCGTGGGTTTGAGGAATTGCGCCTGCTGCGACCCTTCGTACAGCAACGGGGCCAGCCCCATCACCGTCGTCAGCGTGGTCAGCATCACCGGCCGCAACCGGTCAGCGGTGCCTTCTATGATCGAGGGCACCAGCCCGCGATCCTGCTGATACCCATCAATGGTCGTTATCAAAACGATCGAGTCATTGATGATGATCCCGGTCATGCCCAACAAGCCGACGACCGTGAACATGCTAAGGGGAACGCCCCAGATGTAATGCCCCCAGATGGTGCCGACCAGACCAAAGGGAATGATCGCCATCACCACCAGCGGCCTTGTCCAACTGGCGAAGATCCACGCCAGAACAAGGTAGATTCCGGTCAGACACAGGATCAGACCGGTACGCGCCTCGGTCAGGAACTCGTCCTCCTGTTCGCTCAGACCGGCCATGCGCCACTCGACCTGATACTCGGCGGCGATATCAGGCAGGATTTCCTCGCGCATGGCGCGGGTGATTTCCGCCGCCTGGGCCGGGTCATCCTCGGAAATGTCCCCGTTCACTGCGATCACACGCAGGCCATTTTCCCGGCGCACCGTCGAGAACCCAGACTCGCGCTTGACCGAGACGATGTCAGCCAGCGGGACATAAACCCCGTCCGGTGAACGCATCAACGTGTGTTCCAAGAAATCGGCGGTCAGCTCGCTTTCGGGCAGTTCGACCCGGATCTCGGCGCTGCGAGGACCGTCAGGGAATGTCGCCGCCTCGATCCCGTTCAGACGGTGACGCAGAACCCGGCCCAATGTTTCGATGCGGAAGCCCAGCGCCTCGCCCTGTGCCGTCAGATCCAGAATGTACTCTTCCTTGTCATAGGCCAGATTGTCTTCCAGCGCTGAAACCTCGGGGTATTTCGACAGTTCCGCCTGCAGGGCCTCGGACGCGGATTTCAGTGTGTTCACGTCCGCGCCGAAAAGCTGCACGTCGATGGCATCACCACCCGGACCCGAGCGCCAGCCGCGGAAAGTCAGCAATTCGACCTTGGGATGGCGCGGCACGAATTCCTGCAACTCCCCCACGAATTCAAAGCTGGAATAAGGTCGCAGGTCGGCATCGATCAGCTCGATCGAGATACCGCCCAGCAAATCGCCATCCTTGCCATCGGCGGCGGAAAGGCCATAGCCGGCGCTGCCCCCGATCTCGGCCAGAACATAGTCGATCGGGTTGCGACCGTGGCGTTCTTCGTAGATCTGGCCCAGCTCTTCGGTGGCGCGCTGCAGAATGTGCATCATTTCGATGGTATCGGCACGGGTAGCGCCTTCGGCCATGATGAAATTGCCGGTGACCGAGCCCCGCTCGGGCGCGTTGAAAAACCGCCAATTGACGTCGCCCTTGATGAACAGCGCTATCTGGCTGGCCAGAATGGCGATCATCAGGGCCACGACCACGTATCGCGCCCAGATTGCCCACGCCACCAAAGGTCGGAAAAGAGTGTCGCGCACCCAGCGAAAACCCCGGTTCACAACCCGGTTGGGCCAGTCATACCAGTGTTCCTTGGCCGAATGTGCGATGGCATGCGCCATGTGGTTCGGCAGGATTAGAAAACACTCGATCAACGAGGCGATCAGTACAGCGATCACCGTAAAGGGAATGTCGCGGATCAGCTCTCCGAACCGTCCGCCAATGGCGGTCAGACCAAAAAAGGCGATCACGGTCGTGACCGTGGCCGCAAAAACCGGCATCGCCATGCGCCGGGCGGCGCGCTCGGCGGCAACGACCGGTGGCTCGCCCAGCCGGCGGGCCCGGAAATCGGCGTGTTCCCCCACCACGATCGCATCATCCACCACGATACCCAGCGTGATGATAAGTCCGAACAACGAGACCATGTTGATCGACAGCCCGCCGATATACATGAAGGCGATGGCCGCCGACATGGCCACCGGGATACCGGCCGCGACCCAGAATGCGATGCGCGCATTCAAGAAGAGGAACAGCAGGCACACCACCAAGCCCAGCCCGACCAGCCCGTTGTCGATCAGAATGTCCAACCGGTCGGTGATGGCCTGCGCCCGGGTACGGATCAGCTCGACCGAGATACCATCCGGCAGGCTCGCCTGCATCTCGGCGACCACATCCTCGACCGTGTGCTGAATGTCGATCGCGTCACCCAGGTTCGACCGGTCCACCCGGACGGACATGGCCGGATTTTCGCCTACGAAATAGCTGCGATTGCGGGTAACGCCCTCGACCCGGATCTGCGCGACATCGCCGACCACCAGCTTGGACCCGTCCGGATAGGTGCGCAATGCGATGCGCTCGATCTCTTCCGGGGTGCGCTTTTCGACACCGGTGCGGATCCGGGCGTTTGCGCCGGTCACGTCCCCGGCCGGATTTGCCGTGACCTCGGCCGCGACCGCCGAGGCGATCTCGGACAGGGTGATGTCGTTGGCGATCAACTGCGCGGTGGGAACCTCGACCACGATGCGTGGGGCGGCAAGGCCGCGGATCGTGGTCCGCGTCACACCGGCAGCGAACAGCCGATTGATCAACTCATCCGTGAATTTGGCCAGCTGCCCGGTCTCGATCGGGCCGGTGAGGACAACATCCGTCACCCGGTCTCGCCACGCGGCCCGCCGAATGGACGGTTCTTCGGCGTCCTCAGGCAGGTTGGTCACACTGTCGACCGCAGTGCGCACTTCTTCGACGGCGCGGCTCATGTCCCAGTTGGGTTCAAATTCCAGCGCGATGCGGGCCGATCCTTCGCGCGAGGTCGACTCGGTGCTGGCAACGCCTTCGACAGCCAGCAATGCAGGCTCAAGGATCTGAACAATCCCGTTGTCCACATCCTCGGGCCCCGCACCATCCCATTCGACGTTGACATTGACCCGTTCCAGGATCACGTCCGGGAAGAACTGCGCCCGCATGTTCGGTGCCGAAGCCGCGCCAAGGACCAGCATGACCACCAGCAGAAGGTTGGCAATGGTCCGGTGACGCGTGAAATAGCTGAGGATGCCGCTGGCCGCGCCCGGGATCTCGCGCATCATGGCGCCTATCCCCCGGCCCGGTTTTCAAGCCGCCGCAACAGAGACGACGGCACCTTTGCCTCGCTCAACTGAGCAAGAACTCGGGTCTTGGCGTCCTGGGACATGCGGTCGCTGGCCTCGACCTGCGCCACCAGCCGCGCGCGGTGCTCGTCCGTCAGCTCGACCATGTCCGGCTCGACCGCGGCGCTGTCTTCGATGCGAACCGGGCGCACGCGGACCCCCGACCCCAGCAGCGGGGTCCGACCCACCACGACTTCGCGCCCTTCCAGCCCGGCGCCGCGCAGCAGAACTTCGTCCCCTTGCCGGCGTACCAGCTCGACCGGGAGCGTTTCCAGCCGGTCGTCGTCGCCCAGCACCAGCACGGTGCCTTGCGCATCCAGAACCGAAGACGGGAGACGCACGACATTATCCAGCGGCTGTTCCTCGACCGAAACGGTCACGAAATCGCCGGGCTTGAACCCCGGCGCGTCATCAAGCCGGGCATAGAGCAACCGGCCGGTCTGGCCCTCGCCGGCCGACCCGCTGTCGCGGCTGATCCGACCGGTGGCGCTCAGGTCCGTGCCCGTCACCTCAAGCGAGATGGTCACCGGTGCCGGGATCAGCTTGCCCTGATCGTCCAGCAACCGCACGTATTGCGCGGTCGAAACACGGAACGCGACCTCCAGCGCGAACGGGTCGACCAGTTCGGCCAGCTTTTCATTTGCCGTGACCAGGCGCCCTTCAACCAGCGTGACACCAGTCAGCGTCCCGTCGAACCGGGCGCGGATGGTCATGTCTTCCAGATCGCGTTCCGCCGATTCCAAAGCGATACGGGCCCGCGCCAGCAACGTCGTTGCCTGATCGACGCGGGACTCGGCCTGCGCCAAAGCTATACGGCGCGACAACACGGTTTGCCGGGCCGAGGCCGCGGCCAATTCGGCCTCTTCAACGCTGGCTGTCGCGCCCACGCCACGGTCCAGCAAATCCTTCTGACGCTGCAGGGCCCGTTCCCGCAGATCCGATTGGGACTCGGCGGCCTTCAATTCATCCTGTGCCAAAAGCAGGGCGCGTTCGGCATCGCGTTCTTCAAACTGGGCATCCAGCAGGTCCGACCGCGCCCGGTCCAGCGCCGCCTGCGCATCGGCCGGGTCCAGCTCGACCAGAACTTCGCCTGCGCGCACAACCCCTCCATCCTCGAAGTTTTCCGCCAGCCCGATGACGCGGCCGCCCAGCGCCGCCCGCAACTCCAGACGCCTGCGGCTTTGAACTTCGCCAAATGCTTCCAGATAGGGGGTGGCGGTTTGTGGCTCGGCCCTCTGAACCGTGACGGCGAACACGCGTTCGCGCGCCTGCGGGGGTTTGTTGTCGCGGGTCATGACCTCTTGCACGGCGCCGGTGATCATCTGCGCCGCGACAATCAACAGCGCAAGCATCAGGGATGCCAGAAAGACACCGATGAGGCTCTGCCGCAGAAATCGCATAGATCTTTCACTCCGGTTGCAACGGGACGCCGTCTATAAATAGGTAGCCGGGCCGGAAAAAATACCAACCCACAAGGCGGTTATGAGCCGTTAAACGTACGACCAGTCTACTTCCGTCGCAGATGTTCGTCCAATCTGGGCATGATTTCCACGAAATTGCAGGGCCGGTGGCGATAATCCAGCTGTTTTTCCAAAATGCCGTCCCAGGCATCCTTGCAGGCCCCCGGGCTGCCCGGCAGGGCAAACAGATAGGTTCCGCCGGCGACGCCACCTGTGGCCCGCGACTGTACTGCCGAGGTTCCGATCTTCTCCATCGAAATCAGGGTGAAGACGGTGCCAAAAGCCTCGATTTCCTTTTCGTAGACATCGCGATGCGCCTCGACCGTGACATCGCGCCCGGTCAAGCCGGTGCCGCCGGTCGAGATCACCACGTCAATCTCGGGGTCGGCGACCCACGCCCGCAACTGCTCGGCGATCTGGGCGCGCTCGTCCTGAATGATCTTGCGGTCGGCCACGGTGTGCCCCGCACGCTCGATCCGGTCGACCAAGGTTTGGCCCGAACGATCTTCGGCCAGTGACCGCGTGTCCGATACGGTCAGAACAGCGATGCGGATGGGGATGAATTCCATAGTCTCATCAATTCGGGACATGTCGTGTCAGGCTCTTTCCATAATGGCCAGCCGGGCCGCCAGAGCAACGAACACGCCGCCGCTGACCCAGCCGAGAATTCGCGAAGCCCGCGGGCTTGAAATCAGCGCTCGCCCGGCGCCGCCGGCAAATGACCCCACCAGGGCATTCACGACGAACCCGCCCACAGCGATGATCGCGCCCAGCAGCAGAAACTGAGCCAGAACCGATCCGTTGGCCGGCGATACGAATTGCGGGATGAAAGCCAGAACAAACAGAATGATCTTGGGATTCGTCATGTTGACCAGCATCCCCTCGCGAAAGGCATGGCCCGAAGGCTGCATTGGAGCGTCAGTCCGGACCGCACCGTTCCGGATGGTGCCCCAGGCCAGATACAGCAGGTAGGCCACGCCCAGCCAGCGAATGACGTCGAACAGCCAGGGCATAGCCGCGACCGCCGCGCCAAGTCCCAGCCCAGCCAGCAGAACATGAACCATCAGACCGGTCGAAACACCTGCGCTGGCCACGATGGCCGATCGGGCACCGGACCGCAGCCCAAGCCCGAAACAGAACATCATGTCAGCCCCCGGCGTCATGTTCAGCGCTATGGCGGCTGGGATGAAGGTCAACAGCGTTGCGTATTCGATCATGGATCGACCTCGAACCAATTCACCTTGGGCCCCAGATTCGCGATCCGGGTGCGACCGATCTCGCCGCGATAACCCCAGCTGTCGTGGATATGACCGCACAGAGCAAAGTCAGGTTGAATCCGTTCCACCGCGTCGCGCACCGCGCTCGATCCGATCGACTGCCCCTGCGAGGTCCGGTCGCCTTTGCCCTTGGGCGGGGCATGCGTGATCAGGATGTCGGCCGACGCGCAGCGATTGAGCAGCTCTGCGGCCTCGGCTTCGGTCAGGTCGCAAGACCAGTCACCAAATGGCGTGACCGGTACGCCATAGCCAAGTCCGAACAGGCGCAGCCCGTCCACGGTCATGCCTGTTCCGTGCAGAACATGCACGCCGTCCGGCACGGCCGCCGCCAGTTCCTCGGCGCTTTCGGCGTTGCCGGGAACCAGAACCATCGGCGCGGATATGCCGGAAAGCATATCCATCGCCTCGTCCAGCCCCTGACGCATGTTGCAGTAATCACCCGCGCCGATCACCAGGTCAGCTTCGACGCTGGCTGCCACCAGTTCCGCAGCCCGATTGCGGGCCATGTGCAGGTCGGAAAAGGCCAGAACCTTCATCCCTTGTTCTCCAGATATGCGCGCAGATCCAACAGATCGGCCCAGGCCTGGCGCTTGGCATGGGGCTGGCGCAGCAGATAGGCGGGGTGCAGCATGGGCAGAACCGGCAGATTCAGCGCCTGATCCCACTGCCCGCGCAGACGCGTAATGCCGCGCTTGTTCAGAACCGCCTGGCAGCCGATGTTGCCCATCACCACCAGGACCTTTGGCTTGGAGAGGGCCACGTGCCGTTCCAAAAACGGCTGCATCATCGCGATCTCGTCCGGCCGCGGGTCCCGGTTCTGCGGCGGACGCCACGGCAGAACATTGGTGATGTAGACGTTCTTGGCGCGGTCCAAATCGATCGCGGCCAGCATCCGATCCAGCAACTGCCCAGCGCGGCCAACGAACGGCTTTCCAGCGCGGTCTTCTTCACGGCCCGGGGCCTCGCCGACGATCATGACCCGCGCACCGGGTGTCCCATCAGCAAAGACCAATTGTCGCGCGCCACGCTTCAGATCGCAGTGTTCGAACGCCTCCAGAGCGGCGCGCAGCTGATCCAGAGACGATGCCGCAGACGCAGCCTTTTTTGCCTCGACCACCGGATCGGCCTTGGCGGGCTTCTGCACTGCGGGCTGCGCTGCGGCGGGTTTTTTGACCTTTGGCGCGGTATCCGGCAATGCATAGCGGTCAACCGGTGCGTCGACGATCGCGTCGGTTACGCCCAGCTCAACCTGCCATTCCAGCAGGGCACGCGCGGTGTAGGGGTCAAGGGCCGATTCCATGACCATCAATCTACTCAGCTTTGCGGGAAGGGAAAGCAAATTGGCCTTGCCTTGGCGCATTGCCGGGCCGACGATGGTCCCCGTCATGACGCGAACCCTGGGCCTTCTGCTGATCACTCTGTTCGCCCTGCTGCCCGGCGGGTCGGAGGCACAGTCGTTTCTCAACAATCAAGGCCAATGCCGTGGAGGCCAGTTTCAGTGCGGTCTGAAATGCTGCTCGGCCGGCCAACGCTGCAGCTATGACGGGTTCTGCATTCAGGCCGGGGGCACCTATTGCGGCGGCGGGCGGTCCTGCGGGCCGTTCGAGAAATGCGTGGCCGGGGGCACCCGATGTGCGCCCGCGGGCGCGAACAAATGCGCCTCGCGGCTGGATTGCCCCAGCGGGACCTTCTGCAACGCGCGCGGCGAATGCGAGCGCAGTTCGCCCGACTTCGACCCCTCTCCGCAACCTGCAACGCCCTGCGACGACGGGCGGACCTGCGCAGCAGGCTCGACCTGCCTGCCGGGCGGCGGCTGCACCCGCCCCGGTTGGTACCTGTGCGAAGAGACCGGATCGCAATGCCGCACCGGGTTCAAGTGCTCGGCCAATCAGGGCTGCGTGCCCAGAAAGGCCGTCGATTGCGGATACGGCAAGTGGTGCAGACCCGGCGAGCGGTGCCTGCCCGAAGGCGGATGCGAGAAACTGCCCGACGGGGACTGACTCCAGTTGCCCCGACGCGCTGCGCTTTCTATAAGCGGCGCGACTGTCAGACAGGAGCCCGGCCCATGCGTTTCGCCCATCGTCACCTACTTGGCATCGAGCATCTGTCCCAATCCGACATCACCGCCATTCTGGACCTGGCCGAAAAATACGTCGATCTGAACCGGCAATCGGCCAAGCACTCGGACGTTCTGGCGGGGCTGACCCAGATCAACATGTTCTTCGAGAACTCGACCCGCACGCAGGCCAGTTTCGAACTGGCGGGCAAGCGGCTGGGTGCGGATGTGATGAACATGGCGATGCAGGCCAGCTCGATCAAGAAGGGCGAGACCTTGATCGACACGGCGATGACACTGAATGCTATGCATCCCGACCTGCTGGTGGTACGGCATCCGCATTCGGGCGCGGTGGACCTGCTGGCGCAGAAGGTCAACTGCGCGGTTCTGAATGCCGGCGACGGGCGGCACGAGCACCCCACGCAGGCGCTGCTGGATGCGCTGACCATCCGCCGGGCGAAGGGGCGGCTGCACCGGTTGAACGTTGCGATCTGCGGGGATGTCGCCCATTCCCGTGTGGCTCGGTCGAACCTGATCCTGCTGGGCAAGATGGAAAACCGCATCCGCCTGATCGGCCCGCCGACGCTAGTGCCCGCGCAATTCGCCGAATTCGGGGCCGAGATCTATGACGACATGACCGAGGGCCTGCGCGACGTGGACGTGGTGATGATGCTGCGCCTTCAGAAAGAGCGGATGGATGGCGGGTTCATCCCTTCGGAACGGGAATACTATCACCGCTATGGTCTGGACGCCGCCAAGCTGGCGCTGGCCAAGCCGGACGCCATCGTGATGCATCCCGGCCCGATGAACCGCGGGGTCGAGATCGACGGGACGCTGGCCGATGACATCAACCGCTCGGTCATCCAGGAACAGGTCGAGATGGGCGTCGCCGTGCGCATGGCCGCGATGGAGTTGCTGGCCCGCAACCTGAAGGAGGCAGCATGAGCGATCTGACCCTTTCCGCTGGTGAGCGCGGCGTGATCCGCCTGTTCGCGCTAGACATGCGCCCCGAAGAGGCGAAGTTCCTGCGCGAACCCGGCGCGGTGGATCAGGTTCTGGGCGTCTCGGGGCTGGACCCCCAGCAGATCGACGTGTTTCCGGTTTCCGACCTCGAGGATCTGGGCCTCTACGGCTATCTCAGCGAGGGCTGCGGCGTGTCCGAGGACCAGTTGGACAGGGCCAGGCTGGAGTCGGTCGACGGCTGGGTTCTGGTGCTGCGCAGCGCCGCTTTGGCTGGGCGCGCGGCCACATTGAACCCCGACCCGCGCCTGCGCCTGATCGGCCTTTACACCGAAGAGGCCACGAACTGGAGCGGCGGCACCATCGAAACCGAAAGCGCACGGCCATACTCGGCCGCGCCGAACCCGGTTTCGAGCGAGCAACCCCGCCGGACGGGATCGGCCGTGCTTGCCCTAATCATCCTGCTGGTCATCGGAGGTGCCCTGTGGCTGATCCTGTGACCTTTGCACCGGACAAGGGCGCCTATGTCCGCACCAACGCGTGGCTGGCCGCCGGCGCGATGGCGGGGGCGATGCTCGTGCTGTGGCTGATCGGAAATCCCTATGTCTGGACCGGCGCCCCGGCCGGTCTGGCGGCGGTGGGCGTCCGGGCGTGGTACCTGGCCTCGGAGGAACTGGTGGCCAACTGGCAGATGACCGACACCACCCTGACCGGACCCGGCGGGCGCAGCGTGCCGCTGAACCAGATCGCGGCCGTGAATATCATGGGCAGCTTCGTGCAGATCGTCACCAAAGGCGGCGACAAGCACCTGATCAAGTACCAGGCCGACCCGGCCGCCACCAAAGCCGCGATTGAAAGGGCAATGGCATGACCAACCTGATCTTCACCAACGCCCGCCTGATCGACCCCGAAGCCGGAACCGACGCGCTGGGCTGGCTGCATGTGGCCGACGGGCGCATCGTGGCCAGCGGCGACGGTCCGGCGCCCGAGACGGACGCGCAGGTGATCGATTGCGGCGGTCAGTGTCTGGCCCCCGGCATCGTCGATATCGGCGTCAAGGTCTGCGAGCCGGGCGAGCGGCACAAGGAAAGCTACAAATCCGCGGGTCTTGCCGCCGCGGCCGGAGGCGTGACCACAATGGTCACCCGCCCCGACACCCTGCCTGCGATCGACACGCCGGAAACGCTCGAATTCGTCACCCGACGCGCGCAGGCCGACACGCCCGTCAACGTGCTGACCATGGCCGCTCTGACCAAGGGCCGCGACGGGCGCGAGATGACCGAGATCGGGTTTCTGATGGATGCGGGCGCGGTGGCTTTTACAGACTGCGACCATGTGGTGACGGACACCAAGGTATTTTCCCGCGCGCTGACCTATGCCCGGGCCTGCGGCGCGCTTGTCATCGCCCACCCACAGGACCCGGGCCTGAGCCATGGCGCCGCGGCCACCAGCGGCAAGTTCGCCGCCCTGCGCGGTCTGCCCGCCGTTTCGCCCATGGCCGAGCGCATGGGGCTGGACCGCGACATCGCCTTGCTTGAAATGACCGGCGCGGCCTATCACGCCGATCAGATCACCACGGCCCGCGCCCTGCCCGCACTGGAACGGGCCAAACGCAACGGGCTGGACATCACCGCCGGCACCTCGATCCATCACCTGACGCTGAACGAGCTGGACGTGGCGGACTATCGCACCTTCTTCAAGGTCAAGCCGCCGCTGCGCTCCGAGGATGACCGGCAGGCGGTGATCGAGGCCGTGCGGTCCGGCCTGATCGACACGATCAGCTCGATGCACACGCCGCAGGACGAGGAAAGCAAACGCCTCCCGTTCGAAGAGGCGGCCTCGGGCGCGGTGGCGTTGGAAACCCTGCTGCCGGCCGCGCTGCGCCTTTATCATGCCGATCAACTGGACCTGCCGACCCTGTTCCGGGCCATGACACTGAATCCGGCGAAACGACTGGGGCTGGACTGCGGCCGCCTGAGCGCGGGCGCCCCGGCCGATCTGGTTCTGTTCGACCCGGATGTGCCCTTCGTGCTGGACCGGTTCACGCTGAAATCGAAATCGCAGAACACCCCGTTTGACGGACAGCGGATGCAGGGTAAGGTCACCGCAACCTACGTTGCAGGCAAAGAAATTTTCCGGAGATCCTGATGCCCGTTTTCGACAGCTCGACGACCCAACTGATTATCTGGGCCGCGATCGGATACCTGATGGGGTCGGTGCCTTATGGCATGATCGTTGCGCGGGTGATGGGGCTGGGCAACCTGCGCCAGATCGGTTCCGGCAATATTGGTGCCACCAACGTGTTGCGCACCGGCAGCAAGGCGGCGGCGGCACTGACTCTTCTGTTCGACGCCGGCAAAGGCGCGGTCGCGGTCCTGCTGGCCCGGGCACTGGCCGGCGACGATGCCGCCCAGGTCGCGGCGCTGGCGGCCTTTGTCGGCCATTGCTATCCAGTCTGGCTGAGCTTCAAGGGCGGCAAGGGCGTGGCAACGTTCCTGGGCCTGTGGCTGGCACTGGACTGGCGGGTGGGCGTTGCGTGTTGTCTGACATGGCTGGTCGCTGCTGCGATCTGGCGGATCTCGTCCCTCGGCGCGCTGGCCGCGGCAGCGCTGTCGACAACATGGGTTATGATCCTGACGGACGGGTCGACCTTTTTGCTGGGCGTCGTTCTGACGCTGCTGATTTACTGGCGCCACCGCGAAAACCTGGCCCGCATCAAGGCAGGAACAGAGCCCAAGATCGGGAAATCGTGACCGCGCCGGCCGACTTTTTGGACGCATTCTTTGCCTTGCCGGCGGGTTCGTTCACCGGAACCGCAAACGGTCGAAGCTATTCGGTCACGCGGCTGGCGATGGCCGGCGGCAAATCGCACAAGCTGGTCGCCCATGAACGGGGTGGTGCGGACTACATCAGTATGAACCTGTACCTGACTGATCAAAGCGGCGCTTTGCTGCGCCCCTGCGAGATGCCTGCCGCCAAGGTCGTACGCTTTGTTCTGGCCCTGGTACCCGACAGCTGAACCGCGGACCGATCTGCGCTTGCGAACAGACCGCCTGGTATTTCTGCACATTCACGTTTGATTGCTTTGAACGTGATCGACGCCTTTCCCACCTGAGTTTTCGTGACGCTCAATTACCGGGTGCACGAAACGCAATTTCGGTGCTGAAACGCCCGCGCTTGGACATGCCGGGCAGCCCGATCACGAAAGGTGGAACCATGAACAAGATCAAATCCCTGTTGGGCGGCGTTGCGCTGTCTGTGGCAATCGCAAGCTCGGCCCTGGCGGCCGGGGTAGAAATCAACGCCTCGTCGACCGGTTTGGCGATGCAGGGTTACGACCCGGTGGCGTATTTCACTGAAGGCGAGCCGACCAAAGGCAGCTACAAGATCACTGCGTTGCACAACGATGCGCTGTACCGTTTTGCCACCGAAGAGAACAAGGCCGCGTTCGAAGCCAATCCCGAGGCCTACCTGCCGGCCTACGGCGGCTACTGCGCCTTCGGAGCGGCCATGGGGTTCAAGTTTGACGGCGATCCGACCTACTGGAAGATCGTGGACAACAAGTTGTACCTGAACCTGTCGGAAGACATCCAGCAGCGTTGGGAAGGCGACATCCCCGGCTTCATCGAGAAAGCCAGCGTCAACTGGGAAACGATCGCCGACAAGGATCCGGCCGAACTGCAGCAATAATCTGCTGAATTGGCGGTAAGGATCGGCGGCAGAATGCTTCTGCCGCCGATCGTGATTTGAAGCCCCACGACCCCGAACCTATCTGATCAGAACAACACTCCAATAGGGCGGCCAGACGCCGACCTTGCGGAAATCCGGGTCGGAATCACAGCGAAAAACCAATGATCCGGCCCACCGACCGGAACGTAATGATCAATACAAACCTTCAGGCCAACCAAGGGCCGAGGCAGATAACTTCCAACGAAAGGATAGCAAGATGACGAGCAAACTGGCACTTTTGACCACCGTTGCAACTTTTGCAGCCGGCACCGCCATGGCGCAGTCCTCGGGCGATTGGACCGGGTTCTATGCGGGTGCGCAGGTCGGCTACGCGGATATCGGCACCAGCCTGTCCGGTGTGGACGGAGACGGGGCCATCGGCGGTCTCATCCTTGGTTACGACTATGATCTGGGCGACTGGGTCGTGGGTGGCGGCTTTGACTATGACTGGTCTGATGTCGACCTTTCGGGTGCCGCAACGGTCGAAGACGTCTGGCGGCTGAAAGCCCGCGCCGGCTACAAGGTCAACCCGCAGGGGCTGTTGTATGGTGTCGCCGGTTACGCAGATGCGGGAACCGACACGCTGGGCAGCGACGATGGATGGTTCATCGGCGCCGGTTATGAACAGATCGTCGCGCCGAACGTCAGCATCGCGGGCGAGCTGCTGTACCACGAGTTCGACAATTTCAACTCGACCGGTGTCGACGTGGATGCAACCACGTTTCAGATCCGGGCGGCATACCGCTTCTGATCTCTTGCGCAGAATCGAACGGGCCCGGCACAGCGTGCCGGGCCTTTTTCATGGCACCAGGATCGTGCTTCCGGTTGTCTGCCGCGCCTCCAATGCGCGGTGCGCCTCGGCAACCTGATCCAGTTCAAAGCGTTGATCGATGTGAATCTTGACCTCGGCGCCCGCCACCTTGCCGAACAGGCGCCGGGCCATGGCCTGACACACGGAATGGTCCGCGATATGGGTGAACAGCGTCGGCCGGGTGATCTTCAACGACCCTTTCTGCCCAAGAATGCCGATGTTGAATGGTGGCACGGGTCCAGACGCATTGCCGAAGGAAATCATCATCCCCAATGGCTTGAGGCAGTCCAGCGACCCTTCGAACGTATCGGCACCGACAGAGTCCATGACCGCATCGACCCCTTTTCCGCCGGTAATCTCGGCCACGCGGGACGCAAAATCCTCGGTCCGGTAGTTGATGCAGTGTGTGGCACCGTTGAACTGGGCCAGACGGCACTTGTCATCGGTCCCGGCCGTGCCGATCAGCTTGATGCCTTCGGATTTGGCCCACTGGCACGCGATCAGGCCGACACCCCCGGCGGCGGCATGGAACAGAACCGTATCACCACGTTTCAGCGGCGTGGTGCGGTGAAACAAGTATTCAACCGTCAAGCCCTTGAGCATCATGGCCGCCGCGGTCTCGAATGAGATTCCGCCGGGCAAGGGACACACCTGCGACGCGGGCATCACCCGCGCTTCGCAATAGGCACCGGCCGGCACCGCTGCATAGGCCGCCCGCTGGCCCGGTTTCAGATGCGTCACGCCTTCGCCGACCGCCTCGATCACCCCGGCGGCTTCCATTCCCAGCGCGTGCGGCAGTTCCATCGGATACAGACCGGTCCGCTGGTAGACATCAATAAAATTCAGACCGCAGGCGTGATGGCGGATCCGAACTTCACCCGGTCCCGGGTCACCCAACGGTCTATCCTCGATCTTCAGCACCTCGGGGCCGCCGGTTTCGTGAATGACTACGGTACGCGCCGTTTTCTGCATGCTGACCTCCTTTTGCCTGGATCCAAGCTATCACTTCGGCGCCGCAGGGCAATCCGGCGATCTCGCAAGGGTGAACCAGGATTGGAAAAAACTGTGGTACACTAGGGTCAGGCGTTGCCGGGTCATCCGGCCACGGGCAACTTTTCGCCGGATGCATCCTGCGGCGCACCTGCGCCAAGGAAAGGGATGACAATGGCAAAGACAATCGGAAACCCGATCAGTTGGACCGCGCAGCAACTCGGCGCGACCAGCGA
This sequence comes from Ruegeria sp. CF2, assembly GCF_056537385.1. Taxonomy (NCBI): domain Bacteria; kingdom Pseudomonadati; phylum Pseudomonadota; class Alphaproteobacteria; order Rhodobacterales; family Roseobacteraceae; genus Ruegeria; species Ruegeria sp. CF2. The sequence goes on from NZ_JBQFRL010000003.1 coordinate 197,751, forward strand.
TCACATCGCTGAAAACGTAACGGGCATCGGCAGCGCTGACACCCAGCATCTGCCGACGGTACAAACGCTGACGCTGCAAGACTTGCGAGAAAGCCTGCGCGCCGGATACGAGGACTTTCTGGCGATACGGGCCGATGCCATTTTCATCGTTCTGATCTACCCGATCGCGGGGCTTTTGATGTTCGGATTCGCCATGCAAGCCAACATGGTGCCACTTCTGGCTCCTCTGGTGGCCGGGTTTGCGCTGATCGGTCCGGTCGCTGCACTGGGCTTGTACGAGATCAGCCGCAGGCGGGAACAGGGGCACGAGGTTCACTGGCTGGACGCGCTGGGTGTTTTCCGATCCCCCTCGTTCGGCGCCATAGTGGCACTGGCCTTTTATCTTGTCATGCTATTGCTGGTCTGGCTGATGGTGGCACACGGCATCTATGTCGAAACACTGGGTCCGCAGCCGCCAGAGACGCTGGGCCAATTTCTGACACAGGCTCTGACCACCGGCCCCGGCTGGACCATGATCATCGTCGGATCGGCGGTTGGGTTCCTGTTTGCTCTGGTGGCCTTGGCCGTCAGCGTTGTCAGCTTCCCGTTGCTGCTTGACCGCAAGGTCGGCCTGCCCGTGGCCGTTGTCACCTCGGTCCGGGTCCTGCGGCACAATCCGACCGTGATCCTGACCTGGGGTTTCATCGTCGCCGCGCTGCTGGTTCTTGGTGCGATCCCGCTGCTTTTGGGCCTGATCGTAGTGATGCCTGTCTTGGGGCACGCGACATGGCACCTCTATAGACGCGCCATCGCCTGAGCAAAGCGCGGGGCAACCCCCGCGCTGACATGCCTAGCCTGATACTTTCAAGACGATCTTGCCAATGTGGCCGGAGCTTTCCATGCGGGCATGTGCAGCGGCGGCATCGGCCAGATCAAATTCGCTGTCCATGACCGGGGCAACTTTTCCAGCCTCAAGCAGCGGCCAGACCGCCTCATGGAGATCCTGCGCGATGCGTGCTTTGGCCAGATCGCTCTGTGGCCGCAGCGTACTGCCAGTCAGGGTCAGGCGTTTGACCATCATCAGCGCAAAGTTCAACTCGACGACGGGTCCTTGCAGAAACGCGATCTGAACCAGCCTGCCATCTTCGGCCAACGCCTTGACGTTGCGAGGGATGTAATCGCCGCCAACCATGTCGAGAATCAGATCCGCCCCACCTTCGGCCCGCATGGCAGCAACAAAATCCTCGGACTTGTAGTTGATCGCCCTCTCGGCCTCCAGGTCCAGACAGGCCTGGCATTTCTCGTCCGAACCGGCCGTCACGAAGACCCGGGCTCCGAAAGCGTTGGCCAGCTGAATGGCCGTGGTGCCGATCCCGCTCGATCCACCATGTACAAGGAACCGTTCGCCAGCCTTCAGCCCGCCGCGAGTGAACACGTTTGACCAGACCGTAAAAAAGGTTTCGGGCAGGCAGGCGGCCTGTTTCAGGCTCAGGCCCGAGGGCACAGGCAGGCAGTGTGCCGCCGGTGTCGCCACGTACTCGGCATACCCGCCGCCAGGCAACAACGCACAGACCTGATCCCCCAGTGCCAACCCCGAGACGCCGGACCCGATGGCCACCACCTCGCCCGAAGCCTCAAGCCCGGGAAGGTCGCTGGCCCCCGGCGGCGGATCATAGGCCCCGGCCCGCTGCAGAGCGTCCGGGCGGTTGACGCCGGCATAGGCCACTTTCAGAACCACCTGACCGTGACCCGGCTCGGGCATGGGGCGTTCCGTCAACTTGAGAACGTCCGGACCTCCGGGCGTGGTGATCTCAATGGCGCGCATCATCTGGGGCATTGGCAAAACTCCTTTGCGCAATGGGTATCAGGCGAATCGGAAAAGGCCCAGCAGCAAGAGGCGGTTACTTGCGCGGGTTCAGAAGACCCGGCAGATCGGCCCGCATCCTAACTGGCGCCCGGACCTGACCTGCCAGCCAGTTGGGAACCGCAAGAAAAGGTTTGAACAGCGGATTGTTGTTCACCTGCGCCTTGAGCTTCTCGAACTGCATCACATCCGCAATGCGGCGATCCAGGAATTCCCATGTGCGCTGGTGGTCCGGGCTGTCATCGCCCAACCAGAACAACAGGGTCGAGGAATACACACCCGACAGTGTCGCGCGTTTGGTGTACCAATTGACATCATCCGAAGTGTCGCCCAGCGCATCCCAGATCAGGTCACAGGTGCCCCAGACCGCTTTGGCGCCATCTGCTGCATATGACGGCAACGAAAACAAAGCCACACCTCGGCGCACCGCCTCCCTGTCGGGGACCGCCTGCAGGCGGAAGCGCACCGCGGCGGCAATCCTGTCGCGGAACTTCAGGTCGCTCAGGTCCTCTGACTTCAGCCGTTCAAGCATCTCGGCGTCCCCGCGGGCGTGAAATGCGAGCGCCAGATCCACGGCGCCCCGCGGGCAGATGATCCGGGCCAGACCTTCGTCCAGATCGCAGTCGGCAATGGCCGCGCGAAAGCTCTCTTCGGACCAACCATCAAAAGGAATATGGGTCAGAATTGCGTCCAGCAATTGCTGTTTTGCATCTTCATAGGTCACGGTCATGGCGGTCCTCCGACTGTTGGGCCCAGTACTAGACAAGTTAGGTCCGCTTTGCTATACGGCCAACTCCTGCAATTTCCTTGCAACTCTATCTAGAAAGGTGGTGACAACCACATGCAGGTTAGTGTTCGCGACAACAATGTCGATCAGGCGCTTCGTGCCCTGAAGAAAAAGCTGCAGCGCGAAGGCGTGTTCCGTGAAATGAAGCTGAAGCAACATTTCGAGAAACCGTCCGAGAAAAAAGCGCGCGAGAAAGCTGAAGCGATCCGCCGTGCCCGTAAACTGGCACGCAAGAAAGCCCAGCGCGAAGGTCTGCTCTAAGATCTTCCTCGGCCAGCTTTGGATGACACTATTTGACGACCCCCGAGGCATCGCCCGGGGGTTTGTCGTTTCAATAAATCTTGGGCACGTACAATTCGTCCGGCAGAACCCGCCGTTCATACTCGGGATTGTATTTCCGATCCGGCAGAGTGACCTTTTCGTGGGGTACCTCTTCGTACGGAATCTTGGTCAGAATATGCTCCATGCAGTTCAACCTTTCCCGCTTTTTGTCGTTGCCTTCGACAATGTACCAGGGGGCCTCGGGAATGTTGGTTCGGAACAGCATGTCTTCCTTGGCCTTGGTATAGTCTTCCCAGCGGATCCGCGATTCCAAGTCCATCGGTGACAGTTTCCACTGCTTCATCGGATCGTGGATTCGCATCAGAAAGCGCAGTTGCTGTTCTTCGTCCGTGATCGAGAACCAGTATTTCAGCAAAATGATCCCCGACCGAACCAACATGCGCTCGAATTCAGGAACATCCTGAAAGAACTGCTCGACCTGGGCCTCGGTGGCGAAGCCCATCACCCGTTCGACGCCCGCCCGGTTGTACCACGACCGGTCGAACAGAACGATCTCACCCGCCGCCGGCAAATGCGGCACATAGCGTTGAAAATACCATTGGCTCTGCTCGCGCCGGCTGGGGGCAGGCAAAGCAACGACACGTGCAACCCGCGGGTCCAGCCGTTGGGTGATCCGCTTGATTACCCCGCCCTTTCCAGCGCTGTCGCGCCCTTCGAACAGGATGCAAACCTTGGCGCCGGTATGCTGCACCCAGTCCTGAACCTTGATCAGCTCGGCCTGCAGGCGCAACAGGTTGCGGAAATAGACCTTGCGATCCAGCATTTCAGGATGCTGTTCGCGATAGATCTTGCGAACCTCCATCGACAGCATGGGTTCACTGAACTCGATCTCAAAATCCTCGTCCAGTGTGTCCTGCAACTCGGCTTCCAGCCAATCGTCGACTGTGTTCTCATAGTCTTCAGCCAAGGGCCTGCTCCTTATCTTTCAACAGTCTCGGACCATATCGGGTACGTGTAACCGGCCAATGTCATGCCGACCTGTTTCCCGCCCCGAAGGCCAATATTGAACCGGCTCAACGGCAGATACAACCGCATCGGCAAGACTGCCGCACCAGGGTCAAACAGGCAGTGCGGTCGTCTTGAAAACGGTCCGCAGGGCGAACGAGCTTTGCATTTGCGCAACTCCGGGCAGGCGCGACAGATACTGGCGGTGGATGCGCGCAAAATCCTCGGTGTTTTCGGCGACCACCTTCAGAACATAATCCGCCGACCCGGCCATCAGGTGACACTCCAGAACGTCCGGAATGCGCCGGACCGCCCGCTCGAAGGCCTCGAGCACCTCCTCGGCCTGACCCTGCAATGTGATTTCGACGAATACGGTTGTCGGCACCCCCAGTTTGCGCGCATTCAACAGCGCGACATAATCCCGGATATAGCCTTCCGCCTCAAGCCGCTGGACCCGGCGATGGCAGGCCGACGGTGAAAGGTTGACCTGCTCGGACAGTTCCGCGTTCGACATTCGCCCCTTGCGCTGAAGGGCCGCCAGAATCTTTCGGTCAGTCGCATCAAGTGACATTCACGCACATCCGTTGCATGATTTTCTCATTTCATCGAAAAATTTCCCAGATATTAGCGCATCTGCGCACCGAGTTTCACAGAAATTGCGCCGCTTTCTGCACATAATTTGTGCAGTTTATGAATGGAGAGCCCCATGAAAATCGGTTGCCCAAAGGAAATCAAACCGCAGGAATTCCGCGTCGGCATGACCCCCAACGCCGCGCAGGAAGCGGTTGCCCGTGGTCACGAGGTCATCATCGAAACCGGCGCCGGGCTGGGTTCAGGCTTTGACAACGACGCCTACGTCGCCGCAGGCGCGCGCATCGTGGACACCGCGGAAGAGGTGTTCGCGACCGCCGACATGATCGTCAAGGTCAAGGAACCGCAAGCGGTCGAGCGCAAGATGCTGCGCGAAGGCCAGCTGCTGTTCACCTACCTGCACCTTGCGCCCGACCCTGAGCAAACCCACGATTTGCTGGCCTCGGGCTGCACGGCGATCGCCTATGAAACGGTGACGGATTCCAACGGTGGTCTGCCGCTGCTTGCCCCGATGTCCGAAGTCGCAGGTCGTCTGGCCCCGCAAGTGGGTTCGTGGACCCTGCAAAAAGCCAATGGCGGGCGCGGCGTTCTGATGGGCGGCGTCCCCGGTGTGGGCCCGGCCAAGGTTGTCGTGATCGGTGGCGGCGTCGTCGGCACGCATGCGGCTCAGGTGGCGGCGGGCATGGGCGCTGATGTGACCGTTCTGGACCGTTCGCTGCCGCGCCTTCGTTATCTGGACGACGTCTTCGGTGGCCGGTTCAAGAACCAGTACTCGACCGCCGGTGCTACGGCCGAGCTGATCCAGTCGGCGGATATGGTGATCGGGGCCGTTCTGATCCCGGGCGCGGCCGCCCCGAAACTGATCACCCGCGAGCAATTGTCGACCATGAAGCCGGGCGCTGTGCTTGTCGACGTTGCCATCGACCAGGGCGGCTGTTTCGAAACCTCCAAGGCAACGACACACGCCGATCCGATCTATGAGGTCGATGGCATCATGCACTACTGCGTGGCCAATATGCCGGGTGCGGTGGCACGGACCTCGACCATCGCGCTGGGGAACGCAACAATGCCGTTCATGCTGGCGCTGGCCGACAAGGGCTGGAAACAGGCATGTCAGGACGATCCCCACCTTCTGGCGGGCCTCAACGTGCATGCCGGCCAGTTGACCTACTATGCCGTAGGCAAGGCACTGGGGATCGACGTGGTTTCGCCCGCAATGGTCGTCAAGGCCTGATCGAAACGCAACAGCGCCGCGCATCTGCGCGGCGCTTGGCCCAACCGGAGAAGGGCATTTCCAATGCCCGACGGACGGGCGGGAGCATTCAGCCCTCTTTGTGGATTTCCACCGAGTGCGGGTAGGGAATCGAAATGCCCTTGCTGTCAAAGGCCTCCTTGACGGCCTTGGTCAGATCAAACTTGACGTCCCAATAGTCGGCGGCCGCGCACCACAACCGCGCGGTCAGATCTACCGAGCTGTCTCCCAAGTTGGTCACACGCACCCAGGGCTCGGGGTCCGAGTGTATGCGCTTGTCCGACTTGGCCACATCCAGAATGATCTTCATGGCCGCATCCGCACTGTCGCCATAGTCGATCCCGAACACCAGATCGACACGCCGCGTGTCGTGGGCCGAGTAGTTGGTGATGATCGACCCCCAGGCCTGACCGTTGGGAACGATGATCTGCACATTGTCGGGCGTGACCAGTTCGGTCGTGAACAGGTTCAGGTCCTTCACCGTGCCAGCTGTCCCACCGATATCCACGAATTGACCCAGCTTGTATGGCCGGAAGACCACCAGCATCACACCTGCGGCTAGATCGCTGAGCGTGCCCTGCAGCGCAAGGCCGATGGCCAGCGAAGCGGCACCCAGAATGGCAACGATACTCGTCGCTTCGATCCCGAAGATGCCAAGCACAGCAACCAGAACAATGGCCAGGATCACCCATTTGACCGTGCTGGCAACGAAATTCCCCAAAGTCGGATCGATTTGCGGGGTCGAATTAATTCGGCGGCGAACGATCCCTGCGATCATGCCAGCGGCTATCCAGCCGACAACAAGAACGATCAGGGCTTTGACCGCGCTCATGATCAATGGGGCAAATGCCCCTACCTGCGTCACGACCTCATCCACGGGCGTCTCCTTTCCAACAGCAACAAACCCGCGACTTTTGCGCGGGGTTTCCGCAACATTGGGCGATAAAACCGCACAGGTCTAGGTTTGAAATGTCCCGGATTTCCCCGCTGTGCTTCAGCAAACAGTCGCTGCCCGGGATTGCACAGACCGCCATCTAACAATTCGCCCCCGAAAGCCTAGCTTGCAATAGTACCCGAACAAGGAGCTTGCCATGCTGGACACCGCCACCTTCCCGATCATGACCAAATGGCCCCCGCATTCGCCAGAGCAGATCCAACTCTATTCCTTCCCGACGCCGAACGGCGTGAAGGTGTCCATCATGCTCGAAGAAACCGGCCTGCCTTACGAGGCGCACAGGGTCACCCTGTCAGACGCCGACGTCAAAAGCCCCGAGTTTCTTTCGCTGAACCCAAACAACAAGATTCCGGCGATCATCGATCCTGACGGCCCGGACGGACAGCCCTTGGCGCTGTTCGAAAGTGGTGCGATCCTGCTGTACCTGGCCGAGAAAACCGGCAAGTTCCTCGGCCAGAACACGGCCGACAAGTATCGGATCACGCAATGGCTGATGTTTCAGATGGGCGGCGTGGGCCCGATGTTCGGGCAACTGGGTTACTTCCACAAGTTCGCCGGCAGCGCGATCGAAGACCCGCGCCCGCGCGAGCGGTATATCAACGAGGCCAAACGGCTGCTGAATGTCATCGAGACCCAGTTGCACGGGCAGGACTGGATCGCCGGTGAGTACTCAATTGCCGATATCGCTTTGGCCCCGTGGCTGCGCGGCCTTGATTTCTACGGCGCCAAAAAATTGGTCGGCTGGGACGATCATCGCAACACCATCGCCTATCTGAACCGGTTCCTGGACCGGCCCGCGGTTCAAAAGGGTCTGGTCACGCCTCCGCGCGGGTAAGGGATCACGCCGTCGCCGCCTTGCAAGCGGCGTCGGCATTCCGTGCCATCAACCAGGCAGTTTCCCGGTCAGCACATAGCGCAGAATCTCGACCACCTGACGGGGCTCCTCGGCCACCGCCAACGCGGCGGCATCGACCTCTTTCAGCGCATGTTGATGGTCGGGGCCGTGCAACACGATGATCGACTTGCCCAGGGCCGCAGCATAGCCCGCGTCAAAGGCCGCGTTCCACTGCTTGTACTTGTCGCCGAACCGCACCACGACGACGTCGGCATCGGCGATCCCCTTGCGGGTACGGATCGCGTTGACCATCGCGCCTTTGTGGTCGTGCCAGTATTTGTTCGGCTCGGCCCCCAGAATGGCGACCCCGCAATCGTCGCTGGCCGCATGATCGGTCACCGGGCCGTTGAACGTGACATCCAGCCCCTGCGCGCCTTCGATGATCTGTTCGCGCCAATCCGTGTGGATCTCGCCCGACAGGTAGACATTCAAACCCATTGCAGCCTCCGCATTTTGCTTCTGGCCCTGTTTACTGTCCAAACCCGCAAAGCCCAATGCGGAAGTTGCCTGCCGATGCGGCGCTGGCGTCACAGTTTGCGGGCCACCAGATAGCGCGAGGGCGGTTTCGCCGGGAAGTTCCCGCTTTCGATAATCTCGAACCCGGCCTTTTCAATGGTCGTTTCCAGCGTCTTGATGTCGAATTGACTAACGAATGGCGCCTTGCCCAAAAGCTGCATGATCGGCAGCAGCAGCTTCAGCAAGCCGAACTTGAACCCCAATCCACCCTGGGCAAGGCAGGGCGTTTTTGAAATGAACAGACCGCCGGGTTTCAACACCTCATGAACCCCGGCCAGCGTCGCCTCCAGATCCCGGATCAGGTGCAGCAGATTGAACGCCATCACCACATCATAGGCCCAATTCGGGGGGCGGTTCGCGTCGGCCTCGACAAAGACGACGTTTTCGATCTGCTCCTCTTGCGCCAGCCTGCGGCCCACGGCCAACATGCCCGGAGAGACATCGCTCGCCGTGATCGTATCCGCATGGCCGGACAGACGCAGCGCGGTGCGCCCGGTTCCGCAGCCCAGTTCCAGCACCTGATCGGTCGGCTTCAGATAGGACACCGTGCGTTGCAACGTGTGCTCGTAGGACTCCATGTCCCGGATCGGGGATTTCGCGTATTTCTCGGCGATTCCGTCCCAGAATTTGGCTGTGGCGGTCATGTAGGCTCTCCTTTGAGCGCAAGGTAGTGATACGCGTTTCAAAGGTGAATTGCCGAAATTCGCAGAATCCTTATACATTCATGCATGGATGATCCGCGCAAATTCGACTGGAACCATATCCGCGCCTTTCTGGCCACGGCCGAGACCGGCTCGCTTTCGGCGGCGGCACGGCGATTGGACCAGACGCAACCGACCCTCAGCCGCCAGATCGCCGCGCTTGAATTCGACCTGGGCGTGATGCTGTTCGAACGGGTCGGCCGATCACTTCAGATCACCACCGCCGGGATCGAGCTGTTGGAGCACACCCGGACCATGGGCGCCGCCGCAGATCGCATTGCGCTGGCCGCGTCCGGTCAGGCGCAGTCGATCGAAGGGCAGGTGCGGATCACCGCAAGCGACGTGATGTCGGCCTATATCCTACCGGATCTGCTTCGCGAGATTCGCGCGCAAGCTCCGAAACTGCGGATCGACGTGATCGCCGCGAACGACATTCGCGATCTGATGCGGCGCGAGGCGGATATCGCCATCCGACATGTCCGCCCCGACCAGCCCGACCTGATCGCAAAACTGGTGCAGGAGGCTGACGGGCATTTCTATGCCGCCACCGCCTACCTGAACCGGGCTGGACGCCCCAAGTCACTGTCGGACCTGTCCCGGCACGAGTTCATCAGTTTCGGCGACACCGCGCAGATGATCGCCTATTTCGAACCGATCGGCCTGCATCTGACCGAAGAAAACTTCCGGCTAGGGTCGCAGAACGGCATCGTCTCATGGGAGTTTGCCCGGCAGGGCTTTGGCATCGCGCCCATGTCCGAGCCGGTGGGCGATGCCACACCGGGTATGGAGCGCGTCCTTCCCGACATGGAGCCGCTGCGGTTCCCGATCTGGCTGACCACCCACCGCGAGCTGCATACCAGCCGGCGCATTCGGCTAGTCTTTGACCTGCTGGCAGAGTTCTTCGCAAAATGAAACACGCGCACCATCGGCGCGCGTGTCTCTTCGGGTTAGAGCCGCTTCAACCGCGCAGAACGCCGCCGGTTGCCTTGGTGACCTTGGCGATGATCTTTTCCGCCACCGCCTCGATGTCTTTTTCCTTCAGCGTGCTGTCGGTCGGCTGCAGACGCACGGTGATGGCCAGAGATTTCTTGCCCTCACCCAGGCTGCCGCCGATGAATTCGTCGAATACGCGCACCTCTTCGATCAGCGCCTTGTCGGCTCCGGCGGCGGCATTCACCAGCGTCAGCGCCTCGACATCGGCATCGACGACAAAGGCAAAGTCACGCTCGACCGCCTGCAGGTCGCGCAGTTCCAGCGCCGAGCGGGTGGTGCCGGATTTGCGCGGCAGCGGCACCTCGTCCGGCCAGATGGTGAAGGCCACGGCCGGGCCCTTGATGTCCAACTGCTGCAGCACGCGCGGATGCAGTTCACCGAACACGCCCAGCACCTTTTTGGGGCCAAGGCAGATCTTGCCGTGACGGCCCGGATGCCACCAGGCGTCGCCGTCGCGCAGGATCTGCACCTTGGCCGGGGCCCCGATGGCGGCCAGCACAGCCTCGGCATCGGCCTTGGCGTCGAACAAATCGACCGTGCGGGCGGCGCCATGCACATCCTTGGGTCCGGTCCGCCCGACCAGAAGGCCTGCGATCTGGGTGCGTTGCTCGCCGGGTTCCCCGTCATGAAAGACCGGGCCGACCTCGAACAAGGCCAGATCGGCAAAGCCGCGCGCCTGGTTGCGGGCCGCGGCCTGCAGCAGGCCGGGCAGCAGGTCGGGGCGCATGTGGCTCATCTCGGACGAGATCGGGTTTTCCAGCATCGTCGCGTCATCGCCGCCACCGAACAGCGCGGCCGAAGCCTGATCGATGAAAGTATAGCTGACGCATTCACTGTACCCCAGCGCCGCGCAGGTGCGCCGCGCCATCGACTGACGCCGCTGGGCCGGAGTCATGACCGGCTTGGGTATACCATCCGTGACACGCGGCAGCGGCTTGCCCTGCAGCTTGGTCAGCGATGCGATGCGGGCGACCTCCTCGACCAGATCGGCCTCGCCCTGGATGTCGGGGCGCCAGCTGGGCACATGGGCCATGTCGCCTTCCAGCCGGAAGCCCAGCCGGGTCAGGGTCTGGCGCTGCTCGCTTTCGGGGATGTCCATGCCCACCAGCGACTGCACCCGCGCCGCATCCAGCCGATAGGCGCGCGAATGGTCCGGCGCCTTGCCGGCCTCGACGACCTTCGAAACCTCGCCGCCGCAGATATCCAGAATCATCTGGGTCGCGTGCTCCAGCCCTTCCAGCGTGTATGCCGGATCGACTCCACGCTCGAACCGGTAGCGCGCATCCGAGTTGATCTTGAGCGCGCGCCCCGCCAGCGCGATCTGAACGTGGTCCCAGAAGGCGCTTTCCAGGAACACGTTCACCGTGCCCTCGGTACAGCCGGTCTCTTGCCCGCCCATGATGCCGGCGATGGATTCCGGGCCGTTGTCGTCGGAAATCACCATCATGCCGGGCTGCAGGGTGTATTCCTTTTCATCCAGCGCCACCAGCTTCTCACCGCCCTTGGCGCGGTGTACCCGCAGGTTGCCCTTGACCTTGTCGGCGTCAAAGACGTGCAGCGGGCGGTTGCTGTCGAAGGTCATATAGTTGGTGATATCCACCAGGGCCGAAATCGGACGCAGACCGATCGCCTTCAGCTGATCCTGCAGCCATTGCGGGCTGGGGCCGTTCTTGACGCCGCGGATCAGGCGGCCGGTGAAATGCGGGCAACCATCCAGCGTGTCATCGTCGATCGTCACCTTGATCGGGCTTTCGAAATCCCCCGGCACCGGGGCATAGTCGCGCTGCTTCAGCGTGCCCAGACCCCGCGCCGCCAGATCGCGCGCGATGCCCGCAACGCCCAGCGCATCGGGGCGGTTGGGGGTGATGGCGATCTCGATCACCGGGTCGATCTTGGCAGGGTCGTTCTCGGCCAGCCAGTCGACGAACCGCTGGCCCACCTCGCCCGAGGGCAGCTCGATGATGCCGTCATGTTCGTCCGACAGTTCCAGCTCGCGCTCGGACGCCATCATGCCAAAGCTTTCGACGCCGCGGATCTTGCCAACGCTGATCGTCAGATCCAGACCGGGGATATACATGCCCGGCTTGCAGACCACGACGGTGATGCCCTCGCGCGCGTTGGGGGCGCCGCAGATGATCTGCAGCTCGCCCTCGTCGGTGTCCACTTTGCAGACGCGCAGCTTGTCTGCATCGGGGTGTTTCTCGGCATGTTTCACATAGCCAAGGGTAAAATCCTTGAGCTTGTCGGCCGGGTTGATGACCTCTTCGACCTCGAGCCCGAGATCGGTCAGCGCCTCGGCGATCTCATCAACCGAGGCGTCGGTGTCCAGGTGGTCTTTCAGCCAGGAGAGGGTGAATTTCATTTCTGTTTTCCTGTCCGGTAAGGCGGGCCAGCCCGCCGAATTCTCTTGGGCAGCAGGGCAAGCCCCACGCTATTTCATCGTGACAAGCCACCATGCAGGTTGGGCATGTCCAGCGCCGCAAACCCATAGTGGCGCAGCCAGCGCAAGTCGGAATCAAAGAACGCCCTAAGGTCCGGAATGCCGTATTTCAGCATCGCCAGACGGTCGATACCGATGCCGAAGGCAAAGCCCTGATAGACCTCGGGGTCGATCCCGCCGGCGGCGATCACCTTGGGGTGGACCATGCCGGAGCCCAGAATCTCCATCCAGTCGTCGCCCTCGCCGATCTTCAGCTGGCCGCCTTCCCAGGAGCAGCGGATATCGACCTCGGCCGAGGGTTCCGTGAACGGGAAGTGTGAGGCGCGGAAGCGCAGTTCGACGTCGTCGACCTCGAAGAACGCCTTGACGAATTCCTCCAGAACCCATTTCAGGTTCGCCATCGAGATGTCCTCGTCGATGGCCAAGCCTTCGACCTGGTGGAACATCGGCGTGTGGGTCTGGTCATAGTCGGCGCGATAGACGCCGCCCGGGCAGATCACGCGGATCGGCGCGCCCTGCTTTTCCATCGAGCGGATCTGAACCGGCGAGGTATGGGTGCGCAGCACATGCGGCGGGCGATTGTCGCCCGGCGCGCGGTGCATGTAGAACGTGTCCATCTCGGCCCGCGCGGGATGGTGGCCGGGGATGTTCAGCGCGTCGAAATTGTACCAATCTGTCTCGATCCGCGGACCTTCGGCGACGGAAAAGCCCAGTTCGGCAAAGATCGCGGTCAGTTCCTCGGTCGCCTGGCTGACCGGGTGGATCGAGCCTTGGCGGCGCGGGCGCGCGGGCAGGGTCACGTCCAGCCACTCGGTCCGCAGACGTTCGTCCAGCGCGGCATCGGCCAATGCGGCCTTCTTGGCGGCCAGCGCCGAATTGATCTCGTCCTTCAGCGCGTTCAGCGCGGGGCCGGCGACCTGGCGTTCCTCGGGCGTCATCTTGCCCAGTTCGCGCATCTTCAGCGCCACTTCGCCCTTTTTGCCCACCGCGGCCACGCGGATCGCTTCCAGCGTGCTTTCGTCGCCTGCGTCAGCGATCTGACCCAGGTATTTTGCCTTAAGATCGTCCATGACGGTCCCCTGAATTCTGTTGCTGTCCTGCTATCACAGCAGCGCGCGAAAGCAAGAGGGCCGGGCCGCGCGATCAGGTCGCGCGCAGAACCGCTGCCTGTCGATCACACCGAACCGGGCGGATCGTGGGGCCATAGCCCTGCGGATGGGTCTGCAGTTCGGGGAACAGCGCAAACAGTTCGCGCGCGGCCTCCTGCTCCAGCCCCGAGAGCGCCTCCTGCCCCGGAAAGAAGCTCTCGGACACAAGACCTGAAGTGGTGACCAGCTGGTGCCGGTCGAAGAACAGGTGGACATAGCGGACAATGTCACAGGGCTGCACGGTGACGGTATTGCCGTTGACCAGCGATTTGGCGGGGACCAGAACCTCATCCTCGCCGAACAGAAGCTGGGCTTGCCAGCCTCCGACCAGAATGCGGTGCTGGGGCGAGACCAGAATGTCTGTCTTGGCGCCCAGAACACCCGCGCGGATGCGCACCGGCGCGAAACGACCCACGCCGCGCACCGTGCGGCCGCCGATCCAGCGCACCCGGCAGGGGCCGTCATCGACGGTCAGGACCGTATCGCCGGGCTGCAGCGTCTCGATCCGGCGCGGCCCCTCGGGGGTATCCACCAGGGTTCCGGCCGTGAAACAGGCGGCCCCGGTATCCCCGGGCGACAAGGGGCCATAGGTCAGCGTGTCAGGATCGGGTTGATTGAACTGCAGGGTCGTCGTGGTCTGGTTCGGCCCGACCAGCACCGGCAGGTTGACCGAGGTTTCCCCGGCCGCCAACCCATCGACCGCGACGATGTTCTGCGTGCCGCCACCGATGTCGTAGAAATCTATTACCTCACCCGTGGCGGTGTTGGTCAGCGCATAGGCTTCGTAATTGGTTGGGCCGCCACCATCCGGATCGGTCAGGAAGATCGGGAAATCATCGGCCGAGATGACATAGACGATCTCGTTGTTGTCGGGGTCGACGGTGACCTGAACGGAGGGATCGTTGAGTGGGATCTCGATCCCGACCTGCCCGTTCGCCTGATAGAAGGACACGGTGAAATCCGCCGGGTCTTCGCCGGGGCGAAGGGACACCTCCAGGAATTCGGACACGCCCGAATTCGCGGCATAGGCATTGGAATAATGCAACTCACTGATACGCGCCATGAAAGCACCACGACCGGAAAACCTGACCCGAATGTATCGCGCAAACGCCGCCGCCGAACAAGGCGCGATCCGGGAATGTGGCTAACAGGCCCCTAATTGCAACAGGTCGCGGTCAGTAGCTGTATTCGGGGTAGATCCGCGTCAGATCGCCCTGCCAGTCGCCGTGATAATGCTCGAGCAGTTCATCGGCCGGCACCTTGCCGGACTGGATGCTTTCCTTAAGCGCGTTCAGGAAATGCGTCTCGTCCGGGACGAGACCACCCGCACCCGGCCGCGCCCGCGCCTTCAGGCCGGAATCGGCGATGGCCACCACCTCGCGCGCCAGATCGTGCATGTTGATGCCGCCGACCTGCGCCTGCAGCCCGTCCCGGGCCGCGGCGACGCGCAGCCCCTCGCGGGTTTCGGCGTCCCAGCCTTTGACCAGATCCCATGCGGCATCCAGCGCGGACTGGTCATAGGTCAGCCCCACCCAGAAGGCGGGCAGCGCGCACAGACGGCGCCACGGGCCGCCGTCGGCCCCGCGCATTTCCATGAATTTCTTGATCCGCGCCTCGGGGAAAGCGGTGGTCAGGTGATCGGCCCAATCCGAAAGCGTCGGCGTCTCGCCCGGCAGCGCGGGCAGCTTGCCCTGCAGAAAATCGCGGAACGACATGCCCAGCGCATCGATATATTTGCCGTCGCGATAGACGAAGTACATCGGCACATCCAAGGCATATTCCACGTAGCGCTCGAACCCGAAGCCGTCCTCGAACACGAAGGGCAGCATGCCGGTGCGCGCGTCATCCAGATGCCGCCAGATGTAGCTGCGCCAGCTTTTGTGGCCATTGGGCTTGCCCTCGAAGAAGGGCGAGTTGGCAAACAGCGCGGTCGCCACCGGTTGCAGGGCCAGCGCCACGCGCAGCTTCTGCACCATGTCCGCCTCGGACCCGAAATCAATGTTGACCTGCACCGTGCAGGTCCGGCGCATCATGGCGCGGCCCATGTCGCCGACCTTTTCCATGTAGTCGTTCATCAGGACATACCGGCCCTTGGGCATCAGCGGCATGTCCTCGTGCTTCCAGATCGGCGCGGCGCCCAGCCCGATGAAGCCTACGCCGATCTTGTCGGCAATGTCCTTCACGTCGCGCAGATGCGCGTTCACCTCGTCGCAGGTCTCGTGGATGGTCTCCAGTGGCGCGCCTGACAGCTCCAGCTGCCCGCCCGGTTCCAGTGAGACGTTGGCCCCGTCCTTTTCCAGCCCGATCAGCTTGCCCGCCTCTTCCACGGGGGTCCAGCCATGCCCGTCGCGCAGCCCCTGCAGTACCGCCAGGATCGAGCGTTCGCCTTCATAGGGCAGCGGCTTCAGCGTGTCCTTGCAATAGCCGAATTTCTCGTGCTCGGTCCCGATGCGCCATTCGCTTTTGGGTTTGCAGCCATCGGCCAGGTATTCGGCCAGTTGTTCGTGGCGTTCGATCGGCCCGCCGCCGGACTGAGGAATGGACATGAACCGTGCTCCGATCCTGAAGTGTCGAGTCGTGGGGGTCAGTGGTGGTCGCAATCTCCCCCGGTGTCAATGCACCGTCAGTTCAACCGGATGTGTGCCGGGCGCGAGGGATGGCGTTCCCAGATGACCACCGGATGCGACGCCCCGCCCTTGAGTTCCGACAGCATCCGCTCGGTCCGCAGCCCCGGCAGGGCCGAGAACACGTCGAACAGCGCCTCGGCACCCTCGGCATTCACGGGAATGTGAAGCGGCGGCTGGCCGGGCTGCTGCAGCACCCAATGCGCGGGGCTGGCGGTAGGGTCCAGAGTCAGGCTCTCGATTTCGCGGGTGGCGACGATGCCGCCGTCCAGCGGCCCCAGGTAGGCGATCTGCCCCTCATCCACCGACACCACGCCCGGCCCGCCCGCGCCCAGCCGGAACCGCGCGCGCTGTACGCCGATCACGGCCAGCGCGACCGAGACCAGCACAAGCACCCAGCCCAGCCAGCCCAGCAACCCGCCCGGGCCGCCGATCCAGCTGAGGCCAAGGATCAGAACGAACCCGGCGGCCAGCACCTCGCGCCAGCGCCACAGGGCCAGTTTGGCTTCGGGTCGGATGAAACTCATGACGCGGCCTCCATCTGATCGCTGAACAGGACCAGTGAAAAGGTCCCGGCAGGGGCAAACCCAATAGCAACATAAGCACGCACGGCGGCGTTTGAAGCCGCGAACAGAACGGCCTTGCGCACTCCGGCGGCCCGCGCCTCGGCCAGATGCAGGGCGACGGCGGTGCGGGCATAGGCCCGACCACGCAGCGCAGGCGGGGTGAACACGCCGCCGATCTGGACGATCTCGGGCAGCGTGGCATTGAAGCCCGTCATGCTGACGGGCTGGTCGTCGACCATCAGCAGCCGGTGCGAGTCGCGCTGAATATATCCGTCGATGTCCTTCTGCGCAGCCGCGCGGGCCATGCCCGGGTCGGTGCCCAAAGATTCCAGGTGATAGGCCTCGCGCCAGCGGATCAACAGGCTCCGGTCGCCATCCGACAGCGGCACCAGCCTTGCGCCATCCGCTTGCGGAACGATCAGGTCGCGCAGGTCCAGAGCAAAGGAGGGCTCATCCCGATTCAGATGCGCTGCGCGGTCCTGCCATCCGGCCTGTCGCAGAAACCGGCGGGCTTGCGTAGCCTCGCCCGCCAATCCTATGACCGTGCGGCCCCGGATCAGGTCCGATGCCTCGGCCAGGCCGGCCTCGGGCAGATCCGGGCATTGCGGCAGGATCATGCCTTCGTTGGTGATGCCGAACACGTCGCGCAGCGGGTCGCCCAGCATCCACATGCTCATCCCGCGCGGTGCAGGTGCGTTCAGGCCGAACACTCGCAGGTTGGCCAGCGCGAACATCGAGCTTTGCACATGGTCCAGAAGAAACCGTTCGATCGCCGGAACGTCCTGTTGCTGCGCCAACCGCCACATCAGGACCAATCCCCCAGCGCCTGTTGCCACAGGGTCATCGCGGCGACCGCCGCCGTATCGGCTCGCAGGATGCGCGGCCCCAGGCTGACCACATGCGTGAACAGCAGATCTTTCAGCCGCTGGCGCTCGGTATCGGAGAACCCGCCCTCGGGGCCGATAAGGATGGCCCACGGCAGGCCCTTGTCCTGCGCGGCCAGGCGCAGGGCCGATCCGGCCTCGGCCTCGTCGCAGAACATCAGCTGGCGGTCGTCGGGCCAGTTGTCCAACAGCTTGTCCAGCCGCTGCAGGTCGCAGACCTCGGGCACGAAGGTGCCGCCGCATTGCTCGGCCGCCTCGACCGCATGGGCCTGCAGCCGGTCCTGGCGGATGCGTTCGGAATTGGTGAAGGCAGTCTGCACCGGTATGATCTTGGCGGCCCCCATCTCGGCCGCCTTTTCGACGATGAAATCGGTCCGCGCCTTCTTGATCGGAGCAAATAGCAGCCACAGGTCCGGCGGCAGTTGCAGTGGCCGGGTCTGTTCAAGACAGCTCAGAACACCGCCTCGCTTGCCCCACTCGGCCACCTCCGCCAGCCACTCGCCATCGCGGCCGTTGAACAGGGCCACCTGCCCGCCCACGGCCAGACGCATCACGCCGAACAGGTAATGGGCCTGCTCGCGCGTCAAAGGAACCGATTGCCCCGCACCCAAAGGGTGATCTACATACAGCCTGATCTTCGCACTCATGAGACCCTACATATGCAAGGCAATGCCCCAACACCAGACGGTCAGGTCGCCGACGCCGTTACCGGCAACTGGGTCGATACCCGCGCCCCGGCCTTTGCCCGCCCCTATCTGCGGCTGTCGCGCGCGGACCGGCCGATCGGGACGTGGCTGCTGCTGATTCCGTGCTGGTGGGGCCTGGCGCTGGCGATCCTGCATGACGGTCAGCCGCGCTGGGGCGATCTGTGGATTGCCGTTGGGTGCGCGGCCGGGGCCTTTCTGATGCGTGGCGCTGGTTGCACCTGGAATGACATCACCGACCGCAAGTTCGACGCGCAGGTCGCCCGTACGCGCTCGCGGCCCATCCCCTCGGGTCAGGTCAGCGTTCGGCAGGCGGTGATCTGGATGGGCCTACAGTGCCTTCTGGCGCTGGCGATCCTGCTGACCTTCAACCAGGCGGCCATCGCGATGGGCGTCCTGTCGCTGCTGCCGGTGACGATCTATCCCTATGCCAAGCGCTTCACCTGGTGGCCGCAGGTGTTTCTGGGGCTGGCCTTCAACTGGGGCGCCCTGCTGGCCTGGGCGGCGCATCGCGGCACGGTCGAATGGCCCGCGATCCTGCTGTACCTGTCCGGCATCGCCTGGACGCTGTTCTACGACACTATCTATGCCCACCAGGACGCCGAGGATGACGAGCTGATCGGCATCAAGTCCACCGCGCGTCTGTTCGGGACCGACACCGCGAAATGGCTGAAGTATTTCCTTGTGGCGACCGTGGCGCTGATGGGGCTTGCCATCGTCGAGGCCGCGCTGCCCAATTCCAGCGTGCTGGCGCTGGTCGTGGCCATCGGTGGACCTTGGGCAATGGGGTGGCACATGGCGTGGCAACTGCGCGGGCTGGACATCGAAGACAACGCGAAACTGCTGCAGCTGTTTCGCGCCAACCGGGACACCGGCCTTATTCCGCTCATCTTCCTTTGCGTCGCATTGCTCCTCTGATTGCACCTCGGCACCGGTGCCTGTAAGAGTCCCGCCCAATGGCCCGAGGAGATAAGAAACCGCTCATGCGCTTGCCGTATTTCCTGACATCAGCCCTGATCTTTGTCGTGTCGGCGGGGGTCTGTCTGCTGGCCGCCGGATTCGCGGTGACCAAGATCGAAGAAACCTCGGAAACTGCCGTTCGAAATGCACTGAGCATGCAGGGCCATGAGTGGGCCGAAGTGCAGGCGGATGGGCTGCGTGTTGTGCTGACCGGTACTGCCCCGGACGAGGCCACGCGATTCAATGCGCTGACCGCGGCCGGTACACAGGTCGACACCTCTCGGGTGATCGATGAGATGGACATTGCCCCGACGGCTGACCTGACTCCGCCCAAATTCTCGGCTGAAATTCTTCGGAACGACAGCGGCATTTCCGTGATCGGGTTGGTTCCCGCCAGCGTGGATCGCGACGCTCTGATGGACCGGCTGCAGAAGCTGGACCCGCAGGCGCGGGTGTCGGACCTGCTGGAAACCGCAGACTACAAGAAACCCAAAGGCTGGGACGACGCGATTTCCTATGCCATCCTTGCCCTGTCCAAGCTGCCGCGAGCCAAGATTTCCGCCAGCCCCGACCTGGTCAAGATCACTGCCATCGCCGACAGCCAGCAGGAAAAAGAACGGCTGGAACAAGAGCTGACACGCGCCGCGCCGCCCAGCTTGCGCATCGGTCTGGCGATTTCGGCACCGCGCCCGGTGATCACTCCGTTCACCCTGCGCTACCTGATTTCGGAGGAAGGCGGCCAGTTCGACGCCTGTTCGGCACAGGATGAAAAGGCGCGCGACACCATTGTTGCCGCCGCGCAGGATGCCGGGCTTTCAGGGCCCTATACCTGCACGATCGGCTTGGGTGTGCCATCGCCCCGATGGGCGCAGGCCGCTGAACTGAGTATCCGGGCTCTGTCCGAGATCGGGCAAGGGTCGGTCACGATGTCGGATGCCGACATCACGCTGATTGCTGAACCGAACACCAGCCCGGCCACCTTCGACAAGGTCGTGGGCGAGTTGGAAAATGCGCTGCCCGAAGTGTTCGCCCTGCACGCGGTTCTGCCCGAACCAGAAAACAACGAACAAGCCGGACCTGTGGAATTCACCGCCACCCGCAGCCCGGAAGGTCTGGTACAACTGCGCGGCCGTCTGGGCGACGATTTGCAGCGCGACATGATCGACAGCTATGCCCGGGCTGCCTTCGGATCCGATCAGGTTCACAGTGCCGCCCGCGTAGTCGACCAGATGCCGCAGGACTGGCCCGTGCGCGTTCTGGCGGGGCTGGAATCCCTGTCCTGGCTGAACAACGGCGTGCTGACCGTAACGCCTGACAAGGTCGAGTTGACAGGCGTCAGCCACGATGAGGACGCCAAGGCACAGATCGCGGGCCTGCTGTCCGACAAGCTGGGCGATGCGCAGGACTTTGACCTGTCGATCACCTATCAGCCCCCGCCCGAACCCGAAGACGCGCTGCCAGACCCCGAGCAGTGCGAAAGTCGCATCGCCGAGGTTCAGGAAACCCGCAAAATCACGTTCGAGCCCGGGTCGGCTACGGTTTCATCAGAGTCCCGCGACAGTCTGAACCAGATTGCCGAGATCCTGCGCGAATGTGGACCGATCCGGATTGAAATCCAGGGTCATACCGACAGCCAGGGCCGTGAAGAGATGAACCAGCAACTGAGCCAGTCACGCGCCCAGTCCATCCTGAACGAATTGCGCGCCCGTCGGGTGCCGACCAAAAGCTACTCGGCCGCAGGATATGGTGAGACGCAGCCGATTGCAGACAATGACACCGAAGACGGGCGCGAGAAAAACCGGCGCATCGAATTCCGGCTGATCCGGCCCGAGGCGGTCGCCAATCAGGAAACCGGTCTGGAAGCATTGGAGACCCAGACAAGCGCAACCGAACCTGCGCCAACAGAAGAAGAAGCATCCGAAACGGATGCAGGGGACCAGTAAGTTGAACAGAACCGAATTCATCATCGCCACCGCCGTCATCCTGTTCGCCGCCTTCTGCATGGGCTGGTTCGCCAACTGGCTGGTGCACCGCCTGTCGCGCGTGCGCCAATCCGACGTGGCTGATCTGGACCGCATGAGCCAGGAGCTGCACGAGGCCGAGGAAACCCGTGATCAGGCGATCACCTATCTGCAGCAGCGCGAGGCCGAGCTGACCAACCAGCTGACCCAAACCGAGGCCGAGCTGGCCGCGGCCATGGACGGGCTGCGCGCCGCCCGCCAGGAAGCCGAGGAATTGCGCGGCCGGATCAACAACGCCGACTGAGCGCCTACCAGCGCGACAGCGCGTCCTCATCCTCGTCCTTGGCGGCAACCCACTCCGCGCCCGAACCTGTGATTTCCTTTTTCCAGAACGGGGCGCGGGATTTCAGGTAATCCATCAGGTATTCAGCGGCCTCGAACGCATCTTTGCGGTGCGGGGCCGCCGTTGCGACCATCATGATCCGGTCACCTGGGGCCAGCCGCCCATGGCGATGGATCACCAGAACATCGCCCAGAGACCAACGGTTTTTGGCTTCCTCGGCGATCTTGGCGATGGCGCGTTCGGTCATGCCGGGATAATGCTCGATCTCCATGCAGGCCAGATCGGTCTGCTCCAGATCTCGCACGACACCGGTAAAGGTGACGATGGCGCCATTGGCCGTGTCACCTGCGGCAAAGGCATTGGCCTCGGCCCCAAGATCGAACGGCTCTTGCTGGACGGAGATCCGCATTGCCTTATCCGCCGGTCATGGGCGGGAAAAAGGCCACTTCGCGGACGCCGGCCAGCGGCGCGTCGAAATCCGACAGCTCCTGATCCAGCGCGACCCGCAGGGCGGAGATGTCGGCAAAGGCCGCGGCATAGCGGTCTTCGCGGGCGCTGAGTTCCGCCACCAGATCGGAGACCGTGGCCGCAGTGGTTTCGACCTTTTCCTTCGGCACGCCGATCCGCTCGCGGACCCAGGCGAAATACAGGACATCCATGCGTCAGCCCTCCTTCAGATGGGGCATAGCTTTACGTAGGTAGTCGTAGCCGGTGATCAATGTCAGCGTCGCCGCAATCCACAGCAGCCACAAGCCGATGCGGCCCGACCAGAACATGCCATCCAGCTTCCATTGCAGGCCCGAGATGTCCTCGACCTGGCCCGACAGGATCTGGTCGATCAGCGCGGCATCCATGCCGAAGGTGGACATGACGAAATAGTGCTCGAATATGCCCTGCGAAAACAGCACGGCGATCGCCACCATCTGCGCGGTCGTCTTCCATTTGGCCAACTTGGTAACCTTTAGCGTTCCGGCCACGTCGCCCAGATACTCGCGCAGGCCCGAGACGAAAACCTCGCGGAACAGGATCACGGTGGCGGGCAGCACCAGCCAGGGCGTCCAGTGCTCAGTCGAATAGCCGACCAGGATCATCAGCGCGATCACCACCATCGCCTTGTCGGCGATCGGGTCCAGCATTGCACCCATCTTGGTTTCCTGCTTCCACGCGCGCGCCAGATAGCCGTCGAACCAATCAGTTATGGCCGCCGACAGGAACAGGATCAGCGCGAACCAATCCGCGTAGGGCCGTGTGAAATACAGAAACATCACCGCCAGGCCGGGCGCGGCCAGTAGGCGCAGCAAAGTCAGAATATTCGGCAGGTTCCACTTCATGCGCTGGACCCTACAACCATGGCCGGGAACAGAAAAGACGGCACAATAAAAAACTGCCAAGAACACAGGTGTTTGGACCACGACAGGTCAGACCGTCGCAGGCGGAGGATCGACGACCGTTTCCCCCTTGGCGCGGCGCGAAGAACGGGTCAGGTTGCGCGGGTATCGGCACATCAGGAAAGATCCGCCCCGTGACCTCACATATCAGAACCGATGCGCGCGCCAATCTGATCGGCAGCGCCTGGATGATCGCGGCCATGGCCGGGTTCGCCCTGGAGGACGCGCTGTTGAAAAGTGCCGCCAAGGTGCTGCCCATCTGGCAGGTTCTGGTGCTGTTCGGACTGGGCGGGGCGTTGATTTTCGCCGGGGTCGCGTTGATTCAGGGGCGGCGGTTGCTGCACCCCGATGTCCTGTCCAAGCCGATGAAGATCCGAGTGCTGTTCGAAGTCTTCGGCCGCCTGTTCTATGTGCTGGCCATCGCCCTGACGCCGCTGTCCTCGGCCACAGTGATCCTGCAGGCCACGCCGCTGGTCGTGGTGGCGGGTGCCGCGCTGTTTTTCGGGGAAACCGTCGGCTGGCGGCGCTGGAGTGCCATTCTGGTCGGACTGATCGGAGTGGTGATCATCATCCAGCCGACCGGAGACAGTTTCTCGGCCCTGTCCATTCTTGCGGTGCTGGGAATGCTGGGCTTTGCCGGCCGCGATCTGGCCAGCCGCGCCGCACCGGCCACGCTGGGCACCACCGTACTTGGGTATTATGGCTTTCTGTCAATTGTCGTCGCAGGTGGTCTGTACCGGGCTTACGAGGGCGCCGCCGCGGTGCCGGTGGACACCCGCACCGCCCTGCATCTGGCCGGAGCCGTGGTGATGGGCGCGGTGGCCTATGCCTCGCTGATGCTGGCCATGCGGACGGGTGAAGTGTCGGCCGTAACTCCGTTTCGCTATACCCGCCTTCTGTTCGGCATCGGGCTGGGCGTACTGATATTCGACGAGCATCTGGACCAGACCATGTGGCTGGGCAGCGCGCTGATCGTGGCCTCGGGGCTTTACATCCTGTGGCGCGGGCGCCAGCGGCCTCAGCCCTTTTCGTGAAAGAAATCATAGACCTTCTGCGCCAGACCGGCCGAGATCCCGTCCACGGCCTTCAGATCCGCCAGATTGGCGCGGCTGACCGCCTTGGCGCTGCCGAAATGCGCCAATAGCGCCCGTTTGCGGGCCGCGCCCACGCCGGGGATTTCATCGAGCGGCGTCGCCCCCATCGCCTTGGCGCGTTTGGCGCGGTGGGTACCGATGGCAAAGCGGTGCGCCTCGTCCCGTAGCCGCTGAATGAAATACAGCACCGGGTCGTTGCGCTTCAGGGCAAAGGGGCGCTGGCCGATGCGGTGGAACTCTTCCTTGCCGTGGTCCCGATCGACGCCCTTGGCGACACCGACCATCGGGACGTCCTCGACCCCGTGCGCCTGCATGATCTCGTGCACGGCGCTCACCTGCCCCGCACCCCCATCGATCAGCAACAGGTCGGGCCACAGACCCTTGTCGCGGTCGGGGTCCTCTTTCAGAAGGCGGGTAAAGCGTCGGGTCAGCACCTCTTTCATCATGCCGAAATCGTCGCCCGGCGTCAGGTCGTCTCCCCGGATGTTGAACTTGCGATAGGCGTTCTTCATGAACCCTTCGGGCCCGGCCACGATCATCGCGCCAACCGCGTTGGTGCCCTGGATATGCGAGTTGTCATAGACCTCGATCCGGTTCGGCGGCGCGTCCAGATCGAAGGCCTCGGCCAGGCCGCGCAGCAGCTTGGCCTGCGTCGCGCTTTCCGACATGCGGCGCGCCAGCGCCTCGCGCGCGTTGCGCAGCGCGCCCGAGACCAGCTCGAGCTTTTCGCCCCGCTGCGGCACCAATATCTCGACCTTGCGGCCGACCTTTTCCGACAGGGCTTGCTGCATCAGGTCGGCGTTCTCGATCGCGTCCGACAGGATCAGTTGGCGCGGCGGTTCCTTGTTGTCATAGAACTGGCCCAGAAAGGCCTCCATCACCTCGGCCGGCGAGACGTCGGGCCCGACCCGCGGATAGAAATCGCGGTTGCCCCAGTTCTGGTTGGCGCGGATGAAGAACACCTGAACGCAGGCCTGACCGCTGTCCATGTAGAGGCCGATCACATCCGCTTCGGCCACCCCGCGCGGGTTGATGCCCTGCGCCGTCTGCACCTGCGTCAGCGCGCGGATCCGGTCGCGCAGGGCGGCGGCGCGCTCGAACTCCATCGCGTCCGAGGCTTCCTGCATTTGCGCGGCCAGTTCCTCCTGGATTCGGGTCGAGCGGCCGGACAGGAACCGCTCGGCATCGCGCACGCTTTCGGCATAGTCGGCCTGCGAAATCATACCCACGCACGGACCCGAGCAGCGCTTGATCTGGTAGAGCAGGCAGGGCCGGGTGCGGCTGTCGAACATCGAATCCGAGCAGTTACGCAGCAGAAACGCCTTCTGCAGCTGGTTCAGCGTGCGGTTCACCGCGCCCGCACTGGCGAAGGGGCCGAAATAGGCACCTTTGTCTTTCTTGGCCCCACGATGCTTCTTGATCTGCGGAAATGGATGGTCCTTGGCCACCAGAATGTTGGGAAAGCTTTTGTCGTCGCGCAGCAGCACGTTGTACTTGGGCTTGAGCTGCTTGATCAGGTTCTGCTCCAGCAGCAGCGCCTCGGTCTCGGTCCGAGTGGTCAGGAACATCATCGACGCGGTCGAGGCGATCATCCGCTCGATCCGGCCGGAATGTCCCGGACGGGTGTAGTTCGACACCCGGGCCCGCAGGTTGCGCGCCTTGCCGACATACAGAACCCGGCTGTCCGCATCCAGCATCCGATAGACACCCGGCGAACTGTCCAGCGTCTTCACGTATTTCTGGATGCAGGCATAGCCGGTCGGCTGAGGCTGGGATTGAGGGGCGCTGTCGGCGGTCATGAGAGAGAGATACGATTCTCTGACCGTGGCTGCAATCTTGCGCGCCTCAGATCAAGAGAAAACAAATCCACGATTATTGTGGATAACTGTGCGGACAACTTTCCCTGCACCGTGATTTTTCCTTGAATCCTTGTGTTTTCACTGCGTTGCACAATAAATAGGCACAATTTTAAAATACTGATTCTAAACGATATTTTTATTCTCGTTTTACAAGTATATGAAAAAAAAGACATTTTTGTAACGAACCTGTAACAGGATCGAGAGCGGTGCAAAACTTGCAGGGGCAATACCTATTCAAGGCCCACTACATCAGGCGTTTGCCAGCCCAGATGCTGGCCGCCATCAACGCACAAAAGCTGGCCCGTGACCGCATGCGCGTCCAGAAAATACCCAAGGGCCGCGTTGATATCCGACGGGTTTGCACCGCGTTCCAAGACCGTGTTTTCGCGTTGGGTCTTGAAGTGCTGGGGACTTTGCCGATGTCCCTGCAGGGTTGGACCCGGCCCAATGGCATTGACGCGAATGGCCGGCGTCAGTGCCTGGGCCGCCGTCCGGGTCAATGCCCATAGCCCCATCTTGGCGATGGTGTAGGACATGAACTCAGGCGTCAGTTTGCGCACCCGCATATCGACCATATTCACGATCAAGCCGGTCGCGACGGGTTCGTCATTCTCATCCATCTCGGGTTCCAGACCCTGACTTGCCATGGCCTGCGTCAGCACGAAGGGCGCGCGCAGGTTGCTGTCCATGTGGCGATCCCAGCTTTGCCGGGTGGCAGTGCGGATGTTGTCGTATTCGAAGATCGACGCATTGTTGACCAGACAGGTGATCGGACCGCCCAGCGCCTCGGCCGCGCGCGGCAAAAGGGTCTGCACCTGATCCTCGTCCAGCAGATCGGCCTGCAGCGCCACGGCATTGCGGCCCATCGACTGGATCTCGGACACGGTCTCGGCGGCGGCTGCGCCCGAGGTTGCGTGGTGTACGGCAACATCCATGCCACGTTTCGCCAGGTACAACGCCATGGCCCGCCCCAGTCGAATGCCGGCGCCGGTCACCAGTGCTCGGGTCATGTAGGGGCTCCTTTCAGTCAGATCAGGCCAACAGGATCACGACGTATGTGACGTAAAGCAGCGTCAAGATGAACCCCCAGACCCGGGTGATGTCTTGCTTGAAGAAAACAAACGGGATCAGCAGCAGGGACGAGCCCAGCATGACCCAAAGATCGAATTGCAGGAATTCGGGGTCCACGGGGATGCGCCCGAACAGCGTGGCGATACCGACAATGCCCAGAAGGTTGAACATGTTCGAACCGATGACGTTGCCCAGAGCAACATCGGCCTGCCGGCGCAACGCGGCCATGACGGTGGTCGCCAGTTCGGGAAGCGAGGTTCCGACCGCGACCAGCGTCAGCCCGATCACCGTTTCACTGACCCCGTAGGTCCGCGCAATGATGGTCGCGTTGTCGACCAGCAGATGCGCGCCCATCGGCAGGCCAATCAGCCCCAGCACCAGATACAGCGACACCTTCCAGTACGGCATGTCCGGGTCGGCCTCTTCCAGCGCTTCCAGGTCCTGCTCTTCCGAGCAGGAGTTGCGATGCGCGTGCGCTTCTCGGAAGGCGTTGAGCAGGATCAGAGCCAATCCCGCCAGCAGGATTGCCCCGCTGAACAGGTTGAATTCCCCGCAAAAGGCCAAACCGATGAACAGAACCGAGGCCAGCAACATGAAGATGTAGTTTCTGCGCGTGTTGCATTCGCTGCTGTGGATCGTTGCCAGCAAGGCCGGCAAACCCAAGACCAGAAGGATGTTGGCCGTGTTCGAACCGACGACATTGCCCAGCGCGATACCGGGCGCATTTTCCTCGATGGCCTTGATGGCAATCAGAAGCTCAGGCGCCGAGGTGCCGAAGGCCACGATCGTCAGGCTGACGATCAAGGCAGGAACACCCAGACGCAGGCTGAGATTCACCGCACCCCGCACCAGCGCGTCACCGGCCAACAGCAGGATCAACAAGCCAAGACCGGAAAGCAGCCAGGCCGTCATCGACGCCCTCCTTGCTCACATGTGCAGGGGCCCTTGCCGATCCGGAACCGACCGCAGCGCGGACATTTCGCGGAATTCAATCGCTGTTGACCGGGAAAGCGCAGCTTTCCGAACATCGCCAGGACCCCCATGGCAACCAGAAACAGAATGACGACCTTGACGATCACGTCACATACCAAAGCGCGCGTAGGCCGCGCGCTCCTCAAGCAGGGAAATGGCATCCTGCGCCATGTCCGTTCCGAACCGCGACCAGATCGGTCGGCGCAACCCGTAGCGCCGGAATTTGACCTTGTCGCCAAACACTTCCTGCATCTTTGGCTTGAGATGCGCGATGCCGTCGATCAGCCCAAGTTCATGCGCACGCCGCGCCAGCCAGATTTCACCGGTAAACAGATCGGCGGCCTCGTCCAGACGACTGCCGCGCCGAGCTTTCACATAGGCAATGAAATTCTGGTGGATGTCCTCCAACAGCCCCTTGAGACGCGCGACATCCTCTTCTTTCTCCGGAGAGAACGGGTCCAGCATCGATTTGGATTTCCCGGCGGTGTGCACGCGCCGCTCGATCCCTTGCCGGGCCAGAAACACATGGGCTCCGAACCCCGAAGAGATGACCCCGATCGACCCCAGAACCGAGCTGTCATCGGCCCAGATCTCGTCCGCCGAAGCCGCAAGCCAATAACCACCCGACGCCGCCACATCCTCGACAAAAGCATGGACTGGCACCTTGAACTCGTCGGCCAACCGCCGGATCCGCGCACCGATCAGCGAGCTTTGCACCGGCGATCCGCCCGGCGAATTAATCTCGAGCGCGACGGCGGCAGGTTTTCCCTTGCGGAAGGCTTTTTCCAGAACCGGCGCCAAAGAGGCATCGTTCAGCGAGGCTCGGCCAGCCATTCCAATGGCTCCGGACAGGCGAACGACAGCCACGGTTGGCTGCTTGTTGAGAAACGGCAGGCTGAGTTTCATGGGTGCCGATGTAGAGTGCGTCCGCCCCTTAAACAAGGGACCCCACCTGCCATGAACGTGACGTGAACCAAAATCCTGTTCAGCCACGGCAAAAATGCAACGCCCTAGCTCCGGATGCGCCACCCGGTTTTGAAGATCCAACCGATGACCGCCAGGCAAAAGCCGGTAAAGGCCAGGATCGCCAGAAGGCTAAGCAGAATGGGCACGTCCGAAAGCCCGTAAAACGACCAGCGAAAGCCCGAGATCAAATAGACCACCGGGTTGAACAACGAGATCGTCTGCCACACCGGCGGCAGCATCGAAATCGAGTAGAACGTGCCGCCCAGAAAGATCAGAGGCGTCACAACCAGCTGCGGTACCAACGACATCTGTTCGAAATTGCTGGCCCAGATCCCGATGATGAAGCCCAGCAGGGAAAAGCTGAGGCAGGACAGGATCAGAAAGGCGGCCATCGCGAAGGGGTGCTCGATGCGGATGTCCACGAAGAACGTGGCGGTGGTCAGGATCACCAATCCCACGAACAACGCCTTGGTCGCGGCGGCGCCCACATAGCCGATCACGATCTCGATGAAATTCACCGGAGCCGAGAGCAGTTCGTAGATCGTGCCCAGGAACTTGGGGAAATAGATGCCAAAGGACGCGTTCGAGATCGACAGCATCACCACCGACAGCATGATCAGCCCCGGCACGATGAAGGCGCCGTAGGAGACGCCCTCGACCTCCTGGATGCGACTGCCGATGGCAGTGCCAAACACCACGAAGTACAGCGAGGTCGACAGAACCGGTGACAGAAAGCTCTGCGCGAGGGTGCGGAAGAACCGGGCCATTTCGAACCGGTAGATGGCGGCGATGGCGGACCAGTTCATGCGGCATCTCCGGACACGAGGTTGACGAAAATCTCTTCCAGGCTCGATTGCCGGGTCTGAACGTCACGCAACACCAGCCCCGCCTCGGCCACGTCATTCAGCAAAGTGGTGATGCCAGTGCGATCGGCATTGGTGTCATAGGTATAGATCAGCGCATCGCCCTGCCCGTTCAGCACCAGATTGTGGTGGGCCAGACTGCCGGGAATGTCCGAGATCGTGCGGGTCAGCATGACCTCGATCTGCTTCTTGCCCATCTGCGCCATCAAGGTGTTTTTGTCCTGCACCAGCATCAGTTCGCCCTTGTCGATCACACCGATCCGGTCGGCGATGGCTTCGGCCTCTTCGATGTAGTGGGTGGTCAGGATGATGGTGACACCGGCAGCCTTCAACTCGTCGACGATGGCCCACATGTCCTTGCGCAGTTCGACATCCACACCGGCGGTGGGTTCATCCAGAAACAGCACCCGCGGCTCGTGCGCCAGCGCCTTGGCGATTAGCACCCGCCGCTTCATGCCGCCCGACAGTTCCTTGATCGCGTTCTTGCGCTTGTCCCACAGCGACAGCTTGCGCAGGATCTCCTCGATCCGCGCGCTGTCCTGCCCATAGCCGAACAGACCGCGCGAAAACCGTACGGTGTTCCAGACCTTCTCGAACGGCTCCAGCGCAATTTCCTGCGGCACGAGGCCGATCATGCGCCGGGCTGCACGAAAGTCCGTGAGGATGTCGTGCCCCCCTACTGTGACGGTCCCAGACGTGGGCGTGGTAATCCCGCAAACCGTCGAGATCAGGGTTGTCTTTCCCGCCCCGTTCGGGCCGAGCAGGGCCAGGATCTCGCCCTCTTCGATGTCCAGCGATACGCCTTTCAGCGCTTCGAACCCGCCGGCATAGGTTTTGCGCAGATCCTTGATCGAAAGAATTGTCGTCATGCGTTTTCCCAGTTCTGGCCGGGACAGTATCGCGCCAGAGGATTGCCGAACAGACCAAATTCGCACAGTCCTCTGCGCGCAAACGCAGGTTTCACTCGCGGCCGGTCAGGCGACCCAGCCAGCCTTTCTTTTCACCCTCGGGGGTGTCTTCGCCGCCCTCTTCCGGCGCCGCAGGGCCTTCGAAATGCTGTTGAAGGTTCGAGAAGAACTGGTCAGCCATCTTTTTGGCAAAGCCGTCGATCAAACGGCTGCCTAGCTGCGCGAGCTTGCCGCCAACCTTGGCATCCACGTCATAGGCCAAAACCGTTCCACCGCTGTCACTGGCGCTGAACGTGACACTGGCGCTGCCCTTTGCAAAACCCGCAGCCCCGCCTTTGCCCTCACCGGCGATGGTCAGGTTTTGACCCTCAACCATGTCGGACATCGTGACGGTGCCTTTGAACGTGGCCTTTACCGGCCCGACCTTCTGCACCACGGTCGCCTCGTAACCGTCCGTAGGATTGCCCGAGACCTCTTGCGCACCGGGTACACAGGCTTTCAGCACCTCGGGGTCCAGCAGGGCCGCATAGACATCGGACGGCGCCGCCTGAATTTCACGCGTGTCACTCATTTGCATGGGACCACCCCCCTTTTTGAATTGCCTGGTATTCGACCAAAGACCTATCCACGAACTGCCGTTGCGGCAACCGTGTTCCACACATTATCCGCCGCCCCCGGCATCCTGAGCCCGCATGTCGGCAATCCGTTTCTGCACCAGTTCCAGATGCAGACGGGCATCATACTGCCCTTGCCGGTAGGCCGCTGGCAGCCTTAGGTCCGCCAGCTTTTCGTCCAGCACCTGCAACTGGCCTTGCATCCGCACGAGGTCTTCCGCGGAAGGGTTGTCGGCCAGGTCCTGTTCGATCAGACGAATTTCCGGGTAGTGCTGCCAGACACGCCATCGTTGGAAATAGGCGTAGATGCGCGGCAACAACCGGACCAGCGGAAGGACGATGAAAAAGAACGGTAGGAACAGAAGAAAAACCCGATTGACCTGCGCCGCCACCCAATAAGGCAACCAGTCATGCCAAGTGGACGGCCCTTCAAGTATCAACTGCCGTGCGGTGTTGTTGAGGGGCAATGCGGTCCCTTCGATCCCCGGAAAGGCTCCGGGGTCATTGATGATGCCCTGAGCCTCGTGCAGGGCGATCGCCGCCATCGTCAGCCGGTTGACCAACGCCGGATGCAGTCCCGGCCGCACGATCAGTCGCGCCTCGAGAGCGATCAGATCAACCGGGCGCGGCGGTAGAACCGGGTTCAGCGACATGCCTCCGGTCGGTACGGTCACCACAGTGGCATAGGACAAACGACGCGAAATCGCCTCGACATGTTCAAGGTTCAGAACCTTCAGTCCCGGCACCTCGTACGCGGCCAGCAGGTAGGGAGCTTCGATCGGGGCGACAAAGACGGCGATGTCCAACGTTCCGTCCAACAAGGCGTCCGCCGCCTGGTCATAGGGCAGTGCAACATGCACGTTATCCTCTTGGGCCAGCCCGACCGCGCGCTCGAAGTCGCGGAATGCGTCTGCGGTGCCGGACCCGGGCGCACCGCTGTTGATGCTCAACCCACGCCACAACGCGGGATTGGGCGGAATCCACGCATCCTCGCGCGCCATGAAAATCATCGGCTCGAAAAACACGGTCCCGATGGCCTGCGCCCGATCCGGGTCAACTTCGATGCCGCCCTGCAAGAAGGCCACATCCACAGCCCCGTCTTCCAGGATACGCGCATTTTCGACCGATCCTGCGGTTTCGACGATCTTGAGCCGAATGTCGTCCTCGGCAAGGATATCGGAATAGTCCTGCGCCACTTCGATATAGGCACCACCCGCCGGTCCGGCTGCCATGCGCAGGTCGCCGGGCGGGTGCAGCAGAAGGATGATTGCCACCAGAACCGCCAAGACCATGGCGACACTGATCGTGATCCAAAGACGCATCCTACCCCTCGCTGATCCACCCCGGACAGCACGCTACGCCGCTGGCCCCAAGCTGGCAAGTATTCCGATGTGTTTGCTGGTTTTTCCCGTTCCGGATCAGACCGATGCCAGACGCCGCGTCGCTGCCGGTCGGTCTTGCATTCCTGCTGGGCCCCGGCCAGCATCGCCGCGAGGGAGTGCTGCTCATGCTGAACGGAATCCGTGTTGTCGAAATCGAGGGGCTCGGCCCCGGCCCGTTCGCCGCCATGCTGCTGGCGGATCTGGGGGCCGATGTCGTGACCATCCACCGCAAGGGGGGCGCCGTCACACCCGGCATGCCGGACCGATCCGTGCTGGATCGGGGCAAGCGGTCGATCGCGCTCGACCTCAAGAACCCCGGCGACCTAGAAACCGCCGGGCGCCTGATCGCAACCGCCGATGCTTTGATCGAGGGCTTCCGCCCCGGCGTGATGGAGAAGCTGGGCCTGGGGCCCGATACCTGCCACGCCCTGAACCCGGCGCTGGTCTATGGCCGCATGACCGGCTGGGGCCAGGACAGCCCGCTTGCCGACACCGCAGGACATGATCTGAACTACATCGCGCTGTCGGGGGCACTCTGGTACGGCTCACCACCCGGCAGCGAACCGATGACCCCGGCCACGCTGGTCGGCGATATCGGCGGCGGCGCGATGTATCTGGTCACCGGCATACTGGCCGGGCTGCTGAACGCGCGCACAACGGGCACAGGCACGGTGGTCGACGCCGCCATCTACGACGGGTCCGCGCATATGATGAACCTGCTGATGAGCCTGCGCCAAACCGGCAACCTGTCCGACACGCGCGGCCAGAGCCTGCTGGACGGCCCGCATTGGAGCCGTACCTACGCCTGCGCGGATGGCGGCTTTGTTTCGGTCCAATGTCTCGAGCCGAAATTCTACGCCCAATTCCTGGAAATCCTGGGCCTGTCCCAAGACTCGGCGTTCCAGCGACAATACAACAGCACGCACTGGCCAGACCTGACCCGGCGCCTGGCGGAAATCTTCGCAACCAAACCGCGCGACCATTGGGCCAAACTGTTCGAAGGCTCAGACGCCTGCGTCGCCCCGGTGCTCAGCCCCGACGAGGCCGCAACCCATCCGATGAACACCGCCCGCCGAACCTGGCGAGAAACAGACGGCACCCTGCAGGCCGCCGCCGCCCCGCGCTTCTCCACCCACCAATGGCAGCCGAAACCCAGCCCGGCCCGCGGCCAACACACGACCGAAATTCGGAACGAACTTCAGGCTCTCAAAAAGACCTGACAAATCCTTCATCTGGCCAACGGCCAAGAGGGCGCTGGCCCCCTCCCGCGCAGCCTACCCGCCGCGGACCGTGTCAATCATCAACTGCACATTCTCCGGGTCGGCATCCGGCGTGATCCCGTGACCCAGATTGAAAATATGCGGCCCCTTGGAAAAGGCGCGCAGGATGCGGCGGGTCTCATCCACCAGCGCCTGCCCGCCGGTGACCATGTGCGACGAGGCCAGGTTGCCTTGCACGCAGCCATCCACCTGCACATGTTCGGCCGCCCATTCCGGCGCAACCGAGTTGTCCAGCGCCACGCAATCGACCCCAGTGGCCTTCGCGAAACCGACATAACCCTCGCCCGCCTCACGCGGGAAACCGATGACGGGAATGCCCGGGTGGCGTTCCTTGAGCGCCTGGGTGATGGTCCGGCACGGCTGGACCGCGTATTTGGTGAAAGCCTCGCCTTTCAGCGACCCGGCCCAGCTGTCGAAAATCTTGACCACCTCGGCCCCCGCTTCGATCTGAGCCGACAGATATTCGATCGTGGCCGCCGTGATCCGGTCCAGCAACGCCTCGAACAGCGCGGTGTTTTCCTCGCGCAGGGCGTGGGCGGGACCCTGATCAGGGGTGCCACGCCCGGCGATCATATAGGTGGCAACGGTCCACGGAGCGCCGGCAAAGCCGATCAGGGTCGTTTCGAACGGCAACTCGCGCGACAGGATGCGCACGGTTTCATAGACGGGCGACAAGGTCTCGTGAATCGCATCAACCGGCTTCAACGCATCGAAATCCGGTTGCTGCGTGATCGTCGACAGGCGCGGCCCTTCGCCGGTGACGAACCAAAGGTCGGCGCCCAGCGCCTGCGGCACCAGCAGGATGTCGGCAAACAGGATCGCGGCATCGAACCCATAGCGGCGGATCGGCTGCAGCGTCACCTCGGCCGCCAGATCGGGGGTGTAGCACAGCGACAGGAAATCGCCCGCCTGTTCCCGCGTCGCGCGGTATTCCGGCAGATAGCGTCCGGCCTGTCGCATCATCCAGATCGGCGGCGTGTCCAGTACCTCGCCCGCCAGCGCCCGCAGCAGTTTCTTGTTCTCGGCCATGTCAGCCCCCACTATTCCGGTTTGCGCAACGGGTCCGCCTTCAGCGGCAAAATGTCAAGCGTGGCCCCCATTGTCAGGGCAATGTGACGCGACTAAAGCTGTGCCCATGACTTTGACCCTGCCCACCCCCGCATCGCCGCTGAAGATCGGCACCCGTGGTTCGCCGCTGGCGCTGGCCCAGGCCCATGAAACCCGTCAGCGGCTGTGCGATGCCTTCGATCTGCCGGAACAGGCGTTCGAGATCGTGGTGATCAAGACCACCGGCGACAACCGCGCCATGATCGACGCGGACCGCCCGTTGAAAGAGATCGGCAACAAGGGTCTGTTCACCAAGGAAATCGAAGAGGCGATGCTGGCTGGCGATATCGACATCGCCGTGCACTCGACCAAGGACATGCCCGTCGAACAGCCGCAGGGGCTGGTGCTGGACACGTTCCTGCCGCGCGAGGACGTGCGCGATGCCTTCATCTCGCCCCGCCTCAACTCGATCCATGACCTGCCCGAAGGCGCGGTCGTCGGCACCTCGTCGCTGCGGCGGCGGGCCCAGTTGCTGCACCGCCGACCTGATCTGAACGTGGTCGAGTTCCGGGGCAACGTACAGACCCGCCTGAAGAAGCTGGCCGATGGTGTGGCCGAATGCACGTTTCTGGCCATGGCCGGCATCCGCCGCCTGAACATGCAGGACGTACCTGCCACTGCGATCTCGCCCGACGACATGCTGCCGGCCATCGCGCAAGGTACGATCGGCATCGAACGTCGCGCGGACGACCATCGGGCCGCCGAGATGCTGGAGGCCATTCATCACTCTGAAACGGCCTGTCGTTTGGCGGCCGAGCGCACGTTGCTGGCCGCGCTGGACGGGTCCTGCGAAACTCCGATTGCCGGTCTGGCCGAACTTGCCGATGGGCAGTTGCGCCTACGCGGCGAAGTGCTGCGCCCGGATGGATCGGATGCCATCAGTGAGAGCCAGACCGGTTCGACGGAGGACGCAGCGGAAATGGGCCGGGCCATGGCGGCAGAACTGCTGCACCGTGCCGGGCCCGGATTCTTCGAGTGGAGAAATTTGTAAAAAAGTTTCTGCGAATGTGAACTGCTTCACTGTCGCCCCGGTTGAAATCGGGCATCAATGTGTCATCCCGATTGGGAATGTGGATCAGTCTCGAATGTATCGAAGTTTTAGTTCGTGATTTTGTAGATAGTATTCGAGGGGGCGAGACTGAGAACCCTGTCCGATCGAAACGGGTCGTGCCTTTGAAAAAAGGCGCGGCCCGTTTTGACTCTGCGGCTCGCAATGGGTCCCTGTCATCCGGGAAACCGGTGCACGTTGCCATGATGACTGAACATCGCCTGGCCCGAGCGGATGTCGAACCGGAAATCAGCCGACCGTCCCGGCAAGGCCGCATAGAACGCGCGCAGGCCCGGCTCGACCAAGCCAGCTTGGATGCTGCAGGCTTCGCTCAAGCGCTGTATTTCGTCGTGAGACCGCCGTGCACGTATCGCAGTGATCAGATCCTGATGCATCTCCTGCAGCTTCCGGAAATCCGCGCTATGGGCCAACGCGCTGTCACCAACCAAAGCAAATATCGGCTCCAGTTCGGTCTTGCCTTTCAGATGAACAAGCCCGGCTTCAAGCATCGCGAGATCGACGCCAGCGGCCTGTGAGACTGAGCTTGAGATCAGGATGTCATATTCGACCTGGCGGCAACTCTGCTCGATTCGAGCGGCGACGTTGACCACATCTCCGATCACCGTGTAGTTGAATCGCCGCCGCGAGCCGATGTTGCCGACACAGGCCATTCCCGTGGCGCATCCTGTCGCCAATGCGATCGGAGGATGCCCGCGCATCGTGTCCGATGCGTTGAACTCGGCCAGAGCTCGCCGCATCTGCAACGCAGCCTGTGCCGCCAGAAGCGGGTGCCGCTCCACCGGAACCGGCGCGTTCCAGAACGCCATGACCGCATCCCCGATGAATTTGTCGATGGTGCCTTTTTCGTGCAGGATCCGGTCTCCGATAACCGAGAACAGTTCATTGAGCAGCGCGACCAGGTCTGTGGCCGACACCCGCTCGGACAACGGTGTAAACCCGCGAATGTCCGAGAACATGACCGTGATTTCCTGCGTTTCACCGCCCAGTTGCAGTTGGTGTCCGGTTGCATCCATCTCGTCCAAGATCTCGGGCGCGACATAGTGCGAGAAGATCCGCCGGATCACCCGCTTTTCCCGCTCGGTCGATATGAACAGATAACCGGACAACAGCCCGAAATTGGCCATCCCGCCGGCAAGCGGGAAGGTTGCATCGAACAGCACGGACTGGTTCTGAAATGCCAACCAACTGACCCCGACAACCACGGCCGCCGCGATGCCGCCGGCCATGAACGAGGCAACGGCCCCGAAACTGGACATGACGACCGTGACGACGACTCCAAGGATGATGAAAGCCAGAAGTTCGAGGGCGGCGGTGACATCCGACCGGGTCAGCATGTCGCCCAGCAGCGCCTGCTCGATGACTTGGGCATGGATGGAGACGCCGGGAACGGACTCTCCCAACGCAGTCTGATGCATGTCGAACAGACCTGCCGCCGACGTTCCGATCAATACGATCCGGCCTTCGATCTGGCTGCGCAGAACCGGATCATCCGCGGATTGCAGTATGTCATTGGCCGACAGGTAGAGTCCGGGATCATCCGGTCTGTACCTGACCCAGACCTCTCCGTTTTCCGTTGTGGGCAGGACCAAACCCGCCAGTTCGACCGACAGCACGATGCCGGCCTCGCCCTGAGCCCCTTCGATGAAGATCACCGGCTCGCCCGTCGCGACCCTCAGGGCCTCCAGCCCAAGTCCGGGCAGAACACCGCTTGGCCCCTGCCACAAGACCGGAACCCGACGCACCACGCCCGTGCCGCCCAAAGGTGAAACATTCACACCGCCGATCCCGGTTGCATCCTGGTCCAGCGGTGGCGCCAGCGGAGTCCAGTGGGGCACGGACACCAGCCCGGCGGCGGGGTTTTCGCCGATCTCCACGATCCCGGCCTTCGGGGCAATGTCCTGATACCCTCCGGTCAACCGCGCCGCCACACCCATCACCACGGGCCAGTTCGAAACCTCGGCCCCGAACAAGATGTCATTGTCCAGCTGGGCGGCCTCCTCTTTGGCGCTGAGAATGTCAGCCAGGGCCGGATCACTCAGCAGCCGCGACGGTGAATACCGATCGGGCTCGGCGAACAACATGTCAAAAGCGATTGAAGCGGCGCCATACTCGCCCAAACGCTCGACCATCTGCGTCAACAGGGTCCGCGGCCAGGGCCATTGGCCCCAATTCTCGAGCGACGTTTCGTCGATATCGACGACCCGGACCGGCAAATCGGGATCGAAAGCGCGCGGGGACAACCGCTGCAACACGTCGAAATAGATCAGCCGGGACATGCGGACCGGATAAGGGTCCAGTACCCGCAGCAGACAACCAAACAGGATCAGACCCAGGCCCACCAGCCGAAAAGCACGGCGCCGTCCGGCTTTCTCGTGCTGCCTGACGCTCACGTCAACCTCTGCTCGCCGGCAACGACATGGACAACGCTCTAGCCATCGCCGCCGGACCCAAAGACACCGCCGTCAGCATCCCGCCGATCATCGACAGTTTCGGGCCGGTCGCCCGGCCTGTCGAACTGCCCAACCGGATCCGGTTGTTCGGGCGGCGCGGCAACCGCTGCCTTGACCTGCCTCTGCGGTGGTGCGGACCGGCGCGGTTCGGGCGCGTCCGATTTTGCGCGCGGCGCAGGTTGGGATTCACCCGAGCAACCTTCGACATCCACCTGCAAAGGCGGTTTGAGGTCTTTCTGCGACTGAATGAAAGGAAAACCGCTGACCACGGCCTTGTCATACATCGCCTGATCGACCGGTCGCCCGACCGCACCGCGCTGGCTGGTTGCATACAAGCTGCAAATCCGGCCGGTCGATCGGCAAGAGCCGCCGAGGCCACACATCTGAACCGTGCCGTGCAGCACGAGCATCGCGCTTTGGTTTCCCGGCGCGATCCACATGTCAAATACCGTGCCCCGCACCGCCATGGTGGCCGTCGGCGTCTTGATGGAGTAGGCGCGTTTCCTGCTTTTGCCTGAGATGAACCGGAAGCTTCCGCCCAGCGCCTCGACCGCAAAGCTCTTGGCCTTGCGGTTGCCGCGCAACATCTTCACGTCCAGAACCATCCGTGCATTGGGACCAACCGCGATCTTCGTGTCATCCACAAAGACAAGCTGAACCACGCCATTCGCATCCGTGACGATCGAGTCGCCGGACAACACCTCCATCCCATTACGCAGGGGCAGCGTTTTGCCGCCACGGGTCACGTCCGCCCCCTGTTTCACGCTGATTACGGTTCCGATATTTGCCCAACTGAGGGCAGGAACGCAAAGAACGAAAAAACCAACCAGAACAATCTTCAACCAAGCCAAAATGCCAGCCCTTCCCCCAAAGGTTACTGTCGAGCGCGGATGCGCTCACTGCCCGGCCAGCCTCTGAAACTGTTTTTTGGATCAATCAAAATGACTAAAATCTTAGCAAATATGCATCCATTGGCATGTAATTGGCAAGTTTTCTGTTCTTATGCCTGTTCAGCGGAGAAGCTGAGCCGCCGAGTTTAGTCAAAAGAAACGGCCGTTTCTGCAGGTCAAACCACCTAACACTGGTGATCCAGCAGAGCGCGTTCCAACGCCAAAGGCAGGCAACCTCTCCAATTGGTTCAGCCGTTCGCGACACCCATCATTTTGCAGATGCAGTTCCCCACCGCACCTGGCTCGCCATAATTATGTGTCCGATTACGTACTCTGGCCGCGCGTAAATTCTCAGGCCAACCGACGTTGGGATAGCGAAACCAAATCGAAGCAGAACGCGAATCCACGCATAGTTCTTGGAAATCCAACAGCAAGACATGGTGACCACGCCTTGGTCCAAGCGGGTGCAGACCTAAGCGATTCCAAGCGTTTTCAAGGGCTTCGCCCAATCCGGCAAAAATTTCCGGTGGCGCAGGAATTGGCCTTGTATTTCCGTCGCTTGCACGGCTATACCCGTCGGCGGAGACGTGGCCGAGTGGTCGAAGGCGCTCCCCTGCTAAGGGAGTAGGCGGGAAACCGTCTCGAGGGTTCGAATCCCTTCGTCTCCGCCATTACCCATTGATATGACTAAAATAGTGAAGGGCTTGCTTTCAAGTTCTACACTTTTGCTGCGCGCTTTCGCCGATGCTCCGCCAGTTTCAAGCACCGTTTGGCAGATGATCCGCCAACGGGCCTCGAACACTCAGCGTTTCAACAACAGAATAAAGAAGATCCCTCCCAAAAGACCCGTGACGACGCCAACGGGAATGTCCTCGGGGGCCATTGCGGTTCTGGCGACCACATCCGCCCAGAGCAGAAACAAACCACCCAGAATTGCCGACAGAGGAACGACGCGTCGGTAGTCTCCGCCAACCAGGAACCGCACGATATGCGGAACCATAAGACCGACAAAGCCGATCATGCCCGAGAAGGCCACCATGACCCCGGTGATCAGCGCGCCAGCTGCAAAGACACCAAGCCGAAACCGCGCCACCGCAATACCCAGCGAACTTGCAGTCTCATCCCCGATGGTCATCGCGTTCAGCCTGGCGGCCTGAAGCCATAACCAGGTGCCGCATGGCAGCAGGATCGCCAGCGGGTAGATCAGGTACGACCATTGAGCCAACCCCAACCCGCCCAACATCCAGAACACGACCGTATGAGCCGCCTTGGGATCGCCGAAGAAAATCAGAATGTTGGCGCCAGCCATGATGACGAAAGACACCGCCACACCGGTCAGGACCAGGCGGTCCGCGCTTGTGGCGCCGGCCCAGCGGGCAACGCTCAGGACCGTCAGCGTGGCCGCCAGGGCACCCAGAAACGCCATGACCGGCACGGTCAGAAGCCCCAGAAACAAGCCGGTATGCATCAAGGCAAGAATGGCTCCAAACGCGCCGCCGGCCGAAATGCCCAGCAGGTGCGGATCGGCCAGCGGGTTTCTTGTGACCGCCTGGAGGGTGGCCCCGACAATCGCCAATCCGGCCCCGACCATGACGGCAATCAAGGCGCGCGGAAAACGGATTTCCCAGATAATCGCGGCGCGGCCCTTTGACCATGCCGGCTCGCCCGAGGATAGGCCGGCTTCGTGCAGCAACACTCCCCAGACGGTCTTGGTGGGCACCGAAATGGCCCCCACCGAGATCGCAAAGGACAAGGACACGACCAACACGACCAGCCCGACCAGCATCGCTGCCCAGAGCGGTAGTACCCGGCGCGCCTGCACTACGCGCATTTAGTTGCCAACCGAGGCAGCCGGGCCCCAAAAGCCATGGGCGAGCTTCCGAACCGCCTTGATGTTGCGCGGTCCGGGTGTGGCCTCGACATATTCCAGAACCACGAAGCGATCGTTCTTGACCGCGTCCAGATCTGCAAATGCAGGATTATTGACCATGAAGTCCCGCTTCTGCTCGGCGGTGACGTCGCCATAATTGACGATCACAATGACTTCGGGGTTGCGATCGACGACTTCCTCCCAGGTGACGGTCGCCCAGCTTTTCTCGAAATCATCCATGATGTTGACGCCGCCTGCGGCCTCGATCAGAGCGGTCGGCATGGCATAGCGGCCGGCTGTGAACGGCGTATCCTCGCCGCTGTCATAGACAAAGACACGCAGCGGTTCGTCAGAAGGATTCAGGCCAGAGGTGATCTCAGCAAGTTCGGCCTTGTACCCCTGAACCAGCTTTTGCGCCCTGTCTTCGACACCGAAGATACGACCGAGATTCAGCAGATCGTTGTACATGTCTTCCATGCTGGCTTTGGGCTTGTCGCCGATATGGATGCAGCTTTCAGTCAGTTCGTAGACTTTGATCCCGAAGGGTTCGAGCGTCTCCGGCGTCACCTCGCCACCCACTTTCATCCCGTAGTTCCAGCCTGCGAAATAGAAATCGGCATCTGCGCCGACCAGCACCTCTTTGCTGGGATACTTGGCCGACAGCTCGGGCAGCTGCTGCACTCCGGCGCGCATGTCTTCATCCAACGTCTTCCAGCCGGAAATGCCGGTATATCCAACCATCCGGTCGGCCAGGCCCAGCACCAGCATCATTTCCGTCAGGTTCACGTCGTTCGAGATCGCCGCCTTGGGCGGTTCGTCAAAGGTGACGGTTCGATTGCAACTTTGCACGGTGGTTTCCGCGGTCGCGGTGTTGGCGGCCAAAGCAAGGCCCAGGGCCAGGGTGGTCGGTTTCATTCCAAGCTTCCTTCTGGTTGGGGATTGGGGAGTTGATAGGTCAGGTGAGGTTTGTGACTGAGGCTGAGTTGCTCTTGCCGGGCGGTGACATCGAACGTGTCAGAGACCAGCCTGTCACTCAGCACTGTCTGGGTTGGGCCAAAGCCGCAGGGTCGACCGTTCTTCAGAATCAGAACACGGTCGCAGACATCGGCGGCCAGGTTCAGATCGTGCAGCGAGGTGACGATCGTCAGGTCGAGGTCCCGGATCAGCCGCAACACCTCTAGCTGGTTGCGGATGTCCAGGTGGTTGGTAGGCTCGTCCAGCACAAGAATCCGGGGCTCTTGGGCAAGGGCGCGGGCGACCATCACACGCTGACGCTCGCCGCCGGACAGAGTGGCCAGCCCACGGTCGGCAAACCCGTGCAGATCCATTCGGTGAAGCGCGGACTCGATGATCTGGTGGTCACGACTGCCGGGCGTGGACAGGCCTAACCGGTGCGGCACACGTCCCAACGCCACGACGTCGCACACGGTCAGCGCGAAATCCGAGGGCTGCTCCTGCAGCACGGCGGCAACCTGACGCGCCAGCGCCCGGGGGGCCATTCTTTTGACGGATCCGCCGTCCACCAGAATGTCGCCCGAGGACGGACGGTGATAGCCGTAGATCATCCGCAGAAGGGTTGTCTTGCCGGCACCGTTCGGCCCCACAACCCCCATGACCTGCCCGCGCATCAGCTCAAAACTGGTCTCGTGCAGCACCAACGGCGCTCGTTTTCGCGGCGCCCAGGTGACGGCATCCACCGACAGCAAAGGCGCACTCATGAGGCGCAATCCGCATTTTCCGAAGACGCAGCCATCGCGGCTGGAATGCGGGCCAGTGTTGCGTGGCGAAGCCCGGCCGGGCGGTCGACCGAGCTGCACCATCCATCGCGCAACTGCTGGTACAGCCGGGCGAATTCCACCAATGCCCCGGTCTCTTCAGACGTAATACCGCCAACCCGGTAAGATGCCTTGCCCGGCCCGTGATAGGCGACGGTACAGGGTCGGGTGCACCCGGCCATGCAGGCGGCACCGGAAACGTCAAAACCTGCCAAACCGTCGTCTTCGGCCAGCGCGGCGCGCAATCGTCCGATCAGGTCAGGCCCGGGGCGTGCGGCTGCGCCCTTGGGTCGGCAAGATAGGCAAACCGTGATGTGATGTGTTGATTGTCGGTTCATTTCGCCCTCCGCGAAATCGCGGGGCGGAAAGGGAACCAGTCATGTCAGCGGCGTAAGCCGAAAATGCCATCTTGGCCTCCTTCCGGAACACCCCGCCCGGGTTGAGTTGCGTTTGATGATGGCAGGTCTCCTGACTCGCGGTGTATGGCTTGCCCCGCCTTCCCAGACCTATCGGCCCAGTGGCATCCGGGGGTCGCACACCGCCTACAGTTGCGGGGGCAGTCACGGAGTTGGCGTCAGAACGGCGCCGCACCGTATTCCCTTTTACCCGACCGCCGAAACGATCGGGAACCATCAGCGCCAATCTCATCCATGAAACCGATTGCACTGTCAACGACGTTCTGGGCGGCTGCACAATGGAGGTGTCCCGGCGACCCTTCGGCACCACCTGAGCGACAGACCGGGCGGTGAATTACGTCGTTCTGACCAACTGGCTTAAGATGGCCCGGAAGGTCCCGAAACACGGCGGTGCAAGCGGGCTGACTGCCAAGCCTCCGTGAGCGGCCTCGCCTTTTCTCTTTGAATGCAGAAGCCTATCGTTGGCAAGCGTACAAAATTTACGCGCGGAAAAATCATTGATTTATCCTGTGATTGATTCAAACATACGAATTCGACACAACTTTAGCTTTACCTCCGTTGTTGTCGCTGTCGCCCGTTTCGTCGGGCCCTTCCGACTGCTGGAGTGAGTGCTGGCGGTCGGAAGGCATTTTACGAAGATCAGCGTTGGGAGGACGCGGTGCCCGGACTTAATGTACGATCCCTTGCTCGAAAGTTCGCACCGGCTTTTGCCCATGATTTCATCACGTCAGCACGCTTTGTTCACGGTCCCGGGGATCGGCAGAATATCTGTCTGCCAACCATGTCATTGGCGGCAAAACCGGGGACCGCATAGACGTGAGCGCGCAAAAAAGGACCAGCTATTCTACAAGCATCAACAAATCCAAGAGGAGAAGAAAGTGATTAACAAAGCCATGATGATTTCAGGCGCGACGTGTTTCGCACTACTAGCGGCCTGTGACGATACGAGCACGTCAAGTGCATCCGCCGAACTGACCCCCGCCCAACAGGCGTGTCTGCGAGACGTGGCCAAAACAACAAACAATTCGCAAGTGGTCGTGCTCTCATCCGCGTTCAGCGAGGCTGGAACACAAGTTACCGTTGGGGTTGGAGAGGATCGGGCTCCGTGGAATTGTATTGCCTACAGTGATGGCGCGACAGCTGGTATCGAGTTCCTCGGCGACGAAGGCGCGTTGTGACCGGTTTGATGCGTAGCCGAAATCAGCTGCGCAGCACTGGCTTGATACGCTGAGGTCCGGCTTGGTCTGCAGAATAACCATCATCGCGTTCGCGACCCTTTACCTGTTGGCGTTGTTTGCGTTTGTGACGGGCACTTTTGGCTGGTTTGGACAGGAACGAGACCCATTGTCCGGCGTATTC
The DNA here is from genome assembly GCF_056537385.1 of Ruegeria sp. CF2. Lineage (NCBI taxonomy): Bacteria > Pseudomonadati > Pseudomonadota > Alphaproteobacteria > Rhodobacterales > Roseobacteraceae > Ruegeria > Ruegeria sp. CF2. Next base: position 242,534 of record NZ_JBQFRL010000003.1, read on the forward strand.
CTTTTGCCGCTGGGTCTGCCTTGGGTCCTTGCGGTGGACCTTTTCTCAGAGTCGGCCAAACCGTGGCTCGCGGCGATTGCACCGGTGCTCAACCTGTTGGCACTGGTTTTGATATGCAGATGGGTACGTGGTTTGCGCCAGGAATGAAGGCGGAACTCTTTCCCGCAAAATGGGAGGAAAACATGGGAAAAGTGATCTTGGGGCTTGTGATCGGGCTCATCCTCGGCGTGGTTGGAGCGATGACCTTGGGCGGCGGGGCCGCGATGGGTGTCGGTGTCGCGACAGGCTTGTCCGCCGGTGTGTGCACCACATTGAAGGGAGCTCAGGCCGAGAACCTGATCACCGCCGAACAAGCAGATCAGATCCTCAATCGCGTGAACTCCGAGATGGCATCATTGCAAGGAATTGAAACGACGGACGAGATCGTCGGCAGCGCACAGGCATGCGACGAGTTTCTGGCACAGTTGCGGGAAGCGAAGTGAGGTTTCTGCTCACCGGAAACACAACACTTAGGATAGACCAACAGAGGACCTGCTCATGAAACGCAGTTTTTTGAACCTTTTAACTCCCGCCCTTGCGATCAGCGGAACAGCCGCGCTGGCCATGTCAGACGCCGATGACGCGTGCATCGACCATCTGCGGCAGGTCGGTGGTCCGGACGGTCAATCCGGCACGATCGAAAGCTCACAGTTCTCGGAAGCCGGCACGCTCGTCATGCTGCGTGACGCCGGCGGAACACTTTGGCGCTGCATTGCGTACAAGGACGGAAGCATTGGCGAGATGTCGGTTGTCGAGGCGATGGATGATGGTGGCGGAGCCATGGACGGCGCCGCCGGGTCTACAGGTAGCCAGCGCGTCAAATTCGATGCCGGTTCCACCGGCGCCGAGCTCGTCGGTCAACTCGCGCCAGGGGAATCGCAGCAATACGTTCTTGGCGCGAAGAACGAACAGTTTCTTTACGTCCGCGTTGCTCCGCGAAATGGCTCTTTGGACTACGTCATTCGCAACCCCGATGGGTCTGAATTGTTAGGATTGATGTCTGCGGACAAGGAGTATCGCGGACAGCTGTGGCAATCCGGCGATCATGTTGTCGAAGTCATCAACCGCGGCAGCTCTACCGTCGACTACAACGTCATTTTTGGAATTGAGTAGGTGATCGACCTGAAACCCTGAACCGCATTTCCAAAACAATCAGGAAGAACAGATGAAATCCAAGACTCTAGTGGCGATCGGCGCGGTCAGTGTCTCTGTGCTTGCAGGATGCGACGAAAGTGGCGGATCAGTGGAAGCAAGTGCACCGATTGTGGGCAGTTCCAGCGATCTGTCGTCATTTGAAGGCGCAAGAGCGGGTCAGGCTGAAATGGGCATTCAAAGTCTCGGGTTTGAACTCATCCGAAGCGAAGGGCTGACCTCGTACTGGTTCAACAAGGAGACCGGTGCTTGTGCTCGGATCACGACATCTGAGGGAAGATACTCGGACGTAGCGATGCTGCCGTCAGGTGACTGCTGACACGCATTCATCAATCCCAATTCTGCAAAAAGGAGCTTCAACTTGCATTTCGATCTGGCACATGCGGCAGTTATCGTTGTCGCCTTGATCATCACCAACCTGGCCTTGAAATCGGCCGGCGTGATCAACGAAGAAAACAAACACCAATGGAACTGGAAAGTTTTTCTGGCCTACTTCGTGGTCATATTTATCATCAATCTGGTGTGGCCGATCTAAGGCTTCAGGGCGGCAAGCCAACCGCCGATCTGACCTGGTTACCGTGAACGCGCCTCTCGGCGGGACTGCCGGCAGGAAAAGCGTGAGCATCGCTGGCTGAAAACAGAAAGGAATACGCATGCGGTTTTTGACGTCCCTCATATTCATCGGTGTTCTGGCAACTGCGGCGAATTCTGACGTGACCAGTCGAAACGGTGGCCCAAGCAACAGCCAGATGCTCTCTAGGGGCAGCGACGGAGGCGTCGACGGCGTCGCTTTCTTTCGCCCAGTCCTAAGCGGCGTTTTGTACCGCTCTGGCTTCAAGGGCGGCGACAAGGGTCGAACGGGCTTGAGCAACGCTCAGCGCGAAACACTGTGCGATGAAGGGTTTTCGGCCGGGTTTTATGCGGACTTCGGCAAGAACACCGAATACGGCCGCACCAGCTGTGGAAACGGAGCCTTTGACTATCAGAGCGCCAGATCGTCCCGCCCCGGCAGTGTCATGGCCGCCATACACCAGGTGATTGAGGACCCTGGAAAGGGTCCTGTCCTGGTGCACTGCATGTGGGGCGTTCATTCCTCAGGCGCCTTGTCGGCAATGGCGCTTGTTCAGTTTTGCGGCTGGACGGAAGACAGGGCCAAGAAATATTGGAATGATGCCCGAAACGGGGCCCCATGTTCGGGCGGGTGTGACCAGTGGATTGACTCGAAATTCTCAAACTTCAGTTTCGACCCCAGTTTGAAGATCTCCGCCGAACAACAGGCCGCGATTTGCCCCAAATGACATCGGGAGGACTATCCAAATGAGGTTCAATCTTCTGGGGTCACTGGCTTTCATTGCACCCACAGCCTTGTGGGCGAGCGACGATGTTCGCGGAGAAGCCACGACATTTGATAGTCCCAATGGTGTTACGGAACGCTGCATTCGGATCGAAAAAGTCCCAACGGGCGAGTACAAGAACAGCGATCTTGAGGAAGAAACTGCCTATTGCGAGATCGATTTCTATGCGCCCGAAATCGCCATTTGCCCAAAAACCTGGAGCACCAGCCCAGGGATGGCCGTCTACGATATTTCGGAAGGACCCTACGTGGGGAACCGCTCTGAGTTCGAGAGAAACGCTTGCAAGGAGGGCAAGTCGGCAAAAGAACTGGCCAAGGGCAGAGCGGCCAAATTCAAATCCACCATGAACCAGAAGGGTACAAGCGGAACGTTTTCCACCTCGTCGCTGCTCTACTACCATTTCTCAAGGTATTTCGACGCGACGGTGAAAGTTCCGGTGGCGGTCTGGCGCAGCATGGACGCTAAGGCGCATCTTACCGAGGTTGCAGAGCCCGGCCTTGCGATTTCCGGCGGATCTCATGGCGGGCGCATGAACCATGAAGGCTGGCGGGTTTTCGTGGCTGCGGATGCCGACCCGAACTCGTACCAACCGACGGATGATCTGTTCACCGCGGATCGAACGCAGATATACGGTGTCCTGCTTGATAGCCCCGGTCATCGCTACGGCTCGGAAATCAACGGCACCCGCAAGTCCGGTTGGGGCAAAGGCCAAAATCGCGATTTTCAGGAAACACCCGCTTTCCTGGCCTTGCGGTCGTCAAAACGCTTGCCCGAGGCCATTGCAGAGGGTGTCAGGGAAGGCCGAAAGGATCGGCAGATCAACAAGGACCTTGGGCCCGATGTCAGCGACCGGCAGATGGCATTCTGGATGCAGGAGCTTACCGAGATTGTTCTGCTCGACTTCATCTTCAGCCAGCAGGACCGTGTGGGAAATATTGATTTCACGCCCTACTGGTATTGGGTCGAAGACGGAAAACTGAAGAACCAGAAAACGAAGCACCATCAGCCGAATGATGGAGACGTTCCCGCCGATGCAATATTGATCCGTCGCAGCAATCTGAACGACAACGATGCCGGTGGGCGGGTCGAATATGCCAACTTCGCGAAATCCACTCAGATGCTGGAGAAAATGCGGCATTTCTCTCCAAACACATACCGGCGGCTGGTTGCGTTGAACAGTGACCTTCAAACGCAAGGCCCGGTTTACGGCTGGTTGTCACAAAGCTTTGGGTTGTCGGACCGTCAGATTGCGCAGGTCGTCAAAAACACTGCGCTGGCAACATCCATCCTCAAGAGCAATTGTGCCAAAGGCGATCTGGTGTTCGACTTGGACCCTGTCACATTCTTTTTGAACAAAAATACCGAGGCGGAGGGCCTGGACTGCAATGATCCGTAAGCGTTCGATCACTGTCGCGGCGTTCGTTTGGACGGTCGTGCTCGCCTGCAAAGCGGCCGCTTTGGACGTAATCGTTATCTCGGATCTGAACGGCAGCTATGGCTCGGTCAGATACGATGCGCGCATCGAAAAGGCGATCAAGCGGATAATCGAGATTGATCCCGATCTGGTGATTTCGACGGGCGACATGGTCGCCGGGCAACGCATCCCAAACCTTTCAGACAAGCAGGTCAGAGAGATGTGGAAGGCGTTTCACAAGGCGGTATCCGACCCGCTGGAGGCTGCCGGAATTCCATTTGCGGTCACGCCGGGAAACCATGATGCGTCGGCCTATCGCGGGTTCGAGCGCGAGAGAAAAATATACGCCGAGGAATGGGGCCCGAGAAAACCAAACGTCAACTTCCTGATGTCGGATGACTATCCGTTCTTCTACGCGTTTGAAATGCAGGGGATAACCTTTGCGTCTCTGGATGCCACGACCCTTGGGCCACTATCCGGCGATCAGCCGGACCAACTTGTGCAACTTGGGGCAGGTGGAGACCCGATTGTCACGTTCAGCCACCTCCCGCTGTGGCCGTTTGCGATCCAGCGCGAACGCGAAATCATCGGTGACCCGACGCTTGAAAGAATCTATCTGCAAAGCGGCGTCGTTCTGCACCTGTCTGGACACCATCATGCTTTTTACCCTGGCTGGAAAGACGGCGTGGCCTATGTCTCGCAAGCTTGCTTGGGCGGTGGCCCGCGGCGGCTAATCGGTGATCGCGCCAGGTCACCTCACAGTTTCACGCATGTCACCTTCCAGCCGAACGGAGAGTTTGGGATAGCAGTATATCGAGGGCCGGATTTCGAAAGGTCTGTCGACTTCAAGTCGCTCCCGACAGAGATCAGATCCCCGAATGCGGTGTTGAAACGTTTAGACCTTGTGCAATGACTAGAAGCTGAGTTTCAACTCAACTTTTTCGGGGACCAAATCGTTTATCATCTCTTCGATACGGGCTTCGGAAAGTCCACCCGAGGTAATGAAAAGCAATGAAATTCGGGATTTGCCGGGAACATGGTGTTTTCTGATCAGCTTCCAGCCGGCGTCGGCGGCCATGGCTTCAATGGCGCTGCTGACGTTCAATGAGTGCACCTCGTCCGAAGCCTTAAGCGATATTTCAACGCCCTTGTTTCGCCCTCCGAGCCAAATGAAACACCAACAGACAACCGCCACCAGTGTGGCCATCAGCGGCAGGCCCAATCCGACCGCAAGCCCAAGAACGGTTACGACGATCAATTCGACAGTGTCTATCGGATCATCCAAATTGGAGCGAAATCTGAGCAATGCGCCGATGCCGAAGATAACGAACCCGATCATGGACCCGTGCTGGACGACAAGGAACCCCACCGCCATGCCGATCAGCGCATACAGGAAGAAGAGCCTGGGCATTACTATGTCGCCGACACTTCTACGGGCTTTGCGCCGCACCGGATGAAAGACGATCAAGCCGGCCAGAATGATCGTGACCAGCACATCAAGAGAAAAGAAATACAGTTCCTGTTTGCCGCGAAACTGGATCCATCTGCGTTCGATCAGAATTTCCGATTCCGATGCCCCGGCAAGCATCGTTGCCGGGTCGATTTGCGACATCGCCGCAGCGGGCAACAGCAGCATCAACAACACAGTCACAAACGGGAAAATCGTATTCAACTCATCGTCCTTCCTGCTTGTGCCCAGACAGTACACGTCATCACGCGCAAATCGCGCCCCTTACAAGTCAATCCCAACAAGGAGGATCAGGTAAAGAGTTCAAAGCGCATTCTTCCGACATCGCAGACAAGTTGTGATACGAATGCGATAAAGAAGTGTGTTCCACACACGAGAAAACCGAAGGGCAGAAAGCACGTGTATCCGTCAAAACCTGAAGTTTCACGGCGCTTGTGCAAATTTGGAAGACCTGCTCTTGCGGCCAGCTTCTTAGCGGCAGCGTTTTTGCCTTGGTCTGGCTCTGCCTTTGCAAAAAATGCTGATCTGGTTCTGGTCGATAGATTCAAGGTGGCGGACAAATCAAAGGGATTTTCCGAACCTTCCGGTTTGTCGCTGTCCAACGCTGAAGGCTTTCTTTGGTCTGTAAGCGACGCTGAGCCGAAACTGCACCTGCTTGGAGTCGACGGAGTATTGGGAAACTCCTTCCAGTTGCCGCCTTTGGCCGGATCAGATTTGGAGGGCGTCGCGTCGCGAAAAGATGGGTCGGTTTTGCTCCTTCAGGAAACCGATCGATCGATATTGGTCGTTCAACCAACCGACCCTATCCAACTGACAAGGGTCCCACTTGCCTCCCTCAAGGCGTACCCGGCCGCTGCCGAACTGCTTGTCGGCAACCCGCTGAACAAGGGGCCTGAGGGCATCACCGTCGACCCGGACACTGGGCGAGTATTCGTTGTCATTGAAGGACAACCGCGTCTGTTGCTGGTCGTGTCACCGGACCTGACTGAAATTCAGGAAGTCATCCCTTTGGATCGTGGATCTGGTTTTGTTTCGGATCGCGTGAATGACGATGAACTGGATGTGAGCGGTTTGGCTTGGTCCGTGTCGGGTGTGCTGTGGATTCTCAGCGACAAGGGACGCCAGATCGTTTTGTACGATCCAGAGACGAAAACAGCAGATACGATCGAACTGACGTATATGAAAAATGGAGACCGAAAGGTCGTGAAGCACCCCGAAGGGATCGCCTTGGATGAGGCCAAAGGGCTTCTCTACATCCTCACGGACGATGCCGAGAAGTCGCGCCTGTACGTTTTCAATATCCCTGAGTTTTGATCGCTACTGCACGGCACTCACCCCGTACGGATGACTTAGCCAAGAAAGCCCGCATTGGGTCCAACTTCCTTGATCCGCGCCACTCAGAACCGCTCCCAGGCCGCGTTTTTTGGCCGTAGGAGGGTCCTGAAAAAAGCAGCCTTCAGTTGGGCCGGTTCAGTAGTCTTGCGAAGCGACTAGAAATCCAGGTTTTCCACGCTCAGCGCGTTTTTCTGGATGAATTCACGGCGCGGCTCGACCACGTCGCCCATAAGCTTGGTGAACAAGTCATCGGCCTCGACCATGTCATCGACACGCACCTGCAGCAATGTCCGCGCATCCGGATCCAGCGTAGTTTCCCACAGCTGATCGGGGTTCATCTCACCCAGGCCCTTGTAGCGCTGGAGCGACAGACCTTTTTCGCCCTCTTCCAAAATGGCGCGCAGCAGATCCAGCGGGCCGTGGATGACCTGCGACCGGTCGCGGCGGACCAATGTGGCCGGCAGGTTGTAGACGTCCTGCAGGCTCTGGGTAAAGCTGCCTGTCTTGCGCGCTTCGCCGGAACGCAGCATCGGACCGTCCAGCGTGCGGACTTCTTCGACGCCGCGCAGGATGCGCGCTAGTCTGATACCGTGATCCTGAGTGATCCGGCCCTGCCAGCCGCGCTCGTATTCCAGCGCAATCAGGTCCAGTCGCGCCGCGACCTTGTCGGCCACGCCCTGCAGGTCGGCATCCACCGCCCCGGGCACAAACGCCCCGGCAACGGCGGCCTGTTCAAGGATGTGACGCGGGTAATGCGTCGGGAAGGCATCCAACACGCGCTTGAGCTGGCGCGCCTCGTCCACCACACGGGTCAGATCCTGACCCACGATCTCTTCACCCGAGCCCAACTTGAGCACGGCGCCCTCGACACCCTGGTTGATCAGATAGTCGTCAAGCGCCGCCTGATCCTTCAGGTAAACCTCTGACTTTCCTCGTGAAACCTTGTACAGCGGCGGCTGCGCGATGTAGAGATATCCACCCTCGATCAACTCGGGCATCTGACGGTAGAAGAACGTCAGCAGCAGGGTCCGGATATGTGCACCGTCCACGTCAGCGTCGGTCATGATGACGATCTTGTGGTAGCGCAGCTTCGAGATATCGAACTCGTCCCGGCCGATACCGGTGCCAAGCGCCATCACAAGGTTGCCGATTTCCTGGCTGGACAGCATTCGGTCGAACCGCGCACGCTCGACGTTCAGAATCTTGCCGCGCAGGGGCAGAACCGCCTGCGTCAGACGATCGCGACCGGTCTGCGCTGATCCGCCGGCCGAGTCCCCCTCGACCAGGAAAACTTCGCTTTTGGCCGGGTCCTTCTCAGAGCAATCCTTGAGCTTGCCGGCCAGATAGTTGACGTCCATCGCCGTCTTGCGTCGGGTCAGTTCGCGGGCTTTCCTCGCCGCTTCGCGCGCCAGGGCGGCCTCGATGATCTTGCCGACGATGGTCTTGGCCTCGTTGGGGTTCTCCTCGAACCACTCGGCCAGCTTCTCGTTCATCAACCCTTCGACAGCCGGTCGCACTTCCGAGCTGACCAGCTTGTCCTTGGTCTGGCTGGAAAACTTCGGGTCAGGGACCTTGACCGACAGCACGCAGGTCAGGCCTTCGCGGGCATCATCGCCGGTGAAGCTGACCTTTTCCCTTTTCGCGATCCCGCTGGACTGCGCGTAGTTGTTGATCGTGCGGGTCAGCGCTCCACGAAAGCCAGCGACATGCGTGCCGCCATCCCGCTGGGGGATGTTGTTGGTAAATGGCAGGACGGTTTCGTGATAGCTGTCGTTCCACCACATCGCGATCTCGACCCCGATATCGTCGCGCTCGCCCTTGATATAAATGGGCTCGGGCATGGCCGGAGTTTTCGACCGGTCGAGGTATTTCACGAATTCCTTGACGCCGCCCTCGTAGAACAGTTCTGTCTCAAGCCGCTCGGCCGGACGCTCGTCAATCAGGATGATCCGCACGCCCGAGTTCAGGAAGGCCAGTTCGCGCAACCGCTTCTCCAGCGTCTCAAACGCATACTCAAGGTTCGAGAACGTATTGGTCGAAGCCAGGAACCGCACCTCGGTTCCGGTCCGGTCGCCGCATTCGCCGACCACTTTCAGATGCTCCGAGGTTTCGCCGCCTTCAAACCGGGCGAAATGCTCTTTGCCGTTGCGCCAGATGCGCAGCTCCAGCCAGTCGGACAGGGCGTTCACCACCGACACACCCACGCCGTGCAGGCCGCCCGACACCTTGTACGAGTTCGAGTCGAATTTCCCGCCGGCGTGCAGTTGGGTCATGATGACCTCGGCCGCCGAGACACCTTCTTCGGGGTGGATGTCCACCGGAATCCCGCGGCCATTGTCGCTGACCGAGACGCTGGAATCTGCGTGAATCTTGACAGTCACATGGTCGGCGTGACCGGCCAGAGCCTCGTCAATACCGTTGTCCACGACCTCGTACACCATGTGGTGCAGACCGGACCCGTCGTCGGTGTCGCCGATATACATTCCGGGGCGTTTGCGGACAGCCTCCAACCCCTTGAGAACCTTGATGGAATCTGCGCCGTATTCCTGATTTGCCTGTGCGTCTTCGGACATGCCGTCAGTACCTATATTATTTTGGTAAGTTATACGTTCTCTGGTGGGGAATGTCACGTCATCCCCCCAGATTTTGTGCCGGTTCTTTCGGGCGCGGGCCGAACGGCTCGGCCAACCTCAGACGGTCACAATCTATCCAGATCGGCGGCGATATCAGCGGCGATTTGGCGGGCATCGACATCGCCGCGCTCGGCCGACAGGCGCAGCCCCAACAAGTCGGACTGGTAGCGCGCCGCCAGCCGTTCGGGATCATGGTCGGCACCGATCTGCCCCCGCGCCTGCGCCTGCCGGAACAGATCGGCGAAACAGGTTTTCATCCGTGACAGATGGGCTGCAGCCAGTTGCGCCAGATCGTGGTCCTTTGCGCTCAACTCGGCATAGGTCTTGGCCAGCATGCAGGCCTTTGCGGGCGCGTTGGCAGCCTCGACAACCAAACGCGGCTGGGTCTTGAGCGCACCCAGCGGCCCCGACTCCCGGGCCAGGGCCTCAAGCCGCGCGACACCTTCATCCGCATAGCGTTCCAGCGTCAGGGCATACAAGGCGTCCTTGGACCCGAAGGCGGCGTAAAAGCTGCCTGGCTTCAACTTCAGCGCACGCTCGAGATCCTTCAGGGACGTGCCTGCCCAGCCCTGACGCCAGAACAGGTCTCGGGCCTGCGCGATCAGCGCGTCACGGTCATAGGCAGGTTTGCGGGGCATGTGATCACCAATTCTTGAACGATTACTCAAATATATACTTGAGTGATCGCTCAATAAAGCCTATTTCGGACTCAGCCGCCAGAAAAGGAGACCCAAAATGGCCGATTTTCCCTCGCATGACCTGAACACCGCCCCTGAAGGCTCGAAACCCCTGCTCGAGAAATCGCAGGCCGCGTTCGGCCGCCTGCCGGGCCTGCACAAGGTCATGGCCGAAAGCCCTCAGCACCTTGAGGCCTACCAGGTTCTGCACCACCTGTTCCTGCAGACCGATTTCGACAATGACGAGAAAACCGTCGTCTGGCAGACCATCAACGTCGAAAATGAATGCCACTATTGCGTTCCGGCCCATACCGGCATCGCCAAGATGATGAAGGTGTCCGACGAGATCACCGAAGCGCTGCGCAATGAAACCCCGCTGCCCTCGCCCAAGCTCGAAGCACTGCGGACGTTCACGCTGCAGGTGATGAACCAGCGCGGCAACGTCACTGACGCGCAGTTGCAGGCGTTTTTCGATGCGGGTTATTCGCACCGCGCCGTTCTGGACGTGATCCTGGGCCTGGCGCAGAAAACCATGTCGAACTACGTCAACCACATGGCCCAGACGCCGGTGGACGAAGTGATGCGCCCCTTCCTGTGGGAACGCAAGGTTGGCGAGCCGGCCTGATCCACTCAGGCGGGGGTGACGGTCGAGCCGTCACCCGCATCATTGACCACGAAAGACTGCGCCCGGTCGCCCAGTTCGGCGAACAGCTCGGGGCCTGTTCCGGTCATCCAGGCCTGCGCCCCCAGCGCGCAGATTTCATCATACAGCGCCGCCCGGCGGTCCGCATCCAGATGGGCCGCCACCTCGTCCAGCAACAGGATCGGCGGCGCCCCGACCTGCGCGGCCAACGCCCGCGCGTTGGACAGAATCAGCGACACCAACAGCGCCTTCTGCTCTCCGGTCGAACACTCACTGGCCGCAACGCCTTTGGCCGTATAGACCCCGTGCAGATCCGACCGGTGCGGCCCTACCAATGTGCGCCCCGCCGACAGGTCGCGGAACCGGCTTTCGGCCAGCGCCTCCAACAGATCCTGCGCGCTTTCGGGCATTTCTCCTTCGGACTGGACAAGTTCCAGTTCCGCCGAGGGAAAGGCGGTCTCGGCCTGTTCCTGCGCCGCGCGCAACTGCGCCAGAGCACCCAGCCGCGCAGTATGAATGCGATGCCCGGTCTCCGCCATCTGGGCTTCGAGCGCGGCATACCAATGCGCATCGCGCACCTGCTCTTTCAGCAGGCGGTTCCGTTCGCGCATGGCCTTTTCATAGGTCAACGCGGCCTCGGCATGACTTGGGTCGAAACTTAGCGTCACCCGGTCCAGAAACCGCCGCCGGCCTTCGGCGCCTTCGATCCAAAGCCGGTCCATCGCGGGCATCAGCCAGACGACCCGCGCCAGCTTGCCCAGATCGATCTGGCTGGCTGCCTTTCCGTCGATCCGGACCTGCCGCGCTGCACCGGCTTCCGACCAGGTTTCGATCTCGGATCGGCGGCCCTGAACGTCCAGCAGACCGCTCAGCTTCCATCCCAGCGCCTCGGGCCGACGCGTCATCTCGGCGGCGCTGGCCCGGCGCATGCCGCGGCCGGGTGAAAACAGGGATACCGCCTCGAGAATATTGGTCTTGCCGGCCCCATTCGGCCCGTACAAGGCCACCGGCCGCCCGTCCAGCGCCATTCGCGCCAGCTTGTGCGACCGAAAATGCGAGACCGTCAATTCGGTCAGGGCCAAAGCCATGACCCCTCCCTTCATACTTGTACAAACACGCGCGCCGGACGCATCCCGCGCCCGCGCGATCAGACGCGCATCGGCATCACGACATAGACCGCGCTCTGGTCATTGCCTTCGCGCATCAGGGTCGGGTCGCCCGCCGAGTTGAACAGGAACACCGCGTTCTCGCGGTCCACCTGGCTTGCGATTTCCAGCAGGTACTTGGCGTTGAAGCCGATTTCCAGCCGTTCGTCGCCATAGGCCACGGCCAGCTCCTCCTCGGCGGCGCCGCTGTCGGGCGCATTCACCGACAGGACCAGCTTGTCGCCGTCCAGCTGCAGCTTTACCGCACGGGACCGCTCGGACGACACGGTGGCCACCCGGTCGACGGCCTGGGCGAACTCGGCCGCGTCCACTTCCATCTTGCGGGTGTTGTTCTGCGGAATCACGCGGGTGTAGTCGGGGAAGGTCCCGTCGATCACCTTCGAGGTCAGCGTGATGTCGGGTGTGGCAAAGCGCACCTTGGTTTCGCTGACCGATACCGCGATGTCCATGTCGTCATCTTCCAGCAGCTTGCGCAACTCGCCCACCGTTTTGCGCGGAACGATCACGCCAGGCATATCGGCGGCGCCGTCGGGGCAATCCGCGTCGATCCGCGCCAGGCGATGCCCGTCCGTGGCCACGCAGCGCAACACCTTGCCGCCCTCGGGGCCATCCGTCACGTGCATGTAGACGCCGTTCAGGTAATACCGGGTCTCTTCCGTCGAGATGGCGAATTTGGACTTGTCGAACAGCCGCCGCAGCAGGGCCGCCGAGGCGGTGAAGTTCGACTGGTATTCCGAGGACGCCATCACCGGGAAATCCTCTTTCGGCAGGGTCGCCAGCGAGAAGTTCGACCGCCCCGCCTCGACCGTCAGCCGGCCAGCCGCGCTGTCGGCGATCAGCGTGACCAGCGCGCCATCGGGCAGCTTGCGCACGATCTCGTGCAGGGTCGTGGCCGCAACCGTGGTTGCCCCCGCCTTTTCCACCTGCGCGGGGGCCTTGTCGACCACCTCGATATCCAGATCGGTCGCGCGGAACAGAACCTGATCGCCCTCGGCCTCGATCAGCACATTGGCCAGGATTGGAATCGTGTTGCGGCGCTCCACAACGGACTGGGCCTGCGAAACGGCCTTGAGCAGCGTGCCGCGTTCGATGCTGATCTTCATACCCTCAATTCCTCTGATTTGAGTGCTTACATGGGCGGGACTGGCAAGTTAGCGGTTCAGCCCTGAGGCACAAGGATTTTTTACCGATTTCTGGGTCGGAACGCGCAAACCGTCAAGGTCCCGAGCGGCCCTGTGCCCCAGTTCCGTGGAAATCGTGGAAAAATGCGCACAGAAAAACCGCCCCCGCGCAGGGCCGGGACGGTTTTTCGAATTGCAGGGGCTCAGGCTTCGAGCGCGCGGCGCAGCATTTCCACATCTTCGGCGATCTGACCGTCGGTCAGCTTCAGCTCTTCGATGCGTTTGACGCCGTGCATGACGGTGGTGTGGTCACGCCCGCCAAAGCGGCGGCCGATCTCGGGCAGCGACCGGCTGGTCAACTGCTTGCACAGATACATCGCCACCTGACGCGGGCGGGCATAGGACCGCAGGCGTTTCGGCCCGATGATGTCGGACAGGCGGATGTTGTAATAGTCGGATACCTTGCGCTGGATCTCTTCGACGGTGATCTTGCGTTCCGAGGCGCGCAGCACGTCCGCCAGACAGTCCTGCGTCAGCTCCATGTCGATCTCGCGGCCGACCAGCGAGGCAAATGCGAACAGCCGGGTCAGCGCCCCTTCCAGAACGCGCACGTTGGTCGAGATGCGATGGGCCAGGAATTCCAGCACGCCATCGGCGATCTTCAGGTCGGGATAGGTCTTGGCGTATTGCTGTACCTTGTTCTGCAGAATGCCCAGGCGTAGCTCGTAATCGGTCGGGTGCAGGTCAACCACCAGTCCACATTGCAGGCGCGACTTGACCCGTTCCTCCAGATCCTTGATCTCACCCGGCGCGCGGTCGGCCGAGATGATGATCTGTTTGTTCTGATCCACCAGCGCGTTGAAGGTGTGGAAGAATTCCTCCTGTGTCGAATCCTTGCCGGCGATGAACTGCACGTCATCGACCATCAGCACGTCGACCGAGCGGAACAGGTGTTTGAAATCCATCATCCGGCGTTCGCGCAGGGCCTGCACGAAGCGGTACATGAACTGTTCGGCCGACAGATACAGCACGTTGAGCTCGGGGCGTTTGGTCTTCAGCTCCCACGCGATGGCGTGCATCAGGTGCGTTTTACCGAGGCCAACTCCACCGTACAGAACCAGCGGGTTGAAAGTGACGGGGCCGCCTTCAGAAACACGGCGCGCGGCGGCATGGGCCAGTTCGTTGGGCTTGCCGACGACGAAGGTGTCGAAGGTAAAACGTGCATCCAATGGCGCGGCCTGCAGCGACTCGAGCGCTTCATTGGTTCCGTTGCCTTCCGGTGCCAGCTCGATATTGACAGGCTCGGGCTGGTCTTCGACCGGCTGGACCGCGGCGGCGGGACGCGCTGGTGAGTTGGCGGCCACCCGGAAAGCCAGGCGCTGAACCGACTCTCCGGCCGTGTTCAGCTCGTACAGAATGAGGTCTGCAAAATTTTGACTGACGTAGTTCCCCATGAAGTTGGTCGGAACCGAAAATACGGCCACGCCTCCCTTCAATTCCTGAAATTCCAGTGGTTCAATCCAGGTCGTAAAATTGTTCCGGCCCACGGCCTTCAGCAATTTGTTACGCAGTTGTCCCCATTTTTCTTGTGTCATCCAGCGCCTCACGCATCCCAATATTTTTGACCTAATCGGCCTTATGATTGTGACCGGTATCCCGGTTCTTTTGCGTCCACTCGCGCACAGATATTCTGTCGCCGAAACCCCAAGAATCGGCGGGAATATCAGTGGTCACGACGCTTGCCTGTTTGACGACGACCAAAAAGTACGGCCGCCCAAACCGCGGTTTGCGCCACGCAGTTCCAGTTTTCGACAGGGCCAAGATCATCGGAGCAGCCGAGATCCGCAGCAGATCGTCAAACCGGTTGGCACCGGTTGCCGACATTCGCCCCTGGATCATTCTGATGCCCGTCAGTCCGATCGCAGGAACAGCCTGTCCCCCCAAGCGAGTGAATCGCTGAAACTGTCGTAGCAAGAGGCAGTGGGGCCGGGCAACGAAACTCTGATATTGACTCGGGTCTTTGGGCGAAAGAATCTCTCGGTTTCGTGAAGGCGCGGCATTCTGGCAACAACGCAAAAGGCGCCGCACCGGGCGACGCCTTCGAAACCAGAATGAACCAGCAAATGTTGACGCTAGGTCAACCCAGCGCTTTGACGCGCGCCGACAGGCGCGACATCTTGCGGGCTGCGGTGTTCTTGTGGAACACGCCTTTGGTGACGCCGCGCATCAGCTCGGGCTGGGCCGCGCGCAGGGCTGCGGTTGCGGCTTCCTTGTCGCCGGATGCGATTGCTTCTTCGACCTTGCGCAGGAAGGTGCGGATGCGCGAACGACGAGCTTTGTTGATTGCATAACGCTTCTCGTTCTGACGAGCGCGTTTCTTTGCCTGGGGCGAGTTTGCCATGTGTCTCTGACCTTTGTTCGGTACGTTTGTCTAGGGTTGCACGTCACGGAGTTACCCGCACCGGATCAGAAATCACGAGTGTGAATCGGGCCAAGCGGGCCGCACGCGCATGTATGGTCGCGGTCAATAGCCAAGTTTTCAGACTTTGCCAAGCCGATTCTCGGCCTTGTTGTCCGCCATGAAGAAAGGCGGGCAGCGCCCGCCTGATCCAACGTCTTGTCGGCACCGCCTATTTGTCGCGGAACTGGGCCGCGCGCTTTTCAAGGAATGCGGCCATGCCTTCCTTCTGGTCTTCGGTCGCGAACATCGAGTGGAACACGCGCCGCTCGAACAGCATGCCCTCGCTCAGCGGCACCTCGTAGCTGCGGTTGACAGCCTCTTTCGCGGCCATCGCGGTCAGCAGCGATTTCTCGGCAATCTTCTGGGCCGCGCCGGTCGCCTCTTCGATCAGCTTCTTGGCCGGCACCACGCGCGACACGAGGCCCGAGCGCTCGGCCTCTTCGGCATCCATGAAACGGCCGGTCAGGTTCATGTCCATCGCCTTGGACTTGCCCACGAACCGCGTCAGGCGCTGGCTGCCGCCCATCCCGGCGATGACGCCCAGATTGATTTCCGGCTGGCCGAACTTGGCGGTGTCTGCGGCGATGATGAAATCGCACATCATGGCCAGCTCGCACCCGCCGCCCAGCGCATAGCCCGCCACCGCCGCGATGATCGGCTTGCGGATCGCGGTGATCCGGTCGTTGGCGTCGGCGAACAGGTTGGTGGTGTAGACATCGACAAAGCTCATCTCGGACATCTCCTTGATGTCCGCGCCCGCGGCGAATGCCTTTTCCGATCCGGTGATGACGATGCAGCGCACCTTGTCATTGGTGTCCGCGTCCTCGAGCGCCTCGCACAGCTCACCCAGAAGCTGAGTGTTCAGCGCGTTCAACGCATCGGGTCTGTTGAGCTTGATTAGGGCGACGTGGTCTTCGATTTCGACGATGATCGTCTCAAAAGCCATGAGGTCTGAGCTTTCGGTTGTTCCGTTCAGGTCCAATTCCTTACCACGCGGAAAACTCGGATCAAGCTATCTTTGGCATTGCGCGCAATAGAAGGTTGAGCGTCCCGACTGGGTGATTCTGCGGATCTCGGCCCCGCAGCCCTCGGTCCGGCAGGGCTGGCCCTCGCGCCCGTAGACGTCGAAACTGTGCTGAAAATATCCAAGCTCTCCATCGGCTTGCCGGAAATCGCGCAGCGAGGATCCGCCGGCCTCGATGGCCTCGGCCAGCACCGTCCGGATCACCGGAACCAGGGCCTCGACCCGCCCGGCCGAGATCTGACCCGCCTTGCGACGTGGCGACACTCTGGCGCGGTAGAGCGCCTCGCAGACATAGATGTTGCCCAGCCCGGCAACGATTCTCTGATCCAGCAGCGCCGCCTTGATCGGTGTGGCCCGGCCGCGGAAGGCGTCGATCAGATAGGTCTCGTTGAAATCGTTGCCCAGCGGCTCCGGTCCCAGAACGGTCAGCAGCTTGTGCTGCTCGGCGGTGGCCGTGGGCAGCAGGTCCATCGCCCCGAACCGACGCGGGTCATTGAAAGTGATGCGCGCGCCGTTGGCCATGTGGAACACCACGTGGTCATGCTTCTGCGGCACCGGGTGATGATGCACGAACTGGCCCAGCGGATCGCCGGACACGGTCATGCGGCCCGACATGCCCAGATGAATTAACAGGGTTTCGCCGCCGCTCAGATCGGCTAGGATGTATTTCGACCGCCGCCGCAGACGTTCGACCCGCTGGCCGGCCAGCCGTTCGGCCATCCGCTCGGGGAACGGCCAGCGCAGATCGGGGCGGTTCACGTCCGCCCTTTCGATCACCACGCCTTCCATCGCAGGGGCAAGGCCGCGTCTAACTGTCTCGACCTCGGGCAATTCGGGCATTAGACGGCTCCTATTCCAAAGGGCCGCATTGTGCCCCGGTTTCCAGGCCCTATAACAGAGACGAAATTCGACGAACGGCAAGGCTTATGTCCGACAATAGCGACAAGACCACTCATTTCGGTTTCGAAACCGTCCCCGAGGCCGAAAAGGCCGGGCGCGTGCAGGGCGTATTCAACTCGGTCGCGTCGAAATACGACGTGATGAATGACGTGATGTCGATGGGCATCCACCGGGTCTGGAAGGACGCGATGATGGACTGGCTGGCCCCACGCCCCGGTCAGCGCCTGCTGGACGTGGCGGGCGGCACCGGTGACATCTCGTTCCGCTTCCTCAAGCGGGCGGGCCACGGCCATGCCACCGTTCTGGATCTGACCGAGCCGATGCTGATCGAGGGTCGCAAACGCGCCGAGGCCGCGCAGATGGCCGAGAGCCTGGATTGGGTGGCGGGCGACGCGATGGCGCTGCCGTTCGAGGACAACACCTTTGACGTCTACACCATTTCCTTCGGCATCCGGAACGTGACCCGCCCGCAAGAGGCCTTGAACGAAGCCTACCGCGTGCTCAAACCCGGCGGTCGACTGATGGTGCTGGAGTTCAGCCAACTGCCCAATGACGGGCTGCAAAAGCTCTATGACCTCTACAGCTTCAACGTGATTCCGCGCATGGGCAAGCTGATCGCAAACGACTATGACAGCTATCAATACCTGGTCGAATCGATCCGCAAATTCCCCGACCAGGATACCTTTCTGGGCATGGTCCGCGCCGCCGGTTTCGAGAACGCGAAATACCGCAACCTCAGCATGGGCATCGCCGCCCTGCATTCCGGCTGGAAGATCTGACGCATGCGCGGCCCCCACAACATCATCCGCCTGATCCGCACAGGCGCCACGCTGGAGCGCACCGGCGCCATGAACGTGGTGCTGGACGCGTTCGAGGCTCCGCGCGCGTTGCGGATCGTGGCCCACACCTTAGGCAAACCGTTCCAATGGCTGGGCTACAAGGGCGACCCGTCCATGCCGCCGGCGACCCGGGCGCTGACCGCCCTGGGCCCGGCCTACATCAAGTTCGGTCAGGTCCTGTCCACGCGCCCCGATGTCGTCGGCGAAGAGCTGGCCGAACAGCTGCGCGTCCTGCAGGACAAGCTGCCCCCCTTTCCACGCGACGTGGCCATGGCCGAGGTCGAAAAGGAGTTGGGACAACCTCTGGACGAGATGTTCTCGGAGTTCAGCGAACCGATCGCGGCCGCCTCGATTGCGCAAGTCCACAAGGCGAAATTGGCCAGCACCGGCGAGGATGTGGCCGTCAAGGTCCTGCGCCCCGGCATCGAACGCGCCTTCCGCAAGGATGTGGATGCGTTCTATTTCGCCGCCCGGATCGTCCAGCTTTTCGCCCCCGGTGCGCGCCGACTGCGCCCGATGGAAGTGATCGAGCATTTCGACGGCGTCGTCCGCGGCGAACTGGATCTCAGGCTCGAAAGCTCGGCGGCCTCAGAATTTGCCGCCAACACGCAGAATGACGAAGGCTTCTGGCTACCGCCCGTGGTCTGGTCCTTGTCCGCGCGCCGGGTCATGACGCTCAGCTGGGCTGACGGCATCCCCTTGGGCGACAATGCCGCGCTGGACGCCGCCAATCACGACCGCCGCGATCTGGCCGAGCGCGTGCTGCGCCTGTTCCTGCTGCACGCCCTGCGCGATGGCTTCTTCCACGCCGACATGCATCAGGGCAACCTCAAGGTCGCCGCGAACGGCGACATCATCGCCTATGACTTCGGCATCATGGGCCATATCGACGAATACACCCGCCGCGTCTATGCCGAGATCCTCTTCGGCTTCATTCGCCGCGACTACAAGCGCGTGGCCGAGGTGCATTTCGAGGCCGGCTATGTCCCGGCCGACCAGGACGTCGATGAATTCGCCCGCGCCCTGCGCGCGGTCGGCGAGCCGATCTTTGGCATGGATGCCACCCATATCTCGATGGGCCGCCTGCTGAATTACCTGTTCGAGGTGACCGAACGCTTCGGCATGGAAACCCGCACCGAACTGATCCTGCTGCAACGCACGATGGTGGTGGTCGAAGGCGTCGCCCGCTCGCTCGACCCGCATATGAACATCTGGGAGGTCGCCCGCCCCGTGGTCGAGGACTATATCAAGCAGTCCATCGGCCCCCGCGCCGCCCTTCGTGATTTAGGAAAAACAGCGCTGGTTCTTGCACGGTTCGGGCCCCGCCTGCCTGATCTGGTCGAAAATGCCCTGATCGCTCAGACCCGCAAGGATGATCCCTCCGGGTCAGATTTCTGGCCCAAGGCCATTCCCGCCGCGATCGGAGCAGCCGCCGGGGCAGTGGCCGTCCTGATCCTTGCGGGCCTGGGCTGACAGACGCCGCCGCTTTATCTGGCCAAAAATATCCTCGGGGGGAATCGCGCCCCGGCGCGATGGGGGGCAGACAGCCCCCCGGCCCAGCCTCGGATCAGAGCCGTTCGATGGCGATGGCAATCCCCTGCCCGCCACCGATGCACATGGTGATCAACCCTTTCGACCCACCGATGCGCTCCAACTCGTACAAAGTCTTCAGCGTGATGATCGCCCCGGTGGCCCCCACCGGATGACCCAGGGCGATGGCTCCGCCATTCGGGTTCACCTTGGCCGGATCCAGCTCCAGTTCCTTGTTCACCGCCAGCGCCTGGGCGGCAAAGGCCTCGTTACTTTCGATCACGTCGAAATCGCCCGCCGACAGGCCGGTTCGCTCCAAAAGGTTGCGCACGGCCGGAACCGGGCCGATCCCCATGACTTCTGGGCGAACGCCGGCATGGGCATAGCCCAGGATACGCGCCTTGGGTTTCAGGCCGGCTTTCTCGGCGGCATCGGCCGTGGCCAGAACCATCGCCGCCGCGCCGTCATTGATGCCCGAGGCGTTGCCCGCGGTCACACGCCCGTCCTTCTGGAACACCGGGCGCAACCCGGCCAGGGCTTCGGCCGTGGTGGCCTTGGGATGCTCGTCGACCTTGAAATCGACCATGTCGCGCTTGACCTTGACCTGCACCGGCGCGATCTGGCTGTCGAAATAGCCCGCCTCGATCGCAGCCGCCGCGCGCTGCTGGCTGGCCAGCGCAAACGCGTCCATCTCCTCGCGCGTGATCTGGTGTTCATCGGCAACGTTCTCGGCGGTGACGCCCATATGCCCGGTCCCAAACGGGCAGTTCAGCGCGCCCAGCATCATGTCCAGCGACTTGATGTCGCCCATCTTGGCGCCCCAACGCGCCTGCGGAACGATGTAAGGGCTGCGCGACATGCTCTCGGCGCCGCCGGCCACGGCAAATTCGGCATCCCCCAGCATCAGCGATTGAACCGCCGATACGATGGCCTGCGCGCCCGACCCGCACAGCCGGTTCACGTTCATCGCCGGGGTGCCGTTCGGAATGCCCGCCTGCATCGCCGCGACGCGGGACAGGTACATGTCGCGCGGCTCGGTGTTGATGACATGTCCGAACACCACATGCCCGATCCGGTCGCCTTCGACGCCGGATTTCTCAAGCGCGGCCTTGGTCACGACGGTGGCCAGATCAATCGGCGGGGTCGCGGCCAGCGACCCTCCGAACGTACCGATTGCGGTGCGGGCACCGTCCAGAATCACGATGTCGGTCATGTCTCTCTCCTCTTGGATTTGCGCGCAGTATGCACCCGCAGCATGGGCCTGTCGCGCGGGACGTTCCGTCATCGGCGGAATTGACAATTCACGCCTGGACGCGCAAGAAATTCCGCCATGACGGAAAACTCAGACGATATCCTGACACGCCTGCCCGCCCGCCTGAAAGAGGCCCGGCGCGCCAAGGGACTGTCACTGGAAGCGGTGGCCAATCTCAGCGGCGTGTCCCGGTCGATGGTCAGCCAGATCGAACGCGGCGAAAGCAGCCCCACGATCTCGACCCTGTGGAACCTGACCCGTGCGCTGCAGGTCGATTTCGCCGGTCTGCTGGAAGAGTCCGAGACCACCGACCAGATCGAAGTACTGCGCAGCGCCGAGGTGCCCAGCATCGACAATATGGGCCAGTCCTGCCGGATCCGCATCCTCTCGCCACCCGAGGAGGCCGGGGGCCACGAGGTCTATGATATCCGGTTCGACGCAAACGGAGCGCTGAACAGCCAGCCCCATGCCCGCGGCGCGCGCGAACAGCTGACCGTGCTGGAAGGGGCCGTCCGCGTCACCTCGGGCGCCGCAACGATGGAACTGCAGCAGGGCGACACGGCCCGTTATGCGGCCGACGTGGCCCACGCCATCGCGGCACCGGACGGACCCGCCCGCGTGTTCCTGATCGTCAAGAACGCCTGATCCGCGGAGATCGGCCGATTTCCGCCTTCACGGATTTTTTTCCGCCATACTGAAAATCTCCTATTTGGGACGCGCGTCCGTTATGTTAGATACGCGACTCAGAAAAAGGAGATCGCCATGGCTGATGCATTCCTGTCCCACGTTTCGGACACCCTCTCGCAGATCAAGGCGGAAGGCCTGTACAAGACGGAACGAATGATCACCTCGCCCCAGGGCGGCGAGATCACGGTGGGCGGACGTCAGGTCATCAACCTGTGCGCCAACAATTACCTGGGTCTGGCCGACCATCCGGCGCTGATCGAGGCCGCGAAGAACGCGATGGAGCCCAAAGGGTTCGGCATGGCCTCGGTCCGGTTCATCTGCGGCACGCAGGACATCCACCGCGAGCTGGAGCAGCGGCTGGCCAAGTTTCTGGGCAAGGACGATTCGATCCTGTTCGCAGCGTGCTTCGACGCCAATGGCGGGTTGTTCGAACCCCTGCTGGGACCCGAGGATGCCATCATCTCGGACAGTCTGAACCATGCCTCGATCATCGACGGAGTCCGGCTGTGCAAGGCCAAGCGCTATCGCTACATGAACAATGACATGAACGACCTCGAAGCCTGGCTGAAACAGGCGCGCGAGGACGGGGCGCGGCACATCATGATCGCGACCGACGGAGTGTTCTCGATGGATGGCTACCTGGCCAACCTGCCCAGGATCCGCGAACTGGCCGACAAATACGACGCGGTGGTGATGGTCGATGACTGCCACGCCACCGGCTTCATGGGGCCGCGCGGCGCGGGCACGCCGGATCATTTCGGCGTGGACGTGGACATTCTGACCGGGACATTGGGCAAGGCACTTGGGGGGGCAATCGGCGGTTACATCGCCGGGCCGCAGCCAGTGATCGACCTGCTGCGGCAGCGGGCGCGGCCCTATCTGTTCTCGAATTCGCTGCCGCCTTCCATCGTCGCCGCCGGGCTCGAGGCGATCCGCCTGGTCGAAGAGGGCGACATGCTGCGCAAGCAACTGTTCGGCAACGCCAAATACTGGCGCACCGGGCTGGAGAAGCTGGGGTTCGACCTGCTGCCGGGTGAACATCCGATCATCCCCGTGATGCTGGGCGAGGCGCAGCTGGCGCAGGACATGGCCGCCCGCCTGTTCGACGAAGGCGTCTATGTCTCGGGCTTCTTCTTCCCGGTGGTCCCGCGTGGCCAGGCCCGCATCCGCACCCAGATGAACGCGGCGCTGACCCGCGACGAGTTGGACCGCGCTCTGGCCGCCTTCGGCAAGGTCGGAAAGGCGTTGGGGGTCATCTGATGGTTCTGAACTCGGTCATCGACGCGATCGGCGATACGCCCCTGATCGAGCTGTCCCGGGTTTGCCAAATACTGGATCTGGACGGCCGTATTCTAGCAAAGCTGGACTATCTGCTGCCGGGCTTTTCGAAAAAGGATCGGGCCGCCCGGTCTATCATCGAACAGGCCCGCGCCGACGGCAGCCTGATCCCGGGGCAGACGGTGGTCGAGCTGACCTCAGGCAACATGGGCACCGGCCTGGCGATTGTCTGCGGCATTCTGGGGCACCCGTTCGTGGCGGTCATGAGCGCAGGGAACTCGGTCGAACGCGCCCGCATGATGCGCGCCTTGGGCGCCGAGGTGGTGATCGTCCCTCAGGCCGAAGGCGGCAAACCGGGCGAAGTCTCGGGCGCCGACCTGGCGCTGGTGGATGACGCCGCCCGCCGCATCACCGCCGAGCGCAACGCATTCCGCGCCGATCAGTTCGGCCACGCGGGCAACCCCAAGGCCCATGCCGCCGGGACGGGTCCGGAAATCTGGGCCCAATCAGCAGGTGCCGTGACAGCCTTTTGTGATTTTGCCGGCTCTGGCGGCACACTTGCCGGGGTCTCTGACTACCTGTCACCCCTTGGGGTGCGGTGCTATGCGGTCGAGCCCGACGGCGCTCGTGCCTTGGCCGGTGAACCCGTCCGTGCGCCCGATCATCCGATCCAGGGCGGTGGTTATGCGATGTCGGTTTTGACGCATCTGAACGGAGCGAAATTGGCCGGTCATCTGTCCGTCACCGGCGCATCAGCGCGCGACGCCGCCCGCCTGTTGGCCCGCACCGAAGGCATCTTTGCGGGCTTTTCCGCCGGGGCGAACCTGGCTGCCGCCATCGACCTGCTGCGTGGCCCCGAACGCGGTGGCTGCATCGCCATCGTGATGTGTGACAGCGGCTTGAAATACCTGTCGACCGATTTGTGGGAGTGATCCGGATGCGACCCAACACGATGAAAGCGCTGGAGAAGTCCAGGCCCGAAGAAGGACTGTGGATGGTTCAGGCCCCGGTCCCCGAGATCGGCCCCGACGAAGTTTTGATCCGCGTGAAGAAGACCGGGATCTGCGGCACCGACATCCATATCTGGAACTGGGATGAATGGGCGTCCCACACGGTGCCCGTCCCCATGATCACCGGCCACGAATTCGCAGGCGAGATCGTCGAGCTGGGCCGCAACGTGACCGGGTTGAAGATCGGCCAGCGGTGCTCGGGCGAGGGTCACCTGATCGGCACCGACAGCCGCCAAAGCCGCGCGGGCAAGTTCCACCTGGACCCGGGCACCCGCGGGATCGGGGTGAACGAACAGGGCGCTTTTGCCCAATATCTCAAGCTGCCGGCCTTCAACGTGGTGCCCCTGCCCGACGACATCCCGGACGAGATCGGCGCGATACTCGACCCGCTGGGCAATGCAGTGCACACCGCGCTGAGCTTCGATCTGCTGGGCGAGGACGTGTTGATCACCGGCGCCGGCCCGATCGGGATCATGGCCGCCGCGGTGGCCCGCCACGCAGGCGCCCGGCATGTGGTGATCACCGACATCAACCCCGATCGGCTGGCGCTGGCGCAGCATGTCGTACCCTCGGTCCGGGCGGTGAACGTGGCCGAGGAAGAGCTGCAATCGGTGATTTCCGACCTGGGCATGAGCCAGGGTTTTGACGTGGGGCTGGAAATGTCGGGCTCGCAGGCGGCGCTGGACCAGATGGTCGAGGCGCTGGTGATGGGCGGCAAGATCGCCTTGCTGGGCATTCCGCCCGGCAAATCGCCCGTCGACTGGAGCCGCATCGTGTTCAAGGCGATCACCATCAAGGGCGTCTACGGCCGCGAGATGTTCGAGACCTGGTACAAGATGATCGCGATGCTGCAGAACGGGCTGGATGTCAGCCGGGTCATCACCCATCGCTTTGCCGCCGATGACTTTGCGCAGGGCTTTGCCGCCATGAAGTCGGGAAAATCGGGCAAGGTGGTGCTGGACTGGGCCTGACCCTCTGGATAGTTGCAAACGCACCTTCTAGACAGGTGCGCACACATGCCGGGGAGGAAATGAAATGGCCGACAAAGCCAAGGGCGACCGCCCGCTGGAACGGGGAATCGAAGACACGCTGGTAACCGATTTCGCGGACACGCACCGCAAAAGCTATGGCGATTTCCTGCAACTCAAGACCCTGCTGAACTTGCAGAAAACCTTTCAGGACCCGGCCCAACCCGATGAGATGCTGTTCATCATCATCCATCAGGTCAGCGAGCTTTGGCTGAAACTGATGCACCATCAGCTGGTCGAGGTGCGCCGGTTTCTGCAGCAGGATGAGTTCGGCCCCGCGATGAAGAACCTGGACCGGATCAAGGCGATCCAGCGCCAGTTGATCGCCGCGTGGGAAACCCTGCTGACCATGACGCCCGCCGACTATTTGACCTTCCGCAAGGCGCTGGGCAATTCATCCGGCTTCCAGAGCTACGGCTATCGCCAGATCG
The DNA here is from genome assembly GCF_056537385.1 of Ruegeria sp. CF2. Taxonomy (NCBI): domain Bacteria; kingdom Pseudomonadati; phylum Pseudomonadota; class Alphaproteobacteria; order Rhodobacterales; family Roseobacteraceae; genus Ruegeria; species Ruegeria sp. CF2. The sequence goes on from NZ_JBQFRL010000003.1 coordinate 267,977, forward strand.
AGTTCATCCTGGGCAACAAGGACACCGCCACGCTGAAGGTGCATGAGCACGACCCCGAAGTGATGGAGATGCTGACCGCCGCTCTGGTCAAACCGTCGCTGTATGACGAGGTATTGCACATGCTGGCGCGGCAGGGGTTCGACGTGCCGCAGGACCTGCTGGACCGGGACTATTCAAAGACCTATTCCGGCGATCCGCGCATCGTGAAGATCTGGGCCGAGATCTACCGGAACACGGGCCGGTACTGGGACCTGTATGCGCTGGGCGAAAAGCTGATGGATGTGGAATCGCTGTTCCAGCGGTGGCGGTTCGACCATGCGACCGCCGTGGAACGTGTGATCGGCATGCAGCCAGGCACTGGCGGCTCCAGCGGCGTGGCTTTTCTGCGCAAGGCGCTGGAGCTGCGATTCTTCCACGACCTTTATGACGTGCGCACCGACCTGATGTACGGCGGACAGGGCTGAGCCATGCTGTATCGCGGATTTACCCAAGCCGAGCTGGAGCGCGAATACGCGCCAAGTTCGATGATCGGCGGCGACCTTGCGCCCTATCTGGCGGCCTATTCAGCGCTCAGCGCGCAGGCGCGGGCGCAACTGACGGTGCAAGAGACCCTCGGCTATGGCGACACTCCCGCGCAGGTGCTGGATATCTTTCCCGCCCGCGCGCCCGGCGCACCGCTGCATGTGTTTATCCACGGCGGCTATTGGCAGGCGCTCAGCCAGCGCGACTCGGCGATGATGGCGCCCGCGCTGGTCCAAGGCGGGCAGGCCTTTGCGACGGTGAACTACACGCTCGCCCCCGACGCGCGGCTGGGGCAGATGGTCGATGAATGCCGGACCGCGCTGATGTGGCTGGCCACCCGAGCCAAGTCGCTGGGGTTCGACGCCTCGCATGTCACCCTGTCCGGGCACAGCGCCGGCGCGCATCTGGCGGCGATGGTCATGGCGACCTCGGCCGACCAATTCGCCCGGATCGGCCTGCGGGTGCGCGAAGTCATCCTGATCAGCGGCGTCTACGACCTGGAACCGATCAGTCTGACCCCGGTCAACGATCCCCTGCAGCTGACCCCGGTCGAGCTGCACGACCTGTCCCCCACCCTGAACCTGCCCGCGCCCGGGCCGCGCTATCGGGTCACGGTGGGCGAGCGGGACACCGGCGAGTTCATCCGCCAGAGCCGCGATTATGCCGAAGCGTTGCGCAAGACCGGGCACGCGGTCAGCTTTGACCTGCAGCCGGGCACGCACCATTTCGACATCATCCTCAAGGACGGGACGTTTCTGAACGACCACCCCTGAAAGCGAAAACGGCCGCCCTGGGGACCGCCGTTTCTTTCGATTTCGACCGGATCAATCCAGCGTGCGGGTAACTTCCTCACGCTCGAAGATCTCGATCACGTCGCCGGGGCGGATATCGTCGTAGTTCTCGAACGCCATACCGCATTCCTGACCCGACTGAACCTCGGCGACTTCGTCCTTGAAGCGTTTCAGCGTCTTCAGCGTGCCTTCGTGGATCACCACGTTGTCGCGCAGCAGGCGCACGCCGGCCGAACGGCGGGCAACGCCCTCGGTTACCAGACAGCCGGCAACCTTGCCGACGCCGGTGACCTTGAACACTTCCTTGATCTCGGCATAGCCGATGAACTTCTCGCGGATCTCGGCGCTCAGCAAGCCTGAGGCGGCGGCTTTGACGTCATCCACCAGATCGTAGATTACCGAGTAGTAGCGGATCTCGACGCCCTTCTGGTTGGCGGTGTTGCGCGCCGATGCGTTGGCCCGCACGTTGAAGCCAAAGACCGGAGCCCCCGACGCTTCGGCTAGGCCGATATCGGTTTCGGTGATGGCGCCGACGCCCGAGTGCAGCACGCGCACGCGCACCTCGTCGTTGCCGATCTTCTCCATCGCCTGCACGATGGCCTCGGCCGAACCCTGCACGTCGGCCTTGACCAGAATGGGCAGCTCGGCCACGTTCTCGTCTTCTTTGGCCTTCTGCATCAGCTGTTCCAGCGTGGTCGCGGCACCGGCGGCGGCGCGCTTGTCCTTGGCAACCTGGGCGCGGTACTCGGCGATCTCGCGGGCCTGCGCCTCGGTCTCGGTCACGTTCAGAACGTCACCGGCCTCGGGCGTACCGTTGAGACCCAGCACCTCGACCGGAACCGAAGGCCCGGCTTCCTGGACGCGCTCGCCCTTGTCGTTGATCAGCGCGCGGACCTTGCCGTACTGCTCACCCACGACGAAGATGTCGCCCTGGCGCAGCGTACCTTTCTGGACCAGAACGGTCGCGACCGGGCCACGGCCCACGTCCAGCTGCGCCTCGATCACGGCACCTTGCGCGGCACGGTTCGGGTTGGCCTTCAGCTCCAGAATCTCGGCCTGCAGCGCGATGGCTTCCAGCAGATCGTCCAGACCCTGGCCGGTGATGGCCGACACTTCGACATCCTGAACCTCGCCGGACATCTTCTCGACGATCACCTCATGCTGAAGCAGGTCGGTGCGCACCTTGTCCGGGTTGGCCTCGGGCTTGTCGACCTTGTTGATCGCAACGATCATCGGAACACCGGCGGCCTTGGCGTGGTTGATTGCCTCGACCGTCTGCGGCATCACAGCGTCATCCGCCGCGACAACCAGCACCACGATGTCCGTTACCTGAGCACCGCGCGAGCGCATCGAGGTAAAGGCCGCGTGGCCCGGCGTATCCAGGAAGGTCAGCGTGGTGCCGTCGTTGGTCTGCACCTGATAGGCGCCGATATGCTGGGTAATGCCACCGGCCTCGCCCGCAACGACTTTGGCGTCGCGGATCGCATCCAACAGCGAGGTCTTGCCGTGGTCAACGTGACCCATGATGGTAATGACCGGCGGACGGGGCTGCAGGTCTTCATCCTTGTCCTCGACATCCGAGATGACATCCTCGACATCCGCATCCGAAACCCGCACGACCTTGTGGCCGAATTCTTCGATGATCAGTTCGGCAGTGTCGGCGTCGATGGTCTGGTTCTGCGTGACCATCATACCCATGTTCATCAGCGACTTGACGACATCGGCGACGCGTTCGGCCATACGGTTGGCCAGTTCCGATACGACGATCGCCTCGGGCAGTTGAACCTCGCGGATCACCTTTTCCCGTTCGACCGAGCCGCCCATGGCTTTCTGCCGCGCACGCTCCTGCTTGCGCTTCATCGATGCCATCGAACGCTGCCGACCACCTTCACCGCCCGACAGCGCCTGATTCAGGGTCAGCTTGCCCGAACGGCGGCCATCATCACGGCCCTTGCCGCGCGTCTGACGCTGTTCGCGGTCCGCCTTGCGCGGTGTTTCCGCTGGCGCAGGCTTGCTGGCTGCGGGGGCCTTGGCCTTGGGCGCCTCTTTCGCGGCCGCGGCTTCTGCTGCGGCGCGCTGAGCGGCTTCTTCGGCCTCTTTCTGCTTGCGCTCTTCTTCCTCGGCTTTCTGCCGGGCTTTTTCCTCGGCCTCGCGCTGTTCGCGCTCTTTGGCCTCCTGTTCGGCGCGGCGGCGTTCACGCTCTTCGGCGCGCGCCTTTTCCTCGGCCTCGCGGCGTTCGGCTTCCTCGACCTCACGGGCCTTGGCCGCCTGCAACGCCTTCAGGCGCCGATTCATCTCGGCATCGGAAATCCCGGCCGGCCGGCGCGAAGGATCACCCGACGGCGCAGCGCCACCGCTGGGCTTGGACGCTCCCGGCTTGGGAACCACCACGCGCTTGCGTTTGGTTTCCACCACGACATTCTTGGTGCGTCCGTGGCTGAAACTCTGTTTCACATTCCCGGGGCGTGCCCCACCACGAAGACCCAATGTCTTTTTGCCGTCACTATCGCTCATAAAGCTTCTTACCCTTCCGCGCGGCCCTTGCCGCCGTCATCCATATCGCGCAAGCCACGCAGGCGCTGCGCTTCCTCTACAACACGTTTGGCGAGTCCGCCAGAGGCGAGCGCCGCATGAATCACCGTTTGGCGCCCAAATGCCGCCCCAAGCTCGTCTGCGGTCAGCCAGCCAATGTATTTCCCGAAATGCGGCGTGCTCAGCTTGGACTTGCCGCGCCCGGAACCATCGACCGCCTGAATCAGAACCCAGGCCTCTTCGCGGTCAAGCCAGGACTTGACCTTTTCATACCCAGCGACCGCATCGCCGGACTTTCGCGCAAGGCTGATCAATTCGATCACGCGGCGCGACAATTGACGCTCCACCTCGTCCACAAGGTCCTGCGGTACAGTCACCTGCGCCTTGAACCCGCGTGCAAACAGCTTCTTGCCGACGGCCGTGTCCAGCGCCTTGCGATCCGCCGAGACATAAACGCCCCGACCCGGCAACTTGGACGCGACATCCGGGAAAACCTGCCCATCCGGGCCGGTTACAAAGCGGATCAGCCCGTACCGAGGCTGCACCTCGCCCGTGGCGATGCATTTCCGCTCTGGCCCTTCGGACCGTTCCTTATGGACGCCACCGCGACCCATGTGTGCCACCCGAGGCCTGGAATCAGGCCTCGGCCTCCTCGTCTGCTGCTTCGTCCTCGACGTCTGCCTCGGGCTGCTCCAGATCGGCGGGGTCAACCCAGCCCAACATGACCCGGGCGGTCATCACCAGATCCTGCGCCTCTTCCAGCGTCACGCCAAAGGGTTCGAGAATGCCGTCATCCTTGACTCGCTGGCCATCAACCGTCGTCCAGCCTCCGGCCAGTTCCCAGTCAGCGCAGGTTGCAAAGTCTTCCAGCGTCTTGACGCCGTCCTTGGCAAGCGCCTCAACCATTTGGGGTGTCAGGCCCTCAAATTCAATAAGGCTGTCCTCAGCACCCAGGCTGCGGGCGCTGTCCAGCGCCGCCTTGGCCTGTGCCTCAAGGAATTCGCGCGCACGGGCCTGCAGCTCGTTTGCGGTGCCTTCGTCGACGCCATCGATGACCAGCAGTTCGTCCAGCTCGACATAGGCCACTTCTTCCAGGTTGGTGAACCCTTCCGAAACCAGCAGCTGGGCAAAGAATTCGTCCAGGTCCAGGCTGTCCATGAACAGCTGCGTGCGGGCTTCGAACTCCTTCTGACGGCGCGCCGATTCTTCGGCCTCGGTCATGATGTCGATATCCAGACCGGTCAGCTGGCTGGCCAGACGCACGTTCTGACCACGACGACCGATCGCCAGAGACAGCTGTTCCTCGGGCACGACGACTTCGATCTTGCCGGCCTCTTCGTCCAGAACCACCTTGGAAACCTCGGCGGGCTGCAGCGCGTTCACCAGGAAGGTCGGCTGGTCTTCATTCCACGGGATGATGTCGATCTTTTCGCCCTGCAGCTCGTTCACGACGGCCTGCACGCGGCTGCCGCGCATACCAACGCAGGCGCCGACAGGGTCGATCGAGTTGTCATACGAGATGACCGCGATCTTGGCACGCGAACCGGGATCACGGGCCACGGCCTTGACCTCGATGATGCCGTCATAGATTTCCGGCACTTCCATCTTGAACAGCTCGGCCATGAACTCGGGCGCCGTGCGCGACAGGAAGATCTGGTGACCACGCGTTTCTCGGCGCACTTCCTTGATGTAGGCGCGCACCCGGTCATTGGGGCGATAGCTTTCGCGGCCGATCTTGTCGTTGCGGCGCAGAACAGCCTCGGCCCCGCCCAGGTCGACGATCACGTTGCCGAATTCCTCGCGCTTGACGGCGCCGTTGATGATGGTGCCGACACGATCCTTGAAGTCTTCGTACTGGCGGTCACGCTCGGCCTCACGAACCTTCTGCAGGATCACCTGCTTGGCCGACTGAGCCGCGATCCGACCCATTTCCACCGGCGGGACCTCTTCCACGAAGACATCACCGATCTCGGGCGATTCCATGTATTGCTTGGCCTGCTCGACGGTCATCTCGGCCTGATAGTTCTCAAGCTCGTCATCCGCGACAACGGTGCGGACCCGGGTAAAGGTCGCCTTGCCGGTCTTGCGGTCGATGGACACGCGGATGTCCATTTCCGCGCCGTAGCGGCTCTTGGCGGCACGCGCGAGCGATTCCTCCATCGCTTCGACGACCAGACCGGGGTCGATCATCTTTTCGCGGGCCACGGCCTCGGCGGTCTGCAACAGCTCAAGCTGGTTTGCTGAGGTGATTGCCATCAGTTCGTCTCCTCTTCGGACCCTTCGGTCTCAATCTCGTCGAAAGCGTTTTCGTTCAGGGCGCCGGCATCCTTGCGCTGGCGCAGCATTTCCTTGATCAGGTCATCGGTCAGGACCAGCTTGGCATCGCTCAGCCAGTCGAATTGCAGACCGATGGTCACGGTCTCTTCGCCGTTGGGGATGTTGATCAGAACCTCATCCCCTTCGACACCGGCCAGTTCCCCCTTGAAGCGGCGGCGGCCGTCGATCAGTTCGGTGGTTTCCAGCTTGGCCTCGTAGCCCTCGAACATCTCGAAATCCTTCAGCCGCGTAAGCGGGCGGTCGATGCCAGGGCTGGACACTTCCAGCGTATAGGCGTCAAGGATCGGGTCCTCGACGTCCAGCGTGGCGCTGACCGCGTTCGAGATCTCGGCGCAATCATCCACCTCGATGCCGCCATCGGGCTTGTCGGCCATGATCTGCAGCGTGGTCTGCTTGCCGCTCATCAGGCGGATGCGGACCAACTCATATCCCAGATCCTCGATCACCGGAGTGATGATCTCGGCCAGTCGTCGGTCGATCGCCGCCTTGGCTATCAGGTCGTTTGTCATATGGTGCTCTACCCTTCAATCGGGCACAAAAAAACGGGCGCGCGGCCCGTCGAACTTTCCGGTGGAGCCTCAGACCAGAAGTCCGACGCGCCGCTGTTGCAACTGCATATACGCAGGACGCCCCGAGTCTGCAACCCCTGCCGTCAACCAACGGGCAATCCGCGTCGGTTTTCAGGCCGGTCTCAGGCCATCCACCAGCGTTCCGCGATGCGCCCATCATCCAACGGCGCGCCTCTCCCGATCCGGCGTGGCAGACCCACGGTGCCCGAGATTGCCAGCGACATCTCTGATTCGTTGGGGAAGAACCGCACGCCACCCAGGCCGCGCAGCCCTTTCGCCGCCGGCAGCACCGACACGTCCACGTAGCGGTCACGCAGCGCCTCGGCGCGCACGGCCGGGTCGGGGATCACGATGATGTCGACTGCCTCCAGCCAGCCGGCCTGGCCATCCTTGTAGTGGCCCGCGATCCGGCGGCCGCGGAAATGGCGCCCGTCTTCGGCCCGTTCAACCCGGTAACACCCGGTGCCGTTCGCCTGCTGCAGCGGCGAAACGCTTTGCCCGTCGCGGGTAATGACGAACCGGGTATCGGCCAGCAGGAAAGGCAGGCCGGGGTTGGCCTCGGCCAGTTCAATCCGGATGCGTTCCGGCGCCAGGGCTTCGGTGCGCCCGACTTCGGACAGGACCGCCAGAACATCCCCAGCCGTTAGCGCCGCGCCATCGTGAAATACCGCATCCGCACGCAGGTCGAAGGTCCAGACCCGGGCCTCGGAATCGGTCTGCCATGCGGTCGCAAGCTCGCCGCGCAGAGTGCCGTCCGGCGCGATCTCGGTCAGGGTGTCGAACACCGCACCCCGAGCCAGCCGGTCCAGGCTGTCGTCGCGCGGCACGGCGATGCGCAGCACGCCGCCCGATTTCGGTGTATCCGCCAGCGAGGCCCCCGTCGCGGCCAGCAGAGCTGCAGCGGCACCCGAGGTGAACAGGGCACGGCGGTCGATGCGGGTCATGCCACCTCCTGCGCGGTTCGGTCCATGATGCGCACCAGTTCGGCGCTGATCCCCGGTTCCGACAGGGCGTGACCGGCCTGCCGCACCATCTTCAGCTCGGCCTCGGGCCATTTCTCAGCCAGGTTCCAGGCCGCCTGCGGGGGGCAGATCATGTCGTAACGGCCCTGCACGATATGGCCGGGAATATGCGCGATCCGGTCCATCTGATCCAGAATCTGGCCGTCATACTCCAGAAACGCTTTGTTGATGAAATAGTGATTCTCGAGCCGCGCGAAGGTGCGCGCATATTCGTCGGGGCTTTCACCGACGGCCCCGTTCGTGTGGATCGAGGCCAGCGCGTTTTCCCAGTGCGACCAGGCGCGGGCGTACAGGATCTCGGTCGCGCGATCGCCCGAAAACAGCCGCTTGTTGTAGGCGCCAATGGTGTCGGACAGTTCCGAGTCGCGCAGCAGCGAGGTGAAACGCGCCCATTGCTCGGGCCAGAACTTGCCGGCCCCGCCGCCATAGAACCAGTCGAGCTCTGCCTGCGTGGCCAGAAACACGCCGCGCAGAACCAGACGGGTCACCCGGTCGGGATGGGTTTGGGCATAGATCAGCGCCAGCGTGGCGCCCCAGCTGCCGCCGAACACGATCCAGTCGTCAATCTCGAACAGTTTCCGCAGACGCTCGATATCGGCCACCAGGTGCCAGGTCGTGTTGTTCTCGACCGAGGCCGTGGGCCGCGACCGGCCGCAGCCGCGCTGGTCGAACAGAATCACCCGGTAGACCTCGGGGTCGAAATAGCGCCGCATGGCCGGGCTGCAGCCGCCGCCGGGGCCGCCATGCAGAACCACCACGGGAATCCCGTCGGGATTGCCGCATTGTTCCACATAGATGCGGTGCCCGTCGCCCATATCCACCACGCGCTGGTCGAACGGATCGACCGGCGGGTAAAGATATTGCACTGCGCGCTTTTGGTCCGGGTACTTGTCCATTATGGCCCTATATAGTCTTACAGCGTAAAAGAGCACACGGAGACAGGAATGCAAGCGCATCCGAACACGGTGGACCCGTCCGAGATCGCAAAATTCGAGGCCATGGCCGCCGAATGGTGGGACCCGCACGGGAAATTCAAACCTCTGCACATGCTCAATCCGTGCCGTCTGGACTATATCACACAGCAGATCGCGGGCGAATTTGACCGGGACCTGACGGCTGCGAAACCGTTCGCGGGCCTGCGCCTTCTGGATATCGGCTGCGGCGGCGGATTGCTGAGCGAGCCGATGGCGCGGCTGGGCGCCGAGGTCGTAGGCGCCGACGCGGCCGAGCGCAACCTGCCCGTGGCCCGCATCCATGCCGAGCAATCCGGCCTTCAGATCGACTATCGCCACACCACCGCCGAGGCGATGGCCGACGCGGGCGAACAGTTCGACGTGGTTCTGAACATGGAGGTAGTCGAGCATGTGGCCGACCCGCTGGCCTATCTGACCGCCACGCAACAGCTGTTGAAACCGGGCGGGCTGGAAATCTGTTCGACCATCAACCGCAACCCGAAATCCTATGCGATGGCGATTTTCGGGGCAGAGGTCGTCATGCGCTGGCTGCCGCGCGGCACGCATGAATGGTCCAAGTTCATCACCCCGGACGAGCTGTTCGACCTGCTGCGCCAGGCCGGTCTGGACCCGGTGGACCGCAAGGGATTCGTATTTAACCCGATCACCTGGAGCTGGTCGATCTCGGACCGGGATCTGAGCGTGAACTATGTCACCGCCAGCGTGAAGTCGGGCTGAGGCCTATTCCTCTTCCAGCTTCATGCGCAGGTCGCGCAGAACCGGCAGGGTCGTGCGCACACGCTCAAGGCCCAGCTCGCCCACGACCCGGTTGATCAGAGGCGCGATGGCCGAGATCGCCTGATCGCGCGCCCGGCGGCCGGCCGGGCTGATCGCCACCATCTTGCGGCGGGCATCGTCCCAATCGGGGCGGATGTGGATGTATCCGGCCCATTCCAGCTTGGCCAAGGTGTTGGTCATCGCCCCACGCGTCACGTGGAACGTGCTGGCCAGTTGGGCAGGCGTCCGCTCGCCCCCCACGAACACCAGGTGGTTCAGCACCGAGAAATGCGAGATTTCCATGCCCTTGGGTAGAACCCGGCTCAGCCGGTTCCGCAGCAATTGGTCCGCGGTCAGAATCTCGCTAAACAGCGCGACCGCCAGGGCGTTGGTTTCGTCAGTCATTACCCGGTTCTGGATCAGGGCCCGTCGAACGGGCGAACATGTGTCAGGGACGGCACGCGCCGCCGTGCCTCTCTAACAGACCTATCATCCAGATCAAAAAAGTGAATGCCGGTCTGAGTGCCTGCGTCGATCAGCACCTCGCCCCAGGGCGACACGACCATGCTGTGCCCGTGGGTATGGCGCGTCTTGCCCCGGGTCTTGGGGTGTTCCCCGGTCTGAGCGGGGGCAATGACCCAACAGCCGGTCTCGATGGCGCGGGCACGCAGCAGCGGCTCCCAATGGGCCGCGCCGGTCACCGGAGAGAACGCCGCCGGAACCGTCAGGATCGTGGCCCCGTCCTGTGCCAACGCGGCGTGCAGATGCGGGAACCGGATGTCATAGCAGATGGTCATGCCGACCTTGCCGAAGGCGGTCTCGGCAATCACCGCCCGCGACCCGGGGCGATAGCTGGCCGATTCGCGAAAGGTCTCGGTCTCGGTGACCTGCACGTCGAACATGTGGATCTTGTCATAGCGCGCCACGATCCCGCCCTGCGGGTCGATCATGAAGGACCGGTTGGCGAACCGCCCGTCGGCGTCATGAGTCTTCAGCCCCAGCGATCCGATCAGCAGCCACACGCCCAATTCCGCCGCCTGTTCGCGCAGGCCCGCCAGGGTAATGTCGTCTTCCTCGTGCTGCAGCACCTCGCGTTGGCGCGTTCCGCTGGTCGAGACGCAGTTGGTGACCTCGGGCGTCAGGATGAACCCCGCGCCCTTGCCCGCGGCTTCGGCCATCATGGCGCGCACCATGTCCAGGTTCGCGGTCGGGTCGTCCGACGAGGTGATCTGCAGCAGGGCGGTTCTCATCAGGCGGCCAACAGCGGGTCCAGCTTGCCGTCCTGTTCGAGTTCGTACAGGTCGTCGCAGCCACCGACATGTGTGTCACCGATGAAGATCTGCGGCACCGTACGCCGTCCGCCCGCCCGCTGGATCATCTCGGGCTTGCGTTTGGGGTTCATCAAAACGTCGATCTCCTCATAGGCGACGCCTTTCTGATTCAACAGCCGTTTGGCCGCGTGGCAAAAGCCGCACAGCGGCGATGTATAGATGACAACCGGTTTCATGGTCCGTTCCCTTGGATTTCGCGCAATCTAGGGGGAATTAGGCATCCTTGGCAACGCGCGCCAGTACCAACACGGAAATATGAGCCGCACCGGCCTCTCGGCAGGCATGGGTGCAGGCCGCCAGGGTTGCACCCGATGTCATCACGTCATCGACCAGCAGCACATGGCGTCCCTTCAGGCGGTCTGCCCGGCGCGGATACACGGCGATCGCATCGCGCAGCGTATCCGCACGCTCGGCCGCCGTTTTCCCTTCCAGCGGAGGGGTGCGCCGCTTGCGTATCAACAGATCCGGACAGACCGGCAGGCCCGCCTCCTTTCCCAGTTGGAGCGACAAAAGCGCGGACTGGTTGTATCGGCGCTTCAGCAGCCGCGACCAATGCAGCGGCACCGGTGCGATCACCGTATCCGGTCGAAATAGCGTACCACCGGCCTGCGCCATCCAACGCGCCGCAGGTTTTGCCAGTTCGGAACGATCCCCGTGCTTCAGGGCCAGAACCAGTGACCGCGCCCGTCCCTGATACAGCAATGCCGCGCGCCCCTCGGCCCACGGTTGAGGGCGGCGCAAGCAATCGTCGCAGTCGATTCGGTGACCATCATCGCTGCCAGGCACGGGCGCACCGCAACTGTGGCAGACCGTCCCGCCGATGAACGGGGTCTCGCGCCAGCACGGCCCGCACAGGCCGAAATCCGAGGCCGCCATCTCGCCGCAGCCGATGCAGCGTGGCGGATACACGACCTCGATCGCGGTTTGAATCCGCTGCCATATGCGATAATTGCGGCTTATGGATTTGCCAGCACCCAATGCACCCTCGCTGTTCGATCGCAAAGCGCTTGCGGCACACCGCGCGCGGATCAGCGACGAAGCCCTTTTTCTGCACCACGCCGCCATGGACGAGGTGCAGGATCGCCTTTCCATGGTTAACAAATCCTTTACTGCGCCAGCGATCGTAGCCCCCTACCCCGAGATTTGGGCGCCGGTCCTGCCGGGCGCCCGGGTCGTGGCCGATGCCGACGTGCTGGACCTCAAACCCGCTGCGCATGATCTGGTGGTCCATGCGATGGCCCTGCATTGGGCCAACGATCCGGTGGGACAGCTGATCCAATGTGTCCGCGCGCTGCAGCCGGACGGGTTGTTGTTGGTGGTGTGTCTGGGCGGTGAAACCCTGCACGAATTGCGGGCCGCGCTGGGTCAGGCCGAGGTCGAGGTAACCGGCGGTCTCAGCCCCCGTGTCGCGCCGATGGCCGAGTTGCGAGATCTTGGCGCGCTGCTGCAGCGTGCGGGTTTTGCATTGCCTGTTGCGGACAAAGTGCCCCTGACGGCGACGTATCGCGACCTGTGGCACCTGATGCGGGACCTGCGCGCGATGGGTGAAACCAACGCCATGACCCAGCGGTTGAAACACCCGTCGCGCCGCGCGGTCTTTTCCCGGGCCCAAGAGATTTACGCCGCGCATTTCACATCTCCCGAAGGCCGGCTGAGTGCCACGTTCGAGCTGATCTGCCTGACGGGCTGGGCGCCGGATGCCAGCCAGCCCAAGCCGTTGCGCCCTGGCTCGGCCCAGATGAGACTGGCCGACGCCCTTGGCACGAAAGAAGGCAAACTGTCCGATTGACCCGCTGACCGAACCGATTATTTCAGCCTCTAAACCAGAATTCAGGAAGCTCACCATGTTCGATGCCACCCGCCCGGAACACGCTCCGGCAGACCACCCAAAAGTGAAGATGGGCCGCGTCGGCGTTCTTCTGGCCAATCTCGGCACCCCGGACGACTACAGCTATTGGCCGATGCGCCGCTATCTGAACGAGTTCCTGTCCGACCGGCGGGTGATCGACTATCCGGCCTGGAAATGGCAGCCGATCCTGCAGGCCATCATCCTGACCAAACGTCCCTTCAGCTCGGGCGCTGCGTACAAGTCGATCTGGAACCACGACAAGGGCGAAAGCCCGCTGATGACCATCACCAAGGACCAGACCGGCAAGATGCGTGCGGCGATGCAGGACCGGTATGGCGACAAGGTCATGGTGGATTTCTGCATGCGTTACGGAAACCCCTCGACCAAGTCGAAGGTCCGCCAGATGGTGGCCGAGGGCTGCGATCGCATCCTGTTCTTCCCGCTCTATCCGCAATATGCCGGCGCTACGACCGCCACCGCGAACGACCAGTTCTTTCGCGCACTGATGGACGAGGCCTGGCAGCCCGCCAGCCGCACGGTGCCCGCCTATTTCGACGAGCCGGCCTATATCGACGCCCTCGCGCAGTCGGTCGAGACGGCCTATGCAGCGATGGAGACCAAGCCGGACGTTTTGGTGTGCTCCTATCACGGCATGCCGGAACGCTATCTGATGCAGGGTGATCCGTACCACTGCCAGTGCGCCAAGACGTCACGCCTGCTGAAAGAGCGGCTGGGCTGGGCGGATGACCAGCTGGTGACCACTTTCCAATCGCGATTCGGCCCCGAGGAATGGCTGAAGCCCTACACTGTCGACCATGTCGCGGAACTGGCTCGGCAGGGCAAAAAGAACATAGCCGTCATCGCCCCGGCATTTTCGTCGGACTGCATTGAAACGCTGGAAGAGATCAACGAAGAGATCCGCGAAAGCTTTGAGCACGCCGGCGGCGAAAGCTTTACCTACATTCCCTGCCTCAACGACGAGGACGCGCATATCGCGGCCTTGGGCAAGGTTGTCGAGGACAACCTCAAAGGCTGGCTGGACTGAACCGGCCCGGAAACAAGCACGAAAAAAGGCGGTGGAAATCCACCGCCTTTCTTTTTTGTCGTAGTCCGTTGGACTTAGCCTGCGGCAACAGCTGCGGCAACAACGACCAGCAGGATCAGCGGCAGGATGATGCCCTGCGACGAGCCCTGGGTTTCTTCGACGACAACAGGTGCCTCAACAACCGGCTCTTCCAGGTTGCCAGCATATGCGGTCGAAGCAGCAGCGGTCAGTGCAGCAGCGAGTACAAGTTTCTTCATATTAACCTCCAGAGTTTGCGCGATCCCAATTGCGGAACCACACACCTAAGACTTACCTCGTGGTTTTTTCTAATCAGCAAAGCAGAACGAATGCAATTGCAACTTGCAGTGCAAGCGGGTTGGCGCGCGAAAATGTCGTCAAATTAGCAACACTTGCGTCCCGACCTTCGCCATGGCGTACAGCTCTGCGATGTTCTCGTTGAACAACCCGATGCACCCGTTCGACGACCGGCGGCCGATTTTCCGCGTATCGTGGGTTCCGTGGATCCGGTAATACTTCCAGCTGAGATACAACGCGTGCGTTCCCAGCGGGTTATCGGGCCCCGGAGGGATGTAATCCGGCCATTCCGGGTTTCTTTTCTTCATCGACGGCGTCGGCGACCAGCTGGGCCCTTCGACCTTGCGGATGACACTTGTGCGACCGCGGCGGGTCAGTTCTTCGGTCAGCGGAACCGACGACGGGTACAGCTTGTAGACGGTTTGGTCTTCCGACCAGTAGTGCAAAGCGCGGGAAACGGTGTCGACCAGAATCGCCCCGTTCCGGGTGTTCGAGAAGTAGGGCTGCCACTGCTGCGCCTTGAACCCCGACACGTTGCGGCGAACGGCCGGTTCAGGCTCGGGTGCAGGGCGCAGTGGGTCGCCCGGGATGTATTGGGCGATCGCCGGGCTGGCGAGCAAAGACGATGCGCCTGCGAGGAATCCGCGGCGGGACGAAGAGAAAACGCGTTTCTTGACCATGGTGACAGGTCCTCTGCGAAAGATGTGCAAGAATCCGCTCTATGTTATTGCCAGAATGCTTCAGTCGCAAATCAAACCGGCAGAATCATGCGGGTTCGTGCATTTGAGCCTTTGCTCATGGGCCGCTGGCAGGGTATTGCCAATTGGAAACAAGCAAACCGGACTCATCATGACGCGCATATTTTCCCTGCTCTTGATTTGCCTTGTCGCGCTGGCGGCATGTACCGACGTGAGCGGCACTTCAACCCTTGGTGCGGATGGGCGCCCGCTGCCCAAAGCCTACAAGATCCGGGGAAATCCCGAAAAACTGCAGTTCCGCATGCTTGATTCCGTAAACGCCCTGCGGCAGGCGTCGGGACTGCAGTCGGTGCAGTTGAACGCGCAGTTGAACGCAGCGGCGGCGACGCACGCCAAGGACATGTCGCGGCAGAACCGGCCCTGGCATTTCGGCTCGGACGGATCTTCGCCGCTCGACCGGGTGGCCCGTGCCGGTTATGCGGGGCGTTTCCTGGGTGAAGCGATTTCCGAGACCTACGAGACCGAAACCGAAACCCTGGCCGCGTGGATGCAGGAACCGGGTCCGCGATCGGTGATCATGGACCCGCAAGCAACCCAGATGGGGTTTGCATGGCACCAGGAAAACGGCGGGAAGATCTGGTGGACGCTCGAGATGGGAACCGGCGGTTAAGCATGGCCCCAGACGAAAAAAGCCCCCGAAAACCGGGGGCTTTTTTCTTTCTAACAGGTCTCAGGCAGCTTGCATGGACTGGGCTGTGGTCAGGATCGCATACAGCTTGACCGGATCCGGGTTGGCCCGAAGCTTCGAGCAGACCGCGCCGTCGCGCAGCGTGCGCGATACCAGCGCCAAGGCCTTGAGGTGCTCGACACCGGCGTCTTCCGGGGCGAACAGCGCAAAGGCCAGATCCACGGGCTGACGGTCGACCGATCCGAAGTCGATGGGCTTTTCCAGCATGACGAACACGCCGGCAACCGAGTCGATCTCGGACAAACGGGCGTGTGGCAGGGCAACACCATGGCCAACGCCGGTCGGCCCAAGGCTTTCCCGCTCCAGCAGGCAGTCTACGATGGTCTGCGGATCAAGTCCGAGTGCGCCCGCAGCGACGTCACCGATTTCCTGAAACAACCGTTTTTTGCTGGACGCTGCAGATAGCACGCGCACCGCTTCGGGCTTCAGTATGCTCGACAAATCCATGTTTTGCTCCACGGCGACGCCCCCAGAATCCGGGGGCCCCGCCCAATTCTTGCCTGTTACGGATCGATCCAGCCGATATTGCCGTCATCTCGGCGATACACGACGTTCAATCCGTCCTTGTTTTCATTCCTGAACACCAGCACCGGGGCGCCGGCCAATTCCATTTGCATGACAGCTTCGCCGACACTCAACGATGGGATCTTGGTTTCCATCTCAGCCACGATGATGGGCTGCAATGAGTCGGGTTCGTCGGCCACGTCCGATTCGTTCGAGGCGAGGATATAAGATGACGCTCCGAAGAGTTCAACCGGCTGAGCCCGTTCACGATGGTGGTCCTTGAGGCGACGCTTGTAGCGACGCAGCTGTTTCTCCATCTTTTCGCAGCACGCCTCGAATGCTGCATAGATTTCGGTTGCATGTGCCTTGGCCTGGGCTGTCAGGCCCGTGGACATATGTATGGTGGTTTCGCACACATACTCATGCGCTGAACGGGAAAAGACGACGTTGGCATCCGTCGGTCGCTGAGCATATTTGCTCACGACCTCGCCCAATGCGTCCTGCACGTGTGTCTGCAAGGCTGCACCAATGTCGATCTGTTTGCCGCTGATTTGGTAACGCATGTGATCTCCTTCACAATTCACACCCATTATGACGTCACGTCAGGTGACATGCTTGTTTTTATCGGGTGGGGGGTAGAGACATGTTTCGCGGTTGTCCTCGGTAGGGCCCTTCGGAGAAGGGAGATCGAGATCCAGTCTGGAACCGCGAAAATGCCATGTCCCAATTGAGCCAAGAGGCGGCAGAAGAGTCAATCAAAACAGGAGTGTATATACGCGAATTCTGTCATGCGCCTGGCGCAATCACAGCTAAGCCTATGAAATCTTGAAGTTTTCACCCAAATACACGCGGCGGACATTTTCGTTTTCCACCACCTCGTCGGGCGATCCGGACATCAGCACCTGCCCGTCGTGCAGGATATAGGCGCGGTCCACAATTTCCAGCGTTTCCCGCACGTTGTGGTCGGTGATCAGTACGCCGATTCCACGCTTTTTCAGATCCGCCACCAGATGCCGGATATCGCCCACGCTGATCGGGTCGACGCCGGCAAATGGCTCGTCCAGCAGCAGGTACTTGGGGTCGGCGGCCAGACAGCGGGCTATCTCGACGCGACGGCGCTCACCGCCCGACAATGCAAGGGCAGGCGCCCGCCGCAAATGCTCGATCGAAAAATCCGAGAGCAGCTCTTCCAGACGTTCCTTGCGGCGGTGCACATGCTTCACCGCAATGTCGAGCACGGCCGAGATATTGTCCTCGACGCTCAAGCCGCGAAAGATCGACATTTCCTGCGGCAGATACCCGATGCCCATGCGCGCCCGGCGATACATCGGCAGCGTGGTCACATTCTGACCGTCCAAAGTGACCGTTCCGGCCTCGGGGAACACCAGCCCGGCAACGGAATAGAACGTGGTCGTCTTGCCCGAGCCGTTCGGCCCTAGCAACGCCACGACCTCGGACCGGTCCAGCGTCATCGACACGTCCCGGATCACGGTCTTTTTGCGATAGGATTTGCGCAGTTTCTGAATCTTCAGACCCTGAGACCCTTCGGCAACGGACAGTTGCGGGCCCGCCATCAATTGCCGCCCTGCTGAAGGATCGTCTTGACCCGCCCCGACATGGTCGCGGTTCCGCTGGTCAGGTTCGCAATCATCTGGTCGCCGCTGATCGTGCTGGGCCCCTGCGTCAGCAAAACGTTGCCCTTCATCACGATCACACCCGAGTCGATGGTGTATTCCGCCCAGTCCCCCTCGGCGGCATCCGGCGGGCTGACAAGCACGACGTTTTCCGACGCCTCCATGCGTTCGATCCCCGACCGATCCTGGTTGTAGATCACCAGCACGCGACCGGCGGACAAGCGCATTTCGCCCTGCACGACAATGACGTTGCCAAGAAACTCGGCCGAACCGTCCTCTTGATTGACGTTCAGTGTCTCGGATGTCACTTCGACCGGCAGACTGGGATCGGCCTTCACCGACCCAAAGGCCACCTGCGCTTCCTGCGCGGACGCTGGCACCGAACCCACGGCCAGGGCGAAACAAACGAGGACGAAACGAAAATCAAACACAGTCTATCTTTCGGCTTTTTTCGGCTCATATAACAGCTTAACGCCATCTGTAAAAAGAATATGGACCGGTCCACCGTCTTTTTCAGCGCCGAATGTCATACGCCCGGCCGAGAAATTGCCGATTGGTCCCGTTCCCTGCACCTGACCTGGCGTATCGCCCCGGATCTCGTCCAAAGAAGTATTCAACAGGTCTGTCGTCACCCGGATACCGTCCGTGGTGGTGATCACCACGTCCCCCGTGAAGGTGGCCGTCGCCTTGTCCGGTCGGATCGACCCCGAGTTGGAGTCCAGCGTGATCACCCCACCGTTCAGCAGGCCGAACCGGCCACGGAATTCGGTTGCTCTTGGATCGCTGTCGGCAGTTCCCTGGCTGGCCCGAACCGCCTCGACCTGGACATCTTCGCCCTTGCGGGTGGTCCCCCGATAGTTCGGGCGGGTTACAAGCTGCCCCTCAAGCCGTTCGTCGATATCCTGCTGGGTGAACGGACCCGAGACGTTGGTTTGGATGCTGCGCGACAGCAGGAATACCGTGGACAGCAGCAGGATCGCCGCCAGCGGCAACAGAACCTTCAGGAACTGCACCATTCGGGAATAGCGGTCCACCTGCGCCTCCTGTCAGCCCAGCCCGACGCGCAGGCAATCGTGAATATGCAGAAGGCCCTGCGCCAATCCCGGCTGTTCGGGGTCGACCACGAACAACGAGGTGATCTTGCGCGCGTTCATGATCGCCACGGCTTCTTCGGCCAGCGACTCCGGTGCGATCGTGGTCGGATTGCGGGTCATGACCTGTGCGGCTGTATTGTCCAGCAGCCCCTCCATGTGGCGCCGCAGGTCGCCGTCGGTGATGATACCGGCAAGTTTGCCATCCGCGTCCGTCACCCCGACCACGCCAAAGCCTTTCTGGCTGATCTCGATCAACGCGTCGCTCATCGGTGTATCGGCAGAAACCAGCGGCACCGCATGACCACTGTGCATCAGATCGCGTACGGCGCTCAGCTGCGCGCCCAGTTTGCCGCCCGGATGGAAGGCGCGGAAATCTTCTGGCTTGAAGTCACGATATTTCATCAGTGCAATCGCCAGCGCATCACCCATGGCCAGTGTCAGCGTGGTCGAAATCGACGGCACCATCCCATAACCGCAGGCCTCGCCAAGAGAGGGGATCAGCAAATGAACGTCCGCCTGTTTCATCAACGAGCTTTCGGGCTTGCTGGACAGGCCGATCAACGGAATGCCGAACCGGCGAGTGAAGGCCAGTAGATTGGCCAGTTCCGGTGCTTCGCCCGAATTTGAGATCGCCAGAACCACGTCTCCTTTCGACACCATCCCCAGATCGCCGTGACTGGCCTCGGCCGGATGAACGAAATAGGCCGGCGTGCCGGTGCTGGCCAGGGTTGCGGCGATCTTGTGGCCGATGTGTCCAGACTTACCGATGCCGCTGATGATGATCCGCCCTGTGGCCTGCAGGATCAGCTGAACGGCTTCGGCAAATCGGTCGTCAAGGCTGTCGGCCAAAACATCCAACGCCCGGGCTTCGTCGGTGATTACCTGACGGGCAACCTTCAGAAAGGATTCATTGTCTGTCATGAGTGCGCAAAAATATCCGTTTCAGGCCATCCGGCCAGATCCAGTCTGGCACGCATCGGCAGGAAGTCAAAACAGGCCTGCGCCATCTCGGTGCGCCCTTCGCGCTCCAGCCGCGCGTTCAAGGCATCACGCAGACGGTGCAGATACAGGACGTCGGAGGCCGCATAATCCAGTTGGGCCTCGGTCAGAGTCTCGGCACCCCAGTCGCTCATCTGTTGCTGTTTCGAGATATCGACGCCCAGCAACTCCTGACACAGGTTCTTGAGTCCATGACGATCGGTATAGGTGCGCACAAGGCGGCTGGCGATCTTGGTGCAATACACCGGGGCGGCCAACGCCCCGAAGGCATGATACATCGCGGCAATGTCGAACCGCCCGAAATGAAACAGCTTCAGCACATCCGGGTTTTCCAGCATGGCACTCAGGTTCGGCGCCGAGGTTTGCCCCTTTTCGACCTGCACGATATGGCAATCGCCGTCACCCCCGGACATCTGAATCACGCACAGGCGATCCCGGTGCGGGTTGAGACCCATGGTCTCGCAATCAATGGCCACGATCGGGCCCAGATCCAGCCCATCGGGCAGGTCGTTCTTGTACAGATGGTTCGCCACACGTGCTTCCTTCGTTCGGTATCGTCCCCGAAATAGGGTGTTTGGCCTGCAAACTCAACGCCATCCGGACCGATGCCGCGATTGATCTCAGGCAGGCTTGATGCATCCCCATGGGGGGATATGGTTAATGCATGAACCCTCACAAGCATTCAACACACCCGCAGATCATCGCGCGCCTGAAACGCGCACATGGGCATCTGGCCAAGGTCATCGCCATGCTGGACGACCAGGAGCCCTGTCCGGACATCGCTCAGCAGCTTTTCGCCGTGGAAAAGGCGATCACGAATGCCAAGCGGACACTGATCCATGATCATGTCGACCATTGCCTGGCTTCGGGCGACGCCGACTCGGTCGACGCCTTCAAGACCATCACCAAGTACCTGTGATGCTGAGCGTTCTGCAAAACCGGGTCTATCGTCACCTGCTTGCGGCGCAAATCGTGGCCTTGACGGGCACCGGTCTTGCCACGGTGGCCCTGGGGCTTCTGGCCTACGATCTGGCCGGAAGCTCTGCGGCCCTGGTTCTGGGTACGGCACTGACGATAAAGATGGTTGCCTATGTTACGGTCGCACCGGTGGCGGCGGCCATTGCGGAACGGCTAAACCGGCGAAAACTGCTTGTGACGCTGGACCTCATCCGCGCCGCAGTGGCGCTGTGCCTGCCGTTCGTGACCGACATCTGGCAGGTCTACGTTCTGATTTTCGTTCTGCAATCTGCCTCAGCCGGGTTCACCCCGGCGTTTCAGGCCACGATACCAGACGTTCTGACCGACCAGCAGGATTATACCAAGGCGCTGTCGCTGTCGCGCCTGGCCTATGATCTGGAAAGTCTGGTGAGCCCGATGCTGGCCGCGTTCCTGCTTATCTTCGTCAGCTTCGACAGCCTGTTTCTGGGGACAAGCCTCGGCTTTGTCGCCTCGGCCTTGTTGGTCATGTCGGTTGCCCTTCCCTCACCCACGCCCGTCCGGCCGCGCGGGATCTTCGACCGCACGACCCGCGGTCTGCGGATCTATCTGGCCACACCACGCCTGCGGGGATTGCTGGCTTTGAGCTGGAGCGCCGCAGCACTCAGCGCGATGGTCTTGGTCAATACCGTCGTCATCGTGCGTGCAAGCCTGGGGCTGTCCGATAGTGCCGTGGCCATCGCGCTGGCCGGATTCGGCGGTGGGTCAATGCTGGCGGCATTTGCCTTGCCGGCGGTATTGCGGCGGTTCGAGGACCGCAAAGTGATGCTGACGGGTGCGACGATTGCCACCGCGGCCATGGCGATTGCTGCGATCCTGTCTGCAGCTGTACCCATGAGCCTTGCCGGGCTGTCCGCAATCTGGGCACTGGTCGGCTTCGGATACTCGGCGACCCTAACCCCATCGGGGCGCCTGCTGACCCGTTCGGCCCATGCCGAAGACCGCCCGGCCGTATTCGCCGCCCAGTTCACCCTGTCGCATGCCTGCTGGTTGGTTCTCTACCCGCTGGCCGGATGGGTCATGACAGCGTTCGGTGCGACCGTAGCAATGGCTTTGTTGACCGTTTTGTCGCTGTGCGGTCTGGTCGGAGCTCTGTTGGCATGGCCTCGCGCCGAGCCGGGAGCGGTCATCCACCAGCATCCGGACCTGCCGATCGACCATCCGCACCTGTCGGGATCGGCAGAGCACGCCCACCCGATCATCATCGACGACCTTCACCCCCGTTACCCGCATCGGCCTTGAGCGCAGGCGCCAAACTGGCATACACCCGAACCATCCCTTCGGAACACGGAGCATCGATGGACCAGCTTGATCGCCGCATCATTGCCGCGCTGCAACACAACGCGCGCGCCTCGACCACCCATATCGCGGCAACGCTCGGGGTGGCGCGGACTACGGTGCATGAACGTATCAGCCGGATGGAGAGAAACGGTGTGATCGCCGGATATTCAGTGATCCTGCGTCAGGCCGAGGACACGCCCAAGGTCCAGGTCGTTGTCCTGCTGGAGGTACAGCAGAAAGAAACCGCCCGCATCATCAAGCGGCTCGAAGCCTATCCAGAGGTCAAGCTGTGCCTGTCGATCAATGGAGAATTCGATCTATTGCTGTCCGCCGAAGCGCCGCGGATCGAGGATCTGGACATTCTGGTTGATGAGCTAGCGGCGATCCCGGGAGTGCTGCGGACCAACACCAGCGTGGTGTTCGGCCGCCGCATCGATCGGGGCTGAGGTCCCGATAACCCTCTGTAAACCCAAAACTGGCTAGCTTGGCCCGGACACAAGAATCCCCGGACCGGCAGAATGCCAGAGCTCAAGTTTTTCATCTCGATCGCCGTTTGGCTAACCGCCGCCGCGCCTGCCGCCCTAGCATGGTCGGATGGCCACGCGATTGACGTCTGCGACCGGGCCGCGCGTCGGGCGGCAATAGCCGAAGGTGTGCCGCAGGATATCCTGTTGGCCGTTACCCGAACCGAGACCGGGCGCACGATGAAGGGCCGCCTGACACCCTGGCCCTGGACCGTCAATGTCGAGGGCAAAGGGTACTGGTTCGCCACCGAGACCGAGGCCAAGGCCTTTGTCTTCGACGTGTTCAAAGCGGGTGCGCGCAGTTTTGATATAGGCTGCTTCCAGATCAACTACCGCTGGCATGGCAAAGCTTTCCGGTCCATAGACGCTATGTTTGATCCGGATCAGAACGCAGCCTACGCCGCGCAGTTCCTGAAGACGCTCCATGCCGAACATGGTTCGTGGGGGCATGCGGTTGGTGCCTATCACTCGCGCACGCCGGACCTCGCACAGGCTTATACGGACCGGTTTGAAACCATCCTCGCCAATCTCGACGGCGTGCGGCTGGCGCAACCGGGACACCCGGGCCGCGATCCTTTTTCCCGGGCGGCCGCGCCTTTGATCCCGCCCGGTCGTGGCCGAACCGGGACGGGCCGCTTGGGCTCATTGGTTCCCTCCTCCGCCGCTGCTGCTGCGTTCATCGCGTTCGATCAGGAGTGACGCGTGCCAAAGCTTGACGCCCGATCCCTGTTTTCACCCACCGTTCTACTGACGTTGGCCTTGATGACGGTGATCGTCATGATGATCCTGCCAATGCCATCCTGGGTGCTGGACATTGGCCTTGCGGCCTCGTTCGCGCTAGCCATCCTGATTTTCACCCTGACCCTGTTCATCGAGCGACCGTTGGATTTCTCGTCCTTTCCAACGATCCTGCTGGCTTCGCTGATGCTGCGCCTGTCGCTCAACGTGTCGTCGACAAAGCTGATCATCGGGCAGGGTCATACCGGGCCCAACGCCGCCGGTGACGTCATCGAGGGCTTTGCCCAATTCGTCATGAGCGGCAGCATCTTCCTGGGCCTCGTGGTGTTCGGCGTGCTGCTGATCGTGAATTTCATGGTGATTACCAAAGGTGCGGCGCGCATGGCCGAGGTCGGGGCCCGCTTTGCCCTTGACGGTATGCCGGGCAAACAGCTTGCCATCGACAGCGACATGTCTGCCGGCGCCATCGATCATCAGCAAGCCAAGGAACGGCGCGAGCTTGAGCAACAAGAAACCACCTTTTTCGGGTCGCTGGACGGGGCATCCAAATTCGTCAAGGGCGACGCGATTGCCGGGCTGCTGATTACCCTGCTCAACCTGGTGATGGGGTTGATCATGGGGGTGATCGTGCACAGTATGCCGGTCGCCTCGGCGTTTGAAACCTATGCGATCCTGACCGTTGGTGACGGGTTGGTCACGCAGATACCGGCTGTCATCATCTCTATCGCATCCGCCCTGTTGCTGGCCCGCGGTGGCACGCAGGGTGCAACCGACACCGCCTTGTTCTCGCAACTGGGGCGTTATCCGGCTGCGCTGGCAACCGTTGCGATCCTGATGGTGCTGTTTGCGCTGGTGCCCGGGTTGCCTTTTCCGCCGTTCATTCTCGGCGGCGTGATCCTGGGCTATGCGGCCTTTGTTGTTCACAAAAAACAATCGGCTGCCACAGAGGCGGCGCAGATGCCGGCTTCGGACGCCGAGCCCAAGGCCTCACAAGGCATCGGAGACGTCCTTGACCTCGACGACGTTCACCTCGAATTTGCCCCGGATCTGGTCAGCATGGTGTTGAACCCCGGCACCGGATTGGACGCTCGGATCGCCAACATGCGGACCTACGTCGCGTCGAGCTTTGGATTGATCCTGCCGGAGATCCGGCTGACCGACCGGGCCGACTTGCCGACGGGCACTTACGTCATTCGTGTTCAGGGCGTCGAACAGGCCCGGGGAGTGCTTCACCCCGACCTGATCCTGGCGCTGGTGCAGGACGGGCTGGACCTGTTGCCGGAAGGCAATGACGTCACCGAACCCGTCTACGGCGCGCCCGCCCGATGGATCTTGCCCAAGGATCAAGAGGCCGCCGCGCTGAGCGGTGCAACCATCGTCACCCCGCCCGAGATTCTGGCGACCCATCTGCTGGAAATCATCAAGCAGAACTTCCCGCGCCTGCTGACCCTGAAATCCCTGCGTCGGTTCCTGTCCGAGATGACCCGCCTCAGCGACCCGGTCCGGGCCGAGGCAAACCGAAAGCTGCTGGATGAGCTGATCCCCGACAAGGTTCCGATCGACACCCTGCACGCGGTTTTGCGTCTGCTGCTCGAAGAACGGGTTTCGATCCGCAACATGGCGCTGATCCTGGAGAGCGTCGCCGAAGCGCGGATGACCACGACGCAGCCTGAGGCGATCTGTGAGATCGTGCGCCAGCGACTGGGCTTCCAGCTGGTGGCGGACCTGAAGCGTGGCGACGGCTCGATTCCCCTGATCCAGTTGGCGCCGGAATGGGAGGAGACCTTCTCCACCTACCAGATCGACACTCCGAATGCTGTATTGGATGTGGCGCTGCCCCCCAATCTGTTCAACAAACTGGCCGATGGCGTCGTCACGACGATAACACGCAGCGCGGATCAGGGTGTGTTCCCGGCGTTGGTAACCTCGACGCGGCGGCGCAGGTTGCTGCGTACCATCATGCACGCGCGGGGAATCTCGAATCCAGTCCTGTCGTTCGAAGAAATTGGGCTCGAAGCGCGGCCGGCGCTGGTCGGAACGGTGCCGGCGTGATTGGGCTGCCGCCGGATTTGCTGGCTCAGCTGGGGGGCATCCTGTGGTCCTCGTTTGCGGTTTTTCTCAGGGTTTCAGCGGTGGTTTCCCTGCTGCCAGCCTTCGGGGAGCGCAGCATTCCAACCCGTGTAAAGCTGGGGGTCGCAATCGCATTCACGCTGGTCGTCGCGCCGTCGGTTTCCGTTGCCGAGCCCGACAGTGGCCTGATGCCGCTGGTTCAATTGATACTGACCGAAATCCTGATCGGCCTGACCCTGGGGATCGGACTTCGGCTACTGGTACTCGCCCTTCAAACCGCCGGGTCGATGGCCGCGCAAGCCACGTCGTTGTCGCAGATCCTGGGTGGCGCCGCTGCGGACCCGGCCCCGGCGATGGGTCATTTCTTGACCCTGTCCGGGTTGGCCCTTGCCACACTGATGGGAATTCACATCCGGGCGACCCAATTCCTGATCGACAGCTATTCACTATTCCCGGTGGGTACGGCCCCAACAGCGACCGATCTTTCCCGTTGGGGGGTGTCGCAGGTATCGGGCAGCTTTGCATTGGCCTTTGGACTGGCCATGCCGTTTGTCATTGCATCATTGATCTACAACCTGGCCCTGGGTGTCATCAACCGGGCCATGCCTCAACTGATGGTCGCCTTTGTAGGCGCGCCGGCAATCACCTTTGCCGGTTTGTTCCTTCTGTTCGCGGGAGCGCCGATCATCCTTGCGGTCTGGTCTGACGTCCTGTTCCAGTACTTGCTTGATCCGACCGGAGCACCGGAATGAGCAGCTCGGACGATGACACTGACAAGTCCTTCGAGGCGACACCGCAGAAACTGCAGAAGGCTCGGGAAAAGGGTGAGGTCGTCAAATCAAATGACCTTTCCGCCGTTGCCGCCTATTCCGGCCTGACAATCGCTTTTTTGGCGGTCGGGCAGTTTTCGACCGAACATTTGGGATCATCCCTGATGGTTCTGATTGATCAGGCCCCGGAACTGTCACGGTTGTTGACGTCTGGCAGCGCGGCTGAACCGGTCGGCGGGCTGATGGAAAAGGTTGCCGTTTCCGCGGGAATTCTGTTGGCGGTTCCAGCGGCGTTTGTGTTGCTGAACCTCTTGGCACAGCGCGCCCTTGTGTTTGCCCCAAGCAAACTGACGCCGACGATGTCCCGCATTTCAATCCCATCCAATGCCAAGAACAAGTTCGGTCGTGCCGGACTTTTTGAGTTCCTCAAAAGCTTCATCAAGCTGGTGATCTACAGCATCTGCCTTGCCGTGTTTTTGAAATCCAACCTGGCGGACATCCTGACGGCTGCAGCCAGCCCCGCACGAGCCTCCATCCCGCTGATGATGAACCTACTGTTTCGGTTCCTGTTCATCGTCGTCGCCGTCACGTTGACCATCGGGGTCATCGACTACCTGTGGCAGTATTCCGAGCACATGCGCAAAAATCGAATGTCGCGCAAAGAACTGCAGGACGAGACGAAGGACTCGGAAGGCGATCCGCATGTCAAACAGCAGAGACGCCAGCGCGCGCAAGAGATTGCGACCAACCAGATGATGGCCGAGGTTCCAAAGGCCGACGTGGTCATCGTCAACCCCACCCATTTTGCGGTGGCATTGAAATGGACCCGCGCCCGTGGAACCGCACCCGTCTGCGTCGCAAAGGGCGTTGACGAAGTTGCCGCGACAATCCGCCGAACGGCAATGGAGTCAGGAGTTCCGATTCATTCGGACCCGCCGACGGCGCGAGCCCTGCATGCGACCGTCGAAATCGGAAAGGAGATAACGGAAGACCTGTATCGTCCGGTCGCTGCCGCCATCCGATTTGCCGAAGCCATGCGAAAACGCGCGAAGGGAACGGTCGGATGACACGCACGAAACTAGGGGATCTAGCGGCGGTCACGGCGGCTTCATTCGAAAGAGAGTTTCAGAAACTGAAACCGATACTTGAGGCCGAAAGCCGCATTCAGGCACAGATCAGCGCACTGAACGCGCAGGTCGCCCAAACGGCGTCGGACGCCGCGCAAACCCCTGGGTACCAGATCGCTGGCGCCGACGTCTTGTGGCACGGGTGGGAGTCCAGAACCCGGCGTGACCTAAACACTGAATTGGCGCGCGTCAGATCCCGGAAACTGGCAATGATGGAGGACCTTCGCCGAGCATTCGGCCGCAAGCAGGCGGTTGAGACGTTGCAGCGCGATCAAGAAACCGCGCTGCGCATTGCACGCGCCAGGAAACTGATGAACCAGTAAACCGAAAGCTGAAGCCCGCCCTTTTGGCGTCAGGTGCCCTGGCGGCTCACGCTCATGATCAAAACACGGGACACGTCATCGCCAAGGTCCTTTCGGGCAACCTCCAACAGAGACCTTCGCAGCACCTCAAGATTGTCCGATTGCGTGAATTCGCCGTCGAACCCACCAATATTCGCGTGATCAAACAGCACTTGAAGAAACCCGTCCCGCAGTTTCGGTTCGATTTTGTAGAACTCCTCCGAGATGCCCGGCCGGGTTTCCAGGCTCAGCGACATGGTCACCAGAGCAGAGATTTCGTTTTCTTCGACGACCGGAACGACGAACTGTTTGGTCAACTTGAGATACTCATAGGGACCAGCCTTGCCCGATGTCTCACTATGGCCGGAGGTTTTGTTCGCCTTGTCTGCCTTGGCGGTCTCCTCGGCGTGAGGCTCCGGTGCTTTGGCATCGGCCACGGTTTCCGCTGGTCCCGGTGTCAAAAATAGCCCAGCCGCAGCGCCGGCCCCGAGACCTGCAATCAAAAAGAGAACGGGGAGCAGTTTCTTCATCATTTGAACACCTTAGAACGGCAACAGCGCGTCCAGCACCTGTTGCCCGTATCGTGGCTGCTGAACCTCCGTGATCTGGCCGCGGCCGCCATAGGACACCCGTGCAGACGCAATCTTGTCGTAGGTAATCTCGTTCTGGCGCGAGATGTCCTGCGGACGCACATAGCCAGACACCAGCAGCTCGCGAAGTTCGAAATTCACCCTCAGTTCCTGTGTTCCGGAAATCGACAGGACGCCGTTCGGCAGGACATCGATCACCGTTGCGGCGACGCGCAGTGTCAGCTTTTCCTTGCGTTTCACCGACCCCTTGCCCTTGCTGACTGACGCGGAGTCGATCGAAACCGCCTCGTCCAGTGACGCACCATCGGGCAGGTGCTTCGCTGCGCGCTGGGGCAACCCCAAGAGGCCGGGAACCTCGAGATCTTCCGAGCTGCCGCGCGACCGGTTTGTATCGTTCGAGATTTCGGCCTTTTCATCCAGCTCGATCACGACAGTCAGAATATCGCCCTTCTTGATGGCGCGCTGATCGCCCAGCAGAGACTGCTGACCCCCACTCCACAGAGACGCCCGGTCCACGGCGCGCTGGGATTGAGTGTGCAACGGCAAACCCGGCCACAACATCGCCACGTGTTCCGGAGTTTCCGTAGTTGGCGACAGGCTGGGCGGTTTGCCCAGATGGTCCAAACGCCCGCAGGCAGAAAGGGACAGGATAGCCAGCAACAGGGATCTGGACAGTTTCATGATCAATATACCTCGATTTGGCCGTCAGAACGGATTTTTCCGGTTACCGTCGTTCGTGACGACAGGTTCATGACTCGGATGCGATCACCGGCGGCTCCGCGGCCCAGCGCGCGCCCTTCGACCGCGATGGACAGTCCGCCTTTCACGAAGACAAGCGTCACCAGATCGTTTCGATCGACCAGGGCGGGAGGGCCGACACTTGCCTTCAGAATTGGCCGACCGGGATACAGAGCGGTCTTGGCTTCCTGCCCGATCAGGTCTGCAGGATCATTTGCCGCGCCGGGTGCCTCACCGGATTTCACCTGAAGATCAGCGGATTCAATGATCTCCTTGGCCCGGATCGTTCTCGTCGGCACGACTATGTCAGCAAAGGCGGCAACCGGAAGAAGCCACAGGGATATGAAGGCCACGACCCGCATCAGCGTACCTGTGTCGTCGCGCCCATCATCTGGTCGACGGCCGAAATCACCTTGGCATTCATTTCGTAGCCGCGCTGCGCCTCGATCAGATCGGTCACCTCACGTACCGCATCAACCGAA
The DNA here is from genome assembly GCF_056537385.1 of Ruegeria sp. CF2. NCBI lineage: Bacteria > Pseudomonadati > Pseudomonadota > Alphaproteobacteria > Rhodobacterales > Roseobacteraceae > Ruegeria > Ruegeria sp. CF2. The sequence continues at coordinate 297,354 of NZ_JBQFRL010000003.1, forward strand.
CTGTCTTCCAAATAGCCTTGACGCAGCATTCCGAGCCCGTCCTCGCCTGGGGTGCCCACGATCGGAGCGCCCGAAGCCTCGGTTTCCTTGAACAGGTTGCTGCCGATGGCCTCGAGGCCCTTGGCATTGGAAAAGCTGGCCAGCGTGAACTCCCCCAGCAGTTGCCCTTCCGCGGTGTCGTCAAAATAGGCGTAGACCTCGCCGGACGCGTTGATGGAAATCGACCGCGCGTCGTCCGGGATGGTGATTTCGGGGGCGACCGCAAACCCGTCCGAAGTGACGATGAGGCCTTCGGCCGATCGCTTCAGACTGCCGTCACGGGCATAGGCCGACTGGCCGTTTGGCAGAACCACCTCGAGATATCCGCGCCCTTCGATCGCGATGTCCAGGTCACTGCCCGTCGCGGACAACGCGCCTTGGGCCAACTCGACAGTCACGGCCGCGGGACGAACACCCAGACCAAGCTGTATTCCCGTCGGCAGGACAGTCCCGTCCGCGGCGTTCACCGTGCCGGCCCGAGCCATCTGCTGGTAGTGCAGATCCGCAAATTCAGCCCGTCGTGCGTTGTAGCCCGTGGTCGACATGTTCGCCAGGTTGTTCGAGATCGTCTCGACCCGCATTTGTTGCGCCGCCATTCCAGTCGCGGCAATTTTCAGGGCTCGCATTTCGGTTTCTCCTGCAGTTTCAGATCAGCGCATAAAGGTTTTCAAGGCGCCGCGGACCCTTTCATCTTCGGCGTCAAGAAAGCTCTGACCCAGTTCGTAGGCACGCTGGATTTCGATCAGCCGGGCCACCTGGCCGATGGCGTTGACGTTCGAACCCTCCAGAAACCGGTTCAGAACCACTGGCTGCTCGACCGGCTCGACCTCGCCTTCCGGTTTGAACAGGGTGCTGCCTTCCCGCACCAACTCGGTGCCTTCCGCGGGCTGAACCACCCCGATCTGCCCCAAAGCCTGTCCATTCACGCTGAGCGTTCCGTCGCCGCCCACATCAATGGTTGCTGCGTCCGGTGGGATGAAGACCGGGGCCCCGTTGCTGTCCAGCACGCGGTGCCCATCCATCGTCACCAGATCGCCATTGGCGTCCGGTGAAAAGCTGCCCGCCCGGGTCAGACGGTTGCCGGACAGAGTTTCAACCAAGAAAAACCCACTGCCTTCGATTGCAAAATCGAATTGCCCACCGGTTTCCGTCAACACGCCCTGTGCAAAAGACGTGTTGCGCGCCTGAGCACGGCTCATGGACAGAGAGGGGCTGCCGGGAAGGTCCCGCACAAACTCGGAAAACACCAAACCCTGCTGGCGGTAACCCGTCGTGTGCGCATTGGCGATATTGTTCGCGACCAAGCGCATTTCGTTCATCAGCCCGGTTTGACGGGACAAGGTGACGTAGGCTGTGTCCATCAGCGGCCTCCTGCGATCAGCGGAACCAGTGTTGAGGTGAAGAATGTGACCAGCGTCTGCGTCATGAAGCCCATCGAGACCCAGAACACGATGACGATGGCCACCAACTTGGGAACGAAGGTCAGGGTCATCTCCTGGATGGATGTCAGGGCCTGGAACAGGCCCACGGTCAAACCCGTGACCAGCGCAACCGTCAGAATCGGAACTGACGTGATCACGGCAATCCACAGGGCCTGACGCACGACGTCATAGAACAGACCTTCGCTGAGCATCGTTCAGACCGGCATCCGCAGAATTTCCTGGTAGGCCTCAACGACCTTGTTGCGCACGACAACCGCTGTTTCGACCGCAAGTTCGGTCTGGGCCAGTGCCTGCACGAGGGCATGTGGGTCGGCCTGACCAATCATGGCCGCATTGGCGACCTCTTCGCTGTGTTTCAGGCTTGCCGCAAAGTCCTGAAAGGTTGCGCGCAGCCCTTGTGCCGCGCCACTTGTTCCCGGATCTGCTTGGGTGGCCGGGCGGGCATGCGTATAGCTCTGAGCCGCGGTGATCGATCGGATATCCATTCTGGCTTTCCTTTATTTTCTCAACAATTCCATGAGGCTGGCCGACATCTGTCGGGTCTGGTCGAACATCTTGAGGTTTGCTTCGTAACTGCGTTGCGCTTCACGCGCGTCGGCGATCTCGACCATAAGATCGACATTGGACCCCGCGTAATATCCGCTGGCGTCCGCCATCGGGTGACCGGGATCATAGATCCGGGGCAACGCCCGCCGGTCCAGCCTGACCCGACCGGCCTGAACCAGATCAGTGCCGTCCTTTTGCACCGTCTCGAAAGGGACCGATTTGCGCCGGTAACCCGGAGTATCCGCGTTCGAGATGTTTTCCGAAACATGGCGCAGGCGCGCAGCCTCCGCCCGCAGCGCGCTGGCGGTGACGGCCAGGGATCTGGAGAAATCGCTCATGACGGCTTCCTCACGCCTTGCCCAGACCGGTGCGCAGGATCCCGATCGAGGACTTGTAGATGGCCAGCGCGCGGTCATGCTGTCGCTTGACCTCGACCGCATTCAGCATTTCTTCTTCGAGCGAAACACCATTGCCATTGGGATCGACGGCCCCGCCGCGCATATGCTCGGCCCAAGTCATGCCGCCCGGCCCGACACCGTTCAAATGACCGTCGCGGGTCGCGCTCATTGCGCTGGTGGCACTGGATTTTTCAAAGGCTTCCACGAAAGGCTCAATATCGCGAGCCCGGTAGCCAGGCGTATCCGCGTTGGCCATGTTGCGCGAGATGACGGCCTGCCGTTGTCCGGCGTGGGTTGCCAGGGCGTACGCAACTTTAAAGACGTTCAGGTCCGAGAACATCGGGGCTTCTCCCTCGATCAATTTCAATCAAGGCTTAACCCCGATTCCTTTAGAAACCGTTTTCAGAAACCAATTGGAGCCGACGCCATGTCCGACCTCGATCCCTCGATTCTGAAGTGCCAGTTCGAACGGCTTTCTCCGGTGCGGCACATGGGTCTGGTCGCGGGTGTTTCCGGTGGGGTGATCGAGGTCGAAGGGCTGGCGGAACACGCGCGCATCGGCGACCATCTGATTTTGCAGCGACGCGACGACCAACCGTTGGCTGGCGAAGTGCTGCAGGTCGAGGCCGGGGCTGTTCACATGCTGCCTGGCGCAGCCCCCGACGGCGTGCGCTTGGGGGACCGGGTCTATCTTGAGCCGACTCCCGTTTTTGCACCCGGTTTGCATTGGCTTGGTCGCGTGGTCGATCCGTTCGGCAAACCGCTGGACGGTAAACCGCTTCTGCCCGGGACTCAGGCCCGCAATGTCATGTCCGCGCCCCCCCGGGCCGTCGACCGCAAACCGCTGGGAGACCGTATGGCCACCGGGTTGGCGATTTTGAATACCCTGCTTCCGATCGTCCAGGGGCAGCGTGTCGGCCTTTTTGCGGGGTCGGGTGTGGGAAAATCAAGTTTGCTGGCAACGCTGGCCAGATCCATGCAAACCGATGCAGTGGTCGTCGCACTGGTGGGCGAACGCGGGCGCGAAGTGAATGAATTCGTCAAGACCGCGTTGGGCGCCGAAGGTATGGGGCGCTCGATCGTGGTTGCGGCCACGTCCGACCAATCAGCTCTGGCCCGCCGGCGCTGCGCCTGGTCTGCGATGACAGCGGCCGAGTTTTTGCGGGATCAGGGTCTGAGCGTTCTGTTCCTGTGCGACTCTGTCACCCGGTTCGCCGAGGCGCATCGCGAGATCGCCGTCGCCATGGGTGAGGCCCCGTCCCTGCGGGGTTTTCCGCCTTCGGTCACACCGATGATCGCCGGCCTTTGTGAACGCGCCGGCCCGGGAACCGCCGATCAGGGCGACATCACCGCCGTGTTCAGCGTTCTGGTCGCGGGTTCGGACATGGATGAACCGGTGGCCGACATCCTGCGCGGCGTTCTTGACGGGCATATCGTGCTAAGTCGCGAGATCGCCGAGCGAGGGCGCTTTCCAGCCATCGCGCTCAGCCGTTCGGTCTCGCGCTCTTTACCGGCTGCGGCGACACCCGAGGAAAACAAGCTGATCACCGAAGCCCGCCGGTTGGTCGGAAGCTACGAGCAGTCCGAAGTGATGATCAAGGCGGGTCTGTACACGCCGGGCACGGACCCGCTCCTGGATCAGGCGGTTCGCATCCATGACGAGCTTGATGGCTTTTTCGGCAAACTCGATCCGGACGGAGTCCAGAACAGTTTCAACCGCCTTTCGGTCATCCTGCGCCGGGCCAGCGCCGGGATGGTCCAATGATGGGTCAGCAAAGGTCTGAACAGTTTTAGATATTAAGCCGCCCTTAATCCCCGCGCTGTTAATCCAATGGGTGGGTGAAAAAGGGTGGTTTAGATGGGTGCGCAATCAAATGCGGCGCCGATCATCATCAAGAAGAAGCGCGTTTCGGGTGGCGATGGCCATCACGGCGGCGCCTGGAAGGTCGCGTATGCGGACTTCGTGACGGCCATGATGGCGTTCTTCATGTTGATGTGGCTGTTGAACGCAACGACAGAAAAGCAACGCAAGGGTTTGGCGGACTACTTCTCTCCGACAATTCCGATCAATCCCGTTTCCGGCGGGGGCGACGGGGCCTTTGGGGGCGACAATATGTTCTCGGAGAAAACCATGGTGATAGACGGCTCGGGAGCGACGAACAAGAACCCGACCGAGGCCAAGCACGCGCGGGGTTCGACCGGTGTGGATGCCGATGGCGGCGGGCGCGGCGCGTTCGAAGACTTCTCGTCGCTCGAGGCGCGGCTGCTGGGGCGGTCAGGCGAAAGCATGGTGTCCAAAAAGGCCTTGAAGCATATTGTCACTCGGGTGACGGACGAGGGTCTGATCGTCGAGCTGTTCGATACCGAAGATGAGCCGTTGTTCGAGAGAGGTTCCGATTCTCCAACGCAGATGATGCGTGCACTGGTACTGCTGGTTGCACGTTCATCGGACATGGTGATGAATTCCATCTCGGTCGAGGGTCACGTGCATTCCTCTCCGGTGGTTCTGGCCCGAAATCCGTCGTGGGATCTGTCGACTTCGCGCGCGCAGGTGGTACGGCAGATGCTTCAGGACAAGGGGGTCGGCGCCAAACGGCTTGAACGGGTCACGGGTCATGCCGATCGCAAGCTGGCGGTGAAAAACCCGATGGCGGCCCGCAACAACCGGATCGAGATCGTGTTTCTACGCAATCCCTGAGATCGGAGGATATCTGGCATTTTACTTGTTAGCGCGCTGTTAAGGCCCAGCGCGTTAGCTGTTGCGGGAACGATTTACGCAACAGAAGGGCGTGCCGATGACAATTTCCTCTTCGCTGAATGCCGGTGTGGCCAGCTTGAAGGCCAACGCGAACAGGTTGGCGACCATATCGGACAATATCGCCAACTCTTCGACCTACGGTTACAAGCGGGTTGAGACGGATTTTCATTCGATGGTGACGTCGGGCCAGGGCGGAAGCTATTCGGCGGGCGGCGTCCGGACCACCAGCCAGCGACTGATCGATCAGCGTGGCTCGCTGGTTACCACCAACAACTCAACCGACCTGGCCGTGCGCGGCCGGGGCATGCTGCCGGTTCGCCCAAGTTCCCAGATTGGAACCGATTCAAACGAAATGCTTCTGACCACCACCGGATCCTTCCGAACCAATGCGGAAGGGTATCTGGTTACCGAGTCCGGACTTGTGCTGCTGGGCTGGCCCGCCAACGCCGATGGGTCCATTCCCAACGTTTCGCGCGACACACCCGCAGCGTTGCAGCCGGTTCAACTCAGCGTCAATCAATTGTCCGGCTCGCCGACCACCGCAATGAACCTGCGCATGAACCTGCCCGCCACGGCCACCGATGCCGGCGCACCTGGTGACACGCAGCCCTTGTCCGTCGAATATTTCGACAATTTGGGCAAACCCGAGAATGTCGATATCGAGCTTGTCCCGACGGTGCCGGCCGCCGGGTCCAGCAACGAATGGACGATGATCTTGCGCGACTCCGCTTCGGGCGGTGCCGTGATCGGTGAATATACGCTGACATTTACGGACAGCAGAACCGCAGGCGGTACCCTTGCCAGTGTGACCACCGTGTCCGGTGGCACCTATGATCCGACCACCGGCAGCTTTGTCGTCAACGTCGCCGGCGGCCCGATGGAGGTCAATATCGGTCTGATCGGTGACAGCGATGGAATCACTCAACTGTCCGACACGTTTGCGCCGGTTTCGATCACCCGGGACGGATCCGCAGTCGGGACCATGTCCAGCGTTCAGGTCGATGAAAACGGATACGTCTACGCGCTGTATGACACGGGCGTCACCCGTCGGATGTACCAGATACCGCTGGCGGACGTCCCCAACCCGAATGGGCTGACCGCGCTCGACAGCCAGACATATGCGCCGTCTCGCGACAGTGGAACTTATTTCCTGTGGGATGCCGGCGAAGGTCCGACGGGCGAATTGATTTCCTTCGCGCGCGAAGAATCGACGACCGACGTTGCGACTGAACTGACGTCGATGATCCAAACCCAGCGCGCCTATTCGTCCAGCGCGAAGGTGATCCAGACAGTCGACGAAATGTTGCAGGAAACAACCAACATCAAGCGCTGATCTGAACCTGCAAAGCGGAAAGGAACGGCCTCATGAGCATGTCAACGGCCCTGAATAACGCGCTGGGTGGGCTGGGCGCGGCAAGCCGCGGCGCAGCCGTCGTCTCGGGCAACATAGCCAATGCGCTGACGCCCGGCTACGCCAAGCGGACGTTGGAGCTGACCACCAACTCTATTTCCGGCAACGGCGTCAGGGTCGTGGGAATCACCCGCCATCAAGACCCTGTTCTGATGGCGAACCTGCGCGCGGCAACGGCGGATGGCGCGGCGGCCTCGGCAATCTCGGAGTTTTACTCGCAATTCGAAGCATTGGTCGGTACCCCCAATGAAGGCAGATCGATCGCGGTATCTTTGAGCGCATTCGAGAACAGCTTGATCACGGCCGCAAGCAATCCCGGCTCGGTCGAGCGTCTGGATCTCGCGGCGCGCGCAGCTGGGGATCTGGTTGCCGATCTGAATACGGCGTCCGACGGCCTCAGCAAGATGCGTTCTGACGCGGACCGAACAATCGGGACGTATGTCGAAACACTGAATACAACCCTGAAAGATATCGAAGCATTGAATGCCAAGATCCCGGCTGTTGAAAACGCGGGCGGCGATATCAATGGGTTGCTGGATCAACGTCAGGTTCTCATTGACCAAGTCAACCAACTGGTTCCGGTCAATGTCGTGACGCGCGACAACAACCGCGTCTCACTGTACTCCGACGGTGGGCTGATACTGCTGGAAGGATCCGCCGCAGAGTTCGCGTTCTCGGTTACCGGTGATACCAAACCGCACATGACCGTAGGGAACGGACTGCTCTCCGGGCTCGAGCTCAATGGACGGCCAGTCCGCACATCCGGTGATTCCGCACAGATCCGCGGGGGCGCTCTGGCAGCCCAGTTTGACATTCGCGACGTGTTGGCCATCGACGCGCATGAGGACCTGGATGCAGTCGCGCGCGATCTGATCGAACGGTTCGAAACTGCCGGCCTGGATCCGACCGCGATGCCGACTGATCCAGGCTTGTTCACCGATGCCGGCGCCCGTTTCGATGCCACGGCGCCAGCGGGGCTCGCGTCCCGTCTTGAGCTCAACCCGATTGTCGATCCAGATGCCGGCGGCGACAGTTGGAAACTGCGCGCGGGGTTGGGGGCCGTTGGACCGAACGACCCCGGTGAGGCAACCCAGCTGCAGGCTTTTGGCGCCGTATTGACCACGCCGCGCCCTGCCCCGGCTTTCGGCACAGGGGCCCTGCGGGCCAGTGAAGTGTCGGTGTCGCTTTTGTCCAAAGCTGGCACAGCTGCCCATACCGCTCAATCACGCCAAAGCTACGCATCCAATGCGCAACTCCAAATGGAACAGTTAGTGGCCGAGCAGGGCGTGGACAGTGACACCGAGTTGCAGCGCTTGATGCAGATTGAACAGGCCTATGCCGCCAATGCGCGGATCATCACTGTTGTCGACGAATTGATGGATTTGCTGCTGAGGATGTAACCATGACCTTGAATTCGATTGGTGATCTGGCCCGCGGTCTGACCTTGCGCGCGCGCAGCACCGAGATCAAAACGCAGATCGAAACCCTGTCCTATGAGATGTCTACGGGACAAACCGCTGACATTTCTGGGCGTCTCAGTGGCGATTACTCGCATCTGCTGGACCTGGATCGAAAAATTGCACAGCTGGACGCCTTCTCTTCGGCGACCGCCGAGGCAAATCTGTTTGCTGATACCACTCAGATCAGTCTCGAGACATTTGAGACCTCGATCGGCGAGGTTTCGGCTTCTCTGCTCGCGTTTGGGACGTCCAACCAAGCGACTTCGCATGCTCAGGCCTCGGCTCAGGCGCGCAACGAACTGGACACGATGATTTCTTCACTGAACACGCGGGTCGGTGGCCGCAGCTTGTTCGCGGGAACCGCCACGGACACCTCTCCGTTGAAGTCGACGGACACGCTACTGGCTGCTCTGCGAACCGAATTGGCAGGGCTGACAACCCTGACCGATATTCGCCAGGCGGCCGACGATTGGTTCAATGACCCTGCCGGATTCGAGGCAGTCATGTACAACGGGTCCAACACGACCCTCGCACCAATGCAGATTTCGGAGACCGAGCGGGTGAACATGCAGTTCACGGCCAATGATCCGAAACTTCGGGATGGATTGCGCGATGTCGCGCTTGCGGCCTTGGCGACGGAGGGCGCGCTGGGATGGCCACCAGACCTGCAGACTGCCTTGTTTACCGATCTGGGCGTGGCTCTGGCCAACACCAAAGATGACGTCGTGACGATGCGCGCTCAGATCGGAGCGGTGCAAGCCCGCATCGAACAGGCCGAAACACGAAATGCGGCGGCCAGGACCAGTTTTGAATACGCGCACAACGAACTTGTCGCCGCCGATCCCTACGAAACTGCGGCACACCTGCAGACCGTGCAGTTCCAGCTCGAAAGCCTCTATTCGGTCACTGTCCGCAACTCGACCCTATCATTGGTGAATTTCCTGAGATGAGACTTCTGGCCTTCCTTCTGATCATGCTGCCTTCGGTGGCGGTTTCCGGGGCTGTCCGGCTCAAGGATCTGGTGAATTTTGACGGTGTGCGCGGCAATGACCTCGTGGGATATGGCCTTGTCGTTGGACTGAACGGAACCGGTGACGGGCTGCGCAATTCCCCGTTCACCGAAGAAATCATGTCGAACATACTGGAACGGTTGGGTGTAAACGTCACTGGCGAGGACTTTCGCCCCAAGAACGTCGCCGCCGTTCTTGTCACCGCCACCCTTCCGCCCTTTGCGAGGGTGGGCGGGCAGATCGATGTGACCGTTTCGGCGATCGGAGATTCCAAAAGCCTGCTGGGCGGCACGCTCGTCATGACACCGTTGAACGCCGCGGATGGGCAGATCTACGCAGTTGCGCAGGGCACCGTTCTGGCAGGTGGTGCAGTCGCCGAGGGCGACGCTGCATCGGTTGTTCAAGGAGTCCCGACATCCGGTGTCATCCCCGCCGGGGCCCGGGTCGAGCAGGAGATCGACTTTGAATTGTCAGGTCTTTCCCAATTGCGGTTGGCCCTGCGCGAGCCGGACTTTACGACCGCCGGTCGGATCGAAGCGGCCATCAACCGCGAGTTCAATCGCGCCGTTGCGGTCATGCGCGACTCGGGCACGGTGGAATTGAGCATCCCGGAAACGCGGGCCCCTTCCACGGCGCATGCGATCGGCCGGATCGAAAACATCCTGATTGAACCCGAAACCAAGGCTCGCGTGGTTGTAGATCAACGCTCCGGCACGATCGTCATGGGGCAGGAGGTCCGAATCTCACGTGTCGCGGTTTCCCAAGGCAACCTGACACTTCGGGTAGAGGAATCTCCGATCGCCGTTCAGCCCAATCCCTTTGCCACAGGGGAGACCGTTGTTGTGCCGCGAACCATCGCAGGGATTGAGGAAGACGCCGGCACCGGGTTGGCAGAAATCCCCGAAGCGACGACGCTGTCGCAGGTGGTTGCCGGCCTGAACGCGTTGGGCGTGTCCCCGCGGGATATGATCGACATCCTCAAAACCATCAAAGCCGCCGGGGCCCTTCATGCCGAGTTTGTCGTCAGATAGCGGGACGCCTAGCCGGGTAGCCGATGGTCAAACTGGTTCCCGGTTCTGGTCTATTTTGACTTCCAGCTGTCCAGCCAGCGCCGGAAGCTGGATCTTCGTTCGTCGATCGCATCCCCAGCGGCGTAGAGACCATCCTCGACGCTTTCAAGCATGGGGTCGATGCGGGCTTCGCGGAACCTGCGCCAACGCACCCAAAGCGCCCAGACGATGGCAAAAAAAACGGTCAGGAAAATGATGTTGAACCAGGGAATGATGCGGACGTCCGGTCCTTCGACATGTTTGATGAAGATGGCATTCGGGAAGATCGACAGAAACTCGTTGCGCCAGCCGTAGTGGGTCACGACAACCCAATCCGGATCATCCTTGTCCGAGATCGCGTCGTTGGCTTCGGTGTAAAGGTTGGCGGTATCGAACTTGAAATAGGGTGGCCAACCCCAGCTGGTATCTTCGTTCCGATAGACGATCGGCTTGCCGTTCGCCCGCACGGCCTGGATGAACTGCACATCGCGGTTCGAAAGGCTGGTCGACTGATCATCGGGCTCGGACCAGAAAATGCGGGTCCAATCCGTCAGATCCTGCCGCTCTTCGTAGGTGTTTACGATGCGGACAATGTCGTGTTGCGGCAGCGAGTATTGCAGGATCGCACCCAGCGTGATCCAGAAAATCAGGATGAACGCCCATTTGATGTAGACCATTCCCAAAACCTCACATGTAGTTCACGACATAGATCAGCGCGGCGATCGCCACCCAAGGCACGATATAAACACCCAGGATCAGTTTGCGACGGAACGAATTGTCATAGACATGCAATCCGCGTTCGACAAAGGCTTCCTTGTTGCCGGTCTTGCCTTTCTCTTCCCACCACGTCTCAAGCTTTTGTCGCCGGACCCGACGCGAGTAAAGAGACAAGGCAAAGTAGGCAATCGTCTGAACGACGAGCAGACCGAGAAACAGGCGCATTGCTCCGAACATATCACTCTTTCCTTACCGCGCCCCAGGGGCCGACCCGTGCGATCACCGCCTCGCTGACCCGGTCCTCGCCGCTCATGTCGGGTTCATGCCCGAACAGTGCGGCGCGGGCCCCGGCCTTGTCCACTTGATATTCACGGGCAAGAAACTCGGCCACATAGGCCTTTTTCGGCTCTGGCCAGCCACCATAGGTGCGGTAGAACAGTTCCTTGTGGCAAATGAACATCTGGCGCGGGTCCAGCGGGTCAAGCTCGGCCAGCAGCATATTCACAAGATCGCGGTTCGGGGTATTAGCGGCGCGCAGCGAATAGAAATAGGCCGGATGATCCGAGGTGATACGCGGCCAAGGCCCGCCATCTGTCGCCCAGCGCAACAATTGCGCGAGGCCATGATAGGCTTCGGGCAAGCGATCCGCGTGATTGCGCGCCAAACGCCGCATGTCGCTGCGGTCCAGCCCGGTCAGATCAATGCCCGCATCCGCAGTGGCGTCAACGGTCAGAAAGTCCATCTTCTGTTGCAGGATCGCGGCGGCATCCACGCCGCGGGCCTTGACGATCGGCTCGACCAGATCGTTGTAATTCAGAAATTTGGCAATCTGGTTTCGCTGCGACGGATCAAAGACATATTTGATCGGCAAATCCTCTGGCCTTTCACCCATGCAGATCGCCGCCGGGTGATCCAGATCCGGGAACAGATACATGCCACCGAAATGCGCCGTCCAGAAGTTGCGCTGTTCAAACACCGTGTGGCGGAGCCGGACAGGGTTGCGGGTGACGTCGCCGGTTTCCTTAGCGGTTTCGATCATCTTCGCGATCAGCACATCATCGAACCACGCGTCTTCTTCGGTTTTGAACTGTTCCACCATGCCCGCCAGCTGCTCGGCCTTGCGCAAGGTGCCGCCGACGGTGTCGGCCTCGATCTCAATCTTGCGCAGGTTCAGCAGGTCGCGCGGGGTGGTGAGTTCGAAGACCGAGTTCACCAACTCTCCGGCCACCGCATCGGTGGCGGTCAGGGCGAACAACTGCGCCTCGTTCATCTCGATGAATTCACGCATGATATCGCGCGAGGTCGATAATTTGACGTTCAGCAGCGGCGCGCGTTTCTGCTCGGTCGTCAGCAGGATGAATTGCCGGTTGACCCCGTTGGGGTTGAGGTAGAGCGGGTCGTCCAGTTCAATCCCCACCTCCGGCGAATAGCCCGAGATATCGACATGGAAATCCGTCAGCGCCGTGCTCTTGCCCGCCAGATGCTGCAGCGCGCGGTTATACCGCTCGACCAGAGCCGGGCTGGAGATGTGGACGAGATTGCCAAACATCAGGCCTTTTTCGATGAGGCGGATCATTCGGTGGCCTCACTTCTTAAAAAGATAGGGGTCTTACTTCCATTTACCTCACCAACCAGTTCTGGATCCAACCAAAGTAACTTCTGGCGAGCTGTCCTGTCCGGTAGGCGATCCAACACTAGAGAGGTTGCTATCAGTTCATAGGCTTTGTTGGCCCATTTAGTCGCCGCCAGATTCCAGTCCAACCATTCTTTCAAAAGCTGGTTTTTTTCTTCTCTAGGATTAAGCGAGGCTCCAGCGCGGTTGAACCGACCGACGAACATTACTTCTTCTCCAAATGGATACCAAGAATTTCCGTCTTGCTCATGCAGGTAAAACTTGCAGTTGGCGTTGTCGGGAATGTGGGCAAGGTTCTTTTTTGCGGCCTTGAAAGAGTAATGGTTTGTGGCCTCGTGCCTAATTGCTCGAGCAACTTCGTAACCGGGCTGCTCCTTCATTCCAGAAAAGGCGTCGAAGGATTCTTTTGCCAAACGAATTACATTTTCGTTTTTTGTCCCTTTCGAGATCGCGAGATCAGAAATGGTCTCATAGAACTCGAACAATTTTGCCGACCAGTACCTAAGCATCACCATAATTTGGAGCGAAATCGCAGAGTCCACGATTTCATCTCCAGTCGTTTTGTGAGTGGAGAAAAGATATAATCTGCTGATCGAATTAGACTCCGAGGCGGCATAACTTGCCAAAGCGAACAATGCCTTTTCATCGACCGAAAGTGCCTCAAGGTCTTTCAGATAAATTGGGAGTTCAATGATTTTCTCAATTGCCTTCATTGAGTGAGCCTATCCCTTCCCCTCCAGATACCGCCGCTTGGCCTCTTCCATCCGGCCCATCTCGCGGACGGCGTTTTCGATGGCGACCTCGTCGCTCTTGTCGGCATATCGGAACTCGCTGTCGGCGTAGCGGTTGATCTCCTGGATCACCATCTCGACGGTGATCGGCTGGCGCAGTTCTTCGATCATCGCCTTCTTGGTGTCGTAGTCGCGGAACAGGAACAAGTCGGGGTTTTCCATCCATTCGTCGGGCAGTTCGAAATCCATCGCGCGGACCTTCACTGCGTCGGTGATGTTCTTGATCGCGCGGCCGGTAAAACGCTCATCCGCCTGCTGGATCGCCTTGAGGTAGGTGCCCAGTTTGGCGATGGTGTCCAACTGGCCGATCTCATCAGAAACACGCTCATAGACCTGCAGCAAAGCATCCTCATGCGGGCGCGAGTGGCTTTCGAAACTGGCGGCGACGGCCTTCTTGAGTTCCTGCGCGGCATAGGCTTCGTGTTCACCCAGCGGGATGTCGTGGTTGCGGCCCATCAGCAGGTGCAGAATGTCGATGTAATCCTCGCGCGTTTGCGGCCCGTCCACCAGGAACCGCGCACCCGCCCGCTGGCGCAGGGCGTCGTCCACATTCTCGGGGTAGTTCGAGAACATGCCAAAGGTGCAGTTGCCGCGCACCACGGTGTTGGCCCCAGCAAAGCTCTCCATCAGCACGGCGGTGATTTCCAGCTGGCCCGCGCTGGACTGCCGGTCGCCCCGTTTGCCCGCCAGCTGATCGATATCGTCGATCGTGCCAAAACCGATGACCGAGGGGTCGATGATCGTGTTGATGAACGCCTTGGCATTCTGGCCGGATTTTCCCTGATAGCTGTCGATATTGTCGGTGCTCAGGTTCTGATAGCGGAATGGATAGCCCGCGTTCTGGCAGTAGTCATTAATCAGCCCGGCCATCATCTGGATCAGGGTCGTCTTGCCGGTGCCCGGCTTGCCGTCGCCCATGAAGGTAAAGATGAATCCGCCAAGCTCCGCGAACGGATTCAGGCGGCGGTCAAAATCATAAGCCATCAGCATCTTGGCTAGCTTCATGGCCTGATACTTGGCGATATGATTGCCCACCACCTCGTTCGGTTTCTTGAACGTCATGGTGAGCGTGGTGGATTTGGCCTTCGACGCGGGCTCAAATCCCCGGATCGTCAGATCGTCGGCCTCGATATGCCAGGCGGCGTTCTGGAACGGGGCCAGATGGCCAGCCGTTTGCGCGCGCAGAGCAGCTTTTTCCATCAGTTGCTCTGCATAGGCACTGGTGGCCGCGATCAGATGGGCATCATCGGGCGCGTGCTTGGCCAGAACCTGATCCAGCTCCCACAGGGCACCGTGCAGGGCGAGTTGGCCGTTGTCTGTCAGGACCTCTTCGATTTCACCGATTTCGACCGTGGTCTCCCCCAGATGCGAGGACATCAGATAGGCCAACGCATTGCCGAAGGTGTGCAAGGTGATCAACGCTTCGGCGGTCAGCAGATCCGAGAATTCGGTCTTGCGCGCGGCGGCAAGATCTCCAGCCAGATTGGCGCGTTTCAGATCGGCCAGCGGGGTCTGGTCCGCATAGGTTTCGGCCACGGCAAAAGCGATGGCAATCGCCCGGCGGATCGCCTGCTGTGTGGTCGCCTGCTGTGGGGACACCAGCGCGTCGCCGTCATCCGCGGCCTCGATCCGTTCGACCAGATGCACCCCATCGGCCCGCGCAGTGCGGCGGGTTACCAACCCCGGCGTGGTCGACCGGAACCGCCGCCCCGTCGACACACCCGGTGACCGTTCGACGGCGGCCTCAGCGAGTTTGGCTATACGCGGCGCATGCTCGAACCCGTTCAACAATGCGGTGGCGGCAGGATAGTGCTTGCGAATATCGTCTTCGCGCAATTCCATCTGGTCTGATGTCAAACTCATTTCAAAATCGCCTTTGTATTATCAATATCGCAGAACCTGCCCAGACTTGCTGACCACGAATTTGCGCACATCTGCAAAGCCCGGCGGATTGCGTTCGGCTAAAACCTGGAACGGACGCTGCGGAAGGATTATCGAGCGCTGGGTGCGTGTGGCCCCGGTCTCGGCCCCCTGTCCGCCGAAGGGGTCCAACGCAAAGACCTCGCGCTCGACGGTCGAGAACCATCCGGCGCGTTCTTCGATGACCTCTTCGCTTTGCAGCTCTTCGGTGGTCCAGGCCAGTGCCCAGTCCTGCCCCTCGGGGGCTTGCGCGTCTTCCAGCACCTGCCGCAGGGGGCCGGACTGCTCGGTATAGGCCGAGGAATACATCGGACCCACATGAATGCGGCGCAGATGTTTGGGGTGCAGGTCGTCGAAATCCTGGTCGAAGCCTTTGGCGATGGTCACCAGTTTCAAGCCACCAAGTGACTGCGCCATCAGATGCGCCTGCACTTCGGGCCAGCGACGCTGGTCCTTGGGCAGGGCCGTTTTGCCGCTGTCCTCCAACTGCATCAGGTAGATGACCGGCAGGTTGATCTGGCTGTCATAGACCGCCCAATGAATCAGGAATTTCCTACGCTCGCCCTCGGTCTCGATCCAATGGCACTCCGGATCATTGCGGGCCCAGAACAGCTGACCTTTCAGCAATTCCTTGTAATAGAGCCTTTGAGACAGCGCGAATTGCAGCTTGGTGGGGATTTCCCTGTCGCTGATGATGGTCCGCACCATCTCGGTTTTCAGGTCATCTTCCGAGGGCATATTCGCCAGATGTACCTGCGCCTGCTGCGCGTCATTGGCCATGGTCAGCAACTCGGCCGCCACCGGAAACCCGCTGTCGCGCTTGTCCATGGCGAGGCTGCCAAAGAACCGCCCGGTATCACGCCCGACCAGCAGGTATTTCATGCTCAGCGCGCGGAAGGTGTAGAGCAACCCCGAGAGGTAACGCGAAATAATCCGCACCTCTTGCTTGCTGATCGCGCCCTCCGCCTCCATCGTCGCGGCCACGCGCAGGAGGTGGACGGTGATCACCTCGAATTTGCGGAAATAGCGGCGCGAGGCGAAGGTGTCGGTCAGGCCGACATGGTCTTGGGTTGGGTTACTCATTTAGCTTATCGACCAACAGAAGGGCTACCTCGAATGCCAACCAAAGTGCGCCCCAGACTGCGAACACGACTGAAACTCCAAATGAGCCGAGCGCGAAGACCAATGGCACGAAGAACATCATCAATCTCAGATCGGGACCAAGGTATGCTGGAATCAATTGGGTCAGGTACCCGAACAGGATGAGAAGCGCCCCAAAGAGCGCAACGCCCACCGCTGAACTTAGCATCTTTAGCGGCGAACGGATCGCGTCCTCACCCCCCATACAAATTCTTATCATGCTTCTCGACAATCGACGCGAACCGGCGAGCAAAGCGCTCGTCCGCCTTGGCCTTTTTCTCCAGCACGTCGCGGGCAAAGACCATGTGGTCCTCATGCGCCTCGAGCATGTCGGCCATTTTCTGGTTGGTCGCGGTGCCGATGGCGGCCATGGCGGCTTGCGCCTCCTGATCCGTCTGCACACCGATCTCGTTGATGCGGTGGGCCACGTCCTGCTGCTGCGCGGTTTTCAGCGATTTGGTCAGCGCGTCATACAGCACCACGCGCTGCTGCGTGTCTGTCTGCAGTTTGTTGATCAGCACCATCTGCGTCGCCGCCTGGTTCTGCAGTGAATCGACCCAGGTCTTGCCTTTTTCGATATAGCGTTCCAGCGTCTGGGACTTGGCCAGCTTGACCTGCTCTTCCTGAACCTTCGCGTTGTACTGCTTGTTCAGCTCAGCCAGCTCGGTTTCGAGCTTGGTGCGCGCGGCGGCGTCCTGCTCGACGCTGATCTTGTTTTCAAGCGTGATGATCGCCGGGTCCATGCCCTGAATCTCGGCCCGCAGCGCTTCCAGTTCAGCCACGGTCGCCTCGCGGTCGCCCAGCGTGACGGTCAGGTTGTTCTCCACCTTCACGCGCTGCTCTTCCAGCACGGCCAGTTGTCCTTCCAGCAGCTTCACAATCACGTCTGACTTCGCGATCAGGTCCTGCAGTTTGTCGTCGATATTGGCTGAGCGCATGCGTTCTTGGCGCATGGACTCGGATTTACCCTTCGAGAAGATGCCCACGAACGATTCCCACCCGGTCTTCGAGCGCATTTCGTCGAAATCCTTGGAAAACGCGCTGGTGACGTCGTCCAGCCCCATGATCAGTTCGGCGATGTTCGCGTTCATCACCTCGGTGTGGGCGTGCACGTCTTCAAGCGTGGCATTTTCGATGTCGATATCCGCTTCGGCCGTTCCGATCTTGGCGCGCGCCGCCTCGATCCGCGAGGTCAGCCCTTCGATCTGCGACTGGCTTTCGCGCACCTTGGCCTGAGTTTCCTCGATCAATGCTTCGAATTGCTGGTTCGACATCTGTCCAATCCTTTTTTTTCTTATCTACCCAACAAGATAGGGAATGTTATAACGATTTACATCCCCTTGGGTCTCTCAAATCACCGGAACTTTGGCAAAACCCTATCGAAAAAGATAGGCGTCAAAACCAACAGCTGGCTGGCTTTTGATGCTTTCCGGCCCTTGCATCGCACGTCGATCGATTTTTTGATCAAATCTGGATTGATTGACGCCCCCGGGTGGCCCTAAACATGTTCTGCGCCACCTGATTGGGTACGCGCAAATTCTTTCCCTGCCCGGAGGCCGACCCATGCTGGATACCACGACCGACCTGAAATCGCTTTTGAAGAACCCCGACCTTCTGGTCACCAAGGCCTATATCGGCGGGCAGTGGGTCGATGGTGACAACGGCACCTTTGCCGTCACCAACCCGGCTCGCGGCGACGTGATCGCCGAGGTCGCGGATGTCAGCCGCGCCCAGGTGGCCGGTGCCATCGCGCAGGCCGAGGCGGCACAGAAGGAATGGGCCAAGCTGACCGGCAAGGAGCGCGCCGCGATCCTGCGCCGCTGGTTCGACCTGATGATGGAAAACGCCGAGGATCTGGGCAAGATCCTGACCGCCGAACAGGGCAAACCCCTGGCCGAGGCGGTGGGCGAGATCGCCTATGGCGCCTCCTTCATCGAATTCTTCGGCGAAGAGGCCAAGCGGGTCTATGGCGAGACCATCCCCGGCCATCAGCGCGACAAGCGGATCATGGTGCTGAAACAGCCGATCGGGGTGGCGGCCTCGATCACGCCGTGGAACTTCCCCAACGCGATGATCACGCGCAAGGCGGGCCCGGCACTGGCCGCCGGCTGTGCCTTTGTCGCGCGCCCGGCCACCGAAACGCCCCTGTCGGCGCTGGTGCTGGCGCTGCTGGCCGAACAGGCCGGCGTTCCGGCGGGCGTGTTCAACGTGGTTCCTTCGTCACAAGCCAGCGAGATCGGCAAGGAGTTCTGCGAGAACCCCGGCGTGCGCAAGCTGACCTTCACAGGCTCGACCGAGGTGGGCCGGATCCTGCTGCGCCAGGCCGCCGACCAGGTCATGAAATGTTCGATGGAGCTGGGCGGCAACGCGCCGTTCATCGTGTTCGATGACGCCGATCTGGATGCCGCCGTCGAAGGCGCGATGCTGTGCAAGTTCCGCAACAACGGCCAGACCTGCGTCTGTGCCAATCGCATCTATGTGCAGGCCGGTGTCTATGATGCCTTTGCCGCCAAGCTCAAGGCCGCGGTCGAAGCATTGAAAATCGGCGACGGCCTGTCAGATGGCACCACGACCGGTCCGCTCATCAGCGACGAGGCGGTCGCCAAGGTGCAGGAGCACATCGCCGACGCCACGGCCAATGGCGGCGCGATCCTGACCGGAGGCCTGCCGCACGATCTGGGCGGCACCTTCTTCCAGCCCACGATCATCACCGACGTGACCCAGGACATGAAGGTCGCGCAGGAAGAGACCTTTGGTCCGCTGGCGCCCCTGTTCAAGTTCGAGGACGAGGACGAGGTCATCGCCATGGCCAATGACACGATCTTCGGCCTCGCCTCGTATTTCTACGCCAAGGATCTGAGCCGCGTGTACAAGGTGGCCGAGGCGCTGGAATACGGCATCGTCGGCATCAACACCGGCATCATCAGCTCGGAACTGGGCCCGTTTGGTGGCGTCAAGCAATCCGGCCTTGGCCGTGAAGGCAGCCACCACGGCATGGAAGACTATCTCGAGATGAAATACATCTGCATGGCCGTCTGATCGGACGGACCATGAGACCAGGGCGCCTTTGGGCGCCCTTATTCTTTGCAAGCGTCATGAAAAAACCCCGCGTCCGGAGGAACGCGGGGTTGTGCGACAACCGAGGGAGGAGACGATCATCGCCGCTTGGGCGGTCTCAGCCTCAGTTCACGGGCTTGGCGTCAACCACGTCCTTTTCGATCGCCTTGGTCGAGGTGATCTCGATCCGGCGCGGTTTCAGCGCTTCGGGCACCTCGCGCTTCAGGTCGATGTGCAGCATGCCGTTTTCCAGGCTGGCGCCGGTCACGCGGACGTGGTCAGCCAGAGCAAAACGACGCTCGAAGGCGCGGGTGGCGATGCCGCGATGCAGATAGGTGCGCTTGGTGTCTTCGGTGGCTTTCTTGCCGGCCACGACCAGCGCGTTTTCCTTGACTTCGATCGTTAGGTCATCTTCGGCAAAGCCGGCGACTGCGATCGAAATGCGATACGCATCGGCATCGGTTTTTTCGATGTTGTACGGGGGATAGCTGGGTTGTGACACTTCGCTGGTCATGACCCGATCCATGATGTCGGCAATCTGGTCAAAACCGACGGTTGCACGGTGTAGTGGTGCAAAATCAAAGCTACGCATGTTCGTTATCCTCATGTTCAGAGCGATTTACGAGTTTTGCCCTCCGAATGGACGGGCGTTGGCGATTGTCGGACCCCGGTTTGGCTGCCCGACACACATGAGATGGGAAAGGATCTGGCTGAGTTCAAGACCCGCCGGAGCTGATGAATTTCGCGCCCGAGCTGGACTTGCCCGAGCCGACCTGCAGCCGCCGGATCTTGGCCTTTGGCTGCGGCGCATCCCGCCGCATGATGGCCTTGAGGTCCGAGACGATCCCCTCAAGCTCCATGCCGAACCCGACCTTGCGACGGCCGTCGGTACCAACCGCCGATACCACAGAAAGGATCTGCCAACGCGGCCCGTTTCGGGCCAGAATGGCCGAACCGGAGGATCCGAACGTGACATCGCAATTGAAGGTGATCAGACCTTGGCGCCGCTCCAGAATCCGGCAGGACCGCTGGCGCGTGATTGCCTCGGACCGGCCGCGCCCGTACGAAGCGATGCTGATTTCATCCCCGGCGACCCGGCCACTGTGCAATGCAAATGGGTTGGCGACGGTATACGGGATCGGTTGATCCAGTCGCATCAGGGCGACATCAACCCGAACCATCTCGGGTGACAGGCCAACCCGGGGGTCATAGTCGGGAAGGACGGCGATCTGCACGACCGTGCCTTCGGCAAGCGCATGTCCATCGCTCAGGCCTGCGCGAAAGGTGACTTCGCCGGGTGCGTAGGTCCGACCGGTGGCCTTGTCCGTCGCACAATGGGCTGCGGTCAGGACAAGATCCTGCGCGATCAGCGTACCCGT
Source organism: Ruegeria sp. CF2 (assembly GCF_056537385.1). Taxonomy (NCBI): domain Bacteria; kingdom Pseudomonadati; phylum Pseudomonadota; class Alphaproteobacteria; order Rhodobacterales; family Roseobacteraceae; genus Ruegeria; species Ruegeria sp. CF2. The sequence goes on from NZ_JBQFRL010000003.1 coordinate 318,104, forward strand.
ACAGAACGAGCGGTCTCCGATGTCCAGCCGCCCGATCGCCTCCCAACCATACAGGTCGTCCCGATCGGTCAGCCGGCGCTTGCCACTGTCCTGGGCCAGCGCCGATGCAGCAATCCCGGCCAAAATCAGGGCCAATGTCACGATACGGCAGGTCATGGCCGGACGAACCTTGCACCGACGTTCTTTCCCGGCTCGAGCGTATTGCCGGAGGCACCAAAACCATTCCCGGCGGACAGCTCGGTGCGCAGCACCTCCAGCGACTCTTCCAGCGCTGTTCCCAACGATACCCGCCGGCCTTCCAATTCGGCCTTCGCGGACACGACCGATACGATCCGGGGGTGATCCCCTGAGAACGAGAAGATCGGCGCGCCGGACGCACCCAAATCCACGTCACAGGACATGACCAACACCCCCGATTGCTGCGCCATGACCGAGCAGACCTGTTGCAGCGAAGGGGCTTCTGCGCGGTTGTGGGCGTACGAAACCACTCCGACATCCTCACCACGTGTTGGCCTGTAGCCGGTTTCAAACGGGATCACGGTCGTATTTCGGATCGGCTGCCACAACTCGATCAGCGCGACGTCGTGGCGCACGCGGCTGACGGATGCGGCGCGGTCATACTCGTATTCCGGATGAATGACCGCCTGGCGCGCCGTACGATATGCCGATGCGCGGCCGTGTCGCCACCCCGCCAGAAACTCGATTTGGCCCGGATCAATTCGTTGGCGGGTTGCTTGGTCGAACAGGCAATGCGCTGCGGTCAGAACAAGGGTGGGTGAGATCAACGCGCCAGTGCAGAAGCCGGTGCCGTTGATGTTCAGCCGTCCGACCGCCATCCATTCGCGTCCGGAATCCGAGGTTTCAAGGCTTTGCAGCCCAGTATCCTGCGCCGTGGCTGCCAATGGCAGAACACATAACGCTATCGCCCTGATCCATGTGCGCACGCGGTTCTCCGGCATGAGGTATCGGCCAATCTACTTACGCGTGGCGTTTGGCGAAAATAGGGCAGAGCCGGACCGGGCCTAATCCGCACCAGACTGATGCGTCGGCGCATCAGGCCCGATCACCGCAGGATCGGCACCGTATCCGCAGGCTGTCCGGCCCGATCCAGCGCAAGGGGCCGAGGCCCGCCCGTGGCCCAATCCAACAGCTCGACCGTATGCACGATGGGCAGTCGGGTGCCCGACCCGATCTGCATCATGCAGCCGATGTTCCCGGCCGCAATCAGATCGGGGTTCCTGGCCTCGAGCGTACGCACCTTGCGCTGTTTCAGCTTGGCCGAGATCTCGGGCTGCATCAGGTTGTAGGTGCCCGCGCTGCCACAGCACAGATGGCTGTCGGCGGGTTCGACCACCGTGTACCCCGCCTTTTTCAGCAGGTTCTTGGGATAGGTCTTGATCTGCTGTCCATGTTGCAGCGAGCAGGCCGCGTGATAGGCCACCGTCAGCTCCTTGTCGTCACCCTGTGGCAAGTCCAGCTGCATCAGGATCTCGCTGACATCCATGGCAATGCCCGACACCCGCGCCGCGTCCTCGGCCAGTGGATCGTCGCGGAACATGTGCCCGTAATCCTTGACCGTGGTGCCGCAGCCCGAGGTATTGATGACGATCGCATCCAGCCCCTTGCCGTCCATCTCGCGGGTCCAGGCGCGGATATTGGCGGCGGCGGTGGCATGGCTTTCGTTGGTCTTGCCCATGTGATGGGTCAACGCCCCGCAGCAGCCGGCGCCCTCGGCCACAACGACCTCGCAGCCTAGCCGGGTCAGCAGGCGGATCGTGGCATCGTTAATGTCGGTGTTCAGCGCCTTTTGCGCACAGCCTGTCATCAGAGCCACGCGTTTGATCGCCTGCCCCTTGGGCGCAAAGCTTTGGGGGTCGTCATTGCGGCTGACCGGCGGGATGTGTTTCGGCGCCATGTCCAGCATCGCCCGCAGGCGCGCGTCGGGCATCAGAAAGCGGAACGGCCGCCCCAGCTTGGCCCCGATCAGCGCCCAGCGAAACCGCATCGGATAGGGCAGGATCCGTGCCAGAACCCACCGCAGCGCCCGGTCCGAGAAGGGGCGCTTGTAGCGGTTTTCAATATATTCACGCGCGTGATCGACCAGATGCATGTAATGCACGCCCGACGGGCAGGTCGTCATGCAGGCCAGGCAGGACAGGCAGCGGTCGATATGCTTGACGGTCTTTTCATCCGGCACACGCTCGTTTTCCAGCATGTCCTTGATCAGGTAGATGCGCCCGCGGGGGCTGTCCAATTCGTCGCCCAGCACCTGATAGGTTGGGCAGGTTGCGGTGCAGAACCCGCAATGCACGCAGTTGCGCAAAATCTCGTTCGCGCGGCGGGTGCCGGGGTCTTTCAACTGGTCTTCGGTGAATGTGGTCTGCATCGCCCTATCCCATCAGCCCGGGGTTGAACATGCCGCGCGGGTCGAATTTCTGTCGAATCCCCTGTGTCAGAGCCGCAATGCCCTGCGGTTCCGGCTGGAACCGGCCCAGCCGGGCAAGGGTATCGGCCCCGGCCCGCACCAGCGTGGCGTGGCCGGAAAACGCGCCGAAGCGCGCGCGCAGGTCGGTGCCTGCGGGCACCAGCGCCCAGATCAACCCGCCGCCCCAGTCGAACAGGGTCCTGTCGGCCTCGGCCCGCGCGGCGATTTCGGGCGCGTCGCCGGGTTTGACCGAAATCCGCCAGACATCGCCGGGCGTGTCGGCTAAATCGGCCGCATCGCGGATCGCCTGCCACAGGGCGTCCGATGGCTCGACCGGATCAACTGCGCCGAACTGGCCCAGCAACTCCTGCAGACGCCCGGTGCGATACGAGACCGATTCCGCAAACCCCTCGATCCGGATCAAGGCGCGCCGCTGCTGCGGGTCATAGGCTGCGCCGGTGACCTCAAAGGGTGATTTCAGCGCCTCGGACAGGATGCGAACCGCAGTCGCGGCGTCCTTGGCGGGTACGGCCAGCGTCGCGCTGGCCTCGGGTTTGGGCAGCACTTTCAGCGACACCTCGGTCAGCACGCCCAGCGTGCCCCAGGACCCGGCCATCAGCTTGACCAGATCATAGCCGGTGACGTTCTTCATCACCCGCCCGCCATTCTTGATGATCTGCCCCTGCCCGTCGACAAAGCGCACGCCCAGCAGGAAATCGCGGCAGGCCCCGGCCTGGATCCGGCGCGGCCCCGAGACGTTGGCGGCCACGACTCCGCCGATCGTGGGCGCGCCCGAGGACCCCAGCAAGGTGCGATGGTCCATCGGCTCGAACGCCAGTTGCTGGCCTTCGGCCTCCAACGCGGCCTCGATCTCAGCCAGCGGCGTTCCGGCCTGCGCCACAAGCGTCAACGCCCCCGGCTCGTACAGGGTGATACCGCGCAGCCCCTCGGTGCTCAGCATCCGGTCGGGGCCGGTCACACCACGGGTGCCGCCACCGGCAACGCGTACCGGATCGTTCAGGCCGGCCACGATTTCGGCCAGTTCAGACTCTGATTCAGGTCTCATTGCGGGGTCCGTTCTGTCTTGGGATTCATTCCGCCGCCATCGGCACGACGCGCCGGGCCGCACTGGCGTCCAGCGGAAACACCTTGGCGGGGTTCAGCAGCCATTTCGGGTCGAACACGTCCTTGACGGCCATCTGCGCCTCAAGGTCCCGAGGCGCGTATTGATGATGCATCAGGTCGCGCTTTTCGATGCCCACCCCATGCTCGCCGGTCAGGCAGCCGCCGGCATCGACGCACAGTTTCAGGATCTCGGCCCCGAAGGCCTCGCACTTTTCCAAATCGCCGGGCTTGTTCGCATCGAACAGGATCAGCGGGTGCATGTTGCCGTCGCCGGCGTGGAACACGTTACCCACGGGCAGGCCAAACTCTTTGCTCAGTTCACCGATGCGGCGCAGCACGTCCGGCAGGGCCGACACCGGGATCGTGCCGTCCAGGCACATATAGTCGTTGATCTGCCCCATCGCGCCAAAGGCCGATTTCCGGCCCAGCCAGATGCGGGCGCTTTCCTCGGCCGACTGGCTTTCGCGCAGCTCGACCGGGTTGTGGCGTTTGGCGATCTCGATGATCTTGGCCAACTGGCTGTCAATCTCGGCGTCCGAGCCTTCGACCTCGACGATCAGCAGCGCCTCGCAGTTCGGATAGCCGGCATGGGCAAAGTTCTCGCAGGCCTCGATGCACAGCCGGTCCATGAACTCGATCGCCACGGGCAGGATGCCGGATTTGATGATGTCCGAGACGCATTCGCCCGCCACCGCATTGTGATCAAAACCCATCAGGACCGGGCGCGCGCCCTCGGGCTTGCGCAGGATGCGCAGCGTCGCCTCGGTGACGACCCCCAGTTGCCCTTCTGAGCCGCAGATCACGCCCAGCAAATCCAGCCCGCCGGAATCCAGATGCGCGCCGCCGATCTCGACCACGCGGCCATCCATCAGCACCATGGTCACGCCCAGCAGGTTGTTGGTGGTCACCCCGTATTTCAGGCAATGCGCGCCGCCCGAGTTCATCGCGATATTGCCCGCAATGGCGCAGGCCAGCTGCGACGACGGATCGGGCGCATAGAAGAAATCCTCCTCTTCGACCGCGCCGGTGACGCTCAGATTGGTGCGGCCGGTCTGCACGCGGATGAAGCGGTTGTCATAGTCGACCTCAAGCACCTCGTTCATGCGGGCCACGCCCAGGATCACGCAATCGGCGGTGGGCAGCGCCCCACCGGCCAGCGAGGTCCCGGCCCCGCGCGGCACGACCGGCACGCCTTCGTCATGGCAGATGCGCAGAATGTCCGAGACCTCCTGCGTCGAGGACGGCAGAACCGCGATCATCGGCGCGCATTTGTAGGCGGTCAGGGCGTCGCACTCATAGGCGCGGGTTTCGGCCGGGTCGGCGATGATGGCATCTTCGGGCAGGACCTGCCGCAGACGGGCAAGCACGCTGGCCTTGCGGGCCAGAACGTCGGGGTTGGGCTGTGGCATGTCCATGGCGGGTCCTCCGGTTTGGTAAATTAATATTACCAATTTCTGCATCTGGCAAGTTGCCTTCGTCGGACGTACTGTCGCGCCATGACACTGACCGAACGCGCCCTGCTGTTTTCGCCCCTGGACTACGCCGCCGTCCTGCTGTTGCTGATCGCCTGGCAATGGATCGGCTGGCGGATCGAGAACCCCGCGCCGGGCAAGCGCTCGGTCGCGGTGATGATGGACGAATTCCGCCGCTGCTGGATGCGCGAAATGGTGACCCGCCAGCCCCGCATGTTCGACGCCCAGGTCGTGGGCACGATGCGTCAGGGCAGCACGTTTTTTGCCTCGACCACGATGATCGCCATCGGGGGCGGGCTGGCCCTTCTGGGCAATACCGAGCGGCTGTCGGGTGTCGCCAAGGATCTGGCCATCGGCAGCGCGCCGGCCATGGTGTGGGAGGTCAAGATCCTGACCGTGCTGCTGTTTTTGTCGAATGCCTTTCTGAAATACGTCTGGGCGCATCGGTTGTTCGGCTACTGCGCGGTGCTGATGGCGGCGGTGCCGAACGAGCCCGAGGATCCGCAGGCCTATCCCCGCGCAGCGCAGGCGGCCGAGATCTGCGTGACCGCCGCGCGCAGCTTCAATCGTGCCCTGCGCGCCACCTATTTCGCGCTGGCGTCGCTGGCGTGGATACTGGGCCCGATCACTTTGATCATCGGCACGCTTTTGACATTGGGGGTTCTTTATCGGCGCGAGTTTGCCTCGCATTCCCGCGCGATCCTGCTGAGCCTGCCGCCGGACACGCAGACGTGATCGCACCCCGCCCGATCAGACCCTAGACTGGCGAAATGCGACACCTGATCCCCTGCCTGTTTCTGGCCGTCCCGGCCCTCGCCGACCCGCCGACGGTCGAAAATGTCACCGCGACGCGCACGGGCGAGACCTGGCGATTCGACGTGACCATCCGCCACCCCGATACCGGGTGGGACCACTATGCCGATGGCTGGCGAGTTCTGGCGATGGACGGAACCGAGCTGGGGATGCGGGTGCTGCATCACCCGCACGAGACCGAGCAGCCCTTTACCCGATCCCTGGGCGGGGTCGCGATCCCCGAAGGCGCGAGTCAGGTTCAGGTGCAGGCCCGGTGCAGTGTCGATGGCTGGAACGCGGACACCACCCTTGTGACGCTGGACTGATCGTCAGAACACGCCCAGCGACAGCCCAGCGCCCAGCGCCGCGCCGATCTCGCGGCATTTGACCAGTTCATCCTCGGGGATAGTCTTTTCCGCCAATATCGCCTCAGGCGTCTGGGCATGGGTGCAGACGATGAGGGGCGGCTGCACCTCTTTTAGGCGCCAACCGGTGGCGATGCGTGCCAGTTGCCGCGCCGCGTTCTGACCGTCGGACCCGGCGCAGATCATCTGCGCATAGGGCCGCCCCTCGATCCGGCCCAGAACCGGGTAATAGCAGCGATCGAAGAAGTCTTTCATGACGCCTGACAGCGCCGCAAGGTTCTCGGGCGCGCAAAAGATGTATCCGTCGGCCGCCAGCAAATCGTCGGGTCCCGCCTCGTCGGCGGGTTTCAAGCTGACCTCGGCCTCGGCGCTGGCCGCCTGAGCGGCCGCCTCGGCCATCTGCCGGCTGCCGCCGGTGCGTGAATGGTAGACGATCAGCAGACGGGCCACAGCGGTCAGGCCCGATGATACGGGCCGCCCGACAGGATCGTCGCGGCGCGATAGAGTTGTTCCGACAGCATCACCCGGACCAGCATATGCGGCCAGACCATCGCGCCGAAAGAAATTGAAAAATCGGCCTCGGCCCGCAGCGCCGGGTCGATCCCGTCGGCGCCGCCGATGACAAAGGCCAGATCCTGCCGGCCCATGTCACGCCACCCGGCCAGCTTCCGCGCAAAATCGGGGGAGGACATCACCTTTCCCCGCTCGTCCAATGTGCAAATTACCGCCCCATTGGGCAGCGCCTTGCGCAGCAAGCCGGCCTCGGCGCCCATACCGGCGTTTTTCTTGTCCTCGACCTCGATCACGCGCGAAGGCCCCAGGCCCAGGCCGCGGCCGGTCCGGTTGAAACGGGTCAGATAGTCGTCAAGCAGGGTCTTCTCCGGTCCGGCACGCAATCGCCCGACCGCACAAATGCTGATACGCATGTCGCTCTCGCCGCCGGCCCTTCAATACGAGCCGGGATGGCGCCTCAGTTGGCCGAGGCGCTGCCGCCCTGAGGCAGCCACATCTTTTCCAGCTGGTAGAATTCGCGCACTTCGGGGCGGAAGATATGGACGATCACATCGCCCGTATCGATCAGCACCCAGTCGCCGGCATCCTTGCCTTCGACCTTCGAGGTGAAACCGAATTCCTGCTTGATGCGATCCGTCAGCTTTTCCGCCATCGCCGACACCTGACGCGTCGACCGGCCCGAAGCGATGACCATGTAGTCGGCCACCGAAGACTTGCCCTGCAGGTTGATCTGCACAACATCTTCGGCCTTGTCATCGGAAAGTGAGGAAAGGATGCGTTCAAGCAGCTTGTCGCTGATTGACTGAGAGCGGGCCATCACAGCGGCCCCTTCATCGGCGGGCAAACCCGCCTGTGTGTGTAGAGACAGGACATGGTCCTCCTTGCTAAAGCGCCGTGTAGCCCCGGCGCCGGGGTACTATTAAGGTAGCAAGGCAATTGCAACATTTCAATGAACGGCAACCGTTGATGGCACGGGGTTGATCAATCCGTGTCCAGATGTGGCACAGCGGTGTCGGTGGCACCCTGCCCCAGCAGGCGCACTTCGCGCTGCGGGAAGGGGATCGAGATGCCCTCGGCCTGGAATGCATCCCACAGCGCCAGATAGACATTGCCGCGGATGTTGGTCAGGCCGGCCGTCGGGTCCCGGATCCAGAACCGCAGCACGTAATCGACGCTGCTGTCTCCGAACCCGGTGATATGGCAGACCGGTTCGTGCTTGCCGCCGCTCAGAACGCGTTTGACTGATTTCACCGTTCGCACGGCGGTCTCGCGCACCTTGTGCGGGTCGTCGCCGTAGCTGGTGCCGAAGGTCAGATCTAGGCGGACGAACTCGTCGGAATGGGACCAGTTCACCACCTGCCCGGTAATCAGATCCTCGTTCGGGATCAGGTATTCGCGCCCGTCGCGGGTGACGACCGAGACGTAGCGGGCGCCCAGCGCGTTGATCCAACCGAACGTGTCGCCCAGCGAGATCACGTCGCCCGGCTTGATCGACCGGTCCATCAGGATGATGATCCCCGAGATCAGGTTCGACACGACCTTCTGCAGGCCGAAGCCGATACCGACGCCAACCGCACCGGACAACAGCGCGATCCCGGTCAGGTCGAATCCCAGCGTCCGGATCCCGACCAGAAAGACCAGCCCGTAAAACGCGACCTGGATCCCCTTGGCCAGCAGCACCTGCATCGAGGGCGAGATGTCGTCATTGCTTTTCAGCCCGCGTTCAGCCGCCCGGGTACCAAGCCGCGCCAGCACCAACAACGTGCCGATCAGCAGAATGGCCTTGAGAATCCCCAATGCCGAGATGTGAAGGCTGCCGATCGAAATCGCCACGCCGTCCAGAAACTCGGCGACGTCATCGGTCAGACTCAGCGCGACCAGCGTGGCGTAGATCCACATCGACCAGCGGAAGATGCGCCGAATCGTCCGGTTGCGGACCAGTCGCGAAATCAGCGCGATCGCCAGCCACGCGGTTGCCAGCGTTGCCAGAACACCGATGATGTAACTGCGCGATGGCCAGGTGACCTGCTGCATCACCAGATAAACGCCCCAGGCCAGCACGACAAAGTAGACCAGCGTCATCCGCTGCATCAGCTGAACCAGAACCCGCAACCGCCATTTGGGCCATCCGCTGCGCGCCCGCGCCCAGGCTTCCCACCGGCCTTTTGTCAGCAGAGTCAAAAGGAAGGACAGCGCCACCAGCCCCAGGATGATGGCGATCTGATACTGCCGCCACCCCGGAGTCACGATCAGCTCGACCAGGTTCCCAAGCTGCAACAGAAAGGCCTCGGCCATGTTGTCGAACAGCTCTGAAATCGAACTTGGGATCAAATCATTGTCCATGCGCGTCTCCTGCCGCCAGATTGAACAGCAATGTGGCGGCTTGCAAGGCCCACCGACCTGTCGCGGGACGCGGATTGAGCCTTGATTGACGAGGGGGCGCGATATATCTGGATCGCATGAGATTCCATCAGGCCCCTGCTCCCAACCTGCAAGACCGCGCGCGCCTGCGTGAACGGTTCTTCGGGGCCGCCCGCACGGTTCTGGCCCGCCTATAATCGGCGCCCAGCCACTCGCCAGCATTTCTCAATACAGACGGGAGAGGACCGATGTCCCCCAAAACACTCTATGACAAGATCTGGGATGCCCATGTCGTGCACGAAGCCGACGATGGCACCTGCCTGCTTTATATCGACCGCCACCTGGTGCACGAAGTCACCAGCCCGCAGGCGTTCGAAGGCCTGCGCATGGCAGGCCGCAAGGTGCGCGCGCCGGAAAAGACCATCGCCGTGCCGGACCACAACGTGCCCACCACGCCCGACCGCGTGAACGGGATCGAAAACCCCGAGTCGCGCATTCAGGTCGAAGCGCTGGACAAAAACGCCCGCGAATTCGGCATTCACTACTACCCGGTAAATGATATCCGTCAGGGCATCGTCCACATCGTCGGCCCCGAACAGGGCTGGACCCTGCCGGGCATGACCGTGGTCTGCGGCGACAGCCACACCGCCACCCACGGCGCTTTCGGCGCGCTGGCCCACGGCATCGGCACGTCCGAGGTCGAGCATGTTCTGGCCACCCAGACGCTGATCCAGAAAAAGTCCAAGAACATGAAGGTCGAGATCACCGGCAAGCTGCAGCCGGGCGTGACCGCCAAGGACATCACCCTGGCCGTGATCGGCGAAACTGGCACCGCCGGCGGCACCGGCTATGTGATCGAATATTGCGGCGAAGCGATCCGCGACCTGTCGATGGAAGGCCGCATGACCGTCTGCAACATGGCCATCGAGGGCGGCGCCCGCGCCGGCCTGATCGCGCCGGACGAAAAGACTTTTGAATACGTCAAAGGCCGCCCGCACGCTCCCAAGGGCGCGCAGTGGGAGACCGCTCTGACCTGGTGGAAGACGCTCTATTCCGATGACGACGCCCATTGGGACAAGGTCGTTACCATCCGCGGCGAGGACATCGCCCCCGTTGTCACCTGGGGCACCAGCCCCGAAGACGTTCTGCCGATCACCGCGACCGTGCCCAACCCCGAAGATTTCGAGGGTGGCAAGGTCGAGGCCGCGCGCCGTTCTATCGAATACATGGGGCTCAAGCCGGGCCAGAAACTGAGCGACATCGAGATCGACACGGTCTTCATCGGCTCCTGCACCAACGGCCGGATCGAGGACCTGCGCGCCGCCGCCGAGATCCTGAAGGGCAAGAAGATCAAGGACGGCATCCGCGCCATGGTCGTGCCCGGCTCGGGCCTCGTGCGCGCGCAGGCCGAAGAGGAAGGCATTGCCGAGATCTTCAAGCAGGCCGGGTTCGAATGGCGCCTTGCGGGTTGTTCGATGTGCCTGGCGATGAACCCCGACCAGCTGACCCCGGGCGAGCGTTGCGCCGCCACCTCGAATCGCAATTTCGAGGGCCGTCAGGGCCGCGGCGGACGCACCCATCTGCTGAGCCCCGCGATGGCTGCCGCTGCGGCAATCACGGGAAAGCTGACAGATGTGCGCGAATTGATGTAAGCTCCCCTCATATCTAGATATTTGAGGGAGAGACTGAAATGAGTGAATGGGTCAAATGGCTTCTGATGGGGCTTCTATCGATAGTGTTCGGCATCTTCGTGCTGGGCGCACCAGTCGTGGCATCCGTAGCAGTGACCGTGGTCACCGGCGTCCTTTTGCTGGTATCCGGCGTTCTGCAGGTTGTCGGCGGTTTCACCGTCGAAGGAACCGGCAACAAGATCCTTGCCTTCATCATGGGTGCGGTCATGCTGTTCTTGGGCTGGTCGTTTCTGGACCATCCGCTGGCGGGCACTCTGACGCTGGCAACGGTGGTGCTTATCCTGTTCATGGCAGGCGGGATCGCACGGATCATTCTCTCGTTTCAGATGCGAGGCACGTCGTTTTTCTGGCCAACCCTGATCTCGGGCATCTTGTCGATCATCCTGGCAGGCATCATCTGGTCTTATGCAAGCAGCGAACCTGCCGCTTTGCTGAGCCTTCTGGGTATCCTGCTGGGCATCGAGATGCTGTTCAACGGGTTCGGGTTGGTCTTCATGGCGTTCTTCGTCAAGAACGCGCCCAAAGACGAAACTACAGAAGCTCAACAAGCTTGAAACGCGGGGCATGGGGCCTGACCTCTCCCGCAGGAGTGTGAACATGGAAAAGTTTGAAAAAGTCCACGGTGTGGCAGCCCCCATGCCCCTGATCAATATCGACACCGATATGATCATTCCCAAGGTGCATCTGAAAACGATCAAACGGTCCGGCCTCGGCGTCGTCCTGTTCGACGAGATGCGCTATCACGATGACGGACGCGAGAACGAAGAGTTCGTCTTGAACAAGCCCGCTTATCGCAACGCCGAGATTCTGGTGGCTGGCGACAACTTCGGGTGCGGCTCATCTCGGGAACACGCGCCCTGGGCGATCAAGGATTTTGGTATCAAGGTGGTCATCTCGACCAGCTTCGCCGACATCTTCTTCAACAACTGCTTCAAGAACGGCATCCTGCCCATCGTCGTCGAAGAACACCACCACGTCATTCTGATGGAGGATGCCCACAAGGGCGAGAACGCACGTATGACCGTGCATCTGGAAGATCAGCAGATCGTCACCTCGGACGGCGTCGTGATCGAGTTTGATATCGACCCGCACCGCAAGCATTGCCTGCTGAACGGTCTGGACGATATCGGCCTGACGATGGAAAAAGATCACCACATCGACACGTTCGAATCCCATGCCGGACAGGCGCGCCCCTGGGTGTGATTCTGGGGGTGAACCTGTGGATACTCAACCAGACGGGGTCGCCAAGGCGGCCCCGTTCGCATTCTTGGGGTTAAAGTCAAAGCAACCACAACATGTAGAGAACCATTTCCATTACACGTCGAATTTGCGACGTGAATGATGCAAAGCCGCACCAGTTTCGCCATCTTTTTGCCCGAAATCACGTGTTTTCTGCACCTCGGCTTGAGCGAAATGCCGCTTATCGCCAATGATGGCGCTAAAGGGGCATCCGCCAAATATCGAGATTGGCGGGCATCAAGTTGGAACCAAGTCGGCAAAGAATCGACTGGTCCGGTTTGGAAAGGGTTCGGATAGTGATTGCTCGCACAACAGGGGCTGCGATACGGGGATTGTTGGTGGCACTTCTTGTGCTGACACCCGCATTGTATCTGCCCGCATCAACGTCCAACGGGACCGAGATCGTTGTCTTTCTGGCAATCCTGGCATTCATCCTGACCTTCGCCGAATACAACTCGGCCTTTCCCAGCTTTATCGAATTCCGCGATGCGCCGCCTGTGAACAGACTGCGCTTTGTCGGCCTGATGTCGATGATCTCGTTCCTGACCTTGATCTGCAAGAACGCCTATGCGCCGACGGAACTGACCAGTACCGTGTATTCGGTCGGCCTGGCCGTCGCGAATGTCGTCGACTTCCCCTATTCGCCTGTCCGCCTGGTGGTGTTGATGCTGCCTGCTGACGCGAGCCAACCCTTGGTCGAGTTGGTACGCATAACGGCAAGTGTCGCCTATGTGGCCGCTTTGGTCACGATCGCCAGCTTCGCCTATGCGGTCAAACTGCGTGGATGGCCCACCGGCAACGGGGCGTTCAATGTCTGGACCAACCTGCCCCTGTTCGACCCCACCAAGGGCGGAGACGTGGTGACTCGCCTGCAGCGCGACGGTCGGTTGAACATCTCGGTCGGCGTTCTGCTGCCTTTCCTGATTCCGGCCCTGATCAAGCTGCTCACGGATTTCATTGATCCGCTGTCGTTGTCCAATCCGCAGACGTTGATCTGGACCATGAGCGCGTGGGCCTTCTTGCCGGCCAGCATGATCATGCGCGGGATGGCAACCCTGCGCATTGCCGGGCTGATCGTGGAAAAACGCCGCGCCTACTCGACCGCCGAGACGACCCAAACCGCATGATCCGTATTCTTGTTCTGCTGTTGCTGCCGTTTGCGGCGCAGGCAGAGCCAGTGCGCGTTGCCAGCTTCAATGCTGAGCTAGGGCGGAAAGGTCCAGGCCTGCTGCTGCGTGATATTCGGCGTGATGATCCCCAGGTGCAGGCGGTGATCGACGTTCTGACCGCCGCTGCCCCCGATGTCCTGGCCCTGCAAGGCATCGACTGGGACCATGACAACCTGGCCCTGTCCGCTCTGGCTGATCGGTTGCGCGCGGCAGGGCTGGATTACCCGCATCTCTTCGCTGGCCAGCCCAACTCGGGGCTGATGACGTCGCTTGATCTGGACGGGGACGGGGAACGGGGCGGATCCGGGGACGCCCAGGGATGGGGCCGTTTCACCGGAAATGGCGGGCTGGCCGTGCTGTCCCGTTATCCGATCGCAAAGGATGAGGTTCGTGACCTCTCGGCGCTGCTGTGGAAGGATCTGCCCGGCGCGACGCTACCCACCCGTGGCGGGTTGCCTTTCCCGTCCGAACAGGCCCACGCTGTTCAGCGCCTGTCGTCGACCGCCCATTGGATCGTTCCGGTGGAGACGCCTCAAGGCCGCCTGAACCTGATGACCTTTCACGCCACCCCTCCTGTCTTTGACGGGCCCGAGGATCGCAACGGATTGCGCAATCGCGACGAGATCCGGCTGTGGTCGGTGTTGCTTGACGGCGGGCTGGGTCCAGCCCCGAAAAGTCGTTTCATCATTGCCGGTGACGCCAATCTTGACCCGAACCTGGGCGAGGGGCGCAATGAAGCCATCCGCGATCTGTTACAGCACCCCAGCCTGCAGGATCCGCGACCCGTGGATGGCGCAGGCTCGGCTGTAACGGTGGTCTGGAAGGCGGTGGGTGAACGGCGTGTTGACTATCTGCTGCCATCGGTCGACTGGGTGGTTGAAAACGCCGGCATCCACTGGACTGACGCCAAAGACGCGCCCCTTGCCGCGGCCAGCAAGGCCAGCCGACATCGCCTGATTTGGGTTGACTTGTCACACCCTGACATGCCGCCGGGCCTATGACAGGCCCTGAACTCGATCCACGTCTGTGGTTCGCGGGCTATCATGCGACAGGTCAGACACAGCGGTTTTCAATGCCTCTTGCAGCGGCGTGGATGCGAAATCGCTGATCAACGAGTCGAAGAACGAGCCATCCAAGCGGTGCGGCGTGTCCCACAGATAGCGCATCTCAAGCAGATGCGGGGCCAGTTTCCAGAACGGCTGGGCCAGAACAATTGGCCACCAGTTCATCTGCTTCAGGCGCACCGGAGCCCTGGTCACTTCCGACAAGGCCTGTGCCAATTGGCGGCCGGTCAACGTGTATCCGGCAAAAGGAATGTCGCAATAGCGCGGCAAGTCATGCCGCATCTCGGCCAACTGAACCGCAGCGCGGGCCAGATCCGGCAGGTAGGCCCAGGCATGGGCAATGTCAGGGTCACCGGGATAGACGAAACGCCCTTTGGCCAGGGGCTTGATCATGATCTGGTCGAACCAATTGCCGGAGGCTTGCGTGTCAAGGAAATCCCCGGCGCGCAGGTTCACGGTGCGCACGCCCGACGACCGATAGGCCTCCTCCATACGGATCCGAATCTGGCCCAGAGGGTTGGTTGCAAGATGCGGCGTATCTGCCGCCCACGGCCCGGGCGTGTCGGCCCCAAAAACATAAACGTTACCGGGCACGATCACGGTCGCCCCGGTTGCCTTCGCCGCACCGATGACCTGAGCGTGCAAATCCGGCACCTGCCGCGCCCACTCGGTGTATGGCGGGTTCCAGCCATTCACGATGACATCCGCACCCCGGGCTGCGGTGGACAGATCATCCCTCGCGCGGTCAAATCCCCGCACCGTCCATCCGGCCGTTTGAAACGCGTCTGCGGCATTGCGGCCAAAACGCCCCGAAGATCCCAGGATCAGCACCTTTCCCGTCATCACAACCTCCTGTCAGCCCTGGCGGTTGAACAAAAGATATCCATTCACTCACCTTTGGGAATTGCCGAAAAACGCAGAGCATGTATTCATCTGCGCATGGATAAAACCTTGGCACTTTCTGATTGGTCTTTGGTGCAGAGCTTTCTGGCAGTTGCGGAAACGGGATCGTTGTCGGCGGCTGCGCGGGAACTGGGGCGCAGTCAGCCGACGCTTGGTCGCCAGGTGCAGGCGCTCGAGACGGATTTGGGCGTGTCGCTGTTCGATCGCCATGCGCGAGGCCTCAAGCTCAGCGCAGCCGGCCAGCAATTGCTGCCGATGGCGCAACAGATGCACACGGCCATGCGCCAGCTGAGCCTGGCCGCCGCCGGGCAGTCGCAACAGCTGGGCGGTACGGTCCGCATCACCGCCTCGGTCTTCGCATCGCACCATATCCTGCCGTCCATTCTGGCGGACATCCGCAGGCAAGAACCTTCAATCCAGCTGGAACTGGTCGCCACCGACACCAGCGAAAACCTGCTGTTCCGCGAAGCTGATATCGCAGTTCGCATGTATCGCCCCGAGCAGGTCGATATCGTGACCCGGCATCTGGGCGACGTACCGTTGTGTTTCTGCGCAGCCCGGTCGTATCTGGACCGCGCCGGTCGGCCAACCACCCCCGAAGAGTTGTTTCAGCATCACCTGGTGGGTTTCGACTCTAACGACCTGATCATCTCGAAAATGCAGGCCAAGGGTTGGCCTGCCAGCAAGAAAGACTTTGCCACCCGTTGCGATCTTCAAAGCGCCTATTGGGAGTTGATCCGCGCGGGTTGCGGCATCGGTTTCAGCCAGGTTCAAGTGGCCAAGGCTGATCCTGCGGTCGAAATTCTGCCGTTGGATGTGGACATACCAGTCCTGCCGGTCTGGCTGGCTGCGCCGCAGGCCATGCGGCAGACACCGCGCATTCGCCGGGTCTGGGACCTGCTTGCAGAAGGGCTGAAAGCCAGCTTGTAACCCAAATCGGGTGCCCGGCGCATGTTCAGCGGCGTTTTTCGCGCTGTACGGCCCTGAATCCGCGCATTTTGACTAGAACGCCTCATTGACCAGATGCACCGCAAACGCTAGGCCCGATGCTGAAAAACGCAAGGAGACCGTTCATGTCCAACCCCTCGCTCCTCATCCTGCCCGGAGACGGAATTGGCCCCGAAGTCATGGCCGAAGTGCGCAAGATTATCGGCTGGTTCGGCGCCAAGCGCGGCCTTGAATTCGACGTGAGCGAGGATCTGGTCGGCGGTGCCGCCTATGACGTGCACGGCAAGCCCCTGTCGGACGAGACGATGGCCAAGGCGCAAGAGGTCGACGCGGTTCTGCTGGGCGCCGTGGGCGGCCCGAAATACGACGATCTGGATTTCAGCGTGAAACCCGAGCGCGGCCTGCTGCGCCTGCGCAAGGAGATGGACCTGTACTCGAACCTGCGCCCGGCCCAGTGCTTTGACGCGCTGGCCGATTTCTCGTCGCTCAAAAAGGACGTGGTTGCCGGCCTCGATATCATGATCGTGCGCGAACTGACCTCGGGCGTCTATTTCGGCGAGCCGCGCGGTATCTTCGAGGAAGGCAACGAGCGCGTGGGCATCAACACCCAGCGCTACACCGAATCTGAGATCGAACGCGCCGCGCGCTCGGCCTTTGAACTGGCGATGCGCCGCAACAAGAAGCTGTGCTCGATGGAAAAGGCCAACGTAATGGAATCGGGCATCCTGTGGCGCGAGGTGGTGACCCGCGTGGGCCAGGACTATCCCGAGGTCGAGCTGAGCCACATGTATGCCGACAACGGCGCCATGCAGCTGGTGCGCGCACCCAAGCAGTTCGACGTGATCCTGACCGACAACCTGTTCGGCGATATCCTGTCGGACTGCGCGGCGATGCTGACCGGCTCGCTGGGCATGCTGCCCTCGGCCTCGCTGGGCGCGCCGATGGCCAATGGCCGACCCAAGGCGCTGTATGAACCCGTCCACGGCTCGGCCCCCGACATCGCCGGTCAGGGCAAGGCCAACCCGATCGCCTGTATCCTCAGCTTTGCGATGGCGCTGCGCTACAGCTTTGACCAAGGCGCCGAGGCCGATCGTCTGGAAGCCGCGGTCGAAAAGGTTCTGGCCGATGGTGTCCGCACGGCTGATCTGCTGGCCGAAGAAGGCGTTCAGCCGGTTTCGACCAGCGAAATGGGCGATGCGATCGTCGCCACGCTGGACGAAAGCCTGTAACGACCGATCCGGGCGGCGCCCAGCGCCGCCCGCCCGATCATCTGCGGTCTAATTGCCGCCAAAAAGATCCTTCAACAGACTGTCGACGGCCTTGGCAAAGCCACCCTGCTGCCTGCGGCGTGGCTGGGATTGCTGAGTCGTCTGGACCGGAGCGGCCGGAGCCAGCATCGGCAGCGGGGTCGGGGTCATACCTTCGGTGACCCGCACCATGGTTTCCTTCCAAATCTCGGCTGGCAGCCCACCGCCGGTAACGCCCGACAACGGCGTGTTGTCGTCATAACCCATCCAGACACCGGCCACATAGTCCGCGGTAAAGCCGATGAACCACGCATCCCGGGCGGCCTGGGTTGTGCCTGTTTTGCCTGCAACCTGCCATCCCGGCAACTTGGCGCGTTGTCCAGTTCCCTCGGATACCACGCGCTCCATCATCCAGGTCAGTTGCTTGGCAGCTTCGTCTCGGATCACCCGCTCGCCGATCCCGGTCGTCGTCACCATCATCGGGGCATCATCACCCAGCAGTTTCAACTCGGTCAGGCCGTACGGTTCCACGGACGAGCCGCCATTCAGGATACCGGCGTAGGCACCGGTCATTTCGATCAGCGTGCTTTCCGACGCGCCCAGCGCCAGCGCAGGACCAGCCGCCAGATCGCTTTCGATGCCGAACCCGCTGGCAACGGTGCGCACATTGTCCAGCCCAGCAACCTCGGCCACCTTGACGGCCGGGATGTTCAGCGAGTTCTTGAGCGCATCCGCCAGCGTCACGCGACCGTAGAACTTGTTAGTGTAATTCTTTGGGCACCACTGGCCGGACCCCGGGATGTCGATGCAATAGGGCTCGTCCACCACCGTGGCCAGCGGCGAATAACCCAGTTCCAGCGCGGTGGCATAGACGAAGGGCTTGAACGAAGACCCGGTCTGGCGCAACGCCTGCGTCGCGCGGTTGAACGCACCCGACACCTTGGTCTTGCGTCCACCCACCATGGCCCGGACCGCACCATCGGCCGACATCACTACGATCGCGGCCTGCGCTTTTGAGCCTTCACTGACCTTTTCGTCGAACACCTGTTTCAGCGCCGCTTCGGCCGCCTGCTGGATTCGCTGATCCAGCGTGGTCTTGATCACCACGTCCTCGGTGGTGTTGCGGGTAAAGAACTCGGGGCCGCTGGCCATGACCCAATCGGCAAAATACCCGCCAGCGCGCGCGGCGGCGGCCTCGGACAGCTCGGCCGGGTTATTGCGCGCCGCGTTTGCCTGTGACGTGGTCAGGTAACCCTGATCCTCCATCAGGCTGATGACCACCTTGGCCCGGTCCTGCGAGCGTTGCAGGTTGTTGGTGGGCGCATAGCGCGTGGGCGCCACCAGCAGCCCCGCCAGCATCGCTGCCTCGGCCGGGTCCACCTCGGCGGCGGACTTACCGAAATAGCGCTGGCTGGCCGCCTCGAACCCGCGGGCCCCGGCCCCCAGAAATGCCCGGTTCAGATAGATGGTCAGGATCTCATCCTTGGAGTATTTGACCTCCATCGCCATCGCGTAGATCGCTTCCTTGGCCTTGCGCCACAGCGACCCCTGGCGGCAGTCGGCCTCGTACGCCGCTTCCGATTCCCACTCGGTCGGATCGTACGGGACGCCCAGACACAGCAGCTTGGCCGTCTGCTGGGTGATGGTCGAACCGCCATGCCCCGACAGTGGGCCACGCCCCTCGGACAGGTTGATCTTCACCGCACTGGCAATGCCGCGCGGGCTTACGCCGAAGTGACGGTAAAACCGCTTGTCCTCGGTCGCGACAACCGCATTCTTCAGATGCGGCGACACGGTGTCGGTGGTGATAACGCCGCCGAACTGATCCCCGCGCCATGCAAAGACCTTGCCGTCCCGGTCCAGCAGCGTGACCGATCCACGCGCGCGCCCATCCAGCAGGGCATCGACCTCGGGCAACGTGGAGTAGACAACCCCAACGGCAAGCGCCAGCAGCAGAGCGGCTATCGCACCCACCCGCCAGGTCAGCCCCCAGATCAGGCGCCCTATCCAGCGGAACAGCCGGCGAAAGAAGCCGCCCTGCCCGCCTCCCGAACGTTTGCCCCGGGGCTTGCGACTGGTCTTTCGGGTCGTGGTCTTGCGCGCCGTCGCCTTCTTGCCCGCCGGTTTCGCCGTCCGCTTGGCGGACGAGGTCTTGCGGCCTCCGGACGGATACCGTTTGTCCGCCACCAGCGGTTTTCGACGCTTGGACTCAGTCATGCTCAAACTCTGCCCGTTTTTGCTTTTGTGGCACCATACCGCGCTGTCGCGCCCATGTAGAGGTGTGAAATAGCGCGAATTCCCCTCTCACACTTGCGTATTTTTTAATCACTTTGCCGTTTTTGTGCAAAAAATGTGCAATTTTGCCCCTCTTCCCCAGCGTCTTTTTGCCGAAATCGTTCCTTGAGCGGCCATGTCGGGCTCTTTTTCTGCAGGTGCAAAGCCGGACCCACCGGAACAGAAGAGGGGAAAGACGTGAAACTGATCATTGCGACAATCAAGCCGTTCAAGCTCGAGGAGGTGCGCGAGGCACTGACCGAGGCGGGCGTGCGCGGCATGATGGTGACCGAAATCAAGGGCTTCGGCTCGCAATCCGGTCACACCGAAATCTATCGGGGCGCCGAATACGCGGTGAACTTCGTGCCCAAGATCAAGCTGGAAATCGTGGTGCCCGCCGCGATGACCGACCAGATCGTCGAGACCATCACCAAAACCGCCAAGACCGGCAAGATCGGCGACGGCAAGATTTTTGTCCTCGATGTCGAGCAGGCCCTTCGCGTGCGGACCGGGGAACTCAACGAAGAGGCGCTGTAAGGCGCCGCGACCGACAATCATTCGAGGACTGAACATGAACCTGATGAAATCACTCATCCCTGCCGCCGCAATCGTCGCGCTGCCGCAGATGGGCCTGGCGCAGGAGGCCGCCGCAACCGGCGAAACCGCGCAGCATACGCAATACATCCTGACTTCGCTGCTGTTCCTGATGGGCGGCTTCCTGGTATTCTGGATGGCCGCGGGCTTTGCAATGCTCGAGGCCGGTCTGGTGCGCTCCAAGAACGTGGCGATGCAGCTGGTTAAGAACATCGGCTTGTTTTCCTTTGCCGCGATCATGTACTGGCTGGTCGGCTTCAACTTGATGTATCCGGGCGACGGCTGGACCATCACCAACATTCTGGGCGCCTTCTCACCCACCTCGCTGGAACCGGTCGGCCTTGATGGCGTCGAAACCGATCTGTCCTATGCGTCGGTCGGTTCGGACTTCTTCTTCCAGCTGATGTTCTGCGCCACCACCGCCTCGATCGTGTCGGGCACCATGGCCGAGCGGGTCAAGCTGTGGCCCTTCTTCATCTTCGTGATCGTCCTGACCGGTGTCATCTACCCCATCGAAGCCTCGTGGCAGTGGGGCGGCGGCTGGCTGTCCGAAATGGGCTTCAGCGATTTCGCGGGCTCGACCCTTGTGCATGCCGCAGGTGGCTTTGCCGCGCTGGCCGGAGCCATCGTGCTGGGCCCCCGGATCGGCAAATACAGCAAGGACGGCAAGGTCGTTCCGATCCCCGGCTCGAACCTGGCGCTTGCCACCCTGGGTACGTTCATCCTGTGGCTGGGTTGGTTCGGCTTCAATGGCGGCTCGCAGCTGGCCATGGGCACGATCGGCGACATGGCTGACATCAGCCGCATCTTCGCCAACACCAACATGGCCGCAGCCGCCGGCGCCGTCGCTGCCCTGATCCTCACCCAGGTGATGTACGGCAAGGTCGACCTGACCATGGTGCTGAACGGTGCGCTGGCCGGACTGGTCTCGATCACCGCCGAACCGCTGGCACCGTCGCTGTTCCAGGCGCTGATCATCGGGGGCATCGGTGGCGTGATCGTGGTCTACACCGTGCCGCTGCTGGACAAGATGAAGATCGACGACGTGGTCGGCGCCATCCCGGTTCACCTGATCGCGGGCTTCTGGGGCACCTTCATCGTGGCCTGGACCAACGGCGACGCGTCCTTCGTGACCCAGATCATCGGCTTTGCAGCCATCGGGATCTTCGTCTTCGTGGTCAGCTACATCCTGTTCTCGATCCTCAAAGCCACCGTCGGCCTGCGGGTTGGCGAGGAAGAAGAGATCAACGGCCTCGACATGGGCGAACTGGGCATGGAAGCCTATCCCGAGTTCTCGAAGGGCTGAGCTCTCTTCAATCCAAACAAAAAACCCGGGCATTCGTGCCCGGGTTTCTTTTTTTGAAATGCCTGAGCTCAGACGCCGACGTCGATGATGGCCTTGGCCAGGATCGGCACGGTGGCCTCGTTCAACCCGGCAATGTTCATGCGGCTGTCGCCGACCATGTAGATGCCGTGCTCGACCCGCAGCTTCTCGACCAGCTCGGGCGCGGCGCCCAGGCGCGAGAACATGCCGCGATGCTGGGCCAGGAAGCCGAACCGGTCCGATCCGCTCAGCCGCTGTAGCTCGTCCGCCAACTGGCGGCGCAGGCCCAGCATCGACAGGCGAACCTCCTCCAGTTCGGCCATCCAATCGGCGCGCAGGCCCTCATCCATCAAAATCGTGGTCACTACGCGCGCGCCGTGATCCGGCGGGAACGAATAGTTCTGGCGGTTCAGAAACGCCAGCGTGCCCTGGTTCAGCGCGGTCTGGCCCGCATCGGCGCTGACGGCCATCAGCAGGCCGGTCCGCTCACGGTAGACACCGAAATTCTTCGAACAGGACGCCGCGATCAGGCATTCCTTGACAGACGCAGCGACAAGCCGGGTCGCCTGCGCATCCTCGTTCAGACCGTCGCCAAAACCCTGATAGGCGATGTCGATCATCGCAACCAAGCCACGGTCGTTGATCAGGTTCACCACCTCTTGCCACTGGACCATGTTCAGGTTGGCGCCGGTCGGGTTGTGGCAGCAGCCATGCAGCAGCACCACGTCGCCCGCCTTGGCGGTCTTGAGGTCCTCGATCATGCCGTCGAAATCGACGCCACGGGTTTCCTCGTCGAAATAGCAGTAGGCGACGGTTTCGATGCCCAGGTAGTTCAGGATCGAGATGTGGTTCGGCCAGGTCGGGTTCGACACGAACACCCGGGCCGAGGGGTTGGCCATGCGGATCAGCTCGAACGCTTGCCGACAGGCACCGGTGCCGCCCGGGGTGGCCGCGGCGGCGATGTTGGCGCGCGGCACGCTGGTGCCGAGGATCAGGCTGATCATCGCATCGGCATAGACCGGATCACCGGCCAGCCCGGTATAGGCCTTTGAGTCCTGCTCTTCCCAGATCCGCTGCTCGGCGGCCTTGACCGCCCGCATCACCGGGGTCACCCCATTGGCGTCTTTGTAGACGCCGACACCCAGATCAATCTTCTGTTCGCGCGGGTCCTCGCGATACATCTGCATCAGGGCCAGGATCTTGTCGGCTGGCTGCGGCTTGAGGTTTTCAAACATCAGGAGTCTCCGGTTGCGACGGGCAGGGTCGGGAAGGCGCCCCATTCGGCCCAGCTGCCGTCATAAAGCGAATGGTCTTTCTTGCCCATGCGCTCGAGCGCAAGGCTGAGGATCGCGGCGGTCACGCCTGACCCGCAGGTGGTGATGGCGGGTTTCGACAGATCGACGCCTGCGGCTTCGAACACCGCACGGCAGTCCTCGGGCGATTTCATGGTGCCGTCGGCATTTAACAATTGTCCGAAGGGCACGTTGCGCGAGCCGGGGATGTGCCCTGCCCTCAAACCTTCGCGCGGTTCGGGCTGCGATCCGGCAAAACGGTCCGCGGCGCGGGCGTCGATGATTTCGTGATCGGCCAGCTTAGCGGCGGCTGAGACCTGCGTCACGTCGCGGACCAGGTGGTTCTGCACGCGCACGGTCATGTGGCGATCGCGGATGACGGGGGGCAGATCCTCGATTTCGCGCCCCTCGGCGACCCATTTGGGCAGGCCGCCGTCCAGAACGGCGATGTTCTCCTGCCCCATCAGGCGGAACAGCCACCAGACCCGTGCGGCCGAAAACAGGCCCGCGCCGTCATAGACCACGACCTGGTGGCCGTCGCCCACGCCCATGGCCCGCAGGCGCGACATGAATTTCTCGACCGGAGGCGCCATGTGCGGCAGGTCCGAGCGGTGATCCGAGATCTCGTCGATGTCGAAGAACCGCGCGCCGGGAATATGTCCGGCCTCGTATTCGGCGCGGGCGTCGCGCCCCTGCTGCGGCAGGTACCACGAGGCGTCGAGGATCCGCAGATCCGGGTCCTTGAGGTGGGCGGCAAGCCACTCGGTGGAAACCAGGGTTTTTGGATCGTCCAGCATCAAAGCCTCCCCTTTACGCGCAGGGATTTCCCTATACGCGCAAGGGTGCGGGTTCAAGGCTGGATCGGGTCCCTGCGGCCCTATCGCGCCCGTCGCAGGCGGAAATGCTGGATGATGCCGATCACGCTGATCGCGATCCAGAAACTTTCGATCAGCATCGAGGCCAGGTTGAAATTCTGCAGCAGCGAATAGACGATCAGAACCGACCCCACCAGGTTGACCACCGGAAAGGCCAGATCGTCGGAATTCATCATCCGCATCTGGGTGGCGAAGTAGGCCGCAACCACGATCAGCGCCCCGAAGGACCCGATACCATCGGCCAGCGTCAGGCCGTTCAGGAAATCCGTCATCGGGTCATCTCCTTCTGCCGTATCAACCGGCCGCAGCGGTCGCGGGCCGGTGCCCGTAGTGATGCATGTTCAGAAACGCCGCGCCCTCGGGCCCGGCGCGATAGCCATGCGGCAGATCGGCCGGAAAGCGCAACCCCTGGCCCGCGCTCAACGGCACCCATTCGCCGTTCCGCAGCACCTCGAGCGCGCCGCTCAGCACAAAGACTTCCTCGGTCACGCCGGCGGCATGGGCGGGGGATTCGTGGCATTGGTTGCGGTCCAGTTCGACGTGAAAGGTCTCGGCCCCCAGAACCGGGTCGAAAGGAAAGACGATCTTGACCTTCAGACTGCCCGGAAAGGTCACGGTGCGGAACCGGGCCGCATCCGCCGGATCGCGCAGGGCGCTGGTGCCGATCAGCGCGCTCAGCGGCATCTGGAACCCCTTTGCGATCTTCCACAGCGTCGCGATGGTGGGGCTTGATTCGCCGCGCTCGATCTGGCCCAGCATGGCCTTGCTGACTCCGGTCAACTCGGCCGCTTTGGCCAGGCTCAGCCCCGATGCCGCACGGACGTCTCTGAGTTTCAGGGTGATGTCGTCCGATTCCATGGCCAAGTCCCGCGATTTACCTTGTGCGTTATAACGCACATGTGCTACGTGCGCTATAACGCACGCAACACTGGTTTTGCAACCGGGCAAAAGGAAAACAGCATCATGCCAATGTACCGATCCAGAACTTCGACCCATGGCCGCAACATGGCCGGTGCCCGCGGTCTGTGGCGCGCCACCGGGATGGGCGACGACGATTTCGGCAAACCGATCATCGCCATCGTCAACTCGTTCACGCAATTCGTGCCGGGACACGTCCACCTCAAGGATCTGGGTCAGATGGTCGCCCGCGAGGTCGAGGCCGCCGGTGGCGTGGCCAAAGAGTTCAACACCATCGCCGTCGATGACGGCATCGCCATGGGCCATGACGGGATGCTGTATTCGCTCCCCTCACGCGAGATCATCGCCGACAGCGTCGAATACATGGTCAACGCACACTGCGCCGATGCGATGGTCTGCATCTCGAACTGCGACAAGATCACCCCGGGCATGCTGATGGCAGCGATGCGGCTGAACATCCCGGCCATCTTCGTCTCGGGCGGGCCGATGGAGGCCGGCAAGATCGACATCGCCGATCTGGATGTGAAGAAGATCGACCTGGTCGACGCCATGGTCGCCGCCGCCGATGACAAGTACACCGACGAGCAGGTCAAACATATCGAAGAAAACGCCTGCCCCACCTGCGGATCGTGCTCGGGCATGTTCACCGCGAACTCGATGAACTGCCTGGCCGAGGCGCTGGGTCTGGCGCTGCCGGGTAATGGCTCGACCCTGGCCACCCATGCCGACCGCAAGGAGCTGTTCCTGGAGGCCGGCCGCCGCATCGTCGAGATCACCAAGCGTCACTATGAGCTGAACGAAAAAGGCTTCCTCCCGCGCGAGATCGCGACCTTCGAGGCCTTCGAAAACGCCATGAGCCTGGACATCGCCATGGGCGGCTCGACCAACACGGTGCTGCACCTGCTGGCCATCGCGCATGAGGGCGGGGTGGATTTCACCATGTCCGACATGGACCGGCTGAGCCGCAAGGTGCCCTGCCTGTGCAAGGTCGCGCCCAACACCGAAAACGTCCACATGGAGGATGTGCATCGCGCGGGTGGCATCTTCTCGATCCTGGGCGAGCTGAGCCGCGCCGGTCTGCTGCATGACGACTGCTGCACGGTGCATTCGGCCAGCATGGCAGAGGCCATCGCCAACTGGGACATCACGGTGACCAACAACCCCAAAGCGCAAGATCTGTTCAAGGCCGCCCCCGGTGGCGTGCGCACGACCCAGGCGTTCAGCCAGTCGAACCGCTACAAGGAACTGGACACCGACCGGGCAAACGGCGTGATCCGATCCAAGGACCATGCGTTCAGTCAGGATGGCGGTCTGGCCGTTCTGTTCGGCAACATCGCGCGCGACGGCTGCATCGTGAAGACCGCAGGTGTGGATGAGAACATCCTGAAATTCACCGGCACCGCCTATGTCTGCGAAAGTCAGGACCAGGCGGTGAACGACATCCTGACTGGCAAGGTCAAGGAAGGCGACGTGGTCGTGATCCGGTATGAAGGCCCACGCGGCGGGCCTGGTATGCAAGAGATGCTGTACCCGACCTCGTACCTGAAATCCAAAGGTCTGGGCAAAGCCTGCGCACTGCTGACCGACGGTCGCTTCTCGGGCGGCACTTCGGGTCTGTCGATCGGGCACGTCTCGCCCGAGGCGGCCGAAGGCGGTGAGATCGGTCTGGTGCAGAACGGGGACAGGATCGAAATCGACATCCCAAACCGCTCGATCCACCTGGCCGTGTCCGACGAAGAGCTGGCAGCCCGCAGGGAAGTCCAGGACGAAAAGGGCTGGGTTCCCGCCGCACCGCGCAAGCGCAAGGTGTCCACGGCACTGAAGGCCTATGCCAAGCTGGCGACCAGCGCTGCAAAAGGCGCGGTGCGTCAGGTTTGAACACTACCGGCCTGCGTCATGCGGGCCGGTTCGTTACCTGAAACCGAAATGCTCCCGCGCCTGACAGGACCCATCGGCTGCGCCGCTGCCTCCGTCAGTCTTGGGCCGGGCGCCGCGCTGTGCGCGGCGCCCGGCCCAACCAGAGGAGATGTCTCGCCAGAGACATCGACGATGGGCGGGAGCACTCCGGAAAGCTGGGTCAGTCACCCAACTTGGCATGAATCTCATCCAGGTCGATTTCACCTGTCGGCATCTTGTTGGCCGGGTTCTCGAAATCGTATTTGAACAGTTCGAAATCCTGTTTGTAGATTTCGTAGACCAGATGCATCGACAGGTCGTCGAAATAGTCCTCGACCGGGTGCGCACGTTTGGGGCCGTGGCCCTCGGATTCGTTGAAGCGCGGAATTTCGGACAGGGTCACGGGATGCGGGGTTTCCAGCGCGTCCAGCACGCCTTGCATCCCGTCGTTGAATTTCTCGGTCCAGAAAACCCGGTCATAGCGTCCGCCATTCACGATGAAGGTCGACACATGCCCCGACATGGCCGACCAGTGAATGTCCGGGTCCATTGGCCGCCGCCAACGGATCGTGTCGCGGGCAAACAGAAGAAACCGGCGGAAACTGGCAATCTGGTCGAATTCGCCCTTGCCGTCCTCGCCCCCGACCTCGATCCCGTAATTGTAGATCAGCGTCGGCACCAGATTGCCCCGGTACCGTTTCCCGTTGCGCTGAATGCCGCAGATCTTGTCGAAGAACGAACTGAGGATCCGCGTGTAGGGGTTGCGCACACAGGTGAAGGCGAACGACTTGTGCCCGCGCACATTGGCCGAGATCACATCCTGGCTGTGGTCAAACGCCCATTTGTGCATCCCGTCTTTGGCGTCGTGGATATCGCCGTCAAAGAACCGACCGTGATCGGAGTAATACATGATCTGCCCGATGGTCGAGCAGGCGCATTTGGGCACGACGCGATAGACCATGCTTTCGCTTTCGGTCATCCATGTACCGGGAAATCCCATCTGCCATGCCTCCTTAGCCGGCCGAGTCTCAAGGTGATGCGCCAGCTTTTGACGCCAGAGAAGCAAAAATATTCTGTTTATTCAATCGCTCATCCTCAGTATCACGGTTGGAACCGGGCAGTAACGGACTTCATGCAACGCCAATGGCCAAGATCGCCTACATTCTGCTGTGTCACAAAGACCCTGACGCGATTATCGCACAGGCCGAACGGCTGACGGCCGCAGGGGACTGCATGGCCATCCATTTCGATGCCAGCGCATCCGCACAGGACTTTGACCGGATCCAGACGGCCCTGAAAAGCAATCCCAATGTGACCTTCGCGGCCAGGCGGATCAAATGTGGCTGGGGGGAATGGTCGCTGGTGCAGGCAACACTGAACGCGGTGCAAGCTGCGGTCGAGGCCTTCCCGCGAGCGACCCATTTCTACATGCTGTCGGGCGACTGCATGGCGATAAAGACCGCAGAATATGCGCATCGGTTTCTGGATGAAACCGACAAGGATTTCATCGAAAGCCACGACTTTTTCGAAAGCGACTGGATCAAGACCGGCATGAAGGAAGACCGGCTGATCTATCGCCACTATTTCAACGAACGCACGCAGAGCAAACTGTTCTATGCCGCCTACGAGGCCCAGAAACGTCTCGGCCTGACCCGCGAGATCCCTGAGGATCTCCAGATCATGATCGGCAGCCAGTGGTGGTGCCTTCGCCGCCGGACAATCGAGATGATCCTGGATTTCCTGCGCCAGCGCCGGGACGTGGTCCGTTTTTTCTCGACCACCTGGATTCCGGACGAGACGTTCTTTCAGACCCTCGTGCGCCACCTGATCCCCAAAACCGAGATCGAAAACCGCACGCTGACTTTCCTGATGTTCTCGGACTACGGGATGCCGGTGACTTTTTACAACGATCACTACGACCTGCTGCTGACGCAAGATTACCTGTTCGCCCGCAAGATCAGCCCCGAGGCGCAGTTGCTGAAGCAGAAATTGGGTGCGCTCTATGCCAGCGAAGGAGTCGCGTTCCAGATATCGAACGAGGGACGGAATCTGCACGGATTTCTGACCGGCCGTGGCCGCGTGGGACGCCGGTATGCACCCCGCTTCTGGGAAACCGCCAACACGCTGGGCGCCGATCGCGATCTGTACATGATCGTCTGCAAGAAGTGGCATGTAGCCAAGCGGCTGATCGACCAGATCGCCTCTGAGACCAACCTGCCCTGCACCGAGTACCTGTTCAACGAGGAGGCCGCCCCGCTGCCCGATCTGGGGGGCTTGGAGACCACGCTGGTCAAACGATCCCGGCATCGCAGGGCGGTCACCCGGATGCTGTATGATCACTTCGGCACCGACCGGTTGCTGATCTGCCTGGATCCGGCCAGTCTGGATATCGTACAGGATTTCTGCTCGGACAAGGCGCGCACCCATGTGCTTGAAATCGAGTGCACTTATTCAGACGCGTATCTTGTTGGCCACGCCCACAGGGTCGGGTTGGCCGGAGAAAACAGCCCAGCCGCAACCGTCGAACGCCTGTTACCGACGATACGCGGCGATCTGGCCTATGAATCCGAACAGCTGCG
Source organism: Ruegeria sp. CF2 (assembly GCF_056537385.1). Lineage (NCBI taxonomy): Bacteria > Pseudomonadati > Pseudomonadota > Alphaproteobacteria > Rhodobacterales > Roseobacteraceae > Ruegeria > Ruegeria sp. CF2. Next base: position 347,170 of record NZ_JBQFRL010000003.1, read on the forward strand.
CGGTGCTGGGATCGAGAGGTTCTTCCGATTGCGCGAAACCGCTGACCCGGCCGAGAACGTGGCCGCGATCGCAGGATTCCTTGGGGTTTCGGAGGAAACCGCCCAGTCAATCATGCAGCTTGACTACCTGTTCACGGACTGAACGAAAGTGTTGGCCCGGCCGCACTATGCCGCCGGGCCGGGTTTTCAGATGTCGAACTTCACGCCCTGCGCCAATGGCAATTCGGCCGAATAGTTCACGGTGTTCGTCTGGCGCCGCATATAGCCCTTCCAGGCATCCGAACCGCTTTCGCGTCCGCCACCGGTTTCCTTCTCACCGCCGAACGCGCCACCGATCTCGGCGCCCGAGGGGCCGATATTCACGTTGGCGATGCCGCAATCGGACCCGGCGGGCGACAGGAACTGTTCCGCCTCGCGCATGTTCAGCGTGAACACGCAAGACGACAGGCCCTGCGGCACGTCGTTCTGCATCTCGAGCGCCTCGTCGAAACCGTCATAGCCCATGACATAGAGGATCGGCGCGAAGGTTTCGGTCTTCACGATCTCGGTCTGGCCCGGCATTTCGACGATCGCGGGCTGCATGTAGACACCGCCCTCGGGCACGCCGTCGGTCACGCGCTTGCCGCCAAAGACGGTGCCGCCCTCGGCCTCTGCCGCCTTCAGTGCGGCCTCCATCGCCTGACCCGAGGCCTCATCCACCAGCGGCCCGACCAGCGTGCCTTCGGCCAGCGGGTCACCGATGGGCAGGCCGGCATAAGCCTTTTTCAGCCGCGCAACCAGATCGGCACGGATCGAGTTGTGCACGATCAGCCGCCGCAGCGAGGTGCAGCGCTGACCCGCGGTGCCCACGGCCGAGAACACGATGGCCCGCACCGCCATTTCCAGATCGGCCGAGGGGCCCACGATCATGGCGTTGTTGCCGCCTAGTTCCAGGATGCATTTGCCGAACCGCTGCGCCACGATCGGCGCGACCGCGCGGCCCATCCGGGTCGAACCGGTGGCCGAAATGATCGGCACCGCCTCGCTGGCCACAAGCGCCTTGCCCAGATCGGCACCGCCGATCAGCAGTTGCAGCAGCCCCTCGGGCGCGTCGCCGAACCGGGCCACGGCCTTTTCAAAGATCTTCTGACAGGCCATCGCGGTCAGGGGCGTTTTCTCGGACGGTTTCCAGATCACCGGGTCGCCGCAGACCAGCGCCAGCGCCGCGTTCCACGACCAGACCGCGACCGGGAAGTTGAAGGCCGAGATCACGCCGACCGGACCGGCCGGGTGCCAGGTCTCCATCATCCGGTGGCCGGGGCGTTCCGAGGCGATGGTCAGGCCATAGAGCTGCCGCGAAAGGCCCACGGCAAAGTCGCAGATGTCGATCATCTCCTGCACTTCGCCCAGACCTTCCGAGGTGATCTTGCCGGCCTCCCAGCTGACCAGCGCGCCCAGGTCCTCCTTGGCCGCGCGCAGCTCCTCGCCCAGCAGGCGGATTAGCTCGCCCCGACGCGGGGCGGGCACGGTGCGCCAGGCCTTGAAGGCCGCCGTGGCACGGGCAAAGACCGCATCCATGTCGGCAACGGGTGTTTCATGCACCCGCGCCAGGACGCGGCCGTCGATGGGCGAGCGGACCTCCAGCGACCCGCCGGTCAGCTCGGCCGCTGTCAGGCCTAGTTTTTCGAGTGTGTGTTCTGCAGTCATGACTACGTCTTTCATGTTCAGGCCGCCTTGTTCTGGGGGGTCACTTCGCCAGCGCGGTACAGCTGGCCGAATTCGGTGTTCAGGAAATCATCCAGCCCGACCTGCTCTTGCCGGACGAAACCCCGGGTGGGCAGCGCACCGGTGCGCATCAGGTCGACCACGCCCAGAACGCCAGCGGCGGTGGTGATCTGGATCGCGCTCCAGACCTGGCCGTCGATGGTGCGGGCAAAGGACTTGTTGATCAGGGATTTCTCGCGCAGCGCCCCGTCGATCATGCCCTTGGCCGTGCAATAGACCAGAACCACGTCCTGATCGGTGCGCGGCAGCGCGGTTTCAAAGATGTCCTTCAACAGGTCGCGGCGCTGGCCTAGGCCCAGATCGGTCAACAGCAGTTTGAGGATGTCGCGATGGCCAGGATAGCGGATCGAGCGATAGGACACCGCCCGCGCCTTGCCGGCCAAGGTCTCGGGTAAGGTGCCCAGGCCGCCCGACGTGTTGAAACATTCGTATTCCACACCGTCATGGCCGATGATCTCGTAATCCTCGAGCGGCGCGGTCTTGACCCGTTGGCCATTCACGATGGCGTCGCAGGGGTTGCAGTATTCGTTGATCAGCCCGTCGGTGGACCAGGTCAGATTGTATTTCAGCGCATTGGTCGGATAGAGCGGCAGCGCGCCCACCCGCATGTGCAGGCTGTCCAGCGTGTCGAATTCGGCCGCCAGTGCGGCCCCCGCGATGCCGACGAAACCCGGTGCCAACCCGCATTGCGGCATGAAGGCGGTGCCGCTGTCGCGGGCCAGTTCGCGCACGGCGTTGGTGGCGGCGACGTCCTCGGTCAGGTCGAAATAATGCGCACCAGCCGCCTTGGCCGCCTTGGCGATGGCAGGCGTCAGAAAAAACGGTGCGGCCGAGATCACCGCATCGAACCCCGCAAGCCCCTGCGCCAGCCCCGCCTGGTCGCCCGCGTCGATCTGGCGGGTGGTGATGCCCTGCCTGTTCAACGCCGACAGTGCCGTCAGGTCATGGTCGGCCACGGTTACGGTATAGTTGTGCGATTTCTTCAACAGGGCGGCGATCATCTGTCCGATCTTTCCGGCCCCGACGACGCAGATATTCCAACTCATTGCGCGCCTCCTCCTCTGCTCTGTTTCCAGTATGACCGCGCCGCCGTCCGGGCACAGCAATCGAGTTGACGAAACGGGCAACTTTTCCGTCATAACGACGATAAATGAATCACAATGTCGGGTCACGGCCGCAGCGTTTTGGAACCTGACGTCAGGGGTGGAAATGCCTTGCAACCGATTGCACCAGTTTTGCAATGATGCGACAGTCAACAGACCCGATCGACCGAACAGAGGAGACCAGGCAGGTGGGCGTTACGCTTAAGGAAGTTGCGGCCTTGGCCGGGGTGTCGCGGTCGGCGGTGTCGCGCACCTTCACGCCGGGCGCCTCGGTCTCGGCCAAGACCCGCGCCAAAGTGGAAAAGGCCGCCAAGGAACTGGGCTACAGCCCCAACGCGCTGGCCTCGTCGTTGACGACGGGGCGGACCAAGCTGATCGGGCTGATCTCGAACAACTTCCACAACCCCATCTTTCTTGAGGTTTTCGACCAGTTCACCCGCGCCCTGCAGGAACGCGGGCTGCGCCCCCTGATCGTGAACCTGACCGACGAGACCGAGCCCGCCAATTCCGTGCGCATGCTGCGGCAATATTCGGTGGATGCGGTGATCGTCGCCTCGTCGACCTTGCCGCCCAGCTTTGCCAAGGCGTTCCACGATGCCGGCGTGCCGGTGGTGCACACCTTCGGGCGCTCGGCGACCTCGCCCGAGGTGCATGTGGTGGGCATCGACAATGTGGAATGCGGACGCATGGCCGCGCGCGAGCTAGTCGCGCGAGGCTATTCCAGCGTGGGCTATCTGGGCGGGCCGATCGATGCGACCTCGGCGCGGGACCGGCAACGGGGCTTTACCGAGGAAATGGCAAACCACCCGCAGATTCCGGTCAGCCATTCTTTCGCCGGGGCCTATTCGTTCGAGGCCGGCCGGGCCGAGATGCTGCGCCTGCTTGCAGGTGACCCGGCACAGGCCTATTTCTGCGGCGACGACATCCTGTCGATCGGGGCGCTGTCGGCGCTGGCCGATCACGGGCTGAAACCGGGTTCCGACATAGGGATCATCGGCCTGAACGACATGGAGATGTCGCGCTGGGAATACATCAACCTGACGACCATCCATCAGCCGATCAAGCAGATCATCACCGCGTCGGTCGATCTGGTCGAAGAGATGCTGAAAACGCCCGATCGCTACCCCGAGGCGCGGATCTTCCCCTGCCGGGTGATCGAGCGGGGCACGTTGCGGCCCCGCCCCTGATCAACGGAACATCGGCGGGCGCGCGTCCTGCCAGGCGCCCTCGGCCCGGGCCGAGGCCACGGCCGCGTGCACCGCGGCAATCGAGCGGACGCCATCGGCGGCATCGGGCAGCCCATCGCGCGGCTCGCCCCGGATCGCGTCGGCCAGATCGCAATAGATATTGGCTACGGCCAGCGGAAAGCCCTCGGGATGGGCAATCGCCACCCGCGACAGGCGCATCGCGTCTTCATGCAGGCCGCCCTCGCCCTTTTCGATGATCTGGGTTCGTCCACCGACCGGGGTGTAGATCAGCTGGTTGGGGTGTTCGGACGCCCAGCGCAGCCCGCCGGTCTCGCCGAACACCTGGATGTCGAACCCGTGCTGCCGCCCGATCGCCACGGACGAGGTCCACAACCGGCCCACGGTGCCGCCCTCCATGCGGAAATTGACCATCGCGTCGTCTTCCAGCTGGCGGCTGGGAATGGTCGAGGCCATGTCGGCCGACAGCGTCGCGACCTCGTCATCGCAGATGAAGCTGGCCATGTGCAACGCGTGGATGCCGCAATCGGCGAATTGCCCCGACACGCCCGCCATGGCCGGATCATAACGCCAGCGCACGCGCGGATTGTCCGCGTCGGTGGCGTCCCCATGATGGCCGTGGCTGAAATTGGTGACGACCAGGCGCACCTTGCCGATCTCGCCGGCGCGGACCATGGCGCGGGCCTGCCGCACCATCGGATAGGCCGAATAGCAGTAGTTGACCGCACAGATCTTACCCGACTCCCGGGCCACGCGCACGATCTCTTCGCCCTCTTCCACGGTCATGGTCATCGGCTTTTCGCACAGCACGTTGAACCCGGCCTCGAGATACGCCTTGGCGATCTCGAAATGGGTGGCGTTCGGGGTGGCGATGGTTACAAGGTCGATCCGGTTGGGCCGGTCCTTTTCGCCGGCCAGCATTTCCTGCCAGTCGCCATAGGCGCGGTCGGCGGGCACACCCAGCCGCTGCGCATAGGTGCGCCCCGCCTCGGGCCGGTGGTCCAGCGCGCCGGCGGCGAATTCGAACAGGCCGTCGGCCTGTGCGCCCAGACGGTGGGCGGGTCCGATCTGGCTGCCTTCTCCGCCCCCGATCATGCCCCATTTCAACTTTGCCATGGTCTTGGTCTCTCTGCGAACGATGTTGGAAAACGTGCCGGGCCTAGAACGCGCCGACGTCCTGCCAGCCGCGACTGTCGGCCGAGGCCAGCGCCGCCGCCAGCACCCGGTTGACCTCGTGCCCGTCCCGGAAGGTGGGCCAGTTGCTCCGGCCGGAATGAATGGCGGTCAGAAAATCCTTGGCTTCGATGATGATCTGATCCTGATATCCGGTGCCGTGGCCGGGACCCTGGCAAAAGGGCTCATAATCGGGATGCTCCGGACCGGTCAGGATCTTGGTGAAACCGCGCTGGGCCTCGGGGCCTTCGCGGCGATAGAGCCACAGGGCGTTCTGATCCTCCTGGTCAAACCGGATCGCGCCCTTGGTGCCCGAAATCTCGTAGGCATAACCCATCTTGCGGCCGGTCGCGATGCGGCTGAAATATAGGTTCCCCATGACGCCGTTTTCAAACCGACACATCATCTGGGCGTGGTCGTCATTGGTCACTGCACCGCCCGGGCGGGTGTGGTGAACGGTTTCCACATCGGCCATGACCTGCGCGATCGGCCCCACCAGAGCCAGCGCGCCATTGACCATGTGCGGCGCCAGATCGCCGATGGTGCCGTTGGCCATGCCGGTCGTGCGCCAGGTCGCCGGGGCCTCGGGGTCGGCATAGAAATCCTCGGTATGTTCACCGCGGAACCATGTGATGTCGCCAATCGCGCCGTCGGCGATCAACTGGCGTGCAAACTGGCTGGCCGGGGTGCGGATATAGTTGAACCCAACCATGTTGACGGTGCCCGAGGCCTCGGCCGCCGCCACCATGGCGCGGCTGTCCTCGAGCGACGCGCCCAGCGGTTTTTCGCACAGCACCGGCTTGCCCAGTGCGAGCGCCGCCTCGGCGATCTGCCGGTGCGTGGACTGGGGCGAGGCGATCACGACGGCCTCGACCACCGGATCTTTGACCAAGGCCTGCCAGTCGGCGGTGGCACGGCGGAACCCGTAGGCGGCGCGGTAGCGTTCGGCACTGTCAAGGCTTGAGGCGCAAATCATCTCGAGCCGCGGTCTGAGCGCGGTGTCGAACACGGCGCCCACGGCGGACATGGCCACCGAATGGGCCTTGCCCATATAGCCGCCTCCGACGATTCCAATTCCGATTTCTGGCATTTTGGGCGGCTCCGAACATACTGATTGCAACCGGTTGCAAAATCAGTATCGTGAGAATCGATCCAATGCAAGGTCCATCGGATCGGCGGGATCAAAATGCCTGGGAGGTACAGTTTGAGTCACTTGATCGACGGCATCAAAGGAAACCGGTTTGCCGTTTTCGGGCGCGCTGGCATGGACATGTTCGCCGATCCGGTCGGTGTCAAAAGCGAACATGCCGACATGTTCCGCGCCGATCTGGGCGGCTCGTCCGCAAATATCTGCGCAGGTCTGGTCAAGCTAGGCAGCCAGGCGTCGCTGATCACTTCCGTCTCGGATGACGCGGTGGGGCGGTTCTGCCTCAACAAGTTGCATCACTATGGTGTCGACACCTCTTTCATTCGCGTCGTCGGCGGTGAATACCGCATGTCCTTGGCGGTCTATGAAAGCTGCATCGAGGACTTTCAGAACGTCATCTACCGAAACGGCGCCGTCGATTTTCAGGTCACCGAAGATGACATGGACCGGGTCGACTATGGTCGTTTCAGCGCGGCGATCTCGGCCGGAACCGTGTTTGCCGCCGAACCGTCGCGCAGCGCCACCTTCCGCGCCTTCGAAAACGCGCGCAAGGCCGGTCTGCCGGTGATCTTCGACATCGACTACCGGCCCTACAGCTGGCCCTCGGCGCAGGTCGCCGCCGACGTGCTGTCGCGCGCGGGCGAGGCCAGCGACATGATCGTCGGCAATGACGAAGAATTCGGCTTCATGGCCGGCGGGATCGAGAAAGGCTTCCGGAAAGCCTGCGATCTGGCCGAGAAACCCGGCCGCATCGTCGTCTACAAGATGGGCGAAAAGGGCGCCGTCACCCTGACCGACGGGCAAGAGATCCACACGGGCATCTACCCGGTCAGGGCCGTCAAACCCAACGGCGCGGGCGACAGCTTCATGGCCGGGCTGCTGGCCTCGGTCGCGGCGGGCCATTCGCTGGAACAGGCGGTGTTGCGCGGATCGGCCTGCGCCTCGATCGTCGTGTCCAAACCGGGCTGCGCGCCCGCCATGCCAACCACCGAAGACCTGGACGCCTTCCTTGCGTCCCACCCCGGCCCCACCCCGGCCGGATAGGAGAGCCCGATGCACATCCCCCCGTTCGACAACCAGAACAATCCCATCGTCGATGTCGATGACCCGACCGTGCCGCTGAACTATTTCAACATCGTCAAGTTGAAGCGGGGCGAAGCCTTCGAATACCAGGTCCCGGGATACGAGACCTGCATCGTGCCCGCCACCGGCAGCGTCGACGTGGATGTCGAAGGCGTGCGCTTTGCCCATCTGGGCAACCGGGGCGAGAACGTCTGGGATGGCGAGCCCGAGGGGGCCTATGTCCCGTCGGGGGCCCGGGCGCAGATGGTCTGCGTGTCGGAAACGACCGAGGTGTTCGTGGCCGGCGCAAAGTATGACAAGGTGTTGGACCCGTTCGACGTGCGCGAGCACGATCTGGTGCAGTATGGCAGCGACGACACCAAGACCCATCGCAAGATCAAGCATATCCTGGGCCAGAAGCAGCATGACAAGGTCGGCCGCCTGCTGGTGAGCGAGCTGTTCACCGTGGGTCAGGGCGGTTGGTCGGGCTTTCCCAGCCACAAGCACGACACCAACCGCCTGCCGGACGAGACCCGGCATGACGAAACCTACAATTTCCGCTTCAAGCCCAACTGGGGTTCGGGCCTGCAGATGCTGCAGCGCGAGGACAACGAACCGGGTGATGCCTATCACATCGTCGATGGCTCGACGATCTGCATCGACAAGGGCTATCACCCCTGCTGCGTTCTGCCGGGATACGAGATGTATTACTTCACCATCCTCGGCGGGCTGACCCAACGATCGCTGGTGCAGTATTTCCAACCCACCCACGCCTATCAGATCGAGACGATCCCGGGCATCAAAGACATGATCGCCAAGTTCAAATGACCCTCGTTACGCTCAAGGACGTCCTGCAACCCGCCTTTGAACAGGGCTATGCCGTCGGCGGCCTGGTGACGCTGGGCTGGGAGGACATGCGCGCCTATGTCGCCGCGGCCGAGGCCGAGAACGCCCCGGTGATCCTGCAGGCCGGCCCCAGCTGCCGCGTACACACGCCGCTGCCGGTTCTGGGCAAGATGTTCCGGTATCTGGCCGAAAACGCCTCGGTTCCGGTCGTGGCGCATCTAGACCATGGCTATTCGTTCGAGGATTGCAAGATTGCGCTTGACAGCGGGTTCACCTCGCTGATGTTCGACGGATCGCGCAAGCCGCTGCAGCAGAATATCGACGAGACCGCCGCGATCGCCGAAATGGCCCATGCCGCCGGGATCTCGTGCGAGGGCGAGATCGGATTCGTCGGCTATTCTGGCGGCGAAGGCTCGGCCGGGACCGACCCGGACGAGGCCGCCACCTTCGCCACCCAGACCGGCGTGGACGCGATGGCGATCTCGGTCGGAAACGTCCACCTTCAGCAGAACAAGGAAGGCGGGCTGGACGAGGACCGCATCCGCCGGATTCAGGCCGTGACCAATGTGCCGCTGGTGATCCATGGCGGATCGGGCGTGCCCGTCGAACAGCGCGCGCGGCTGGCGCGTGAAACCGCGATCTGCAAGTTCAACATCGGGACCGAGCTGCGCATGGCCTTCGGCGCCGCCCTGCGCGTGGCCGTGAACCGCGACCCCGACCGGTTCGACCGGGTGACGATCCTGAAGGAAACCCATGATCCGGTCATGGCTGCCGCCCGCACCGTGATCCGCGCCTTCGGAGCGCCGCCGCAGCGATAACCGTCCCGGCCTTGGCTGTTCTGCAAATCGCGATGGCGGATCCTAGTCGTCGCGCCCCGGTTCGTTTGGGTTGCTGGAAAACAGGGCGATCTTGTTGCCCTGTGGGTCCCGCAGATAGCCGACATAGAACCGCGGCCCGTACATGGCGCGAAAGCCCGGCTGGCCTTCGTCCGACCCGCCGGCCCGCAGCGCGGCAGCGTGCAGGTCGCGCACCTGCTGCTGACTGCGTGCCTCGAAGGCGACCATCGCACCATTCCCGGCCGAGGCCGCAGCCCCGTCAAAAGGCGGTTTGACACAAAATTCCGGCAAAACCGGTTGCTGGCCCGGCGGGACCGGCAGGGCGAAACTCAGCCCTTCGGGACCCTCCTCCAGCGCATAGCCGAGGTCCGGCAGAAAGGCGCAGTAAAACCGTTTTGCACGCGCGATGTCGTTCGCGCCGACCGTGACGTAGGAAATCATCCCGCATCTTTCCTTGCCGGGTGTCGATCCGTCAACCGGTCCCAGTGCGCCGGCGCATCTCCATTCCGGGCGGGAACGACCCAATGGCCGTCAGATCGAGCCGCCCTCGACCATGAAGTTTCCGGCACTGCACATGGCAGCGTCGTCCGAGGCCAGAAACAGCACCATCCGCGCCACATAGACCGGGTCGATCGGGTCGGGCAGGCATTGGCGGTCGATCTGTTTGGCCAGCGCTTCGGGGGTGACCCACAGGTCTTTCTGGCGCTGGGTCATGATCCAGCCGGGCACGACCGTGTTGACCCGGATCCGGTGATCGCCCAGTTCCCGCGCCATGGTGCGGGTCAGGCCGTGCACTGCGGATTTCGCGGTGGCATAGGCGGGAAAGCCCGCGCCAGCCTCCCACCAGGAATTCGAGCCGATATTGATGATCGACCCCGCGCCCTTGTCGATCATGCCGGGCGCCACGGACTGGATGGCGAAGAACATGTGGCGGAGGTTGGTTGCCATGCGCTCGTCCCAATAGTCCGGCGTGACCTCGCGCCAGTCGTGCCGGTCGTCATGCGCGGCGTTGTTGACCAGTACATCCGCCGCGCCCAGCGCGCCCGCCAGCTCGTCAAAAGCCGACCGCAACGCCGCGATGTCGCGCAGGTCGCAGGCGGCAAAGGCGTGGGGTCCGTCCAATTCGGCCAGCAGCGCGTTGCCGCCCTCGGCGTTGATGTCGACAAAGCCGACCTTGGCCCCCTGCTCGGCAAAGCCGCGCACGATCTCGCGCCCGATGCCCGAGGCCCCGCCGGTCACGAATACGGTGCGCCCTTTCAGGCAGGGATAGATGGCAAAACCCTTGGTCATTTATCGCGCTCCATGATCCATTCCACTTCGGGCGCCGGAACGAAACGCCATTTGCGCAGCGGTCCGGCCATGACGTTCAGGTAATACATCTCGAACCCGTAGGGCGCCCCGCAAGGGTGGTGCCCGCGCGGCACCAGTACCACATCGCCATCGGACACGGCCATGGTTTCGTCCAACTGACCGTCATCGGTATAGACGCGCTGGATACCAAAGCCGCTGGCCGGGTTCAGGCGGTGGTAATAGGTCTCTTCCAGATAGGTGATGCGGGGATAGTCATCCTCGTCATGCCGGTGACTGGGGTAGGATGACCAATGGCCGCTGGGGGTGAAGACCTCGGTCACCAGCAGGCTGTCGGCGTAGTCCTCGGCCTCCATCGCGATGTTGTTGATGTAGCGCGTGTTCGTTCCCTTGCCGCGCTCGGTCAGGGTGATGCCCTCGGGCCCGATCCGGCGCGCGGCATGGCCGCCCTTGCCCGGGGCCGAGCACACGGCGATCACGCAATCGGTTTCGGCTGTTGCCTCCCACTCGGTGCCGTTGGGCAGGTACAGGCAATGGGGCGGGGATTTTTCGAACACGTTCATCCGGTCGCCCAACACGCCCCAATCCTGCCCGGCGCCGGTAATCCGGGCCTTGCCCTCGACCATCACCAGAATGACCTCGCGGTCGCCGGTGACCTCGGCGGCGCGCTCGCCGGCCCGCAGGTGATAAAGGCCAAAGCCCACATAGCGCCAGCCAGCGTTGGCCGGCGTGATGTCATGCACCTTTCCATGGGTTCCGAACGGTTTTCTCAGCAGTTCTGCCATCGGTTTCACCTGTGTTGGGGCAGCACCGGCCGCCCGGGTTCCGTCATGCCGCCTGCCGCGCCTGTCGCGCGTCCAGCGCCTGTTGCAACTGTGCCTGCGTCCAGCTTTCCGACACCGCCCGGCGCAGGATGTCGGCCTGGCTGGGCGGAGCGTTTCCGCCCACCGGCGGATCGGTATCCAGATTGGTCGGAAAGGGATAGCCTTCGGCGGTGGCCGCGATCGCGGCGCCGATGCGGGCATCATCCAGATCCCCGCGCTGTTTCAGCGCCATCAGTGCCGGGAATACGGCCAGACACATCGCCTTGCGGTCCACCGCCTCCATCGCGCGCCCGAAGGCCGACGAGACCTGCAGCAGGTTGGCCATCCGGTGGATGCCGGCGCTGCGGTTTTCGCCGGCGGCATGGAACAGCGCCGGGTTGAAGAACACCGCATCGCCCTTGGCCAGCGGCAGCTGGATGCAGGCCCGTTCGAAATGCGCCCTGTGCGCGTCGTCGTGAAAGGCGACATAGCCCGGGCCATACAGCTGCGAGAAGGGCAACAGTTTGGTCGGGCCGCTCTCGATGGGCATGTCACAATGGGCGACCGCGCCCTGCAGGGTCAGCGCGGCGGTGACCATATGGGCATGCGCCGGGAACTGGGCCGCCTTGTCGGCGGTCTGGAACCCCAGGTGATAGTCGCGATGCGCCTGCTGCGCCTTGCCGCCTGGCCGCACTTGGTTGATCTGCGCGGTCACTTGGTAATCGGGGCCCAGCCAGGCCTCGCAGGCGGCGGCAATCGCCGTGTTGCCGAAATAGAGCGCAAAGCCCTCGGGGTCGCGCAGGCATTGCTTTTGCAGCGCGTTCCACACCCGGTCATTCGCGCCCGAGGCCGCAAAGTGATCGCCCTCGCCGCCCCCGGCCTGACGCTCATCTTCGATGATCCGGCGAAACACCTCGGTCGCCCGGTCGATGACCGCGGTATCCGCATAGGCGCCTTTCAGCGCGATCACCCCGGCTGACTGACCCAGAACCCAGCCCCATTCCGCCAGCAGGGCGCGCCGGGTGTCGGGGGTTTCCAAGGCGGACCGCAGCGCGCGCATGTCATAGACCGGCACGTTCTTTTCCACCGCGGCCGCGTGGGGCACCTGCTCGGGCCGCAGACTCTGCGAGGTCAGCACCTTGAATTCGTCCAGATCACAGGACTCGGGGCCGAAATAGCCGGCGAAACCAGGTTGCTGACGGACCATGAAACGCTCCTTTCCCATGGCGGCGCCCCGGGGGGCGAAAGATCAGGCCGTGATCGTCAAGCCGGCCTGACCGCAGACCTCGACGATGTGGTCATACCCCATCTTCGAGTATTCATACGGCGGGGCCTTGGCCGGGTCCTGCTCGGCCTCGACCACGATCCAGCCCTCGTAATCCAGGGCTTTCAACGCATGGGCGACCTCCTGAAAGTCGATGCAGCCATCGCCGGGCACCGTGAAGGCCCCCGCGATCACCGCATCCAGGAAACTGCGCCGGTTGCCGCGCGTGTCGCGCACGATGCCGGGGCGAATGTCCTTGAAATGCACATTTTGCAACCGATCGCCCCAGCGGTTCAGGGTTGCCAGTACATCACCGCCGCCAAACAGCAGATGCCCGGTGTCAAAGCACAGCTTCACCTCGGGTCCCGACCCCTCCATCAGCCAGTTCACGTCATCTTCGCTTTCGATGATCGTGCCCATGTGATGGTGATAGGCCATCGGCATCCCCTGATCGGCCATCCACTTAGCCAGTTCGGTGATCTTGGCGCCGTAGGCCTTGATCTCATCCTTCGACAGCTGCGGACGGTCATTGACCGGGGTGCCGATCTGGCCCTGAACCGTGTTCGAGCATTCGGCATAGACGATGCAGGGGCTGTTTAACGCCACGAACTGTTCGACCTGCGCGCGCACCGCGTCGCGTTCGGCGGCGAAATCATTGAGCAGCGAATTGCCCGAACACCAGCCACCGCACAGGGCAAGGTCATTTTCTTCCAGATAGGCGCGCAGCCCCTCGGTATCGGCGGGCATCCGCTGCCCGCGCTCGACCCCGGTATAGCCGATCTGACGCGCCTCTTTCAGGGCCTGTTCCATCGTGAACGCCGCCGTCAGGTCGGGCAGGTCGTCATTTTGCCACGCAATCGGAGAGATGCCGATCTTCACGCTCATTTGGTGTTTCTTTCCTTGATGGCAGCCTCGTAGGCTGCGCGTTTTTCATTCACTGCAGGGCGGACACTGACCTCGGGCACTGCCACTTCCCACCACGTGCCGCCATATTCGGTCGAGGGGTACGGGTCGGTTTCGATGACGATCACATAGGGGCCTTTGACTTCGCCGCGTTTGGCCAGCGCCTCTTCCAGCTCGGCGATCGAGGCGACCTTGACCGAGGTCGCCCCCATCGCCGCCGCATGGGCCGCAAAGTCGATGGCCGAGGGCGTCTCGTGCACCGCATGGTCCAGCAGGTTGTTGAACTCGGCCCCGCCGGTGCCCATCTGCAGCCGGTTGATGCAGCCAAAGCCCCGGTTGTCGGTGATCACCACCGTGAAGGACACCCCCATCATCGCCGCCGTCGCCATTTCCGAGTTGGCCATCATGTAGGTGCCGTCCCCGGTGAAACAGATCACGTCGCGGTCGGGCTGGGCCATCTTGATGCCCATGGCGCCGGCGATCTCGTAGCCCATGCAGCTGAAGCCGTATTCCATATGATAGGCCCCCGGACGCGGCGCCTTCCACAGCTTGTGCAGCTCGCCCGGCATGGTGCCGGCGGCGCACATCACCACCGTGTCGTCATGTGCCGCGCGCTGTACCGCACCCACCACCTGCATGTCGGTGGGCAGCGCGTTGGCGTCACCCGGCGCATGGGTCAGCGCATCGACCTTGGCAAACCACTCGGCCTTGAGCGTGTCGGGAACCGGGTCGGCGCGATAGCCCTGAAGGGCCGCGCCCAATTCCTCGATCCCGACCCGCGCATCGGCCAACAGCGGCATCGCGCCGTGTTTCGTGGCGTCATAGGCGGCGGTGTTCAGGCAGACCATCTTGCGCTCGGGGTTGGAAAACAGCCCCCAAGACCCGGTGGTGAAATCCTGAAACCGCGTGCCGATGCCCAGGATCAGATCTGCCTCGGCGCACACGGTGTTGGCGGGTTCGCCCCCGGTCACGCCGACCGGGCCCAGGTTCAGCGGGTGATCCCAGGCCAGGGCCGATTTGCCGGCCTGCGTCTCGGCAACAGGAATGTTGTGGGTCTCGGCAAAGGCCTGCAGCGCGTCGGTCGCGCCGGAATAATGGACACCGCCGCCGGCCACGATGATCGGGCGTTTGGCCGACCGGATGGCCTCGGCCGCGCGGGCCAGCTCGCCTGCGTCGGGGCGGATGCGACGTTGGTGCCAGATGCACGGCTCGAAGAAGCTGAGCGGATAGTCATAGGCCTCAGCCTGCACGTCCTGGCAAAAGCCCAGGGTCACCGGCCCGCAATCGGCCGGGTCGGTCATGGTGCGGAAGGCGCGCGGCAGAGCGGTCAGCAGATGTTCGGGCCGGGTGATCCGGTCGAAATAGCGGCTGACCGGGCGGAAACAGTCATTGGCGCTGACGGTGCCATCCGTGAAATCCTCGGTCTGTTGCAGCACCGGGTCGGGGCCACGGCTGGCGAACACATCGCCGGGCAACAGCAGCACCGGCAGGCGGTTCACATGGGCCAGCGCGGCGGCCGTCACCATGTTGGTCGCCCCCGGCCCGATCGACGAGGTCACCGCCATGGCCCGGCTGCGCCGCATCTGCTTGGCATAGGCGATCGCGCAATGGGCCATGGTCTGTTCATTGTGACCGCGATAGGTGGGCAGGCTGTCGCGCACACCGTGCAGCGCCTCGCCCAGACCGGCCACGTTGCCATGGCCGAAAATCGCCCAGACACCGGCGATGAAGGGCTCGCCGTCTTCGTTCATCTGCGCGCCAAGGTAACGCACCAAGGCCTGCGCCGCGGTCAGTCGGATTGTCTTGCTCATCATGATCCCTTTCAGAACGAGGCCGCTATGGGCAATCCGTTGCAATCATTCTGTCGTGAAAGGATCCGACACGCCCACCACCCAGACCGGGTGGCCCGGCCTGCCGGACCCTGGTGATATTGGTGCCCCGCACGATACGGGACACCGGGGAGAAACCTTCAGACGGTACCGCCCAGCGACCCTTCCAGCTCGGCCATCTCCTGCCCGCCGGCCATCATGTCCTGCAGCTCTTCGGGCGAGATCTCGCCGCGCCGGGCGGTGCCCAGCGTCTTGCCGCGGTTCAGAACCGTGAACCGGTCGCCCACGGCCAACGCGTGCCGGACATTGTGGCTGATGAAGACCACGCCGATGCCCTGGTGGCGCACCTTGTCGATGGTGGCTAGCACGTTCGATGTCTGCCGCACGCCCAACGCCGAGGTCGGTTCGTCCAGAATCAGGATCTTGGCGCCGAAATAGACCGCACGGGCAATCGCCACGGTCTGACGTTCGCCCCCCGACAGGGTGCCCACCGCCTGATCGGGGCCGCGCAGGTTGATGCCCATCTTGCGCATCTCTTCCATGCAGACCTCGTTGGCGTGCTCGATGTCGAACCGTTTCAACAGGCCTTTCCCCTTGGTCGGCTCGCGCCCCATAAAGAAATTGCGCGTGACGCTCATCAGCGGGATCATCGCCAGGTCCTGGAATACGGTGGCGATGCCCGCCTCCATCGCGTCGCGGGGCGTGTCGAAGGACATCGGCTGGCCTTCGAAATAGATCTCGCCCTTGGTGGGTTTGTGCACCCCGGACATCGTCTTGATGAAGGTCGATTTGCCCGCCCCGTTGTCACCCAGCAGGCAGTGGCATTCACCCGGCTTGACGTCGAAACTGACGCCCGCCAGCGCAATGATGTTGCCGAAATGCTTCTCGATCTCTTTCATTTCGACGACCGGGGCCACGTCCTTGACCGCGTCGCCGTGGTGGAACTTGGTATCTTCGGTCATGTCAGCGCTCCCCGGTTACGCGTTTGCGGATCGCGTTGTTGAACAGAACGGCGATCAGCAGCATCGCCCCCAGGAACACCTGGAACCAGTCCTGATCGAAATCGGTATAGGTCAGGCCGATGACCACCATGCCAAAGATGATCGCCCCGAAGAACGCCCCGATGGCCGAGCCATACCCTCCGGTCAGCAAACAGCCACCGATCACCGCGGCGATGATCGCCTCGAATTCCTTCTGGAAGCCGCGCCGCGCATCGGTGGAGCCCGCGTCGATCACGGTGATGATCGCCACCAGCGCGGCACAACAGGCAGTCAGCATGAACAGTGAAATCTTGACCCGGTTAACCGGTACGCCCGAGTTCGACGCCGCAACCCGGTCGCCGCCCGAGGCGAAGATCCAGTTGCCGGCCGGGGTGCGCAGCAGAACATAGGTGGCGGCAATGGCGAAGGCCACGAACCACAGGATTTCAACCGGGACACCCGGCACTTTGGGCGCGCCGCTTTTGAACGTGTCGATCAGGCCCTTTTCGGCCAGCCAGGTGAACAGGCTGGCAAAGGCTTCGCCGGAAAAGAACGGCGCGAGCCAGTCATTTTCGACCTGATCGCGCACGCCGCGCAGCTGGGTCGACCCGCCGGTTGCCGCCTTGAGCCCCACCAGGGACAAGCCGCGCAGAATGAACAGAAACGCCAGCGTCACGATGAAGGATGGCAAACCCGAGCGGATGACGATGGTGCCGTTGATTGCCCCGACAAAGGCGGCGAAGACAAAAGTCATCGGGATCGCGGCCACCAAGGGCAGTTGCCAGGTCACCACGCAGACCCCGAAGAACAGGCCGGCAAAGGCCACCATGGAGCCGATCGACAGGTCAAACTCGCCCCCGATCATCAGCAGCGCCGCGCCGATGGCCAGAATACCCAGTTGGGCGGCCGGGGTCATGAAGTTCATGATGCCGGCAAGCGTGAACATCGATTCATCGGCCGTGATGGCGAAGAAGATGAAGACAAGGATCGCCCCTGCGATGGCCCCCAGTTCGGGCCGCTTCATCAGCTTGGTCAGGAACGGCTCCTTCTTGATCCGTTCGTCCACCGCCACTTGTGCAGACTCGGTCATGGTTTCCTCCCGTTTGGCAGGGGCGGCGCCCTGACGCCGCCCCGATTTTCAGCCCGCCTGTCTCAGCGGATGCCCTGAGCGGACAGCTCGACCACCTGACCGGCCTTGTCGGCGGTGATCAGGTTCGGACCCGAGGGCACGTTGCCGCCCGGCATAAGGCCGTACTTGGCGTTCAGCGCCATGAACACGACCGGCAGATAGCCCTGCAGATACTGCTGCTGGTCCACCGCAAAGGCCGCGTCACCATCGACGATCGACTGCAGGAAGTTGGCCGACAAGTCGAACGAGGCCACGTTCACGTCGCGCCCCGACCCTTTGACGGCGGCCACGGTGGGCTCACCGGCCGAGCTTGCACCGAGCGCCATCACGGTATCGACGCTTTCATCCGAAGCCAGAGCCGCCGACACTTTCGACTCGATCTCGGACGGGTCGTTGGACGTCGGCAGAACGGTCACATTGCCGCCAAAGCCTTCAGCAAAGCCCGCGCAGCGCAGGTCCAGCGCGACATTGCCGACCTCGTGGTTCACACAGATCGCATTCTTGCCGCCCATTTCGGCCAGCTTCTCACCGGCGGCCTTGCCGGCGTCGAACTCATCCTGGCCGACATGCAGCGCCGCGCCCAGCTCCTTGGACACGTCCGAGCCCGAGTTCATCGAGATCACCGGGATACCCGCGGCAACCGCGCGTTCGATCGAGGGGCCAAGCGCGTCGGCGTCCGGGATCGAGACGATCAGCCCGTCGGGTTCCTGGTTCACGGCGGCGTCAATCAGCTGCGACATGGCAACCATGTCGAAGGTTTCGGGCGCGCGGTATTCGACGTTCACGCCCATATCCGTGCCGGCCTGCTCGACCCCGTTCTTGACCACGTTCCAGAACGCGTCATTGGCCTGGCCGTGCGATACCACGACGATGTCCTGCGCAAAGGCCGGAGTGGCCAGCGCCAGCGCGCCGGCGGCCAAAGCACCTTTGAAAAATTTGTTCATTACGTTTCCTCCCACTAGGACAGATTTTTGTCTTGTCCGGGTCCTGGACCCATTCATCCGGCAAGGCCGAATCTCTGTCGCACCGATACGCATCGGGGCCGTTTCAGTTTCAATACTTCACGTCATTTTGCAACCGGTTTCAAAATCTCCTCCAGCTTTACCGGAATACCGGTCCTGGCCGATTGGGTCGCAGCTTCGGCCAGGGCCAGCGCTGCGACGCCGTCTTCCAGCGTCACCGGCACGGCGGATCCGGTCTTGACCGCAGTCACGAACGCATCCCATTCCGCCCGATAGGCAGGCATGTAGCGTTCGAGGAAGAAGTAGGTCGGCTTGGCACTGATCACGCCATCGGACGTGGATTTCACCAGGTTGTTCTCGAGCACGTTGCGCGCCTGCAGCAGCCCGCCGGACCCCAACACCTCGACCCGTTGATCATAGCCGTATACGGCCCGGCGAGAATTCTTGATGACGGCGATCCGACCGTCCTTGTAGGTCATGGTGACGACGGCGGTGTCCACATCCCCCGCCTCGGCGATGGCCGGGTCCACGGTCGATGTGCCAACGGCCGAAACAGTGACTGGTAAGTCACCCATGATGAAATTGGCGAGGTCGAAATCATGTATCGTCATGTCCCGAAATAATCCGCCCGATACTTTGACATAGGAAATCGGGGGCGGCGCCGGATCAAACGAGGTGATCGACAGCAATTCGGGGCTTCCGATCTCGCCAGACTGAACGGCGGATTTCAATGCGCCGAAGCCCGGATCGAAACGCCGGTTGAACCCGATCATGACCGGTTGACCGGTACCTGCCACGGCTTGCTGGCAGGCAAGGGCGCGGTTCAGATCCAGATCGACCGGCTTTTCGCACAGAACGGCCTTGCCCACGGCGGTCGCCGCCTCGATGAGGTCCGAATGCGTATCCGTCGGCGTGGCGATCAGCACCGCGTCGATATCCGGGTCGGCGATGATGTCCTCCGACGTGTGCGCCACGGCTCCATGAGCTTGCGCCAGACGTGCGGCGGCGTCTTCCATTGCGTCCGAAACCGCAACAAGCGTGCTGTCCGGGTGGTCCGAAATGGCTTGCGCGTGGACGGTTCCGATGCGCCCGGCTCCAAGCAATCCGATTCTGAGCATTGTGACCTCTGGGTATAATTCTGGCGGGAGCATGTTCTTTTTTGCAACCGGTTGCAAGGATTATTTGCGGCCTGTGTGTGCCCGCGCTCTTGCCCATCATTGCACCGCGGTCAGGATAGAACTCAGCCAGTCGTGGGCGGTGCCAATCTCTTGAATTTGCAGCCCGGGCGACCTTGGATGGCTTCGTATTGGCCCGTTTGGTTCTGCTTTTGTGATTTCTCCGTCCTCTGTTAAACCTTTGAGTCGGGGCAGAAATTGACACCGATACCAAACCGCCCCGATCAAGGAGACGATGATTTGATGAATTTGTCCCTGCCGATTCCGCTGCTGGTCATGGCCATTCTCCCTGCTGCGTTGCTGGACCGATGTTCGGGCCAGAATACCGGCACCGCGCTGGGAGTTCTGGCGCGGGACCGGGTCGCGCTGACGGCGACGGCCAATGAGATCATCGTGGAACTGCCTGTTGCAGAAGGGTCTCCGGTCAAGGTCGGCGACGTGTTGGTCAGGTTCGACACGGATCTGCAGACCGCGAACCTGAACCTCGCGCAGGCGGAATTGGAAAAATCGCAGGCCACGCTGCTGAAATTGGAAGTCGGCCCGCGCGAGGAGGAGATTGCGATCGCGCGCGCCAACGTCGCCGGGGCCGAGGCGCGTCTGCTGGACGCAGAGGCCGTGTATCAGAGGAATTCCCAGCTGGTCGTCAACTCGGTCGTCAGCCAGGCGCGCCTGGACCAGGATATTGCCGCACGCGATTCCGCTCGGGCGGCACTGGAAAGCGCTCGGGAGTCCCTGAAAGAACTGGAAAACGGAACCCGCCCTGAAGATCTGTCGGTGGCCCGGGCCAATGTGCGGGCGGCCGAAGCGGCGGTTGCCGCCGAGCAGACCGTTCTGGATGACCTGACAGTTGTTGCGACACGGGACGGCATCCTGGATTCCCTGCCCTGGAACCTGGGGGAACGGGTCGCCCAGGGCAGCCCGGTCGCGGTGTTGGTGTCCGGCGCGGCCCCTTTCGCCCGCGTCTATGTCCCCGAACCCAGCCGGGTGGACATCGCTCCCGGAGACTCTCTCGAGGTTCGGGTCGACGGGCTGGACCAACCTCTGACGGGCACCGTGCGATGGGTCAGCGACGACCCGTCCTTCACCCCCTACTACGGGTTGAACAAGGATGATCGGACGCGGTTGGTCTATCTGGCAGAAATCGACCTGCCGGAAACCGCCCGAGATCTGCCCGAAGGCATTCCCGTTCAGGTGAAGATGCCATGAGCGATCTGGTGGTCTCGACCCAGGGTCTGACGCGCCGGTTCAAGGAAAAGACAGCCGTCAGCAACCTGGACCTGGAGATACGCCAGGGTCAGATCTATGGGTTTCTGGGCCCGAACGGCTGCGGCAAGACAACGACGATGCGAATGCTGACCGGACTGCTGACGCCCAGCAGCGGATCCGTCTCGGTGCTGGGCCGACCGATGCCGCAATACGCCGAGCCGCTGAAGAATGAAATCGGGTACATGACGCAGATCTTTTCGTATTACCGCGACATGACGGTGCTTGAGAACCTGCGCTTTGCCGCCGAGATCTACGGAATGCCGCGCCGCAAATCCGCCGACCGGATCGACGAGTTGCTAACAACCTACGACCTGACCGAAAACGCCAATCAACTGAGCGGCAGCATGAGCGGCGGGCAACGGCAGAAACTGGCGCTGGCCGCGACGGTGCTGCACGGGCCCAAGCTGTTGTTTCTGGACGAGCCGACATCGGCCGTCGACCCCGAAACCCGCCGGTCTTTCTGGGAACAGCTGTTCGACCTGGTCGATCAGGGCGCGACGATGATCGTGTCCACGCATTTTATGGACGAGGCGGAACGGTGTCACAAGCTGGCCATCCTCGAGCATGGGGTGAAAAAGGCGGATGGATCGCCCCGGCAACTGATGGAAGACTTGAACGCCACCGTGATCGAGGTCGAGGGTGAGGGGCTGCGGCAGGTCAAACACCTTCTGGACGACACGCCCAAGGTGCTGTCGACGGCGCAGGTGGGTGCCCGATTGCGCGTTCTGGTGGACAAGTCGGAAACCGATCCGATGGCGATGATCACGTCGCGCCTGTCGGACTTTCCCAACGTGGCGATGTCCGTGCAGCGCCCCAATCTGGAAGACGTGTTCGTCAGCGCGACGAAGGGGCCTGCCCAATGAAATCGCTCCGCCGTATCACCGCCGTTCTAAAGAAAGAGCTGCTGCAACTGCGGCGGGACCGGATGACCTTTGCCATGGTCGTCATGATCCCGCTGATCCAGCTGCTGTTGTTCGGATACGCAATCAACACAAACATCCGCCATATACCGGTCGGGATCGTGGATCAGGCCGACTCGTCGCTGTCCCGGACCTTGGCTCAGATCGTTCAAGCCACGCAGGTCGTGACCATCACCGAGGTCTTCACGACCCCGGAAGAGGCCGAGCAGGCGATCACCGAGTCCACCGTGCGCGCCGCGTTCATCATTCCGCCCGACGTCGATGACCGGCTTGCCCGAAGCCCCTCCATCGGATTGGGCCTGCCCAACGCCACCAACCAGACATCCAGCCGCCCCGTGGCTCATTGGATCGTGGACGGGTCGGACACCATGGTGGCCAGCGCCATCAAATCCCTGCGCAGCATGCCACTGACCGAATTGCTGCGACAGCCGCCAAACCGTCAGGTCCCGACCTTCGAGGTCACGCTGTATTTCAATCCCGAGCAACGATCGGCGGTGAACATCGTGCCCGGCCTTGTGGGTGTCATCCTGACCATGACCATGATCCTGTTCACCTCGGCCGCCATTGTCCGAGAGCGCGAGCGGGGGAATATGGAGATGCTGATCAACACCCCGGTCAAATCCATCGAGCTGATGATCGGCAAGATCATTCCCTACATCTTCCTGGGCTTGCTGCAGGTCGCGATCATCCTCGGGCTGGGACATTTCCTGTTCGACGTCCCCATTAACGGAGGAATGATCCCGCTGCTGGTGGTAACGCTTCTGTTCATCATCGCCAGCCTGTCGCTTGGCCTTGTGATCTCGACGCTGGCTCAGAACCAGCTGCAGTCCATGCAGATGACGATTTTCGTTCTGCTGCCCTCGATCCTGATGTCGGGGTTCATGTTCCCGTTCGACGGGATGCCCAAACCGGTTCAGGTGATCGCCCAAGTGCTGCCGGCCACCCATTTCATGGACATGATCCGCGGCGTGGTTCTGCGGGATGCAACGCTTTACGCTCTGCGCGGTGACATTCTGTGGATGATCGGGTTTGCCGTCCTTGGGATGCTGGCTGCGACGCTCAGGTTCAAGAAACGCCTGGGATGAAAGAAGGGCGGCCAAGGCCGCCCCAAGTGTCTGGATTGCCAGTCTCTTATCCGTGTCGGACCGTTCAGATGATCTCGTCCTCGTCGAACATGGGATCATCTTCAAGCTGCGCGTTGATATCTTCCATCGAGTCTTCGGCCTTTTCCACGGACCCGACCCGCCCCAGGTGAAACACGGCGTCGCCCTCATTCACCACAGGCATGACCGCGCGCCCGACGATCAAGCCGTCGAACGGAGCGATGATGTCCTCGCTGGCTTCGCCGAACGGGTCCGATACGGCACCCAGCAGATCATCTTTGCGAACCAGTTCACCGTCCGCTTTGTAGATCCGAAGGATTCCGCCCATCGGGGCACGCAACCACTTGCTGGACGAACAGAACTGCGGTGCCGCTTTGGGCTTGGAGATCCGCTTGGCGGGAACCATCCCCATGTGCCTCAGCACCCGCAGAATGCCAGCAAGGCCCGCGCGGATCGACAGTTCGTCCAGGCGAAGACCCTCGCCCGCTTCGTACAACAGGATATCTTTCCCCTGCGCCTTCGCCGCGCCGCGCAATGATCCATCGCGCAGGGGCGACTGGATGACGATCGGTGCTCCGAAAACGCTGGCCAGTTCCTTGGTCCGAGGGTTGTCGGGCGAGATCCGGATCTGCGGATAGTTCGTGCGATGTATCGCCGCCGAATGCAGATCGATCCCCAGATCCGAGCGGGCGACGATTTCGGTCATGAACAGATGCGCCAGCCGCGAGGCCAACGACCCGTTCTCGCTGCCGGGAAACACCCGGTTCAGGTCGCGACGGTCGGGCAGATAGCGCGAATGGTTGATGAAGCCGAACGCATTCACGATCGGCACCGCGATCAGCGTGCCTTTCAAGGTCGCCAGGTTGGGCGCACGCAACAGGCGGCGAATGATCTCGACGCCGATCACCTCATCACCATGCACCCCACCGCTGACAAAAACGGTAGGCCCGTCCTGTCGGCCATGCACCACATGCGCGGACATGGTCACCGGGGTATGGTCCGACAGAACGCTGACCGGCAGATCCACGGTAAGCCGCGACCCCGGCGCCACCGTGGCGTGGCCGATCGTGATTGGCTGCCGCTTTGCCATGCCGTTACCCTTTGCCCTTGGTCCTGGTGGCCCCGGCTTTTGCGTTCTTTTCCAGGAACTCGATCATCTTTCCGGCAATATCCAGACCCGTGGCTTTTTCCACACCCTCCAGACCCGGCGAGGAATTGACCTCCATCACCACAGCGCCGTGGTTGGCGCGCAGCATGTCGACGCCGCAGGCATTCAGGCCCATCGACTTGGCCGCGCGAACGGCCGTTGCACGCTCTTCCGGGGTCAGCTTGACCACCTTGGCCGAACCGCCGCGGTGCAGGTTCGAGCGGAAATCGCCCTCGGCGCCGGTGCGTTTCATCGCAGCGACAACCTTGCCGCCCACCACGATGGCCCGAATGTCGGTTCCGCCGGCTTCCTTGATGAACTCCTGCAGCAGGATGTTCACACCCGCACCGCGGAACGCCTCGACAACCGATTTGGCGGACCGGTCCGTATCGGCCAGAACCACACCGATGCCTTGCGTCCCTTCCAGCAGCTTGATGACGATAGGCGCGCCACCGGCCAGTCTCAGCACCTCGTCGGTCTGTTTGGGGTCGTGGGCAAAGGTTGTGACGGGCAGACCGACACCGTCGCGGGCCAGCAACTGCATCGACCGCAGCTTGTCGCGCGACCGACCGATGGCAACGCTTTCGTTCAACGGGTAGACACCCATCATTTCGAACTGACGCAGCACTGCGGTTCCGTAGAAAGTGACCGAGGCACCGATCCGCGGAATCACCGCGTCATACCCCGTCAGCTTTTCGCCGTTGTAATAGATCTCGGGGCGACGGGTTGCGATGTTCATGTAGCACCGCAGGGTGTCGATGATGTCGAGCTGATGCCCACGCTCCTCGGCCGCTTCCTTGAGGCGGCGGTGCGTGTACAGGTTGGCATTGCGCGCCAGCATGGCAATCTTCATGACAAATCCCCTTTGTCCTGGTGTTTTGGTTTGCCGCGCAACAGATGCGCGCGCTTGGTGTGAACGGCGATCGCGTGGTTCTTCAGCGCCGCCCGGCCCACGATCATCTGAAAGGTCATGTTCGTGCGATCGGTCAGAGACAGATCCAGCGGCCAGGTTTCGTCGCCCAACCGGATGGTGGTTCGGATGACGATCCTGTTTTCAGGAATTCCGCTGGTGTTCTTGATATTGCGCCGTTCCTTGATCGGAGCCTCGATACGGATCATGCCTTCTCCGCCCGGTACCTCCGTCAGGAAGGACACCCAGTGATGTCCGTCCCGTTGAAACCGCCGAATGTCGGTTGCATGCAGCGCTGACGTGCGGGCGCCAGTGTCGATCTTGGCCTTGATGTCGTTCAATGGCAGGTCGGGAAGGTCGATGTATTCCATCCAACCAATGACCTTCGGCATCTGCGGCTGACCCTTGTCGGAAACGTTTGCCATGATCACACCAGCCAGGGCATCAGAAGGGTTGCAAGGCTGAGCACGAAGAAAAAGCCGGCCATGTCCGTAATCGTGGTCAACAGCGGGCCACTTGCGGCGGCCGGGTCCTGTCCGATCCGCTTCAGCAGCAAAGGAACAACACCGCCGATGGATACCGCCAGCATCGTGTTGAGTGCCAGCGCGGTACCAATTACCAGACCCAGGGCCGGATTGCCTTTCCAGAACCACGCGACCAGCCCGATCAGAATACCCAGCGCGATCCCATTGATGACCCCGACCGAAATCTCCTTGATCCAGACCCGCATGGCATCTTGCGGCCGTACCAATCCAAGGCTCAATTCGCGCATGGTGACGCCAACGGCCTGGTTGCCGGAACAGCCGCTCATGTCCGATACCATCGGCAGGAAGATGGCCAGCGCAATCACTGCGGCCAATGTTTCTTCGTAGGCCGAGATCACGCTGGCCGCGATGATGTTGAGCACGATGTTGGCCGCAAGCCAGGCCAGCCGGCGACGGGACCGCACCGACAAAGGCATCGAGCGCAACTCGTCGCCAACCACACCCTGACGTTTGAGGCTTTCACTTTCCGAGCGTTCCAGAGTGGCTTCTGCCACCGCCGTGCGGGACACGACACCCGCCAGGACTCCGTCGGCATAAACCACCGGCACCCCCAGGAAAGGATGATCGTTGAACACGTCTTCCAGCTGTTCCAACGGGGTATCCACGGTCACGGTCAGTGGTGGAACCATGATGCTTGTCAGCTTTTCGCTGCGCTTGGCGGTCAGCAGGCTGCGCAGCGATACCACGCCCACGGCGCGCCCCTCGGAATCGACAATATAGGGGTGCTGCCCGCGATACCTTTCAAAATCCTCGTCGTCCGAAGCAAGTTCGCGCAGGACATTGCCAACGGTCTGCGTGTCGCGGAACTTGAACACCTCGGTCATCATCAGACCGCCGGCGGTGTCATCCTCGAACGTGCTGAGCAGGCGGACATCCGCAGCCTCTTCGGCGTCCATTTCGGACAGGATGGCCTCGGCATCCGGCGTATCCAACTCGCCGATAACGTCGGCCTGAATGTCCGAATCCAGCTGTTCGATGATCTCGGCAGCACGCTCGGGCTTGAGGCGTTCCACAAGCTCGACCGCCATCTCGTTTGGCGCTTCTTCGACCAGTTCCGCGGCAAGTCCAACGGGCACGATCTCCAGAACGGTATCGCGCTCGGCCGGTGTCAGCTGAAGAACTTCGCGCAGGGCTTCGCTGCTGGTCAGCGAATCCAGAAGCGCCTCAAGCTCGGACGCATTGGACTGCTCGACCGCTTCCTTGATCCGAAGCGAAAGCTCATCGTCGGTTGAGGGAATGTCTACGTTTCCGTCCATGCCTTGGCCATTCAATTGGGTTGTCGTTCCTTTATATAGGTGATAAAATTTTGTCTATAGACAAAATTGGATGAGATATAGAATGTCTGACATCACGAATGCCGCCGAAACCCTAGCCGGACTCTATACCAGGGAATTCGGAGGAAAGGCCTCGGGCCGGTATCGCATCCCGCAGAAGCTGCTGCGGGAACTGTGTGGCCGGAGAAGGCTGTACCAAGAGGACATCACGGCTCTAACCCGTGAACTTCTGGAAATGGGCTATGTCATGATTGATATGGACAGCTTCTTTGTCGTCATGAGCGCCAATTCCTTCGTGAACTATCGGCGGGTCGGCAAGGAAATGCTGGCCCGCACGGAAGGCACCAGCTGAGTCCCATTCCAGGCAATCGGCGCAATGGCGCCCGATCATGTCAGATCCTCAGTGCGCGAGCCACCGCAGCCTTTGTTGCAGAAACTTTCTGGACGCCAGGTTCGGTGCCGCCTCTATGGCCTGCCGATAGGCTGCGGCCGCCGCGACGGAGCGGCCCGTCTTCTGCAGAACATGCGCGCGGGCCGCGTGCCAGGGCTGAAAATCGTCAAGATCGGGCCGCAGGCTGTCCAGCTTGTCCAAAGCCAGTTGGGCATGACCTGTCTCGGCCATCACGACGGCCCAGTTCAGGGCAACCACCGGGGTTGGCTCGTAGGCCCATAGGGACTGATACAGCAGGGACATCTGCCGCCAATCCGGGACCGGCGCCATCATGTGGCAATCCGCAATGGCGGCCTTGAGCTGAAACGGTCCCGGTTTTCTCTGGTCGACCGCAGCTTGCAGGAGCCGCTGCGCCTGACGTATCTGATCCTGCCGCCAAAGCGTTCGGTCCTGATCCTCTACGGGTACCATAGCGCCATCAGCGTCGATACGCGCAGGGCGGCGGGCATCGGTCAATAGCATCAGGGCCAGCGCACCTTCGATTTCGGGCTCTTCCGGTCGGAGGTCTCGCAGAACTCGCGCAAGGTAGATACCTTCGTGGCAGAGGTCCCGCGGCCCTGTATCCTCGGTCACGTACCCGGTGGTGAAGATCAGGTAGAGGGTCGTCAGCACCGTATCCAAACGTTCCGGCCAGATTTCCGGATCGGGAACGGAGTAACCAATCCCCTTGGCGCGAATCTTGGCCTTGGCTCGGGACAGGCGCTGGCCCATCGTCTGGTCGTTGTCCAAAAATGCCGCAGCGATTTCCCGTGTGGTCAGGTTGCAGACCGTGCGCAAAGTCAGCGCGATGCGTGACTTCTGGTCCAGCGCGGGGTGGCAGCAGGTGAAGATCAGACGCAACCGGTCATCCGGTATCGGCTCAGGCATGTCGTCCGCCACGGACTCGGGCAGGGTTATGGCCAGGGCTGCCGTTTTCCGACCTTCCCTATGTTGCGCTCGAATGCGATCGATACCCTTGTTCAGACCAACCCGCATCAACCATGCTGTCGGGTTGTCCGGAACTCCGTTGCGGCTCCAGTGTTTCACGGCCGAGATTGCGGCCTCCTGCAGTGCGTCCTCGGCCAGCTGGAAGTCACCCAACCGGTTGATCAGTCCGGCCAAAAGCCGCCCCCGATCCCGCCGCAACACATCATCAATGACATGTCCAACTGCAATGGCCTTGGGGGCGGCGTTCTTCATGGATTATCCAGCCGGATTGTAGTCCATCAGAGGCCGAACCTCGATGGTGCCGTAGTTGGCGGCCGGGATCAGCGCCGCGTATTTCAGCGCCGCATCCAAGTCGGCAACGTCAACCACATAGTATCCGCCCAGATGCTCACGCGTTTCGGCATAGGGCCCGTCCATGGTTTCAGCTTTTCCGGAGCGGATCCGAAGGGAGGTTGCAGTTTCGATCCCTTGCAGACCCTCGCCATCGCAAAGAACACCATCCGCTTTCATCCGCTCATTGGCGGCAAAGAAGCCACTCATCATCTCGTCAAACTCCGGGGTGCCATAGGCCGGTTCTTGCGCGGGGTCTGTGTAGATCAACAGCATGTATTTCATAGCAATAATCCTTTTCAAAAGTTCTGGGTCAAAGACCGAAGATCCGGGTTGCGATGCAGATCATCATGATCAGCGCGGCCAGAACATTGGTTCCATTACCGACATAGCGGAGCGGGTGGCCGGCATTGTCAATCTTCAGCCCGAAAGGATGCGCAGCTCGTCCGATGACCAGCAAAATGCCCGCCGCGTTTAGGTATAGTGTAGCTGTGCCGCCCCCTTCGCCCAGCATCATCAATATCAATATGAAGGTCGCCCAGTCCTGGCAGTTTCCGTGTTGGCGCACGCGCAACATCAGCGCCATGTCGCCGCCATCGCCGATGGATTGGCCCGTGGCCGACCGCATCCCCGAGACACGAAACCATAAGACGAGCCAGATCATCGCCACTAGCAACGCATAAATCGGTGTCGTTGAAAAAACCATCTATCGTCCTTCCTGTTTTCAGGTTCGTGCCCCAAGGACGTCGGGTTTTCTCAGATTTCGACAGGTGCTGAGATTTTTTGGTGGCGCGCTGCAACTCTTGCGCATTTTGCGCGTGTATTACGTTTTGTTTGTCGGCGATTGTTGGGTTGGTGCCAAGTGTGCGGTGGAGAACGAGCATAGCCGCCCTTGGGCGGCTCGTTCGGTGTTTTGTTCGACTTTGCTGGTTGCGGGAGCATGAAACCGCCGACAGTTGACCCTTTTCGGTTGGCAATACAATAGAATTACTACACCCGGCAGAATTTCAGTCTTCACCCACTGAAGTGGTCCGCTGCTATGTCACGATAGACGGTTGATACTATTGCAAAAATTCGCCTGAGAGAAAGGCAACAAATCCGCCGCGTGAGTGGCAAGATCGATGAAGTAGTACTCTGCGGCCGGTTCCAAGCACAGTTTCTCGTGAGCTAAATCCGACGGGCGAGCCAGTGCAAACCAAAGCGCCTTAGCAAATGGCGGCGATATCTGCGCTTCGGTGACATTCCAGCATCGGGCGATAAATCCAGTTGTTCGGCCCAAGGCGTGCGCCCGGCCATTTCGCAATAGATGCCGCCCCAAGGGTGCTTAAGTGGCGCAGTCCACGGCTTAACGGAACCCGCAAAATGAAGTATAACCGGCACCTCGAAATCGCCGATCAAACGTGTAGGATAAAATGTATAATTGTATCTCCGCTCGCATCCCATGACTTGTCCTGCAAGTGCGATATTCAGCGCGCATTGGTCATGCCAGACAAGCCGATCGGACATGGTTGTAAGAACTTCAAACACACGTCTTTCGACGTTTTGTTTCCGCCAGAGGTTTAGATCAATCAACATAACGCCTGAGCTGAAATACTGTGACGGACCCACGCCCAAATCCTCATGAAGTGCGTTGCCAACCTGATATGCCGCAACTATGCTGCCACGGAGATCTCGATCATATAGTTCCGCCAAAGAACTGAGTACCAAAGTATCGCAATCTAAATACAAGACCCGGGTAACAGTCTTTGGAAGAATGCTCCCCAAAGAACACCGGTAGAGCGCTGCCGATGAAATATGCGGTTCATCCCGCAAGGTGCCCCAAATCTCCGAATACGCGTTGTTTGAGATTTCAATGAACTGGGTGCGGAGCTCAATGTCGTTGCAAAAGGTTTGCAGCTTAAGCAGCTCGTCACATACGGGAAAACCATGAACGAGATACAATTCCAAATCACTTCGAACATTTGTGGCAGCTAGTGAATAGAGCGCCGCCGACAATGGCGCGATCATATTTCTGTCAAAAGTGAAAAGAATATTCATCTCAACCTTCTTTCTACAAGTGCACTGACATCTGCACGCAAGATCACTTGAATATGCATGCTCAACAAGCATGTTTTTCCACGAACGCAGTCTGCGGTGGCACTCTAAGGCGCGCGCTTCGCATCTGATTTAAGTAGTTGATTTGCTTGCGAAAACCAAGTTTGATTTTTTGTGACCAGAACTACGGAGACATTGGGCGTCACCCCAAAGATCTGTCAACACTACAACCCTTCGCATTTGAGAGCATGTTCTGCTAACCCTTAGTGAGAAACATTAGGTGCGCAAAGCTAAGTTGTCTATGCCGAGGCTGACCTTTTTCGCGCTGGGCTCTCTGCAGGACAATCTGCCCAACACGGGGGTCAAAGCCTAGGCCGGAGGCATGCCCTAGTTGGTATTGCCACGGGAGGCTTACTTAATCTTGTGGCCGATCGCGAGATGGGTGCCCTGGCATACCCGCCACACCCAGCGGCCTTGGACGCGCGACCCGCGCCCATGCCCCGGCACGCATTGGCTCGGCCTATGAAAACCCTTATCAGTCAGTAATACGAATACACCTGCCTTAAAGCGGTCCGTCATCCGACGCAATCTCTCCCAGACCGCCGATCGGAACTGGCGCCCTACGGCGCGAGATCTGACGAGCGGGATTAAAATAGATCGAAGTGACCTGCCGATACGCATTGATAGGGGCAAAATCGGTGAAATCAGCACGAGGCCACCTCATTGCAGCATCGAGAGAAGCCAGAACCCTTGGGTAGCGTTCAGAGTTGTCGAGGACAATCAGCGCAGGAACAGTTCGACCGGCCTTTACCTCTTCCAAGACATACGCTGCGCAAAGACGGCGATGTGTTCCATCGATCACCACGATATCCGCATCTGCCACTTCAGGTCTCCGGGTATATGTTTCGGGTTCGGTGGCGAGATGAATGTCAAACCCTGCTGATCGGGCCAGCGTTTTTGACACCTCATCATACCATCCTTGATTATGCTCAATCGCGGTGACCTTCGCGCCACGTTTTGCATAAAACACTGAGGAGTGCCCACTGCCATATTCCAGAACGCGAACTCCGTTCAAATCATACGAATCGATGTATTCAATCGCCGAGTATGCGTACCAGGGGATCTCTTCTCCCGCAGCGTCTACGCAGCGCACCTCAAGTACGCTTCGATAGTGGCCAAGATCATCCGACAACACGCGAAGCGCATCGCCTTCAGTTTTTTGTTGGCGGTTTAGCAAAAGCTTTAACCACTTCCATCCAAAACTCGACAGCATGTTATCACCTTAGACTGCGGACCTGTGCTTCTGTGTTGGCTAAGCAACGACCATTCGATGAGACTTACTTAATTTACAGTACGGAGACATCACTAAATTGCGAAGGGCATGAAAATTCTTGTAAGCGTTTTGTGAAACTGCGCAGCTTGAATCTGCGTCTTCTGGTTTTGAGCCTGACGCGGTGAAGACGTTGAGCAATTGATCCAGTGGATCAATTTTTGTGTTAGCGGGCTGTATTTTGATTTTGTGGATTTGGTTGCGGGAGCAGGATTTGAACCTGCGACCTTCAGGTTATGAGCCTGACGAGCTACCGGGCTGCTCCATCCCG
>NZ_JBQFRL010000004.1:0-336374 GCF_056537385.1 Ruegeria sp. CF2
ACCGCGTGCGTGGCAAGTGCCACGCACTGCGCTCGCGTCCAAACCGACGCCGGTAACCATCAAGCAATCTCTCAGGCTTTCGTGATGGTTGAGCGAGTAGTACAGGCAGGTCACATCACTGGTGATAGGCTCAGGTCGTCACACGCATTTCAACGCTGAGATCCGTGCCAGACGTTCTCTCAGATAGCCGGCTAGTATCTTTCAAGAAACGCCGGGAAGCGGGATAATTTTTCTAGGGCAAAATGGGATCTATCAATGCTCGAATTAGGCATACCCTGTTCTGCTGATGATCGATCCTAAAAAACAAAATGACCAGCACCCCATATGCTGGTCATTTGTCGAGTGAGCGTGTCGGCCAATGGCCTCACCGGTCGAATGTAGTGTTGCGATTACCGTACCTGAATTGAGCAAAAGGGAATATAAGGGTTTTCCCGTATTTCTGTCCGCAACTGAAGCGCTTTCGGTTGAATCCGCGGCGGACGTAACTCACGAGCGTCGTTAAAACAGCAATAGTGGTGTGCGAGCGTCTTAGTGATTCGGGTGCTTGCAGTGGCGGTCATCTGCCAGACAACCTCGACCGGAGGTCGTCCGTCGGCAGACCTCTGTTTGGTAAAAAACCGTCTTAGCCCTCCGGCGGCCTTGCGGGTCGGCTGGATCAGTTGATCGGAGAATAAAAAAGGGGCCGGTCAGTCGACCAGCCCCAGTCATTCGCGGAACCGAGGGATCAGTTCGACGCGGCCATCAGTTTGTCGTTGTGCTCGCGCAGCGAGTCCGAAACGATCGCGTACCATTCGCCGGATTCACGCATTTCGTTCAGGCCCTTGTTCAGCATGGCCAGGTACTGCTTGCCGAACGGGTTCGAACGGTGCGCGATGAAACGCAGCGACGACAGCGAGGTCACGAAGGGGTTCTCGATCAGGTCGTTCTGGTTCAGGCCCATTTCAACCATGGTGTCCGAGAACAGCTGGACCTCGAAGGTTGCAACATCTGCAGTGCCGGTCAGCACGGCATCCAGACATTCCCGCGCGGTGATCGGCTGCATCAAGGTGATGGTGTCGCCATTGATCAGACCTTGCTGTTCCAGATCGTGGATGAACCAGCCGTCCATGCGGCAGATGGTCGACCCTTTCAGCTCGTCAAAGGTGGTCGCGTTGGCAAACTGGCTTTCGGGCAGGGTGTAGAAACCGACCACGATGTCATAGACCGGGACCGACGAGTCGAACTGCGTGCAGCGCACCTCGGTTTCCCAGGACCATTCGTAGCTGCGGTTGGTGCAGTCCGGCATGTTCCATGCCATCGACACGTCGAACGCGCCCAGCGGCAGAAGGGTTTCCAGGTGCGAGTTCCAGTCGTCAACAAAGCTGACCGAATAGTCGCGGGCGTTGCCGCCCCGCTGCAACGAGGTGGTTGCCAGACGCGGGATGATACCACCGCCATTCAGCGATTCATCTGCGAAGGGCGCCCAGCCGTTACCCGTGACCAGTTTGATCGGCGGCTCATAGACGCTCGAGCGTTTCACGCTTGCAGCGCGCTGCTCTTCCGCGGCGATGATTTCCTGCGCGCTGCGGCCATTCGGCAGGCTGCCGTCTTCACAGGGCAGGGCCAGAACGATGCCCGGCTCAAGCGAGTTCGGGTTGGTGATGACGTTGCGGTTTGCGTTGAAGATCGGCTGGTAGTTCGATGTGCCGTAGGCCGCGATGGCGATGGTTGCCATCGTGTCACCGTCCTGAACCGTATAGTTGGTACAGGCCTCCTGAGCGGCGGCGGCGCCGGCGCTGAGGGCGGTTGCTGCGGTGGCTGCCGCCACCAGTTTCTTCAGATTGATTTCAAACATGTCCACTTCCTCCAGACTTTTGTTTTGTCAGACCTTTCCGGCCCTTATCCGTTTTCCATTTGGTACCGCAGAGCGGTCGAGACGATGTCGCGCCATTCGCCCGATTGCTGCATGATCGCCAGACCCTGATTGAGCGTCTCGAGGATCGCTTCCCCATCCGGATTGTCCTTGTGGGTCATGACGTTGAGCGACTTGATCGCCGCCAGGTTGGGGTTTTCGATGATCTTGTGTTCATAGCCCAGCCGACCGATGGCCTCGACGGCCAGATGCGCTTCGATGGCGACCAGGTCAGCCCGCCCGTCCATGACCGCGTGGAAACACTCGTCCGGATCGACGGGGCGCAAGATGGTGATCGCAGGCTCATAAAGACCTACAGCGTCCATGTGCGAGGTTGACCAGCCCTCGGGGCGGCAGATCGTGGTGCCGACGAATTCCGCGTAGCTGAGCGAGGTTTCGTAGCCTGAGCCATCCTTGGCGAAGAACGTATCGACCACTTCATAGAACGGGTTCGAGAAGTTGTAGGTCTCGCACCGGTTCCGGTCGCTTTCCGAAAGTGTCTCGGCTTCTTCGCAATTCGGGCGCGACCAAGGGAACGTGGCATCGAAGGCCAGGGTGGGCATCAGCAGGTCCAGATGCGACGACCAGTCGTTCACGAACTGGATCTTGTAGGCCTGTTCCGGCGCCGCCCGCAGCATCGCGGTTTCGACTAGGTTCGTGTACAGACCGCGATTGGGCAGGGCTTCGTCGGTAAACGGCGCGTAGTTGCCCCCGGTGATCAGCAACAACTGCCGGTCGCGGATCTCGGGGCGGGTGCCGTCACCGGCGTTGCGGATCAACGCGGCACCTTCTGCGCGGGCGGCCTCGATTTCCTTCTTCGCGGCTGCCTTGGCTTCGATGACAGCCTTGTCGCTGGCCTGCTGGGCCTCCGCAACGCGGGCTTCGGCCTCGGCAATGGCCTTGGCGGCACGTTCTTCCGCGGCCTTGACCAGTTCGGCTGCCATCTCGGCGGCCATGCGCTCGGCCTCGGTTTCCGGTTCAGGCGCGGCGCGGCCGACATCCTCGAGACAGGGGAAGGTCAGAACGTCGCCGACGCGGATGATGTTGGGGTTGGGCCCGATCGTGTCGCGGTTGGCGTCGTAGATGATGCGATAGTCTTCGGTCGCATAGACCTTGATGGCCAGTTCACGCAGGCTGTCGCCGCGCTGGATCTCGTAGGTCGAGCATGCCTCTTGCGCCGAGGCTGCCCCCGTTGCTGCCGCCAGGGCAATGCTGGATATGATCAGGTGTGTTCTCATGGGTCCTGTTGCTTTGCTTTTGTTATTGTCGGGCCGTTTTGATGACGGCGATTGAAATGTTGTCCTGATCCGGATCACCCTTGGCGATCAGTGCCTTGAGGAGGCTGTCGGCGATGTCCTGGGAGAGGGCCGAAGCGTTGTCCTGAAGGATGGACTGGATGTCGTGGTTGCCCAGATACTGCAGCCCGTCACTGCCGAGGATGAGGATGTCATCGGTCGTCAGTTCCAGTGCGTCTTCGGGGCAGTCGACCTTGGGGATCGCCGCGCCCATGATGACCGAGGTCAGCTGGTTGCGGTCGGGATGGGACTGCGCTTCGGCTTCGGACAGCTCCCCTCGGGTTACCTGTGCGTCGATGACCGGTGCCATCGAATGATCTTCGTTGATCTGGGACAGAACGCCGTTGCGGAACAGGTACAATGGGCTGTCGCCGATCGAGATCCAGAACACTTTGTTGCCCAGCAGCAGAACTCCCAGCAGGGTCGAGCCCATGTTGAAGCCTTGTTGCTGGTCGTCGCTGTACCCCGCCACGGCCGCGTTGGCCTGCATTGCGGCCATGGGCAGCGCATCCAGCAGCGTATTCTCCGTCAATTCCGGAGTCTCCAGAACTGCGTCGAGCACTTCGCACCAGGACTTGACCACCAGATCCGAAGCCACTTCGCCCGCGGCGTGACCGCCCATACCGTCTGCCACCACGACATAACCGGCGTTGGCGGCATCAAAGACCCGCGAGGCAACCGCGTCTTCCTGCGTGTCGCGTTGACCCTGATCCAGGATCAGTGCAATGTCATATGCCGGAGTAGCCAGCATCCGTTATGCGTCCCGCCAGTCGAAGTTTTCGTCACAGAAGGCCACGAACCGCAGCGATGTTTCGCTGATGCGGATCAGGTCGCCGCTGGACAGCGGCACGGTGCTGAGGACGGGTTTGCCGTTCAGGCGCACAAGGTTTGCCTTGCCGCCATGGCCCAGATAGCATTTGCGGTCTTCGGGGTCATAAGCAATGACGGCGTGGTTCGACCGTGAAATCCCGGTGTCGCCAAAATCCAATTGGATCGCCTGGTCATCGTTGCGGCCAATCTGCATCAGCCCTTCGGTCAGCGTGATGCTGGACCCCCGCCCGGGGCCACTGGTTACTGCCAGCCAACCGACCGGGAATGTCGCGCCTGCGGTTTCGGTCTTGGCCACCGGCGCGGCTGTTTCGATCAGTTCCTGCACATGTGTGTCAGGGCGCTCGAACCCGAGGAAGGTGGTCTTGACGCGCGACCGACGATCCGAGGCCGGCGCTTCGGCGACTTCCGGGGCGGCTTCGGGTTCTTCGGGCTCGGTGGCCACAGGTTCGGCATTTGCCGCTGCTTCGTCCGGGGCAGTTTCGATTGCAATGGGTTCCGGCAACTCGAACGGGGTCGGCGCCGAGGCCTCTTCCTCTTGGACTTCCTCCAGATCGGGTTCGGCAGTTTCGGCCATGACCGACTGGATGGTCTCTTCTTCTTCGGTTGCCGCAACGTGCAGCGTCACGACCTGTTCGGCTTCTTCCGGCGCTTCAGGCGCGGCTTCGGCTGTTTCTTCGCTCTCTGTTGCCTCTTCCACCGTCTGTTCGGTCTCGGCGAAATCGGGCATCTTCTCTTCAGGGATCAGCTCGTCGGTTTCCTCGTAGCTGTCCGTGCTCAGGTTTCCACCAGCCAGAGCCTGGCGCAGTGCATTGAAGTCCGCAATCGGCTCGGCCTTGTCTGTCGTTTCGACTTCGGGTTCCGACCCTTCGGCTTCTTTGGTTTTGCCGGCACCCTCGAGAAGCCGGCTGAGTGGGCTTTTGTATTTGAACATGGTGTCGACACCTTTTGACTACTTGCACGGGCTTAGGTGACCCGTGGGGCTGCTACGAACCTCTGCGCATGGCGCAGCGGCACTTATGAAGTTGGAAACCTGAAACACTCTTACCTTTCGCGGCGGGCCGGCCCCCACCAGGAGGGCCAAAACACGGCATCCTCCTCAGCAAACACAAACTGGCGGATCAAATACGTACCGGTATGATCACTCCTGCGCCAAAGGCATCACGGCGGTTGTTTCCGACCCGTTTCTAAGCACAACCAACCGTGCTTCGGGCTTGTTTTCGGAAACCAACGCGTTCAGCGCGGTATCCAGACTGTCGGCAGCAATCATCTCAGTTCCCGAGACAGTCTCGCGGACAAGAATGTCGCCGGTCTGCAGGCCACCTGCCGTTGCGGCCGGTGCTCCGGCAACAACCGTCTGCCATTCGGGCAAATCGGCGCCGCGGGCTTCGAACGAGTAACCGTTGGCCAGCCCGAACTCGCGGATTGCGGGCAGGGCCAGGAGGCCGTTCTGCGCGCGGGTCTGTCCGATGGGGCGATACCGCGCCGCGACACGGATATAGCCGTCAGGGTCAACCTGGAGGTTGTCCAGAACCTGTGCGGCAAGCGTCGTTCCGGCGCGCACAGGGTTGCCGTTCAGGGTATAGATCGCTGCGCCTCGCTGAACCCATTCACCGATCGTGGACATGTCCTGGTCGGCATCCACACCGGTGATGGCGATGATGTTTCCGGTCGAGGCGCGCCGCTGCGAAGTCGAGAACGGGATTTTGACATCCCAATGGGCATAGCTGACTTGGGTCTCGGCAAGATTGACCGGAGCGCTCGGTGCAACCGCCGCCACTTCGACGGGTTCTTCGGGCTGAGCCGCTTCTTCCTGTGCTTCCACCGCCGGCGGTGAGACAGCCGCGGCGGTCTGCTCGACAGGCTGGTCTTCTGCCACCTGCTGTTCTGTTTCGGTTGCTGCTGCGGTTTCTTCTGCCTTGGTCGTTTCTGGTGCGATCACTGGTTCGGCCGTCTGCGTTTCGGAAGGTTCGGCCGTTTCGGTGGGCGTCGCGGTCTGGATCGGTTCCGGGTCCGTCTCGGTCGAGCCGCCGGAAATCACGAAGAATCCACCAGCGGCCAGAATCGCGATTGCGGCGACACCCGCGATCAACTTGCCGTTGCTGCCCGATCCTTTTTGGACGACCGTGTCCACTGCCGCTGCGGGCTCGTCCTTCTGGGCAAAACTTGCCGGTCCGTCGTCGTTTTTTTCGCCGTGCCCAAGAGCCAGATCGGAATTGCCGGCCAGCAGGGCTGTTACCACCGCTTCGGCGTTTTCGCTTTCGGCCTTGATGCGGGCCTTTTCGGCCTCTTCGTCCTTGCCGTCCAAGGCGACAATTACCGAAACGGGGCGATAGGCAAAGCTGTCGAATTCGACACCGGGGCCGCGGAACATCCGCAACCAGTCCAGTGCGGATTGAAGGCGGTCGGTCGCGTGGACCTCCATGGCCTTGTCGATCGCCTCAAGGAAGCCGTCCGGGTAACCCTGGAAGCGGCCGGTGAGCGGCTGATAGGGATCTTTCTGTCCGTTGTTGAAGGCATTCAGGCGCGATTGGCCGTCGATCGGGCGCTCGCCGCTGATCGCGTGGTAGAGCGTTGCCGCCAACACATACAAGTCGCTGCTGGGACCTTGCTCCGAGCCGCGCACGTAGAACTCGTGCGGCGAGTACCCATCCTTGATCACCCGAAGCGTCAACAGGGCGGCCGATTGGTTGGCAGCCTGCTCGCGCGCGGCGCCGAAGTCGATCAGGATCGGTTCGCCGTTTTCGTCGATCAGGATGTTGTCTGGCGAAATGTCCCGATGCAGCATCCCGCTTTGGTGGATGAACGACACCGCGGACAGCATCTTTTCGGTGACTTGGACGATAAAGTCCGGGCCGGTTTCGGTCTTGGGGTCCTCGATGTAATCCAGCAGATCGCATCCGCGGATCAGGTCCATCGCGATATACGCAGTATCGTTGTCTTCAAAGACCTGGTGCACGTCGACGATATTGGGGTGGACCAGGCGAGCATGGTTGCGGGCTTCCTGAATGAACAGGTCGATGATCGCGCGCAGGTCGTCCTTGAAGGCCGGATCATTGGGTTCGACCAGGTCACCGTTGCGGCGGCACAAGGCACCCGGATAGCATTCCTTGATGACCACATCGCGTTCCAGGCTGTCACGCGCCAAATACGTGATGCCGAACCCGCCATTGCTGAGGAAGCGAAGAATTTCGTACTGGCCGCGCAGCAGCTTCGCGCCCGGTTGCAGACCTTGAATTTGAGGTTCGTCGTGCGATGCACCGACAGCCTGGTTGTGGTTCATTTCTTCCCGCCCATCATTCCAAAAACTTGCGGCCAAAGTAACCGGGCAATCAGCCCGCGAACACACAACCAACACAACCGCAGGACACTTGAGAACGGTTAGACGTTTCAAATTTGACTTTAATGGGGCCGCCTCGTGGCTTCACTGAGAACGGTTTCGGGCGCAGATCAATATATTGATACTAAAGCTGACGAAGCGCATATATGTAGTGTAGTCCGGCGAAAAAAAGGATTCAGTCCGGGCGCCAGACGACCCATGGTCCACGGATTCGAAACAATGAAATCATGATTCCAGTGTTAACGATTCGCCGCGCCGCGGCTCAATCTTTGCGGGAATGACTCAGGTTCCGGTCTTCGGAGGGGCCGAAGCGACCGTGCTGCCGGCCCACGCCAGGTTGTCGCTGAGCTGCGCCAGTATGCTGATCGCATCCTTGAGTGGCCCTTCGCCGCTCTCGAATTGAAGCAGCAGAAGCAGGTCGGTGGCCTTTTCGAACTCGCCCGGAATCCAGTCGGCTTCGGGATCGATCTCGGACCCGTTTTCCAGCCGTTCAGCAAAATCCTCGACAATTTCCTGACAGCTTTGCAGGAAGGCGGCCGGTTCGATGTCCGAACTGTCGCGCAGGTCTTCGTAAATGCTGGCGATCGCCGCCAGCCAGTCTTCGAGGATCGGGTTGTCCAGCGGCGGCAGCGCAGATTCCAGACTGGGCTGTACCGTTCTGGTGTCCGAGGCTGCGGCTTCGCCCGCGCCGGTCAATGTCTCCAAGAACGGCAGGAAGTCAGCGGCAAGGTCCTGCCGCGCAGCCTCCAGATCCGTTCGGCGGCGATGCGATGCAATTTCAAGCACCTTCTCCGCAAGGTTCTGGCCGCCGCAGGTTTCCCACAAGGCGAAGTCCGGTTCCGGCTCTTGCGCCATGGCGCGAACGGCAACTGGTGTCCCGATCGGTACGATCGCGTGGAACATGCCCGACTTCTCCTTCTCCAACCGCGACAGAACGCGATCGAGGGCGTCGCGGACAGGGGGCAGGTCCGTGTGAGTGACGGCTAGCAAGCTGTTGTCGCGCAGGTTTTGCGGGACTTGTGCCCACAAATGGCGCTCGGTCTCGCGCCAAGCGTTGGTTCCGTTCGTGCACCAGATGGCGCAATCGACGAATTTCAACAAATCAAGCGTTTGTTTGTAAGTGTCGTCCAGCGCACCGGAGCCGGGCAGGTCGAACAACGAGATTTCGCGCAGGGCAGGGGTGTTCAGCCCCACCGAGATAAAATCAGGATTGTCGGCCGCAGCCTTTTCCAGCGCGATGCCGGAATAAACCTTTGGCTCGCGATCCCACCACCCAACGGTCGTTTCAGGGGTGTCCGCATAGGTGACAATCACCAGAGGCAATTTCAGATGTTGCGGACCCGTGGGCAGGATGTCAGCTCCGGCGAGCATGTTGGCAAGACTGGACTTCCCGGCGCCGAATTCCCCTGCAAAACCGATTGAGACCGCGTTTGACAACCGCTCGGCGTGGGACTGTGCCCGCGCGCGCATGTCGTCCAACTCGGGCGTGGACGGAAGGCGTTCGGTTGCGGTCAGAAAACGGTCAAGCTGACGCACTTCCGTTTCGGTTCCGGGAAATTCAATCACTCGGCGGCCTCCGCTTGTCGTTCGTCGCTGTGTTCAGCGCCAAAGGTCGATTGCAATTCGTCCGCGATCCGGCGTGCGCGGTCGAAATCGACCTGCGCCTGGGTGCGCTCGCATGTCTCGCCCGTCGCGGTGCGGTTTTCAAGATGCCCGGCGAGCAGGGCCAAGAAATGGTCCAGAGCGGTGTTCAAGCGCTCCAGCAGGTTCTCGCGTGCGGTATCGATCAGATCATCTCCGATCATTTCGAATTCCTGCACGATCATGCGCTCGGCGCGAGAGACGACGGATTTCCGCGAAATCAGACGCGACAACCAGTTCACCCGCAACTCGACCGTAATACCCCGGGTCAGAGCGGTGGTGTCCGGACGGAACCAGCGCACGGCACTGGTGTTCATACGGCTGTCGGTCGGCTCCTGCCAGCCTGGCAGGGACCGCAGGGACGCGTTGGCCTGCATGTCGATGGCATAGAGTTCGCTGAGCATCCGCTGGCGAATGACCTGAGTCGCACCCTGCACCAGTTCGCGCATGCGTTCGCGCAACGGTGTAAAGTTCAGTTCGGTTGCGCCACCTTTTGCAAGCAACGGGGATTGCCCGTCGGGTCCGCGCACAACCGATACGACGGCTTCGGCCACGGTGTCATCCATCACACCACGCAAGTTTGCCAGAACATCATCCATGTCCCGAGTGATTTCTGCGGTTTTGTCCGATACCAGCTTGCGCAACTCGGCGAGGGTCTTGTCATTCTCGCCAGCCG
Organism: Ruegeria sp. CF2; assembly: GCF_056537385.1. NCBI lineage: Bacteria > Pseudomonadati > Pseudomonadota > Alphaproteobacteria > Rhodobacterales > Roseobacteraceae > Ruegeria > Ruegeria sp. CF2. The sequence continues at coordinate 9,672 of NZ_JBQFRL010000004.1, forward strand.
CATCGTCCGAAGGTTGGCCATCTTCTTCCAGCGCGCGGAGGCGGGCCTTGCTACGCTCCAGCTCGCCCTGGGCAAAGCCGTTCAGATGTTGCCACGCCATACGCAGTTGTTCGTTGCGCGGGCCATCAGTCAGCGCGGTGGTGACATGCCGGCGCAGATCGGGCAAGCCCGAGGCGATCATCGCAGCATACCGCAGAACCGCCTCGCGGCTGATGGGGCCGGGGCCGCGTTTGATCTCTTCGACGCCGGCAAGGTATTGCTTCATCTGTTCGGGATGCGCCCGCAGCCAGGCGAGGATGTGGTCGTGGTTGACGCCGGTTTCGTCCCCTGTCAGTGCGTAATGCGCCCACTGAGCGCTGCCCATCAAAACGTCGATGCTGGACTTCCCCAGCGCCTTTTCCAACCCGTCCAAAACGTCGGCGCGCACTTTCGCCGCGTCTTCCGCACCGCCGCCCAATTCGTCGACCCTGTTGATGAAAACCACGATCTGACCCAGCTCAAGCGCCTGCATCAGCCGGAACAGTTTCAAATCGGCGCGCGACAGGGCCTGGTGTGCGGACAGAACCACCACGAAAAAGTCGGATTCCTTGAGGTACTGGCGCGAAATCTCTTCGCGGATCAACAGCGGATCATTGACGCCGGGCGTGTCGGTCACGGTCAGCGGGAACGGGAAGTGGCCCAGATCGAAATACACCTCGGCCTTGCGGGTGATGTCGCTGTACAAACCCCGGTCCGAGCCCGGATCATGTTCGGCTTCGTCGGTCGGATCATCCCCGGCACAGACATAACGGGCTAGATCATCCGAGGTCAGCTCTTCGAGGTCGTGATGCTGGCCCATCAGCTGTTCGAAACTGTCACCCAGGCGCAGACGAGCGCGGGTTTTCATCGCCTCGACCTGCTCCTCGATCATCTCGCGCTTATAGCTGTCCTCATCGTCGGGGAACATGTTGCGCAGTTCTTCGCCTTCGGCGATCAGCGCCTGCCATTGGCGGTTGTCGAAGAAATGGAATTCGGCCCCCGATGTGCGCCCGGAGGGATGTCCGAAATGCATGTCGGTGATCACGGTCGTCCACGGGTTCACGTCCGACGGCAGAAATTCTGCCTGTCCCGTAAAGCCGTTGATCAGGCGGGACTTCCCGGCCTTGATCTGCCCGACGAATGCAATCGATGGTTTCAGGCCGCTGAGATCGTCAACGATGCGAGAGATGAACTGACAGGTCTCGTCATTGCTCACCTCTTTCATTTCGCTGGCGATCCGGATCAATTCCCGGCGGTTGGTCTCACTCATAACACTACCCTAAAAACTGGTACCCAAGATTTGCTTCAAACTTAACTTCAACTGTCGCGAAAGCGGTGCCATCAGACCGACTCCCGCAGAGATTTCCACAGGTTGACGACGGCACCCAGCTTGCGCGCGTCATGTACGGCGGCGGCTGTATTGCGACCATCCCGGACCAGAGCGACACCCGCGCCCTTGCCACCTGACGGCCGCATGACGATCAGTTGCGGCTGCTCGAGCAGCCCGGCATTGTCGGTATCCCACCCCGCCAGATCCTGTGCGAACCGGGTCAACAGATCATCCGAAGGGTGAAGAGGCTGGCCATCTGCGCACACGCCATCGAACTGTTGGGTCGCACCCTGCGCACTTGTCAGCAGGCGTCCCATGGCGAACCGCTCGGCGCCGTCGAAGAAAGCCGCGGCTACGCTGGGTTCTGCACCTTCAGCGCTGTCCTGCTCTTTCGTATCCTCGACGGGATCGGGGACAACCGAAACCCGTGGCTCGGACGGTAGAACGATCTCGGCACAGGCTTTCTGCATTTCGCTGAACGTGATGCCGACGTCATCCGCCTCCAGCGGCCCGTCCGGTTTCAGAGACACCACTTCGATCGGAGGGGCGGTCGCTGCCAGGTCGGACACGAGCCGCGCCAGCTTTTCGATCAGTGCTTCGCGCGGTTCGATTTCGAAATCCAGAAGGGGGCCGGCGCTCGCCGAATAAACATCCGTGATCCGTGAGCTGTTCACCTCGATCGCCAGTATCGTTCCGTTCTGGGCGTTGAACTCCAAGCGTCTTGGAAGAACCGTTCCCCGGATCAGGTTCAGTATGCTGGCCCGCCGGGCCTCGGCCGTGTCCCCGGTCAACCGAACGGCCGGCGACAAACGGGGCGTCGCAGACCGCCCGATGTTTTCGAGCATGTCGATTATGTCTGTCGCCATCATGCCGTGACCCCCTCTGGTCCCGTCTAAACTGCGGCCGCTACCGGCCCCAGGCTGAGATGTGATTTCGTAAGCGTCAGCCCGATATTCGCGCTGTCGCGGCAGATGTAGCAGACCACGTGTTCCGGATAGGCCCGGGTCCGCATGAAGATGTGCAGCCGGTCGTTCGAAAACACCGAGATTTCCCCAAATCCCGGGTTCTCCGGATCCTGAAGTCCGGCCGAGGCCAACAGCGCTTCGAATGCTTGAACGCCCCGGCCCTGAAACAGATTTGCCACCGCAACGGCGAGGGTTTCCAAGGCTGCGCCATCCTCGGTACCGGTTGCCGACATGCCCAGAAGCATGCCCGTTTCCATGTCGACATATCCCGCTGCGATGCAGTCGGGAATGGTCTCCATGGCGGTGGTCAATGCGGCGTCAATCGTCATCTAAAGCTCTGTTATCCCTTATTAAGCCCAAAGGCGCAGCGGTTCGAAACCGTCGCGCCGCTGAGTAGCATTGCCGTTCGGGGCGGGAAACGGTTTATCGTTTCCCGCGTGTCCCTTGAGGCCCGGTTACAACACATGCCACTCCGCCCTGTCTTTCGGATTTGGCACCGGTTGAATCCTGTCCTGTTCGTCGCGCCCGGTGTGCTCGTGAGCGATCTTGTCGAACTCCTCAAGAAAGGCCTGGAACACGGCGTGCAGCCCGTCCACGTCTTGGGGAATATCTTCGCTGGCCGCGATTTCCCGCCACATCGCCGCCGCGCTGAGCGGAGCTCCTGCCGGCACGCTCAAAAGGTGTTCCAGCGAGGTTTCGCCTTCGCCGACCTGCTCACAAGGCGCTTCGGGTTCCTGGTCTTCAGGGGTTTGGGCCGCAATCAGGCCGTTCGATTCCGGCTCAGGTTCATATGTCGTGGCATCGTCACCCTGTTGCTGGGACAACAGCGAAGCGATGGACGAGACCGAGTCTTCGACACTGGGTGCCGGTGTCTCGTCCTGATCGTCCGTCGCCGGCGCGGGGGACTCGCCAACCAACCGTTCTGACAGCGTGGCCAGCAGGTCTTCGTCCTGCGCGCCTTGATCGGTGGTCTGGTCATCGCAATCTGCGACCAGCATTTCGTCGCCCTCGACGTCGAGCGTATCGTCATCGATCTCGTCAAAGTCTTCGTCGTCCAGCTGAGTCACCGCAGTCGAAGTTGCCGCGACGCTGAGCCGATCCTCTTCCTCGTCCCGGAACAAGGCCCGCAAATCGTCATCGGGCACCGGCGTCATTTCGGCGCGCAAACGGTCGGCGTCATCCGGGTTGATCCGCTCGCGTTCGGTCGACTCGCCGCGGCGCTCCACCCGGGCCGGTCGAACCGGGAAGGTTGCGATCACATCGTCCGAGTTCCGGACCGCCTCGAATCCATCATCCTGATCCAGCGGGTTGGTCAACTTGAAAGGCGCGGGCTCTTCGGCTGCGGTCTGGCGATCGGATCGTTCGGGACGCACCGGTTGAACCGGGGGCGTGCTGGCGAGGCTCTTGTCGATCTGGTAGCGGGCAAGTTTTTCCGCACGGCTGTCCATGATCTGCTCGGTGATCTCAAGAAAGCTGTCGATCATCTTGCCGCCGCCGCTGCGCGACCACAGCTCGGCGTCGCCCGTTTTGTCACGCGCGATGATCGCGTCACGGGCGGAAAACAGGATTGTCCGATTGAACAGGTGCCCCGCTTCGCGGTTGATGCGGCGGAGCACTTTCTGGCGGTCTTTCAGATCCAGTGCGTCCGCGCGCGTGACCAACAGAAGCGAGTTGTGCTGAAGCCGTTCCGGCAACGAAACCCACGTGGCGCGTTCGGTCTCGCGCCAGGCCTGCGTCGAGTGCGTACACCATAGCACCCCGTTGGCTTGACCTACCGCACGGCGCCAGACATCGGCCTGAATTTTGGGGTCCGAAATGCCGGGCGTGTCGATCAGGTCGACGGCCTCGAGAATGTCCGCTTCAAGATAGATGCGGATGAACTGCGCGTCGTTGACGCCCACCTTGTCCAATTCGTCCAAACCAATCGGAGAAGTGGTCCCGTCATGGCGCTGGACGTAAGCCGGTTTGTTGCCCCAACTGAACCAGACCGGCGGCAGCTGGGTGGCTGTCACCTGCGTCGGTAGGGCCTGCTTGCGCAGAAGAAAGTTCATGAGCGTGGACTTTCCGGCGCTGAACTCTCCCATCAGCGCAAAAACCGGTTTGCGGCGGGACCACTGCTCGATGCGTTCCCATGCCCGAGGAGAGACGAAGCGGATTTGTGAATCTTTTGCCATGGCTTTCTTACGCTGCTTCGTTGCTGAGGTCTTTGAGGATGTCGCCGAGGATTTCGTCACGAGATTTCTTCGGCTCGAGCCCGGCCATCAGGTCCGGTGCGGTCCCCGGTGCCTTTTCGGCCGATTGCGAGATGCTCAGAAGGGTTTCCTGCTGCTCGCGCATGAAATCCGACAGGACGGCCCGAACATTTTCCAGAACGGCTGCGATCTGGGTTTCTTCGAGATCCTTGGTGATCGAATTGGCTTCTGATGCGATCAGGCGGGTGTAGTCCGCCGCATAGGCTTCAAACCCTTTCCGGCGTTGCCACCAGCGACGCCACCATGTGCTTTGAAGGTCCAGCGCGATCGTTCTGCCAATGCCCAATGGCGGCGGTACGCGCGGCACAATGGGCGCCTCGATGCTGAATTCGCCCAAGTGGTTACCCAGAAGCTTCTGATACAGGGCCTCGACATCCGCTGCGGCTGCGGAATACAGCGCGCCGGCATCCTTGCGCATTGCGCGGGCAAAGCTGAAATAGGCAGCCTTCTGAAGGGTACGAAGCCCGGCCGGGTCGTATTGCCAGGTGCCCTGTTCGCCGTTCTGCTCGAGATGCGCGATCAACGAGTCCGTGGCACGTTTGACGAAGTTTGCCTCGGCCGAAGCCAGACGTTCCAACACCTTGTCGCGCAGGGATGTCGTCAGTGCAGCAGCTTTCTTGTCATATTCGGCCGCGACGGTGGCGATCGCATCTTCGGGTGATACGCCGTCCAGATCGCGAACAACACCGTCTCCGCCCGACAGGCTCTTGGCGACCGAGGTGGCGCGAATCTGACTTGCGATGTTGCGGGCGCGGTGACGGACCCGGTCCAGAAGGCGCGTGCCTGCGCCTTGGGCGATACGTTCGTTCATGGCCAACAGCAGGTCAGGCAGACCAGAAAGGGCCCAGATCTTGTCCAGCGATGCGGCCTGGTCGCCAAAACCGGCGGCAAGATAGAACGTGTTGAGGGCTTGGCGGGAATCGTCGGTCAGAATATCTGGGTTGCCGGTCAACGCGGCCTCGGCCCACAACGCACTGCCGAAAACAACGCTGGTGCTTGTGTCGATACCATTCTGCTTGAGCGTATCCTGAATTCGGTCGCGAATTTCGGGGACTTGCTTGACCGGGTCGGTCAGTTCGTCGATCCGGTTGACGAACAGAACAATCTGCCGGTTCTCGAACTGCGCGATGATCCGCATCAACGCCATGTCCATAGTGGTCAGCGCCTGGCTTGCCGCCAGAACCACGACGCAGACCTCCGATCCGCGCAGGCTGCGCAGAGTGATCTGTTCGCGCACCATGAACGTGTCGTTGACGCCCGGCGTGTCGCACAATTTCAGCGCGATCGGGTACTGCGGAATGTCCATGTACAATTCCGCGGCTTTGGTCACGTCGGCGAACCGGCCCGTTTTCGGGTTGATGTCCGGATCGTCTTCGTCACCCAGGCAGACATAGCGCTGGATCAGCTCTTCGTCGAAGTAATCGTATTGGTGGCTTTGGCCCAGGATCAGGTCAAAATGCTTGCCAAGGCGTTCCTCGGACTTGGCCTTCATCTGCGCGATCTGACGGCGGATGTCCTCCATCTCGTCGTCGGCGCCTGCGCGATTGGCCAGTTCGCCCAAACGGCCACCGCCGACCATAAGATTGTCCCATTCTTCCTGCTCGAAGAAGGTGAACTTGGATCTGTATTCACCGGGCATGCGGGTGTTGATGTTCAGGGTGGTCACAACCGAGGTCCACGGGTTCACATCCGACGGCAGCAGACCAGGACGACCGGCCAGAATGTTGACGATCGAGGATTTGCCCGCCTTCACCTGGCCGACGAAAGTGACGCTGGCGGTGAAGTTTTCCATACGGGTCTTGAGCGTGGCCAGCCGCGCAGTCGAGCGCGCATCCGCCACCTCTGTCAGTTGGTCGATCTGTGTCGTCAGTGCGGACATGGCTTCCGACATCGGCGCCAATGCCTCGTTTCCTACAGACAAAAGGTGGTCGTTGCGGGCCATGTTCAGCCTCCGGTTCCGGTTGCAGCGATTTGGGTATGCCCGGATTCCGTCAAACTGGCAGGCGCCATGCCTGAAAAGCTGTCGATCCGGGCGATCAGTTCGAGAGCGTTGCCCAGCATCTCGGCCTCTGTTCCGGGCGAGATGGTATCGAAGGCACGCGAATCGGCCAGCACTTCGATCGAGCTGAACCGGGTTCCATTGTCCAGGCGCGCGACCCGACGTCCGGTTGGAAATCCATTGGATTTGGCCGATGGAAGGGGCATTCGCGCATTTGCCAACAGGTATTCGTTGCCCTCATGCGTCTTCAGGGCAATGCCGAAACCTGTGTTCGGGAATTGCTGGTTGAGGTTTTTGAGCTCGCCGACAAAGCTTTCTCTTGCAAGAAAGACGACGTCTTGCTCGGTGGTAGCGGAGTTGATCTGTTCGGTCACGACTGAGACCCTTGTACTGGAGTTGAGCAAAAAACTCGTACGGTGCCGTAAAGGCGAAAAAGACTCATTAACTCCTTGGTAGACAGAATTACCTTCATCACGGTGTTATTTTGACGTGATTGAGATATTTTGGCGTTTGAAATGTGGCGCAATTATGGTGGCCGTTGCATGACAATGCCGCAACTTCAGGGTGTAATAATCAAAATAGACAGGACCGCCGGGTTTGAAACCGGGGTGTGTTTCGGCGTGCGATTTGTTTTGTCGTGATGAATTCGACTGATGTTTAGTGTTTTGTAAAATAAATGAAAAATGGAAAACCAGATCAGAGGATGAGTTCACGCCACGGCAGAAGGCGGAGGGACCGCATTGCTATTGGTTCAGTGCGGGGTTTATAAGGGTGGTCGAGACGTCCCAATGTGATCCACAACGTCAGCGAGAATTTAGCAATTTTTGAAAATTTGGGAATGTGTCCAAAAACAGAACAATTATGGCGCTTTGTTTCGCTCCGAAAACGACGGGTTTCCGCGTCAAGAAATCCATTTGGCGATAAAAATAAACCGGGAAGCCGGATGCCAAACATTCTGGCGCCGTTGCGCGGGTCGATCTTCCCCTCGCCTAGGTCATTTCCATTGTTTCCGAACGGGGGTCAATATTCCGCCGCAGACGGCAAGATTTCCTCTCGCGCTTGTCCAAAAGGTTTGTTATCAGCCCTTCCATTCGGCGCGTCGGCGCCGTGTTGCGGGTGTGGCGAAATTGGTAGACGCACCAGATTTAGGTTCTGGCGCCGCAAGGCGTGGGGGTTCAAGTCCCTCCACCCGCACCATTTTCTTTCTTACCGATCATGCTGCGTGGGCGGATGCTGAGGCGCTACAAAGACGCCGCCGCGCGGCTGGCTTGGTCATAGTGGCCGGACAGGGCCCGCAGGTCACGGGCCAGGTCCCTCAGATCCGGGCCCGACAGGTCGGTGGCTGACAGCCCCTCCAACAGGCATTGTTGGCGAACTTTCCGGTAGGCGTCGCATAGCTCTACGCCTTCCGGCGAGGTGCGGTAGAACACCTCTTTGCCACGCTTTTCCGAGGAAAGCAGCCCGGCCTTCAGCAGTTTCCGCAGGGCGTAGTTCACGGTGTGGCTGTCCTCGATGTTCAGAAGAAAGCAGATGTCGGTCAGGCGCTTGTCGCGTCCGCGGTGGTTGACGTTGTGCAAGATCAGGATGTCGAGCGGTCCCAGATCGGCCTGCCCGGCTGCGGCCATGCAACGGGTCATCCAGCGTGAGAACGCATTATAGACAATGATCAGGCCGAATTCGAGTTCGGAAAGTTCCCAGCCTTCGCCCTCGGCCAAGTGGCGAGACGAAACGATGCGGCGTGTGTCGGGGGAAGAATCGGTCATATTGCGGCCTTTTGATCTGCAAAACGCTGAGAAATTATCAGTGTTTTGGCATGAAGGGCGTGTGTTTTCAACGTGCTGACCTTTGGACTCTGCAGTGTTTTGGTCAAAACGATAACAAAACGTTGACAAATCGCAAACGTTGAGTCAGCTTCTGCGCCAGTACTCAAGCAGGGAGAGCCAAAATGAAACTGATGAAGATTGCCGGTGGCGCTGTTGCCGCGCTGGCCGGGTTGGCCATGCAGGTGCAGGCCGAGACCTGGGACATGCCGACGCCCTATCCGGACGCCACCTTCCATACCGTGAACATCCACGACTTCGCCAAGGACGTGACCGCGGCCACAGACGGCGCCCTTGAAATCAAGGTCCATTCCGCAGGTTCGCTGTTCAAGCACCCCGAGATCAGCAAGGCAGTCCGCAGCGGCCAGGTGCCCGTCGGAGAGTTTTTTCTGTCGTTGTTGGCCAATGACAACCCGGCTTTCGGCGCGGATTCGCTGCCATTCCTGGCCACCAACTATGACGACGCCCAAAAACTGTGGGCGGCACAGAAAGACGTGATCAACGCTCTGCTGGACGATCAGGGCATGATGGTGCTGTACGCCGTGCCGTGGCCGCCGCAGGGCCTTTACACCACCAAGGAAATCAACAGCGTGGATGACCTGGCGGGCCTGAAGTTCCGCACCTACAACGCCACGCTGGAAGAATTCGCCAACCTGGCGGGGGCCGCGCCCACGCAGGTCGAGGTTCCGGACATTCCGCAGGCCTTCAGCACCGGCCGGGTCGAAGCGATGATCACCTCGCCCTCGACCGGGGTGAACTCGAAGGCGTGGGACTTTCTGACCCACTACACTGACATCCAGGCCTGGATTCCCAAGAACGTGGTCGTGGTGAACAAGCGCGCCTTCCGCCGTCTGGATGACGCAACCCAAGCCGCCGTGTTGGAGGCCGCCGCCGCCGCCGAAGCCCGCGGCTGGGAGATGAGCCAGGCCGAGACCGCCACGCAGACCGCGGTTCTGCAGGAAAACGGCATCACAGTAGTGCAGCCGTCCGAAGAACTGATGGCTGGCCTGCGCGCGATCGGTGCACAGATGCTCGAGAACTGGACCGCCGAGGCCGGCGACTCGGGCGCTGCGTTGCTGCAGGCCTATCAGCAGTAAACGATCCGACCCGGCCGGGCGCGACACGTCCGGCCGCGGTTCGACAACAAGGGGAGGGGATGGCGATGCTGCGGCGCAGTCTTGATTTCATCTATCGTGCGGCCGGCGGATTGGCGGCGCTGTTCATTCTGGCCATCGTCTTGCTGGTCTTTGCGCAGGTCGGGTTGAACCTGGCCGACAAGGTCTGGGCCGCGTTGACCGGGCAGGGCGTGGGCCTGACCATCCCGTCCTATGCCGATTTCACCGGATTCTTTCTGGCCGCATCCAGCTTTCTGGCGCTGGCTTATGCGTTGCGCGCCGGAGGGCATATCCGGGTGACGCTGCTGATCGGGCGGATGCCCAAGGGGCCGCGCCGCCTGACCGAGATCTGCGTGGTGACGGTTGCCCTGGCCATGAGCGCCTATGCCACTTGGTATCTGGGCCTGCTGGTGCTGGAATCTCTGGAATATGGCGACCGCAGCCCGGGCATGGTTTCGGTGCCGTTGTGGATCGTGCAGATGCCGGTCCTGCTGGGGCTGGCCATCCTGACACTTGCCCTGATCGACGAACTTGTCGGTCTGCTGGCGGGCCGCGCGCCCAGCTGGGACGGCAAGGGCGAAAACCTTTTGAGCGAATAGGGCCAGCAGATGTCGATTGCCACGCTTTCCATCATTCTTCTTGTTCTGCTGTTCGCCTTTCTGGGGTCGGGCCTGTGGGTGGCGTTTTCGCTGCTGGGGGTCGGGATCGCGGCGATGGCGCTGTTTTCGGATGCGCCGCTGGGGCTGGTCATGGCGACCACCTTGTGGGGGCACAGCAATTCCTGGGCGTTGGCGGCGCTGCCGCTGTTCATCTGGATGGGCGAGATCCTGTTCCGCTCGCGCCTGTCCGAGGACATGTTCACCGGCCTGTCGCCCTGGATGAACCGACTGCCGGGGCAGTTGCTGCATGTGAACGTCTTTGCCTGCGGGATATTTGCGGCTGTGTCCGGGTCGTCGGCGGCCACGGCGGCCACGATCGGCAAGCTGTCGATCCCGGAACTCTCGCGCCGCGGCTATCCCGAGAAGATGATCATCGGTACGCTGGCCGGCTCGGCCACGCTGGGCCTGCTGATCCCGCCGTCGATCATCCTGATCGTCTATGGCGTGGCGACTGAGCAATCCATCGCCCGCCTGTTCGTGGCCGGAGTTCTACCGGGACTACTGCTGGTGTCGCTGTTCGTGGGTTATGTCGCAATCTGGGCGCTGATCAACCGCGCGAGCCTGCCCACCGAGGATATTCGGGCGAGTTTCGCGGAAAAACTGCGTCGCTCGCGCCGACTGGTGCCGGTGATCCTGCTGATCGTCGGTGTGATCGGCTCGATCTATGCCGGGATAGCCTCGCCCACCGATGCGGCCGCCGTGGGCGTGGTGCTGGCGCTGCTTCTGTCCTGGCGCGAGGGCACGTTGACCCGGGCCAGCTTCGTCGACGGGTTGATGGGGGCCACCGTGACCTCGTGCATGATCGCCTTCATTCTTGCAGGGGCCTCGTTCCTGACCGTGGCGATGGGCTTTACCGGCATCCCGCGCGTTCTTGCGGAATGGATCGGGTCGCTGGGCCTGTCCACCTTCACGCTGCTGGCGGCGCTGACCGTGTTCTTCGTGATCATGGGGTGTTTTCTGGACGGGATCTCGGTTGTGGTGCTGACGGCTTCGGTGATCATGCCGATGGTGATGCAGGCGGGGATCGACCCGCTGTGGTTCGGCATCTTCCTGGTGATCGTGGTCGAGATGTCGCAGATCACCCCGCCGGTCGGCTTCAACCTGTTCGTGCTGCAATCGCTGACCGGGCGCGACATCCTGCGGGTGGCGCATGCGGCGCTGCCGTTCTTCTTCTTGATGATCGTGGCGCTGGTGATCATCGTGGCTTTTCCCGGCATCGTGACCTATCTGCCGAACCAGATGTGACGGGGGCGATGCAGGATTTTCCAATCATACGTACCGCCGGCGTGGACGGGCTGTTGATCAGCTTTGCCGCCGCACTCAGCGAACCGGCCAACCGCGCAGCGCTCGCCTTTCGCGCCGCGCTCGAGGCGGAGGGCTGGGCGGGGGTCGAGGAAACCTCGTCCTCGCTGGTCTCGGCCTTCGTCCGGTTCGATCCGCTGCGCCTGACACACGCCACGTTGCACCGGCAGGTGCAGACGCTGTTGGACCAGCGCGACTGGTACGCTGCCGACCTGCCCGGCGGGCGCAGGTTCTGGCGGGTGCCCACCGTCTTTGGCACGGATCTGGCGCCGCAGCTGGGGCAGGCGGCGCAGGCGGCGGGCCTGTCCGAGGCCGAGGCGGTCCGGTCGCTGTCCGAGGCGCGGGTACGGGTGCAGACCATCGGCTTTGCTCCCGGTCAGCCATATCTGGGTGAGTTGCCGCCCGCCTGGGACATCCCCCGGCAAAAGGAGTTGACCCCGCGCGTACCCGAAGGCGCGCTGGTGGTGGCGCTGCGGCAGCTTGTGCTGTTCTCGGTCACCACGCCGACCGGATGGCAACATGTGGGCCAGACCGCCATCCGTTTGTTCCAGCCTGATATGCCCCAACCCTTCCTGCTGCGCCCCGGGGATGAGGTGCAGTTCACCCCCACCGACCCGGAAACGCTGGCGCGGATGCGCAGCGATCCGCGCGGCGGCGCCAGTTGCGAGCCGTTGGCATGAGCGCGCATCTGACCATATTGCGCGCGGGGCCCGGCCTGACGGTGCAGGACATGGGGCGACCCGGGTATCTGGACATGGGCCTGTCGCGCGGTGGTGCGGCGGACCGGCTTGCATTGGCCGAAGGCGCAGCGCTGCTGGGACAGGCCGACAGTCTTGCCGCCCTGGAAATGGCCGGTATGGGCGGCGAATTTCAGGCTGATCAAGACCTGCGCATCGCCCTGACTGGCGCGCGGATGCGGGCGCAGATCGACGGCGCGACCGCAGTCTGGAACGCCTCGCACCTCCTGCCTGCGGGCGCCCGGCTCAGCATCGGTCCGGCCGTGGCCGGCAGCTATGGGTATCTCAGCGTCGGCGGCGGGGTGCAGGGTGACCCGGTATTGGGCGCATGTTCGGCGCATTTGACGGCGGGGATCGGAGCCGTGCTGAAGGCGGGGGACCGCCTGGCGATCGGCTCGGACGCGGGCAGTGCAACCGGCATGACCTTCGACCCCGAGGACCGGTTCTCGGGCGGGGAAATCCGCATCGTGGCCAGTTTCCAGACCGACCTGTTCGCCGGCGACGTTCTGGAGCGGCTGCAAACCACTACGTTCCGCCGGGACGCGCGCGCCAACCGCATGGGCGTGCGGCTGGAAAGCGACGGACCGGGCTTTCATGTCTCGGGCGGGCGCAGCGTGCTGTCGGAAACCATCGTGCCGGGTGACATCCAGGTCACCGGCGACGGCACGCCCTTCGTGCTGTTGGCCGAGTGCCAGACCACCGGCGGTTATCCCCGCATCGGCACCGTTCTGCCCTGCGACCTGCCCAAGGTGGCGCAGGCCCCGGCCGGGGCCGACCTGTGGTTCCGCTTCGTGTCGCTGGACGAAGCGGTGACTGCCGAGCGCGCCGCGGCGCAAACCCGCGCCGCGCTACCCCGGGCGCTACGCCCGCTGATCCGCGATCCGCGCAGCATGTCCGACCTGCTATCCTATCAACTGATCAGCGGCGCCATCGCCCGCGAAGAGGACGTTTTGTAGAAAAGGAGCCTGTGCCATGGCACATCAAGTCGATCTGAACGCCGATATGGGCGAAAGCTTTGGCCCCTGGAAAATGGGCGATGACGCGGCGCTGCTGAAGATCGTGACGTCGGCCAACGTGGCCTGCGGGTTTCATGCGGGCGACTGGGACGTGATGGCCACGACGATGGCGCAGGCGGTCGAAAACGGCGTGGGCATCGGCGCGCATCCCGGCTTTGCCGATCTGCACGGCTTTGGGCGTCAGCGGATGCACTACCCCCTGCCGTCGCTGGAGAACCTGATCCGCTATCAGGTCGGCGCGGCGCAGGCGATGGCACGGGCGGCCGGCGGGCAGGTGCGTCATCTGAAGCTGCACGGCGCGCTGGCCAACATGGCGTCCGAGGATCAGGCGATGGCACGGGCCTGCTACGAGGCGGCGCTGTCGGTGGCTCCGGATCTGATCATCATGGTTCTGGCCGGAACCGCCCAGCAACGCGCCGCGCGAGACCTGGGCTGTCCGGTGGCCTGCGAGATCTTTGCCGATCGCGCCTACAACGATGACGCCACGCTGGTCGACCGCAGCCTGCCAGGCGCGGTGATCCATGACCCCGACCGCGCCGCCGCCCGCATGGTCGAGATGGTCAAGGCCAGGGCGATCATCACCGAAAGCGGCAAGCATATTCCCACTCGGATCGACACGATCTGCCTGCACGGAGACACGCCGACGGCCGTGTCGATTGCGGCCGGTGTCCGCCGTGCCCTGCAGAAGAGCGGGGTGGAGCTCAAGCAGTTCGCCGGTGGCCCTGCCTAGGCTTCTCGATTGACGCGGCTGTTCAATGCGTCCCGCGTTCGATGACGCTGGGGTCCAAAAAGATACTCTCTTCGGGACGTCCGGGATCGACGAGCCTACGCTCCAGCAACGCGATGATCGCGTCAACGGCGGCGTCGATGGGGTTCCGGACTGTCGTCAGGCGGAATGTCGGCCATTTCGCCATGGCAATGTCGTCGAAACCAACAATCGCCAAATCGCCGGGTACGTTCAGAGACAGATCGCGCGCAGCCGATAGCGCCCCGATCGCCGTGGCGTCATTGGCGCAGACAAGCGCATCCAGAGAGGCGCGGGACAACAGACTGCGCGCGGCGCCGTATCCGCTGTCGACCGAGTAATCAGTCGGGTGTTCGGCCACGAGGTCAAGCCCCGCCCGATCCAGCGCCTGGAGGACCCCGGCGCGGCGCCGCGAAGACGAGTAGAACTCCTCGGGTCCGCTGAGAAACCCGAACCGCCGCCGCCCCCGGCTGATCAGCAAGTCGGTGATCATGGTCATGCCATCGGTATTGCGGCAGCAGACATTGTCGACACGGGGCCCTTGAACGGGACGGCCTGACGAGATCATCGGGATGCCGAACCGCGCACATCTGTCGACGATTTCTTCGGACATGCTGCCGCCGCGCAGAATCAATGCGTCCAACGGATAGCGCAGCAGCTCTCGCAGCGCCTGATCCGTGTTGGCGCCGGTTCGGTCGATCAGAATGGGCCATTTCTTCAACCCACTTAGGGCCTGGGCCAGTTCACCAACAAAGGCCGAGTCGTAGGGGCTGCGCATGTTGCCGACGAAAACGGCGACCAAATTTGATTGCCCGGCTTTGAGGCCAGCGGCCAGGGCATTCGGCTGATACCCGGTATCGGCTGCGATCTTCAGGATCCGTCTACGCTTCTCGGAATCGACATAGGCACCGGGCGTGAAAGCCCGCGAAACAGCTGAACGCGAGACGCCCGCAAGGTCCGCAACGGTCTGGGCCGTTGCGCGCCGGGGGCGTTTTGCGTCCTTGTTTCTCTCGCTACACATGCGGTTTGCGTTTCGCCTGTTCAGAGGGTTTCAACATTCTTGCAATGAATCGAATCTTTCATCAAACTGTCACGGTTGGAAGCTAGTGAACACGTGTGCACATTTTGCGAAAGGTGTCAGCCTTTTTCTGGATGTGAAATATGTCATCGGGGAAAATACCCCATAGTTTCCAGGGCTTTGGCCCGCCCGTAGGGGCGCAACATGAATCGGAGGAACTACATGATAAACGTCAAAACAGGTGCTGCTGCTGCCGCGTTCGCGATGATGGCGAATACGGTATCGGCCGAAGTCGAGATTACGTGGTGGCACGCCATGGGAGGAGCCCTGGGTGACACCGTCAACCAGATTGCCGAGGATTTCAACGCGTCCCAGGACGACTACAAGATCACGCCGGTTTTCAAGGGCACGTATGAAGAGACCCTGACTGCCGGCATCGCCGCATTCCGTGCGGGTGAACAGCCCAACGTCCTGCAGGTATTCGACGCGGGCGCCGCCACCGTGATTGGCGCAAAGGGTGCGACCGTTCCGGTTCAGGACCTGCTGGAGCAGAACGGCGTTGCGTTCGACATCGAGGACTATATCTCCGGCGTTCGCTACTTCTATGCCGACAGCGACGGCAAGATGATCGGGATGCCGTTCAACTCGTCCTCGCCCATCATGTATTACAACGTCGATGCGCTGGAAAAAGCGGGTGTGACGCCGCCGAAAACCTGGGAAGAGTTCCAGACCGTGACGGCGCCGGCGCTGAAAGAGGCCGGTTATATCGGCCTGTCGCAGTCGCATCTGCCCTGGATCTTCACCGAGAACTTCCATTCGCGCCACGACCTGCCGTTTGCCACCAACGACAACGGCTATGAAGGCGCTGACGGCACCAAGATTCTTGTCAACAACGACGCGATCAAGGCACACTTCAGCGCCGTCAAAGACTGGAAGGACAACGGGTTCTTCGAATGGTATGGCACCGGCTGGAGCGACAACCAGACCCCGTTCGAAGAAGGCAAGGTTGCCATCTGGCTGGGCTCGTCCGGTTCGTTCGGCGGCCTGTCCAAGAAGGACCTGCCGTTCGAGTTTTCGGCCACCTTCCTGCCCTATTGGGAAGCTGTGACCAAAGAACCCAAGCAGACCTTCATCGGTGGCGCGGCCCTGTTCGCGATGGCCGGCAAGAGCGACGAGGAAAACAAAGCGACCGCGGCGTTCTTCGAGTTCCTGACCAAGCCCGAAACCCAGTACATGTGGCACCGCGAGACCGGCTATGTTCCGATCACCACCGCCGCCTATGAAATGGCGAAGGGCGATGGTCACTATGACCGCGCTCCGGCGGCCGAGGTCGGCATCAAGCAGCTGTCGCTGCCTGCTGGTGAGAACACCAAGGGCTATCGCATGGGCTTCTACGTCCAGATCCGCGACGTGATGAACCGCGAATATGGCCGCATCCTGACGGGTGAAACCTCGGTCGAGGACGCCTTCAAGGCGATCGAGAACGAAGCCAACGGTCTGCTCGAGCGTTTCGCAAAGACCCAGAGCTGATCCCACTCGCCAAGAATCGGGCGGTCGCAGAAGTGCGACCGTCCTCCCTTTTTCGGAGTTTTCATGAAACGCGCTGGTTTTTCCACTCGCTGGCTGCCGGTTCTTCTGCTGTTGCCGCAGCTGTTGATCATCGCGGTCTTTTTTTACTGGCCTGCCGCTCACGCGGTGCAGTCTTCGTTCTTCCTTCAGGATCCGTTCGGGTTTGGGTCGACCTTCGTCGGGCTGGACAACTACAGCGACCTTGCCGGGAATTCCGAGTATCTCAGCATTGCCTGGTTCACGGTGATCTTCACCGTTCTGGTCACGTTCTTTTCGCTTTCGATCGCGTTGTTGCTGGCCGTAAAGGCCGACAATGTGCTGCGCGGCGCCAAGACCTATCGCACGCTGCTGATGTGGGTCTATGCCGTGGCGCCGCCGGTGGCGGGTTTCATCGGCCTGATCCTGTTCAACCAGAGCTGGGGGCCATTGACCGAAATGGCGCGCTCTATCGGGTGGGATTTCAAACTGGGCGTGAATTTCAATGACACCGCCACGGCGATGGTCATCGTTTCGGTCTGGAAACAGGTTCCGGTGAACTTCATCTTCTTTCTGTCTGGCCTGCAATCGATCCCGCGATCGGTGCGTGAGGCGGCTTTGATCGACAACCGCTCATCCACGGGCCGGTTCTGGGACGTCACTTTTCCCCTGCTGGCGCCGACAGGGTTTTTCCTGCTGATCATCAATATCACCTACGCATTGTTTGATACTTTCGGTGTGATCGACACGATGGTGAAGGGTGAGCCGGGCAACAACCCGATGACGTTGGTCTACAAGGTCTATGTGGACGGCTTCCGCGGCAACGACCTGGGTGGCAGCTCGGCGCAGTCGGTTGTTCTGATGGTGCTGGTTCTGGCCCTGACGGTGTTCCAGTTCCGGCTCGTCGAACGGCGCATCCACTACACGTAAGGAGGGCAGACAATGACCGAAGCACATACCCCTGCGATGGCGTCCGCCACTTCACCCACCCAAACGCGAAAGCGCGGCATCCGACTGTCCACGATCCTGGATCACACGATTCTGATCGTCGGATCGTTGTTCATGATGCTGCCGCTGCTGATGATCTTCCAGATGACGACCGTTCCGGATGTCGAGGTCATCAAAACCGGACCCAGCCTGACGATCGGGGACGAACTTGGCCCCAACTTCCAGAAGGCAATGTTCGAGGCCTCGGGCTTTTCCGGCCAGAACACGGGCATGAACATGCTCAAGAACTCGTTCATCCTGGGCATCGGTTTTGCCCTCGGCAAGATCATCATCGGCATGATGGCGGCCTATGCGATCGTCTATTTCCGGCTGCGCTTTGCCACGCTGGCTTTCTGGGTGATCTTCACCACGTTGTTGCTGCCGCTCGAGGTGCGCATTCTGCCCTCGTACGAAGTGGTGCAGAAGCTGGGGATGCTGAACACCTATCAGGGCCTCATCATCCCGCTGATCGCCTCGGCCACCGCCACGTTCTTCTTCAGGCAGTTCTTCCGCTCGGTTCCAGAAGAGTTGGTCGAGGCCGCGCGGATCGATGGCGCCGGCCCGGTGAAATTCTTCATCGACATCCTGGTGCCGCTGTCGCGTACGATGATTGCGGCGATGTTCATCATCATGTTCGTGTTCGGGTGGAACCAGTATCTGTGGCCCACCATGATCACCACCGAAGAGGACATGTTCACCCTGGTGCGCGGGATCAAGCAGATCACGCAGGTGCTGGAGGGCAACCGCATTCCCGAATACGGCCGGGCCAACCTGCTGGCGATCATCGCCATCATCCCCCCGGTCATGGTCGTCATCTTTTTCCAAAGCTGGTTCGTCAAGGGCCTGACGGAATCCGACAAGTAAGGCAGAATCAATGGCTCAGGTATCCCTGAAGAACATCCGAAAAATCTATCCCAACGGCGCCGAGGCGCTGACCCCGTCCAGTTTCGACATCGGTGATGGCGAATTCGTGGTTCTTGTCGGCCCGTCGGGCTGCGGCAAGTCCACTCTGCTGCGCATGGTGGCCGGCCTGGAAGAAATCACCGAAGGCGAACTGACGATCAATGGCCGCGTCATGAATGACGTCGATCCGGCCGATCGCGACATCGCCATGGTGTTCCAGAACTATGCGCTGTACCCGCATATGACCGTGCGCAAGAACATCGCCTATGGTCTGAAAAATCGAAAGACGCCCAAGGACGAAATCGAGCGCAAGGTGGCCGAAGCCGCTTCGATGCTGAACCTGAACGAGTTTCTGGATCGCAAGCCCTCGCAACTGTCGGGCGGTCAACGCCAGCGGGTTGCCATGGGGCGGGCCATTGTCCGCGATCCGGCGCTGTTCCTGTTCGACGAGCCGCTGTCGAACCTGGACGCCAAGCTGCGCAACCAGATGCGGATCGAGATCAAGGCGCTGCAGCGGCGTCTGGGCGTGACCTCGATCTATGTCACCCATGACCAGGTCGAGGCGATGACCATGGCCGACCGCATCATCGTGATGAACGCGGGCCGGATCGAACAGATCGGCACCCCGGCCGAGATCTATCACCGCCCGGCCTCGACCTTCGTGGCCAGCTTCATGGGCGCTCCGCCGATGAACCTGATCGGCGCACGTCTGGAGGGCGGCCGCGTGATGATCAACGGCGACACGGTGCTTGCCACGGCCGAAGGGTCTGGCGCGGTGACTGTAGGTGTGCGGCCCGAAGATGTACTGATCGGGGCGGAGGGCTCGATCGCTTTTCACGTCGACATCATCGAAGAGCTTGGCGCGCACCGCCTGTTGCACGGGCGTCTGGCGGATCAGGAGTTCACGATCCACGTGGGCAAGGATGTCGAAGCCGCGCCCGGAGAAACGCGGATCTCACTCAAGCCCGACGCGATCAGCCTGTTCCACCCGGAAACCGGAAAAGCCCTGTGATCACGAACATCGTGTCGTCTTTGCCGCCGGTCTCGGATGATGTCCGAGACCGCATATTGGCGGCGCCGCGAACGGCCGAGGCGCACCGCGCCCTGATGGCGCAGACACCGGCGATGAACGCGGTGCAACTGGGCGGAAACGCAACCCGGGACGTTCTGGGTGCACGTTTCTCGGCTGCGGCTTGGAATGTGGAACGCTGCCTGTTCCCCGAAGAAAGCGCAGCCCACCTCGCGGCTGTGACCCCGGACATCGTTCTGCTGTCCGAGGTGGACCACGGTATGTCCCGCACCGGTCAATGTCACACGACGGCAAAAATGGCCGACAAGCTGGGTATGGCCTACGCCTTTGGAGTTGAGTTCCACGAACTGGATCTGGGCGGTCCGACCGAGCGGGCCTTTTGCAAGGATGATTTCAACACCCTCGGGTGGCATGGGAACGCGATTCTGTCCTCGGTTCCGTTCAAACGCGTGGCCATGATCCGTCTTGACGACCATGGCCACTGGTTTGCGACCGAGTCCGGGGCGTCGGATCCGCAACAACCGCGGCTGGGTGGCCGAATGGCGATTGCAGCAGAAGTCGCGACCGAGAACGGGCCTGTATGCGTGGTCTCCACCCATCTGGAAAGCAACGCCGCGGCCGCGCATCGACATGCGCAGTTTCAGCTTCTGCTGGATGCGCTCGATGAGTTTGCGCCCGGGATGCCGGTGCTGATCGGGGGCGATCTGAATACCGGCAACCACCTGCCACCGGATTTCGACTGGCGCCGGGAAACCCTGTTTGCTCTGGCTGAGCAGCGCGGCTTTTCCTGGGAGTTCACGACCGAAGGCCACACCACCCGGCCCAGCCTGATCACGCCGCACCCGGACCGGGTGATGAAGCTGGACTGGTTCGCCGGCAAGGGGCTGATCTGCCGCGACCGAGGTCTGCTGTCGTCGCTGACCGCCGACGCCAAGCCGCTCTCGGATCATGACTGCGTTTGGTGCGCGGTTGAGGTGCCTGACGCCGGGTGGCTCCGGCCTGTCCGCGATATTTGGTCACGTGGCCCAACGTCCCGATGAATTTCGGGGCGTTTTTTCGCGGTTCGACTGTGGAAAACGGTTTGGAAACCCCATAAGAACGAGGCCACCTATTCAACAGGCGGAAAACCAGTCCAGTGTTTGACCTCCCCGCGCAGCGCGCGCATCTTGCCGAGAAATTCGATCTGACCCCGTCGCCCGAGCTGGCCGCCAGCATGAGCGACATCTACGACCGCATGTCGCGTGTCGTCACGCCAGCGGACTGGGCGATCTACGCGCCCTATGTCAAGGCGATCAACGAATTGAAGGCCGAACGCAACGCGGTGATCCTGGGCCACAATTACATGACGCCTGAGATCTACCACGGCATTTCCGATTTCGTCGGCGACAGCCTGCAGCTGGCCATCAAGGCGACCGAGGTCGAGGCCGATGTGATCGTGCAATGTGGCGTGCATTTCATGGCCGAGACCTCGAAGATCCTCAGCCCCGAAAAGTCGGTTCTGATGCCTGACATGGAGGCCGGCTGTTCGCTGGCCGAGTCGATCACCGCCGAGGGTATCGCCGAGATGCGCCGCCGTTATCCCGGTGCGCCGGTCGTGTCCTATGTGAACACCACGGCCGAGGTGAAGGCGGCATCCGATATCTGCTGCACCTCGTCCAACGCGGCGCAGATCGTCGCGGCGATGGACAGCGACACGGTCATCATGACCCCCGACCAATACCTGGCGCAGAATGTGGCGCGCGACGTGCCGCAGAAGAACGTGGTCTGGTGGGAAGGCTCGTGCATCGTGCACGAACAATACACGGCGCAGGACCTGCGTGAGTTTCGCGAATGGAACCCGGGCACCCGCCTGATCGCGCATCCCGAATGCCCGCCCGACGTGGTGGCCGAGGCCGACTTCTCGGGGTCTACCAGCGGCATCATCAAATACGTCACCGACGAACAGCCCGAAAAGGCGATGCTGATCACCGAGTGTTCGATGGCGTCGAACATCGCCGACGCGCTGCCGCAGGTCGATTTCGTCGGGCCCTGCAACATGTGCCCCTACATGAAGAAGATCACGCTGGAAAAGGTGCTGTATGCGCTCGATACCATGACCGGGCAGGTCGAAGTTGACCCCCACGTGGCGGAAAAAGCGCGCCTTTCGGTGCAGCGGATGATCGACCTGTCGCGCAAACTGGGAATTTGATCGGGGCGATGCAGACGGTCTCGACCCCTCGGGTGGTCATCATCGGCGGCGGGCTGGCGGCGGTCTATACCGCACTCAAGCTTGCTCCGCATCCGGTAGTGATGATCTCGCCCGAGCCGCTGGGCTCGGGTGCCAGTTCGGCCTGGGCGCAGGGCGGGGTGGCGGCGGCGATGGACCCGTCCGACAGCCCCGAAGCCCATGCCCGCGACACGATGCGCGCCGGTGCGGGGTCGGTCCTGCAGGAAGTGGCCGAGTTCGTCACCCGTGCGGCGCGGGATCACATTCTGGACCTGTCCGATCTGGGCACCGGGTTCGACCGGGACGCCGAGGGCGGGTTCATCCAATCGCAGGAGGCCGCCCATTCGGTGGCCCGCGTGGTGCGTGTCAAAGGCGACCAGGCCGGTGCCGAGATCATGCGCGCCCTGATCGCCGAGCTGCGGCGGCGTGCTTCAGTCCAGGTGATCGAAGGGGCGCTGGCGGTGGGGCTGGAAAGCGACGGGGCCAAGGTCTCGGGCGTATATCTGGCGCCGACCGATGCGCCGGGGGCCGAACCGGTGCTGCTGCGCGGGGCGGCGCATGTACTGGCCACGGGCGGGTCGGCGGGGCTCTATGCGCGCACCACCAACCCGGCGCGGATCCGGGGGCAGGGGATCGGCATGGCCGCGCAGGCCGGGGCCCGGATCGCCGATGCCGAGTTCATTCAGTTTCACCCCACCGCGATCGACGTGGGCGAGGACCCGATGCCTCTGGCCACCGAGGCTTTGCGTGGCGAGTGCGCCGTACTGATCAACCGCCACGACGAACGGTTCATGCAAGGCATCCACCCGGATGCCGAGCTGGCCCCGCGCGATGTCGTGGCACGCGCGGTCTATCTGGAAACCAGGGCCGGCAACCGGCCCGCTCTGGATACCCGTACGGCGATCGGCGCGGCAATCCGCAGTCAGTTTCCGGCGGTGACCGAGGCCTGCCTGCGCAACGGTGTCGACCCTGTGACCCAACCGATCCCGGTGGCGGCGGCGGCGCATTACCACATGGGCGGCGTGGCCACCGACCTGAATGGCCGCAGTTCGCTGGCGGGGCTCTGGGCCTGTGGCGAGGCGGCCTCGACCGGGTTGCACGGGGCGAACCGGCTGGCGTCGAACGGACTGCTTGAGGCGCTGGTCTTTGCCCGCGCCTGCGCCCGTGACATCGCCGGCACCCTGACGGTGGCCGACGCGCCCGAGGTGCGGCTGCGCCTGCCGTCGGGCGGCACCGAACCCGACCCCCAAGCCGTAGCCGAACTGCGCCAGCTCATGACCGATGGCGTGGGGGTGGTCCGCGACGCGGACGGGCTGCACCGCGCCTTGGGCCGGATCGCCGTGTTGGAGTCGCTGCACGGCCAGTCGCACCTGTTCCGAAACATGACCGCAACCGCCACGCTGATCGCGGCGGCGGCGCTGATGCGCACCGAAAGCCGCGGCGCGCACTATCGGTCGGACTGTCCGGATACGGCCGAAGGGCCGGGGCGGCGGTCTGATCTGACATTGGACGAGGCCGTGGCGCTGCGGTCGAAAATCTTCAAGGAAACCGCAACATGCATCATGCCACTGTCCCCGACCTGATCCTCGAACCGATGGTGCGCGCCGCGCTGACCGAGGATCTGGGCAACTGCGGCGACATCACTACCCGGACCGTGATCCCGGCGGACGTGACCTACGCCGCGCGACTGAACGCGCGCGAGGATGCGGTTGTGTCGGGCATGCAGGTGGCGGCCCTGGCGTTCCGGCTTGTGGACCCGACGCTGGAGATCAACCCGCTTGTGGCCGACGGGGACCGTTGCACCAAGGGCCAGACCCTGATGGAAATCACCGGCAGCGCGGCCTCGATCCTTTCCGGCGAACGCGTGGCGCTGAACTTTGCCGGTCGTCTGGCCGGGGTGGCGACCCTG
Source organism: Ruegeria sp. CF2 (assembly GCF_056537385.1). Classification (NCBI taxonomy): domain Bacteria; kingdom Pseudomonadati; phylum Pseudomonadota; class Alphaproteobacteria; order Rhodobacterales; family Roseobacteraceae; genus Ruegeria; species Ruegeria sp. CF2. Next base: position 33,228 of record NZ_JBQFRL010000004.1, read on the forward strand.
ACCGCCGGGCTGGTGGCGCAGACCGCCGGGACCAAGGCGCGCATCACCTGCACCCGCAAGACCACACCGGGCCTGCGGATCGTCGAGAAACTGGCCGTGCTGCATGGCGGCGGGTTCAATCACCGCCATTCGCTGTCCGACGCGATCCTGATCAAGGACAACCACATCGCCGCCGCCGGCGGCGTGCGCGCGGTGTTGGAAGCGGTCAAGGCGCGCGCGTCGCACATGATGAAGGTCGAGATCGAAGTGGACCGGCTGGACCAGCTGGCCGAGGTTCTGGAAACCGGCGGCGCCGATGTCGTGTTGCTGGATAACATGACGCCGGACATGCTGGCCGAGGCCGTGGCGATGGTGGGCGGACGTCTGGTGACCGAGGCGTCGGGCAATGTCACCGTGGACACGGTGGCCGAGATCGCGGCCACCGGGGTCGATTACATCTCGTCCGGGGCGCTGACCCATTCCTATCGGACAGTCGATCTGGGTCTGGATTTCTGATCACGGATCACGATGGTATTGGCCATTCGATTGGATCCAGCCGGAAGTATTTGGACAGCTGTCCGTAAAATTCGGGCGCGGTTTCCCTGAGGGCCTCGGGGCGTTCGAAGAACAGCTCGACCGTGACGGCAAAGAACTCTTCGTGTCCCGTGGCGCCATAGGGGTCGATCACAGTGCGCCGGCCTGTCTCGACCGCGTGCAGATGCGCGTCATACGCGGCCAGAAAAATGCGTTCCCACTCGGCATAGCTTTGACCCTTGGCCAGTACGGGCACACCGTTGGTGCCGCCGGACAGATCATCCAACTGATGGGCAAATTCGTGAAACACGACGTTGTGTCCGTCATGATCGTTTGCCGCGCCCTGCCGGCTGTGCGCCCAGGACAGGATCACCGGCCCCCGATCCCAGCTTTCGCCGGTACGGATGATCTCTTGTTCGGTCACGACATAGCCGCTGTGCCGCTGTTGGCGGGACTTGAAGGCGTTGGGGTAGATCAGGACCGTCGTCAGATTGTCGTACCATTGGTCCGAGTTGACGACCAGAAGGCAGGCCTGTGCAGCAATCGACAGGCGCATCTCGTCCGTGACCTCCAGACCGTCGCAGCCGATGAAATCGACCTGATTCAGGAACAGGTTGATCTTGCCTTCCAAAGTGGCGCGCAGCTTGGCAGGCAGCCGCTCGAGGATCGGCACCGTCGCGTGGATGGTCCGCCGCTCATCATCGCTCAGCGGTGTTTGCAGCAGCGCGGCCTTGGCTTTGGACTTCGACCAGAAATACCAGGCCACCAGACCGGCGATTGTCGCAACAAGGGTCAGAAAAAGCACCATGTGGCGACGGTATCTCTATTGCCCCACCTCGGAAAGCCGATTCATTCGGTCGAGGGTTGCGCGAAGTCCGCCAGCCAGGGCCGTTCGACATCCATGCCCTGATACAGCGCATGCAGCAGCAGATGTGCCGTCACCGGGTCGGGGGCAAGGGGGCGTCGGTCCAGTCGCCCCTCTTTGACCGTCGTATCGGCGTCGAAGATCACCGCATTCTCTTTGATGGTGGTCACCACACGAAGCTGGGCCAGCGTTTCGGGGTCGACCGCGGTCGGGTCGTCCGAAAGGATCACGAAATCGGCCAGTTTGCCCACCTCGATCGAGCCCTTCTGGTCTTCCTCGAAATGCTGCCATGCCGGCCAGATCGTCATCGCCTTGAGGGCCGTCATCACATCGACCCGTTGATGCGGGCCCAGGATGTCGCCTGATCGGGTGCGCCGGGTGACCGTTGCGGCCAGAACCCGCATGCTGTCGGGAAACGCCACGGGCGCGTCGTGATGCGTACCGAACATCATTCCACGTTCCGTCACCCAGCCGGTGGGCGAGATGTTGTCGGCATTGACCGGCCCGACCGTGTGGTCGCGGTGCCAATCGCCCCAGTAGAAGGTGTGCATCGGAAACAGCGAGGGGAACACGCCCAATCGTTTGAGGCTGGCCACCTGATCCTCGCGCAGGAACTGACCGTGCACCAGAACCGGCCGGTTGCCCGGATCGCCATAGGTCAGCTGCGCCTCGTCGATGGCAGCGATCAGCATGTCCGTGGCCCCCTCGCCATTGGAATGGGTCAGGATTTGATGGCCGTTCTCGAAACACCAGTTCACCGCATCCTGCAACTGTTCGCGCGTGATGGCGGCGTATCCGGCATAGCCGGGCGGGTAATCCCCGACCGGATCGTAGTAGGGCCGATCCCGCAACGCGGTAAACCCTTGCGGCGAACCGTCGATTGTCAGCTTGCACCCGCCGACTCGCACCCCGTCGGCATAGGTGCGCGAGGCGTCCGACTCGATGAAGTCGCGCGATTCCAGAACGTCGGGAAAGGCCACGACGTCGATGGGAAGGTCGCCGTCCGCGGCCACCCGGCGCAGGGCTTGAACCGCCGCGCCCGAGGTGCGCCCCTCTTGCGCGGTGGTGTAGCCAAAGCGCGCCCACATCCGGCTGCCGGCGCGCGCGAAAGTCTGCAGCCCGTCTTCGCCGACACTGCCAAGCAGGGGCACCAAGGCGCCGAAAAATGCGTATTCCTCCAACACGCCGTTCGGCTCGCCGGCCTCGTCCTTTCGGATCACACCTCCGGGCGGGTTCTCGGTTTCTGCGGTGATCCCGGCCAGTTCAAGTGCCTTGGAATTGCCCACCCCCAGATGGCCCGATTGGTGGATGATCATGATCGGAACGTCGCGCGATACCGCGTCCAGTTCGGAACGGGTAGGGTGGCGCAGTTCGGCCAGTTGTGCGTTGTCATAGCCAAAGCCGATGATCATCCCCATCGCTTTGACGGTGTCACCATTGGCCTCGGCCCACGCGGACAACGCCGCCTGCAGGCTGGCAATGTCGGTGACCTTGCCATCCGGTGGGGCCAGCAGGTTCGCCGACAAGGCTTGCAAACCGCCCATGACCACGTGGCCGTGGCTGTCGACAAAACCGGGCAGCATTGCGCGCCCGTCCAGATCAAAGATCGTCGTGTCGTCGCCCTGGTGGCTGCGCATCTCGGCCAGTTCACCTACCGCGATGATCCGCCCATCCTTGACCGCGACCGCCTGTACCGTGGGCCTGGCGTCATCGATCGTCAGTATCGGACCGCCGGTATAGATCGTGTCCGCGATCTGTTGGGCCAAAGCCATGTTGCCGAGGGTCAGACCGGCAGCAACGCTCACGGCAGACAGGGACAAAAGACGCATTCCGAACCTCCAGCAGCATATGGCAATGCGCTGGAGTCTAGCACGAAGTTGGCGTCCGGCCCGTGCAATGTTGAATTGCTGATCCGACGTCGGCGTTTACTTGAGCGCGCGCGCCAGGAATTGCCGTGTGGCGTCCTGCTGCGGGTGGGCGAACAGCTGCTCGGGCGGGCCTTCCTCGACGATGCGGCCGTTCTGCAGGAAACACACCTTGTCTGCGGCCTGCCGGGCAAAGCCCATCTCGTGCGTGGCCATCACCATCGTCATGCCCTGCTGTTTGAGCATCAGCAGCACGTCCAGAACCTCGCCCACCAATTGCGGGTCCAGAGCCGAGGTGATCTCGTCGAACAGCATAACCTCGGGCTGCATGGCCAATGCCCGCACGATGGCGACGCGCTGCTGCTGTCCGCCCGACAGTTGGTCAGGATAGTTGTGCATCCGGTCGGCCAGCCCGAAGCGTTCGAACATCTCTTCGATCTGGGGCAGCAGCTCGGCGCGCGTGCGGCCGCGCACGCGGCGCGGCGCCAGCATCACGTTGTCCAGCGCCGTCATGTGCGGGAACAGGTTGAAGCTCTGGAACACGATGCCGATGCGGGCGCGCACCGATTGCGGATCCAGCCCGGGCACCGAGATGTCGACCCCGTCCAGCAGGATCTCACCATCCTCGATCGGTTCGAGCAGGTTGATGCAGCGCAGAACGGTGGATTTGCCCGCCCCGGAGGCACCGATCAGGCAGACCATCTGCCCCTCGTCCACTGTCAGGTCGATGCCGTCGCAGACGGTGCGGTCGCCAAAGCGTTTGACGACGTTGCGCAGGTTCAGTTTCGACATCAACGCCGCTCTCGCATTTGTCGGGCCATCAGGTGGTCGGCATAGCGCGTCGCCGGGATGGTCACGATCAGGAAGATGATCGCCGCGCCCACGTAAGGCGTGAAATTGGCCAGCAGCGATTTGAACACGCCCGCCTGGCGGAAGATCTCGACCGGGCCGATGAAGCTGAGCAGCGACACGTCCTTTTGCAGCGCGATCAGCATGTTCATCTGCGACGGCACGACGTTGCGGACGGCCTGCGGCAGCACCACATCGCGCATCACCTGGCCTTCGGTCAGGCCCAGCGACAGGGCGGCGGCGCGCTGGCTGTGATGCACGCTGTCGATGCCCGAGCGGAAAATCTCGGCCACATAGGCCGAATAGGTCAGGATCAGCGCCAGCGACCCCCAGATATAGGGTGAGTTCCACGGTCGGGTCAGGCCCAGCCCGGGAATGCCGAAGCCGATCAGATAGACGGTCAGGATCACAGGCACGCCGCGGAAGATGTCGGTGAAAGCCGCGCCGAAGATGCGCAACGGGAACAGCGCGGGCGATTTGGTGTCGCGGGCCAGCGCGATCAGCAGCCCCAGCACCGCGATCGCGGGCGCCGACCAGGCAAAGATCATCACGTTGATCTTGAAGGCTTCGAGCAGCTTCGGGAAGGTCTTGACCAAAACCTCGCCGTTGAAAAAGCTCTGCTGGACCTTTGCCCAGCCCGGCGCCAGCGGCACCAGCACGATCAGCGCCACGACGACCAGAACGGTGCTGGTCGCGGCGATCCGGATCGACCGCCGCCGCTGCTGCGCCTCAAAAAGTTCGCGGCGGGTCGGGCCCGCCGTTCTGTTTCGTGTCATGTCACTTGATCAGCGGAACGCCCGTCGTGTCCTGCAGCCATTTGGCCTCGATCTCGGCCAGCTTGCCGCTTTCGGTCAGCGCAGCGATGGCCGCATCCACGCAGGATTTCAGTGGGTTGCCTTCCTCCATCAACATGCCGAACTGATCGGGGTTGTCGCCTTGATCGGCAGGGAACTGGCCGATCACCTTCGACCCTTCGATCATCACCGCGCTCAGGAACAGGGCGGTAGGCAGGTCGAACAGCGCGGCGTCGATCTGGTTCGCGGTCATGGCCGCGTTCACGTCGGCATTGTCGCCATAGAGCAGCGGGTCGGCATCCGGCTGGATCACGCTGGCCAGTTTCGGCACGGCGGTGGTCGACCCGACCGCGCCCCATTGCAGGCCCTTCAGCGCCTCGAGCGTGGGCGGGGTTTCAACGGCGTTTGCGCTGACCAGAACCGCCATCGGCGCGGTGTAATAGGGGGCCGAGAAATCAACGACCTGATCGCGCTCGGGCGTGATCGAGTATTGCTGGATGTTCACGTCGAAATTCTTGGCGCCGGGCTGGATCGCCTCGTCAAAGGACGACCGGACCCAGACCACGTCATCCGCGGCAAAGCCCATCTCCTCGGCCACGGCATAGGCGACGGCGGCTTCAAAGCCCTGGCCGGATTCGGGCGCGTCGTCCATCACCCACGGGTAATAGGCCGGGTTTCCGGTGGCCACGGTGAACTTGCCCTCGGTCAGGGTCTTGCCCGCGGCGCAGTGCCCGTCCGCAAGGGCCGAAGTTGCGGTGAACGCAAGGGTTGCGGCCGCGATCGAAAGCATCTTGGACATGGATCTGGGTCTCCTGTTGGGAATGTCGGGCCCACGGTAGTGTTGCCCGCCGACCCTGTCCAGTTGGTCGCGGTCTATGCCAGACACCGCAAGAAGTTCAAGCCGTCACGCGGGTGGAATGTTGTGGTTCACCCGGAACAGGTTGCCGGGATCGTACCGCCCCTTGATGCGCGACAGCTGCGTGGCATTTGCCCCGTAGGCGCCGGACAGGTGATCGGCCTCGTCCGCTGGCATGAAATTGACATAGGCACTGCCGGTTGCATGCGGCGTCATGCGATCATAGAGCGCACGCGCCCAGGCGATGCAGGTGTCATCCTTGGCCGGATCTTCCCAACGGGTGTGCACGTTCATGATGAAATGGGCCGAGCGTTGGGGATAGGCTGTCGCCGCAGCCTCCACCCGGGCCATCGCACCGCCGACATGGGCAATGAACACCTCGCAGGACGGGTCCGGAAGGGTCGAGATACTGTCCAGAAGCCCTGCGATTGCATCCGCGGGCAGGGCATCAAAATCGTGGCTTTTCCAATAGTTTCTTGCGCCGGGGGTCAGCAGGGGGTCAAAAGCGGCTTGCCAGTCGACGAAGGCGTGCGGCGAGATCACGTCCACGATCGGGTCCCCGAGGGCGCGCAGCGGCTCCATCGCGGCTTCGCCGTTTTCGATGGGACCTGCATAGCAGGCAGCAAAGATCAGCACCTCGCGCCCGTGCCATTCCTCGGGAAGGAAGGGCAGGGGAGGGGCCTTGCGCATCACCGTCCAGACCGTCAGCTCGTCAGGCGCAGTGTCAGCGATCCGCGCGTATTCGGGCAGCAGGGCGGGGCCCTGCTCGATCGGATGCACCACAAGGCCGGACAGCACCTGCGGCCCCAGCGGGTGCAGGCGGAACTCGAACGAGGTAACCACGCCGAAATTGCCGCCACCGCCGCGAATGGCCCAGAACAGGTCCGGGTGGCTGCTTTCCGATGCGGTCACGATCGAGCCATCGGCCAGAACAACCTCGGCCGAGATCAGGTTGTCGATGGTCATGCCGAACTTGCGTGTGGTCCAGCCAAAGCCGCCACCCAGTGTCAGCCCGGCGATCCCGGTGGTCGAGTTGATGCCCGTCGGAACCACCAACCCGTGCGCCTGCGTCTCTCGGTCCACGTCACCCAACACCGCGCCCGGCGCCACACGCGCGGTGCGCGCTTTCGGGTCGACATGCACCGATTTCATCTGCGACAGGTCCAGCATCACCGCATCATCGGCTACCGCATGTCCGGCGATCTGGTGACCGCCCGATCGGACGGACATGATCAGCCCTGCCTCGCGCACGAAATTCACGGCCTTTTGCACATCGCTGGCCCCGAGCGCCCGGATCACAAAGCCGGGTTTGCGGTCGACGATGCTGTTCCAGGTGGTGCGGGCACTATCGTATTCGGGGCTGCCGGGAAGAAAGACGGATCCACGCAGCGACGCGTCCAAAGCGTCCAGCGCTTCTTGGTCCACGGTTTTGGTGCTGCCGTTCAGCGTTATCAGGTCAAACATGATCAGTCCTCCAGATCAGGTGGACAGGTTTCCTGCGGTGCTGCCTCGGGCAATGGGTTGCGCGCCCCATTCGAGCGAAGGGCGCGCAATGCAAATTGGGTCGCTTCAGGCGAAGATGCCGGGATCGATCCGATCAACTGGCGTGATGACGTCAGCCGGAATGTTCAGACGCTTTGCCGCCTTGCGCAGGCTTTCCGCGTCCGGCGCCTCGTACAGGCAATAGGTTTTTCGCTTGTCCGCGCTCAGGAACGAGAAAATCCACTCGATCCCTTCTTCGTCGTTGATTTCCTTGATCTTTACCTTGTCATCGTCGCCAAGCTCAAGCTGTTCGGCGAAGTTCCGTTCGATGATGTACCTTGGCATTATGCACCCCCCTGCGCATGTGCTCGGAGTCTAAGACGCGGATCCTTCAAGTTTTGACCTAAGGGAAACCATACCCAATTCCCGGGCAGTTGCCAACGCTTCGGCCTCAAGCGACAGGGCCGAGCGCAGATCCTGAGCGCGACCGCGACGGCGAAGAGCCCAGGCCCGCGCGGCTTTGCTGTGAGCGATCCACGGCGGTGCGGCCATCGCTGTGTCCACTTGGATCGCGGTTTCGAACAGCTCGTCGGCGGTGTCCCAATCACCCAACACGGCGGACAGAGCTCCCAGCCGCCGGGCCGCGGATCCGGTGCAGACGGTTGTCGCGCCGGCCGTGATCGTCAGGTCCCGGTAGGGCAGCAGCTTGTCGATCAGCGTTTGGGCATGGTGCGTGTTCTCGACCGCGACGCAGATATCCGCCAGATAGGACAGGGTGGTCGAGTACATCGCGTCCTGCGGCAGGTCAAAACCGGTGTCCGCGATCTCATTGAGAATACGCTCGGCGGGCTCGCGAAACCCGAGTTCGGCGGCTATCAGGCCGAAACCGGGTTTCCAGCTGGTTTCGCCGGGACTGTCGGACATGAGCCGTTTGATCACAGGGGCCACTTCATGCAACCGGGCCTGCTCGCGCCGGATGGTGAACATCTGAACGCCGTAGACACCCTCGACATGGGCGCCGTGTGTCTGCCGCCCGATTTTGACGGCTTCGCTCGCATAGGTCTCGGCGCGTTCAAAATCGCCATCCAGTATGGCTACCATTGCACGGGCGTGGATCTGAACCCAGTACAGCTGTCGGTGGTTGTCCTTGTCCGAAATCTCGGTCAGCAGTTTCAACGAGGTGTCGACCAACTGGCGATCCGCCATTTCGGCACCGACAAACAGGCTCAGGGTACGGTCGCGACCCTGATCGATGTTTCCAAGCTTTTCCGCCACTTCGTGCATGGATTCGAGGTTCTTGCGCCAGTTCAGCCGATCTTCGCCCTGGCGCGCCACGAAGGGAGCGCCGAAGCGAGTCATCATGACGGCGAACCGGGATTTGTGATCCCCCAGCCGGGCGGCCAGTTCCATGCATTGCTGGCCATATTTGGTGCCCTCGGCAAAGTCGCCGATGAACATGTAGGCGCGGGCGATCTGGGCCATCAGACGACACCGCCGAACCTCATCTGTCGGCGGCAGGCTGTCCAATGCCTCGAGGCACAGGCTGATCGCCTGGCCGTGCCGTTGACCGGCCATCATGCATGAATCGGCAAAGTGATGTGCCGCGTCGGCAGCAAGGTCCGTCTGGCCTGAGTGCCGGGCGGCGTCCGAGGCTTCCTTCAGTTTGGCGATTCCTTCCGGCAACCTGCCTGCGCTGTCGTAGCTGCGCCCAAGCAGCAGGTTTCCAACGATCGTCTGAGGGCTTTTTTCGTCGCCGAGTTTTTGCGCGGCCTTCAGGGTTTCCGTCGCATTGGCCAGGGCTTCCTGGCTGGCCGACCGTGACAGAGCCATTTCCGTCGCCGCGCGCCACCGGTCATAGGCGGCAGCCCAGTCTTCGGCCTCGGTCAGGTGCCGGGCGGCCAACTCGGGGCGTCGCTCAACCTCGGCCGACCGCAACTGCATCAGCGCGCGGGCGACATTGGCGTGTTGGGCCTTGCGTGTGCTGCTGAGCATGGACTGATAGGCGGTGTCCCTGATCAACGCATGGCGGAATACATAATGCCCTTTGTGGTGCCCGCTTTCAAAGACCAGACCAGCGCGGCACAGCTCAGCCAGACAAGTGTCGAGCTCTGCCGGGGCTTCCGGCATCGACGCGGCAAGCAGAGCCGGTTCGAACTCGCGACCGATAACGGACGCGGCAAGAGCCGTTTGTTTGGCGTCAGGCGATACGGCGTCCAACCGGGCCATCAACGCTCCGCTCAGGGACGAGGGCACGTTCACACCGACCCCGCCGGTTTCGTGTATGGCGCGGGTCAGTTCCTCGACAAAAAGCGGCACGCCGTCGGTTTTGTCGACAATCAGGTCGACCAATTCCGGATCCGGATCGCGGCCCGAGACACGTTGCACCAGATGGGCGACCTGCTCGGCATCAAGCCGCCCCAGATGCAGGGTTTGCACATGGCTGTCCCCTTCGGTCTTCTGCATTTCCCAGCCGGGGCGATGCGTGATCACGATCAGAAGGGGAAGGTCGACGCACAATGCTTTGAAACGGTCCAGCAACGCGTGGGTCGAAGCGTCGATCCAATGGGCATCCTCGACAAACAGGATGACCGGACGTTGGACGGCGCGGGCCTTTACCGTGGTGATCAGCGCTTGGATCGTCAGGTCTCGCTGTTCCTGGGGCGACAGTTCCAGGACCTGCTGGGCCAAGGTGCTGCGCGGGGCGACCAAAGCGGCGAAGGCAGGAAGAACTAGGTCCAGATCCAGTCCTTGCCGCTGGGCCAGCATGTCGTGAACACTCTCCTGCACCCTGTCGTCGTCAAAATCCGGGTCGACGCCCGCATCCTGCGAAATCCGTTCGGCAACCGGGTGAAACGGGCTGCTGGTCAGATAGGGAGAGCAGTTCAGTCTGATGATGTCGGCCTGTTGGACCACGCTTTCGTCCTGCAGAAACTCCTCGATCAGGCGCGACTTGCCGATTCCCGCTTCACCTGACAGCAGCACCACTTCGCCTTTGCCGTCCTGCGCGTGTTTCCAGGATTGCAGAAGGATGCCCTTTTCAAAACTGCGGCCGATCAGGAACCCGTGGGCACCATCCCCGCGAACCGCGTGAAACCGGCTTTCGGCGCTGCGCTCAGCCACGACCTGAACCAGGTCGTGCGCGACATCGAAGCCTTTCAAAGGCACGCTGCCCAAGGATGAAACCTCGAACACGCCATCCAGTGACCCTGTCAGGTCTGTACGGGGCATGACGACGGCGTTTGCCGGGGCTTTTTCCTGCAACCTGGCGGCCAAGTTCAACACCGGTCCGGTCATGGCGCCTTCTTCGAACGAGTTTTCACCGATCGCGTCACCGACAACCACGTCGCCGCTGGCGATGCCGATGCGCACGGCAAGCGGGGTTCCGTCGGGCGTCGTCATCTGCCGGACCCTTCGCACGGCTTCGAGACCAGCTTTGACGGCCCGAATGGCGTGATCCTCATAGGCGCGGGGCCACCCGAAAAAGACCAGCAGCCCGTCGCCAAGGTATTTGGCGACATATCCTCCATACCGGCTGACGGCACCTGCAACGGAATCCTGGTATCGCTGCAACAGGATCCGCATGTCTTCGGGGTCGATCCGGTTGGTCAATTCGGTCGAGCCGACGAGGTCGGCAAAAAAGACCGTTAGATGGCGCCGCTCGGCCGGAGCGCGCGACGGTTGCCCATCCGTGTCGGGCCGTATTTCGGCTGCTGCTGCCGCGATGTCAGATGTTGGCTGCTCGGGCGTTTGTTCATCAGACAGGACGCGGGCGGCAGCCAGAATGACCTTGCGGTGTCCGAGGCTGACTCCAAGCTCTCGGAGATCGTCATTGGTCAGCAGAGGCAATACGCGTGCATCAACGTCATTTTCCGCAAAGGTCTCTGCGTATTGGCCCAGACCAAGATCGTTCAGCCATGTTTTGACCGTGAACCCCATTGACGGATCATGCGTGGTTGCAATTCGTCAATCAAGCGTGAGGAATAAACTTTACATAATCATGATTACGCGGCTTAGGGATCAGAACTCATTCCGCGGCCCACGTGATCCGGTCAGGCGCGGTCAGTCTTTGCCAAGCGTCATATTGCGACAGGAAGACCTGCCCGTTCAGTTCGTCGAGGAAATGTGACTGCTTCAGTCGGTCCATGACCGGGCCCTTGACCTCACTCAGGTGCAGCCCGACACCCATGTCGCGCAGGCGGTGGTTGATCGCCTCAAGGCTTTCGAGCGCCGAGAAGTCGACCTCGTTCACCGCCGAGAACATCAGTACCACGTTGCGGATCTCGCAACCCTCGGTCACGCGCGACTGGACCAGATCCTCGAGGAAGCGGGCATTCACGAAATACAGGCTTTCATCCACCCGCAACGTGACCAGCGTGGGGTCGGTCTGGACCTTGTGGCGCAGGATGTTGCGGAAGTGTTGAGTGCCCGGCACCAGCCCCAGTTCGGCCACATGTGGACGTGAAGTCTTGTAAAGATGCAGAAGGATCGAGATTGCCACGCCGCTGGCAACACCCGCTTCGACGCCGGCCATCAGGGTCAGGACGATTGTAGCGGCGACGGCGGTGAAATCGGCCCGTGAATAGCCCCAGGTCTTTTTGAGGATTGAAAAATCCACCAGGCTAAGCACCGCCACGATGATCGTCGCGGCCAGCGTCGCCTTGGGCAAGAAATAGACAAGCGGGGTCAGGAAGAGTGCGGCAACCGCCAGCCCAACGGCGGTGAAGGCACCGGCCGCCGGGGTCTCGGCGCCCGCGTCGAAGTTCACCACCGAGCGCGAGAATCCGCCGGTGACCGGAAAGCCCCCGGTGAAGGCGGCGCCCAGATTGGCCGCGCCCAGGCCGATCAGTTCCTGATCGGGGTCGACGCGCTGGCGTTTCTTGGCCGCAAGCGTCTGCGCGACCGAGATGCTTTCGACAAAGCCGATGATCGAGATCAGGATGGCGGGCACCAGCAGCACGCCGATTAGGTCCGCGGACAGCCCCGGCAGGGTCAGCGGCGGCAGGCTTTGGGGCACCTCGCCCACGATCTTGACGCCGCGCGCGTCCAGCCCGAAGGCCCAGACCGCCACCGTGGTTGCCACCACCGCCGCCACCGGCCCGGCCTTGGTCAGCACATCGGCCAAAAGCGGTGGTACGCCCACGCGCCGCAGCGCGGGTTTGAGGTTCTTGCGCACCCAGAACAGGAAGGCCGTGGCCAGTGCGCCGATCACCACCGTAATCCCGCTGGTCTGGTCCAAATGCGCCAAGATCGAGCCCAGCATCTCGGGCAGGGTATGGCCATGCGCGCTGACCCCCAGGATGTGTTTCAGCTGGCTGGTGGCGATCAGAATGCCCGAGGCGGTGATGAAACCCGCGATCACCGGATGAGACAGGAAGTTGGCCAGAAAGCCCAGCCGGAACACACCCAGCAACACCAGGAACCCGCCCGACAGAAAGGCCAGTGTCAGCGCCGCCACCGCATAGCCGGCGGTGCCCTGTTCAGCCACCTGCCCCACGGCGGATGCGGTCAGCAGCGACACCACCGCCACCGGACCCACCGCCAGCGCCCGGCTGGTGCCGAAGGTCGCATAGAGGATGATCGGCACGATCGAGGCATAGATACCCGCCTCGGGCGGCAGCCCCGCCAGCAGCGCATAGGCCAGCGATTGTGGGATCAGCATGATCGTCACGATCACCGCGGCGATCAGGTCATTGGACAGCGCCGCCCGGTCATACCGGCGGCCCCAATCCAGAATTGGCAAGTATCGCAACAGGTTGTGCATCGGTTCCACGTTCAAGAGGGCACAGGGCGGGTGTTGGATGGCGCAGGGCAAGAAGCCCTAGCGACCTATTCGGCCGCCACGTTCAGCGGCTCGGGCTTGGCCATCCATTCCTTGCCCTTCAGCATCGCCGACCAATAGACCGGCGGCAGCAGCTTTTCCTTGAGGACCCAGGCCGCGCGGCTGGGTTTGGTGCCGTCGATCAGGAACTTAGGGAAGCTGGGCTTCAGGACACCGCCATAGCCGAACTCGGCCAGCACGATCTTGCCGCGTTCCACCGTCAACGGGCACGAGCCGTAACCGTCATAGGCCGCCACCGGGCCGCGGCCCTCGATATCGGCCACGATGTTGTCGGCCACCACCGGCGCCTGCTTGCGGGCAGCGGCCGCGGTTTTCGCGTTCGGCGCGTTCATCACGTCGCCCAGCGACCAGATGTTGTCAAAGCTCTTGTGGCGCAGCGTGGACTGATCCACATCGACCCAACCCGCCGCATCTGCCAGCGGCGATACCCGGATGAAGTCCGGCGCCACCTGCGGCGGGCAGACATGCATTATGTCGAACTCGACCGTCACCTGCTCGGGCTGCTCGTCGTGCTTGGCGACCTTGAACGTGGCGGTTTTCGCCGCCCCGTCCACCGCCACCAGATTGTGGAAGAAGTTCAGCGTGGCGTCGTATTTCCTGACATACTCCATCAGCGCCGGGACATAGTCCTTGACCCCGAACAGCACCCCGCCCGCATTCATGAACTGGATGTCGATATCCTTCAGAACCCCGCGTCGGACCCACGCATCGCCCGACAGATACATCGCCTTTTGCGGCGCGCCCGCACATTTGATCGGCATCGGCGGCTGGGTGAACAGCGCCCGTCCCGCCTTCAGCCCTTCGACTAACTGCCAGGTATAGGGCGCCAGGTCATAGCGATAGTTCGAGGTCACGCCGTTGCGGCCCAGCGTTTCCTCCAGCCCTTCGACCGCACCCCAGTCCAGCTTGAGCCCCGGAGTCACCACCAGACGGTCGTATTTGACCACTCGGCAACCATCCAGAATGACGGCGTTGTTCTGTGGCTCGAACGCGGCCACGGCGGCCTTGATCCATTTGACCCCGCGCGGGATCAGCGCGCCCATGGTCTTGGCCGTCTGTTCCGGCGTGAACACGCCGCCGCCCACCAGGGTCCAGCCGGGTTGATAATAGTGCACATCCGACGGGTCGATGATGGCAATCGACAGGTCGGATTTACGCGCATGCAGGCTGGCGGCGGTGGCGATGCCCCCTGCCCCGCCGCCCACGATCACCACGTCAAAGGACGCGTCGCCGGTGTCGGTGGGAGTCTTGCCGCCATTGGCGATGCGGCGGGCCACGCCGCTCATGTCATATCCGGCAGCCTTGGTTGAGGTCAGGATGTCAGGCAAGGCTCGGCCCTGCGCGGCCTCGTGCAGCGACCAAAGCGTGGCCGAGCGCGTGCCCGTCCGGCAATAGGCCAGGATCGGACCTGGCAGTTCGGTCAGGGCTTGACCGAAGGCCTTCGCGTCCTCATCCCGAACCAGGCCAGTCTGGACGGGAACGTACCGGGCTTCGATGCCAAGCTTTTCTGCAGCGGCCTCGATCTCCTCGAATGTCGGTTGATCGGACCCTTCACCGTCGGGGCGATTGCAGATGATGGCACGGAAGCCCGCGGCCTTGATCGCCGGGATATCGGCAAGCGTTACTTGTGGCGACACCGAGAGTGCGCCCGAAATCTTTCGGATTTCCATTGTTGTCTCCTGCGGTCAGATCTTGTTGACCGGAACCTTGAGCATCTGGTTGCCGTCATTGTCGGTCGGGATATCACCCGCCCGAATATTGACCTGGATCGACGGGATGATCAGGGTCGGCATCGCCAGCGTCGCGTCACGCTCGGTGCGCATCTTGATGAACTCGTCCCGCGACTTGCCGCCGCCCACATGAATGTTGTGCGCCTTTTCCTCGGCCACCGTGGTTTCCCAGCGGATGTCGCGACCGTTGGGGCCGTAATCGTGGCACATGAACAGACGGGTTTCGTCCGGCAGGCTCAGTACCTTCTGGATCGAGTCATAAAGCGTTCCCGCATCTCCGCCCGGAAAGTCGGCTCGGGCCGAACCGCCATCGGGCATGAACAGCGTGTCACCCACAAAGGCCGCATCGCCGACCACATGCACCATGCAGGCCGGTGTATGGCCCGGTGTGTGCATGGTGAAAGCGGTCATGTTGCCGATCTTGTAGGTCATGCCATCGGTGAACAGCGCATCGAACTGACTTCCGTCACGCTGGAACTCGGTGCCTTCGTTGAAGATCTTGCCGAAGACCTCCTGCACGATCTTGATGTTCTCGCCGATGCCGATCTTGCCGCCCAGCTTCTGCTGGATGTAAGGCGCCGCCGACAGGTGGTCGGCATGGGCGTGGGTCTCGATGATCCACTCCAGTTTCAGACCCTGCTTTTCGATCTCGGCGATCAGCAGGTCGGCATGTTCGAAGGTGATCCGACCGGCGGCATAGTCGATGTCCATCACGCTATCGATGATCGCGCAGGCGTTGGATGTCGGGTCCGAAACGATGTAGCTGATCGTAGCCGTGGCCTCGTCGTAGAAGCCCTGAACCTTGGGTTTGACGCTCAGATCCACCGGATACGCGGAAATCGGTGTCGCGATTGCGTCAGCCATTTTCTGGTTGTGGGTGTCGATTGCCTTTTGGTCGGTCATGATCGTGCCTCCTCTCTGACGCTCAGGCCTTGGCCGAACGTGAAATCAATGGTTGCCCTTGCAGAATGCGCGCCAGGGCCAGCCCGGCGGCGACCGCGCCCAGAAACAGCAGAACCTCCCACCGTCCGGTGCCCAAGGCCGGAATTGCCGCGCCCGGGCAGAATCCTGCGATGCCCCAGCCCACGCCAAACAAGGCTGACCCGCCGACAAGCTTCATGTCGATTTGCTTTGCGCCCGGAATCTGGAACCGGTCCGCAAAAAGCGGCGCGGCGCGTCGCCATATCAGGCGATAGCCGATGAATGTCACCACCAGCGCCCCGCCCATAACGAAGGCGAGGCTGGGGTCCCAGGTTCCGGCCAGATCGAAGAAGTTCAACACCTTGGCCGGGTTCATCATGCCCGAGATCGCGATGCCTGTGCCGAAGACAAGGCCGGTCAGGAACGTATGGAACAGTTTCATTGCCTCACCCTCCGAATACGTGGCGGATCACGAAAACCGTGATGGCGGCAGTTGCCATGAAGGTCGGAACGGCAACCAGGGACCGGGTCGACAACCGCGACAGGCCGCATACTCCGTGACCCGAGGTGCACCCCGAGCCGAGGCTGGCGCCCAGACCGACGATGACGCCGCCGACCACGATCATCAGCGGGCTGATCGGCACCTCGATGGCCGGCATGGAGCCGGTCAGCACGTAGATCAGACCCGGCGCAACGATCATTCCGGCAACAAGCGCCAGTCGCCAGGAAAACTCGGACCCGCTGTCAGGAAAGACCAGACCGGACATGATCCCGGTGGCACCCATGATGCGGCCGAGGCCCAACATCAACAACACTGCGCCCAAGCCTATCAGCAGGCCGCCGCCAAAGGATGCAAAAGGCGTGAATACGGTTTCCATATTATCTGGTCCTGCAGGTTTTGATGCCCAAAAGCGTGTACACCGGGCAGAATTTCATGGTCGCGGTCAACAGCATGATGATGCCGACGATCACAGCGCCATATTTGAAAAGGGGTGCGGCGAACAGGGCCAGCTCGCTGAAGAGTGCAAGGTACAGCAGGACCAACCCAAGAGCCGCGCGCAGCGTGCGGTCGATCGTTCCGACGTTGTTGGTCATATCGCCCTCCATATTCAGGTTTCTGAATGGCATATATGACGCCAGGAGCGTCTCTTCAGTGACAATGTCACGAAAGCCGAAAAGATTCCCGAAAAATCAGGTGCTGTGCGCCAAAGCCTGCAAAGCCGGTGTGTCGGTGAGCGTGATCTTGCCCCGAGATTGCGAAACCAACTCGCGTTTCTGGAAGTCGTGCAGCACCCGCGAGACAACTTCACGCGCGGTTCCCAGTTCGCTGGCCAGTTGTTGATGTGTGGCCTGCACCTCGTTCGCGGGATCGGCCAATGCAAGCAGACGTTCCGCCAGCCGGACATCGATCCGGCCGAAGGCGACGTCATCGACCACGCGCAGAAGGTCGATCAATCGGCGGGAATAGGCCTGGAACACGAAATCGCGAAACGCGTCCTCTTCCGCGGCAAGGCGGTCGAAGGCGGGCTTGGGCAGGACGATCGCGGTGACATCTGTTTCAGCAATGCCTTCGGCGTTATAGGCCTCTTCGGCCAGCATACATGCCGTGGTCAGCACGCAGCTTTCGCCGGCTTCGACCCGATACAAGACGATTTCGCGCCCCGTATCCGAGCTTTGTGAAACGCGGATCCGGCCTTCGTACAGAAACATGAGGCTGTCCGGCACATTGTCGGGCCCGAACACCTGGGCCCCGTTCGGGAACTTCACGATCCGCGCGGCCGCGCGCAACCGGGCGCGGACCGCATCGGGCAGGTGGCTGGTTCCGTGGAACCGCTGGGTCCAGTCAGTGATTGTCATGTGGCTGCTTGCATGGGTGGCCCAAAGCCCTCGTAGATAAGTACGGTTCTGCCGTCTTTCGCCCGGCCCGGATGATACGTTAGTAACGGAGCATCCTGTGCATCTGCCGCATGGCGTAGGACAGAACCGTGGTCACGATCAAGGGAAAGCGCCCGAAGGTGCCTCGGGTCCACCCTGTCAGTCGCGACCCAGATCCTTGAGGATCGGACAATCCGGGCGGTCATCTCCGGCGCATTCGTGGATCAGGTGCGACAGTGTTTCGCGCATGGCTTTCAAGCCTTCGATCTTGGCATCGATCTCTTCGAGGTTCTGTTTGGCGATCCGCTTGACGTCCGCGCTGGCGCGGTGCTTGTCCTCGTACAGCGCCAGAAGCGAGCGGCAGTCTTCGATGGTGAACCCCAGCGACCGCGCGCGCCCGATGAACGCCAGCTTGTGCAGTTCTTTCTCGTCGAAATGGCGGTATCCATTGGTCGATCGTCTGGGTTTGATGAAACCGATATCCTCATAATACCGGATGGTCTTGGCCGGCAAACCCGAGCGTTCGGCGACGTCCCCGATGTTCATGGCGGCTCCTTTCCTATTCGGCGGGTGTGGGTGCGTGTGCGATGGTCTGCGGTTTGCGGTCGGATCCGCTCGGCGGTCGGGCCGCCTTGACCCAACGAAGCCGCAGTGCGTTTGACAGCACAAACACGCTGGACAGCGCCATGGCGCCAGCCGCCAAAACCGGGGACAGCAAGGGTCCGCCAAAGGGATAGAGAACTCCCGCGGCCACCGGGATCAGCAGCGTGTTGTAGCCAAAGGCCCAGAACAGGTTCTGCCGGATATTGCGCATGGTGCGCTGGCTGATATCGAAGGCGTTGACCACGCCGATCAGATCGCCCGACATCAGCACCACGTCTGCGGCCTCGATCGCAACGTCGGTCCCGGTGCCGATGGCAATGCCGACATCCGCGGCCGCCAGCGCCGGAGCGTCGTTGATCCCATCACCGACAAAAGCCAACTTGCCGCCGTTCACGCGCAGGTTTTCCAGTGCAGCGACTTTGCCTTCGGGCAGGACTTCGGCGACGACTGTGTCGATCCCAAGCTGTGCTGCGATGGCATCGGCCGTCGCCCTGTTGTCGCCCGTGATCATCGCCACTTTGAGCCCCAGCGCGTGCAAGGCTTCGATGGCCTCCGGTGTGCTGGGCTTGATCGGGTCGGCCACCGCGATTGCGGCGGCAGCGGTTCCGTCGATTGCGGCGTAGAGCGGTGTTCTGCCCTTGGCGGCCAGCGACGCGCCGTGATCTGAAAGCGCGCTGATGTCGATGCCTTCACGCTCCATCAGACGATCGGCACCGATAAGGATACTGTGCCCTTCGACGACCGCTTGAACCCCATAGCCGGTGATCGACTTGAAATCCTCGGGTTTCGGCAGAGTCAGGCCGCGTGTCTCGGCCGCGCGCACGATGGCGGTGGCGATCGGATGTTCCGAAGTGGCTTCGACGGCTGCGACCAGGCGCAGGACGGTGTCTGCATCCAGCCCTTGGGCGACCACAAGATCAGTCAGTTCCGGGCGGCCTTCGGTCAGGGTGCCGGTCTTGTCCACCGCTACAACAGTGGTTTCCTGCAACATCTGCAGCGCGTCGCCCTTGCGGAACAGAACGCCCATTTCCGCAGCGCGCCCCGTGCCCACCATGATCGATGTCGGCGTAGCCAGACCCATTGCGCAGGGGCAGGCAATGATCAGCACCGCGACCCCGGCAACCAGAGCCATGCTGAGCGCCGGGTCCGGTCCGAACAGCAACCAAACAAGGACTGTCGCGACCGCCACCGCGATCACCGCGGGAACAAACCAAAGGGTGATACGGTCAACCAAGCCCTGAATGGGCAGCTTCGCGCCCTGAGCCTGTTCGACCATCTGAATGATCTGCGCCAGCATTGTATCCGCTCCGATCTTTTCGGCGCGGACGGTCAATGCTCCGGTACCGTTCACGGTGCCACCTACGACGTTTGCGTCAGAGGATTTCTCGACCGGAACCGGCTCACCCGTGATCATGCTTTCGTCGACATAAGAAGTGCCGCTCAGCACTGAGCCATCGACCGGGATCTTTTCGCCGGGCCGCACATGAACCAGATCGCCTACTGCGATCTGATCAATGGGCAGTTCGACAATGCGGTTCTCCCGTTCGACCCGCGCGGTTTTGGCCTGCAGGCCGACCAGCTTGCGGATCGCCTCGCCGGTTCGGCCTTTGGCGCGTGCTTCAAGGAAGCGGCCCAGCAGGATCAGAACCACGATGACCGCGGCCGCCTCATAATAGACATTGGCCGTGCCGGCCGGAAGGATTTCGGGCGCAAAGGTCGAGATCAGCGAGAACCCATAAGCCGCCGACGTGCCCAAAGCGACCAGCGAATTCATGTCTGGTGCGCCTTTGGCAAGTGCTGGAAAGCCCTTGGTGTAGAATTGAAGACCGGGCCCGAACAGGACCAGTGTCGCCAGGACGAACTGAATGTAGTGGCTGGCTTGCAGGCCGATGGTGCTTGCAATCAGATGATGCATGCCGGGAATGACATGCGCGCCCATTTCAAGGATGAAAACCGGCAAAGCCAGGATTGCCGCAAACCCCGTTCGCAGTGCCAGTTTGCGGATTTCGTCAGCTTTGCGATCCTGCGCCGCTGCCTGAGCCGAGTTGCGTGGCGTCGCCGGGTACCCGGCCGCGTTGGCCAGTGCAGCAATGGCTTCAGGTGTCGTCGCGCCCGTTGCAAACTCGACGGTCGCGCTTTCCGAGGCGAGGTTGACCGACGCCGCCAGCACCCCCTGCCCGGCAAGCAATGCCTTCTCGACCCGGCCGACGCATGAAGCACAGCTCATGCCCTGGATGTTGAGCGTGACGGTCTCGGTTACGGCTGGATAGCCCGCCGCCTCCATCGCCTGTGCGATGGATTTGACATCAGCCGGAGCATGGAAATCGACCTGGACGCTCTCATTCGCCAGGTTTACGGCAGCCGAGTCGACACCCGGAACCGCGCTAAGCGCACGCTCAACCCGGGCCACGCAAGACGCGCAACTCATCCCCTGAACCTGAAATTTGGCATGTGAAATATTGGCCATGTCGTCACCACGATTATTCGGTCGACCCTGTACATAAGGGTTCCAGCAAGTGGAAGGTCAAGTCCCTCTTCGGAATACCCCAGCACACCAAGCAAACCATCGCTTCAGGGCAAGAGCAGTTTGCGGCTGTGCTCCGTCGGCAACAGGGCAACGATGGATGGCGACGGATCCTTGGTGAATTGAAGCGGGATCGCTTGGATGCGAAGGTATCACGCAAAGAGAATCACTTGGGAATCGGAAAGGTGCGGCATGACAACGAGGAAAGCATTGATTGGGCTGTGCGCGCTGTCCCTGATTGCCGCCTGTACCGAGACCACGTCGATGTCCGGCGACAAAGCCCCCGGTGATCTTGCCAAAGTGCCCGAAGGCGTGGTCGAGATCGCCGCGCCGGGGCAGGACCTGACCGCCGTTCGGATCATGCCCGAAGACGGTTGTTACTGGTATCGTTACGTGGGTCCGGTCGAAACGACATACCTGCCGCTGAGAACCGCCGATGGCCGCCCGATCTGCGCCCGGGCGTGACGGATCAGCTGCTGGCAGTCGCAAATCTTTCGGGTGGATATAGATGAGCCGTCGCGCCCGGCTGCACCCGGTCATACAGGCCAATAATATGGGCCATGACCATGCGCACACAGCCTGAGCTTGCCCGCCCGCCGATAGACCGGGAATAGGGTGTTCCGTGGATGCGCAGATATGTGTCGCGATTGCCCTGAAACAGGTAGAAAGCGCGTGCGCCCAAGGGGTTGTTGGGTCCGCCGGGCATTCCGTCGGCAAACTGCGCATAGTCCTGCGGATCACGTTTGATCATGTCCGCGGTCGGGGTCCAACGCGGCCATTTGGCTTTGCGCCGGATCGTATAGGTCCCGGGTTCGTAGAGATTGCCACGGGCGATCGCCACGCCGTATCGCATCGCGGTTCCGCCCTCTTCGATGAAATACAGGTAGCGCGCGACGGCATCCACGTGAATGTCACCGGGCACCAGCGACCGGTTGGTTTCGACCCGTTGCGGCAGAAACCGGGGATTCAGCCCCCAAGGGTTCGAGGTGGCCGGGTCATAGTTGGCCGGTGTCACCTGCCTGTCCCAAGCCGCCCATTGAGATGCGGTCGACGCTTCGGCCGATGTCGCGCCGAGAATCGGTTGCGAGAAAACAGCAAGCGAAGTCGCAACAAAATGTCTTCTGGTCAGCATGTCTGCACCTCCAGTCGCCTTGCCGTGGCAGCAAGAAAAAAGATCGGACTAAACGATTCCCTGAAACAGACCCCGAGTCCATTCACTTGTTCGTTGGACGCAAAACCTTGTCGCAACTGGTGTTTTGAGGTCGTGCACAAACGGTTGCCGAAAGCCGCGCATCTGGATCAGACGAATTTTTGAACCGCCCCGGGTGGGTTGTCATAAAACTGTTACGAAAGCGTTACATAAGCTTCGCACGCCCGGACTACTGCACTCAACAAGGCCGCAGGGGGCGGCCAAAGCTGATTCTCAGGAGTGACCATGACCACCATCAAACTGACCGCTTCGGTTCTGGCAATCACCGCGATCGCCGCGTCCGCTGCTTCGGCGCGCGACGCCATCCGTATCGTCGGATCGTCGACCGTATTCCCGTACACCCAAGCCGTGGCCGAGCAGTTCGCCAACAACACGGGCGCAGCTTCGCCCATCGTCGAATCGACCGGTACCGGCGGCGGCATGAAAATCTTCTGCGAAGGCATCGGCGAAAACACCGCCGACATCACCGGCGCATCGCGTGCCATGAAGGCCTCGGAATACGAGCTGTGCCAAAAGAACGGCGTGACCGACATCTCCGAAGCTCTGATCGGTTTCGACGGCCTGTCGATCGCCATCTCGCGCAGTAATGAACAGGGTTGGGACCTGTCGCTGGCCGACATCTACATGGCCCTGGGCGCCCAGGTGCCGGTTGATGGCGAGTGGAAGGACAACCCGTACAAGACCTGGAACGAAATCAACCCCGACCTGCCGGCCGTGGAAATCCTGGCTTATGGACCGCCGCCGACCTCGGGCACCCGCGACGCGTTCGTCGAGCTGGCCATGCATGAAGGCTGCAAAGAGCTGGACTTCGTCAAGAATGGTGATTTCGACAAGAAATGGGTCAAGGAAAACTGCTCGCGCATGCGCACCGACGGGCCCTTCGTCGAAGCGGGCGAGAATGACAACCTGATCGTTCAGCGCCTCGAGGCGGACCCGAACGCCGTAGGCATCTTCGGCTACTCGTTCCTGTACGAGAACCTGGACAAGCTGAAGCCGGTCACGATCGAAGGCGTCGAGCCGAATGCCGATACCATCGCCGACAAATCCTATCCGGTGTCCCGCCCGCTGTACTTCTATGTGAAGAACGCGCATCGCGGCGTGATCCCGAACCTGGATGAGTTCCTGGAAGAATACATGTCGGATGATGCTTTGGCATCCGACGGCTACCTGGCCGAACGTGGTCTGGTTGGCCTGTCCGACGAGCGCCGTGAAGAGCTGCAGGATGCAATCCTGGACGGCCAGAACATGGAACCCAAGTCGTAAGACTTGCAATTAACAGGGCTGTCCGGCCGCGAAACCGGGCAGCCCATTTTTGTGCCTGGGGGGCAGATGACTACTTTCGTGTTTGCGGCGCTGTTGGGCGTCAGTATCCTTGGATATTTGCTGAACAGACGGGCTGCGGCCGGTCTGCGCGCAGATGGGACGTCCCTGCACTCCCTGCCCGGCTATCACGGGCTGTTTTCTTTTCTGTCCACGCTGGTTCCAGTCTTTGTGCTGATCGTACTTTGGCTGATCTTGCAGGGGCCGGTGATCGACCATGTGGTCATGTCGGGCCTGCCTGCCGGCAGCCTTGACGGATTGGACACTGGCGGGCGCCAGCTGGTGCTGGCCGAGATCAAGTCGATCTCGCGCGGTCAGATTTTCGGCGAGCCGGAACAGTGGAAGACGGACGCAGCCCAGCGGTATCTTGAACTGCATCAGATGTCGGGATGGGTTCTGCTGTCGATCGTTGTCATTCTGTCACTGGCCATCGTGGCATTTGCCCGGTCGCGTGTCGGCGTCGAATTCCGCGCCCGCCACAGTGTGGAACGCATCGTTTCCGGCCTAATGATTTTCTGCTCGACCGTCGCCATCTTTACGACCGTCGGCATCATTGCCGCGCTGCTGTTCGAATCCATCCGCTTTTTCGAGATGGTGCCGATCACCGAGTTCTTCTTCGGGCTGAACTGGGAACCGCAGATTCCTCTGCGCGAGGACCAGATTGCGGCCGAAGGTGCCTTTGGCTGGCTTCCGGTCATCCTCGGCACGATCGTCATTACCGTGGTCGCGTTGTTCCTGGCGGTGCCGGTGGGCCTGCTGTCGGCCATCTACCTGAACGAATTCGCGCCCGACCGCTTGCGGGCGGTGGCCAAGCCAGTGCTGGAGATTCTGGCCGGCGTGCCGACCGTGGTCTATGGCTTTTTCGCGATCCTGGTCGTGGCCCCGGCCATGCGCAGTTTCGGAGCCTCACTGGGCATTCCGGTTTCGCCCAACACGGCGCTGGCCGCAGGCAGCGTGATGGGCATCATGCTGATCCCGTTTATCTCGTCCTTTACCGACGACGCCCTGTCAGCCGTGCCGAAATCTCTGCGTGACGGAGCACTGGCGCTGGGTGCGACACGGGCCGAGACGGTTCTGAACGTGCTGTTCCCCGCCGCCATTCCCGGCATTGTCGGTGGCATCCTGTTGGCCGTCAGCCGCGCGATCGGGGAAACCATGATCGTGGTGATGGCGGCGGGCCTGATCGCCTCGCTGACCATCAACCCGCTGGACAGCGTGACCACGGTGACCGTGCAGATCGTCACGCTTCTGATCGGCGACACCTCGTTCGACAACCCCAAGACGCTGGCAGCCTTTGCCTTGGGCATGATGCTGTTCGTCGTCACCCTGATCATCAACGTCTTCGCGCTGCGCATCGTGCGCAAGTACCGCGAAGCCTATGACTGAGGCCAAGAATCATGGCTGACCTGACCGCAGGACAAAACAATTCGCCCAAAGGCGGAGACACCGCCGACGCCGTGCGCGCCGGCCTAGCCCGCCGCAACCGCAAGCAGAAGATACTGCAGGGCCTTGGCCTGGGCGCGATTGGGTTTGCATTTCTGATGCTGTTCATCCTGGTGGCCTCGCTGGTGTCATCCGGATACCAGGCGTTCACCCAGACCAAGATCACGCTCGAGGTCTATGTCGACCCCGAGGAGATCGAGCCCGAAAAGCTGCCGCGGGGCGGTTTCAAGGACGTGTTGCAAGCCTCGCTGTCCGAGTTGCTGCCCGAGGTGGACACCAGCGATCGGGCTACCCGAAAGGCCCTGTCAGGCATTCTGTCCAACGGAGCGCAGTTTGATCTGCGCGACCGGGTGGTGGCCGACCCTGCGCTGATTGGTCAGACCATCACGATGACCGTGCCGGTATCTGACCCGTATGACCAACTGAACAAGGGCACCATCGACCGCGACACGCCCGAACAGAACCGCCGCTTGAACGATGCCGAGATTGCGTGGTTCGATCAGCTCAAGGCCGAAGGCGTGATCAGCAAGCCGCTGAACACCGGCCTGGTCACCAATGCCGACAGCCGGTTCCCCGAATTGGCGGGCCTGAAGGGCGCGCTGATCGGGTCGTTCTGGGCGCTGTTCGTGTGTTTCGTGATTTCCTTCCCGCTGGGCATCGGCGCGGCGATCTACCTTGAGGAATTCGCGCCCAAGAACAAGGTCAGTGACTTCATCGAGGTCAACATCAACAACCTGGCCGCGGTGCCGTCGGTCGTTTTCGGCCTGTTGGCGCTGGCGGTGTTCATCGGCTGGTTCGGGCTACCGCGCTCGGCCCCGTTCGTGGGTGGCATGACGCTGGCGCTGATGACCATGCCGACGATCATCATCGCCACCCGCGCGGCGCTCAAGGCCGTGCCGCCGTCGATCCGCGAGGCGGCCCTGGGCATCGGTGCGTCCAAGCACCAGGTGGTGTTCGGTCATGTGCTGCCGCTGGCGATGCCCGGCATCCTGACCGGTACGATCATCGGGCTGGCGCAGGCCTTGGGGGAAACTGCTCCGTTGCTGCTGATCGGGATGAACGCGTTCATCACCTCGGCCCCGGCTGGCCCGTTCGACAGTGCCACCGCCCTACCCACGCAGATCTTCATCTGGGCTGACAGCCCCGAGCGCGGCTTCGTCAGCCGGACCTCGGCCGCGATCCTGGTGCTGCTGGGGTTCCTGGTCACGATGAATGCAATCGCGATCTATCTTCGCAACAAATTCGAGCGCAGCTGGTAAGCGCAAAGGGGTCATCATGATGAACGACATGAGCAAGATCGAGCCGAGTGCCGCCGTCGACGCCATCAAAATTCAGGCGAAGGGCGTCCAGGTCTTTTACGGCGACAACCAGGCAATCAAGGACGTATCGGTCGACATTCTCGACAAGACGGTAACCGCTTTCATCGGCCCGTCCGGATGCGGCAAGTCCACGTTCCTGCGCTGCCTGAACCGGATGAACGACACGATTGACGTCTGCCGGGTCGAAGGTGACATCCGGATCGACAACGAAGACATCTACGACAAACGGATCGACCCGGTGCAGCTGCGTGCCAAGGTGGGTATGGTGTTCCAAAAGCCGAACCCGTTCCCCAAGTCGATCTACGACAACGTAGCCTATGGTCCCCGGATCCACGGGCTGGCCAGAACAAAAGCCGATCTGGATGACATCGTTGAGAAATCCTTGCGCCGGGGGGCCATCTGGGATGAGGTGAAGGATCGCCTGCACGAGCCCGGCACCGGCTTGTCCGGCGGTCAGCAGCAGCGCCTTTGCATCGCGCGCGCGGTTGCCACTGAACCCGAGGTCCTGTTGATGGACGAGCCGTGCTCGGCTTTGGATCCAATCGCGACCGCCCAGGTCGAGGAACTGATTGACGAGTTGAAGCTGAACTTCTCGGTAGTGATCGTCACGCACTCGATGCAGCAGGCGGCTCGGGTCAGCCAGAAAACGGCGTTCTTCCACCTCGGCAGCTTGGTGGAATACGGGGACACGGGGCACATCTTCACCAATCCCGAAGACCCGCGCACGGAATCCTACATCACCGGGAGAATCGGATGACCCAGGACGCCATGAAGGACAAGCACATCGTCCGATCTTTTGATCAGGAACTCGAGTCCGTTCAGGCGCACCTGATGCGCATGGGTGGGTTGGTCGAGAGCTGCCTGTCGGACGCGATCCGGGCACTGTGCGACAAGGATGTCGAACTCGCCGCGCGCACCGTCAAGGCCGATCGCGCCATCGACGAGTTGGAAGAGATGGTCAAGAACGACAGCGCTAACATCATCGCGCGGCGTGCGCCTACGGCCATCGACCTGCGCGTGGTCCTGGCGACCTTCACCATCGCCAACCAGCTCGAGCGCAGTGGGGACCATGCAAAAAACATCGCCAAGCGTGCCGTGACCCTGGCGGACTCGGCGAGTTTGGACGAAGTCAAATCGGCCATAGCGCGTCAGGCCCAGCTGGTGCAGAGCATGATTGCGGATGCCCTGGATTGCTTCATCCAGCGGGACGCGGACAAGGCCCAGGCCATTCGTGAACGTGACGCTGATGTGGATGCGATGTACAATAACGTGTTTCGCGCTCTGCTGACCCATATGATGGAGAACCCGGGCAATATCACCCCGGGCATGCATCTGCATTTCGTGGCCAAAAACCTCGAGCGGATCGGTGATCACGCTACCGGGATCGCGGAGCAGACCATCTACCTTGTCAGTGGGCAGTTGCCTGATGATGACCGCCCGCGCCTCGACAAGACACCAACGGAAACCACCGAGGTCTTGTGATGCCAACGCCATCGATCCTTGTCGTCGAAGACGAGCCCGCGCAGCGCGAGATCATCTGCTACAACCTCGAGGCCGAAGGCTTTGACGTGCGCCAGGCCGAAACCGGTGACGAGGCGCTGTTGCAGATCAAGGAAGTGCCGCCCGATCTGATCCTGCTGGACTGGATGCTGCCCGGCGTTTCCGGGATCGAGATTTGCCGCCAACTGAAGATGACGGCCGCGACCCGTGCCATTCCGGTGATCATGCTCTCGGCAAAATCCGAAGAGGTCGACAAGGTGCGCGGGCTTGAGACAGGTGCCGACGACTATGTCACCAAGCCTTATTCGGTGATCGAACTGATGGCCCGGGTCAAATCCCAGTTCCGGAGGACCCGCCCCGCAGCCGTGGGCGAGCGGTTGGAATACGATGACATCGTCCTGGATGCCGAGACGCATCGCGTGACCCGTGCGGACGAGGACATCAAGCTGGGCCCGACCGAGTTTCGGTTGCTGTCGACCTTCATGGAAAAGCCGGGCCGGGTCTGGAGCCGCGAGCAATTGCTCGACCGGGTCTGGGGGCGCGACATCTACGTGGATACCCGGACCGTCGACGTGCACATCGGGCGTTTGCGTAAAGCTTTGACCGTGCGTGGGGGGGATGATCCGATTCGCACCGTGCGCGGGGCCGGTTACGCGCTCGGCTGAGCCCGGACCTCTGCCATTTCGCGCAGGTGGCACCCTAGCATCAGGAGCGCCGGCCAGAGCAGATAGGCCTCGATCTCGATGTTTTCGCCGAAGGTTAGCAGCAGCAGGGTCATCAGCAGGCCCAGCGGCAAGCGTCCGCGCGCCGAGCGGACCGCGTCGGTGATCACCACGCCGAGATGCACGGCGAAGGGGACAAGAAACGCCACGAAGCCGGTGATGCCCTTGACGAACAGAAGCCCGTACCAGGTGTGGTGGCTTCCGATGGGCATGTACTCGACCAAATGCGCACCGGGCTTAACGGTTCCGTGACCAAACAGCACCGCGTCTGATTGCCAGCGCTCATAGGCGATGCGTTGCAGGGTTTCGCGCACGCGGGTGCTGTCGGCGCGGGCCGATTTGAAATTCTGCAGTGCCTGGTTGCCAAGATCGATCGCGGCGGCCCCCCACGCCGCGGACGCCGTCGCCACGGCCGACACCAGAAACCATCCGATGCTGCGCGCCACCAGCGGCAAGAGGCGTGGCCCCAGCGTGCAGGCCACCAGCCCGACCAGCCCCATGCGGGATTTCGACGCCAAGATCATGAGAATACCCGCGCTCAGCCCGACGGCCATCCATCCCCGGTGCCGTTCTTCGAGCGCGAACAGGACCATGCATACCCCCAGCAAGGCGGCAAATGGTGACCACGGCGCGAAGAACTGCCACCGGGGCGTCCAACTGGCCGGGTCGATTGTGTAGAGATAGACCGAGAAATACTCGGGGCCCGGCCCACCGACCGCCTTGAGCGGTGAGGTGAAGATCTGGCTGGGCAGGCCCAGATAAGGTGCAGCCAACAGCGGGGGCGCAAGGCACAGGGTCCACAGCCCCAGCTTGCACTGGCCTCGCACCAGAACCTCTCGCCGGATCGGCAGCACGGCCCCGGCCAGAATGAACAATGGAATAAGCGCCCAGCCCTTGGCCCAGCCGATCGAGGACTTGATGGTCTTGCCCAGCCCCAGCCCCCAATCCAGATGGCCGGCCCACAGTGCAAACAGCATCAACAACATGCCGGCCATCCACAGCCAAGCCAGCGCCGGAACCGGCCCGGTGGCCCGCAGGTCCGGACGGATCGCCGGCCCCAGATACAAAGCCAGGGCCGCCAACCCCGCCAGGGACCATCCCAGTACCGGCCCGACGACATAGAGCGCGCCGATGGCATAGAACGGCCATGTCCAGACCAGCGCGCGCCAGACAAGCCGCTCGGCCGGGTTCTGCGGCGCGGCCTCGGTCATGCCGGGGTCTCGCCTGTGTCTTTCAACAGCCGCGAGATCAGCGGGTTGCGAACCCATGCCAGCGTCAGCCCGATCAAAAGCATCAACGTCGCGGCAATCCCGGCCGCGATCGACAGCTTCTTGTTGGGTGAAGACGGCCGGTCCGGCAGCGACGGATTCTCCAGCACCTGGATCAGCGGGTACGAGGCATAGACATCGGTCTTTTTCGATTCCGACCGGGCGATGGCCGAGGCAAAGACGGCTTCGGCCACGGCAAAATCCCTTTGACGGTCTTCAAGTTCAGCGGCCGCCGGCGCCAGCGCGGACAGGCGCGCAGTTTCGGCCGCGACCTGTGCGGCGAGAGTTTTTACGTGCTTTTCCTGCCCCGCGCGCAGGGCGTTTTCGCGGACAAGCTCGCTGAGCAACTGCGCACGCTCTCCCTCGGGGGCGCGGTCCAGACCCGAGAGCTGTTCGACCGACAGGCCGGTCACCTCGGCCGCGCGTTGGACGGCAACCTTCCGTGCGCCTTCATATTCGTCCCGCGCTGCGCGATAGACCGGATGGCGCGGCCCGTAATTGGCATCGGCCTGCGCCAGCTTGGCCGCGCCGGCCGAAACATCCTTGAGCAACGACATATATTGCGCGTCGGCGTACAGCTTCAGCGTCACCGCGGCGGCATCCGGCGGCAGATCCAGCGCAGTCTCAAGCGCCGCGACGCGCTCGGCCTGGCGCGCCAGTGTGCTTTCCTCGGCCCGCAGCGTCTGGCGCGCGCGGTCATTGGCGGCCACCTGCTCACGGTATTGGGCGGCCGAGAGCAGCCCGCTCTGCCGCTGCAACTGCTCGATCGCAGCGCGGGTTTCACGAACCGAGCGCTGATACTCGTCGATTGCGCCACTGTTGCTGGCTTCGCGCGTGGCGATCTCGTCCGCGCGCAAGGCGTCGATCTCGGCAAAGAACGCAGCGACAAGGGCATCGCCGTGGCGTTGCGCGTCCCCCGGGCTGGCGGCCTCCATTTCGATATGGATCAGGCTGGTCTGGTCCACCAGGCGGATGCGCGGCTTGCCGAACGCATCGCGCTCGGCTCCGACGGCGCGTGCGGCCGCATCCAGAATGCGATCGGCCGACAACAGCCGCTTGTAGGTTTCGGTGGGGCTGATCGAGCCGTTGGCAAAGGCCGAATTGGCGTAGGACGAGGCCTGCCCGATATTGGCCAGATTAACCGAGGCCGACGCACCCGACCCCGGCAGGATCAACGAGGCGTGGGATGCGTATTTGACCGGCGCGGTTGCCAGATACCCGCTGATCGGGGCCCAGATGCAGCTGGATCCCAGAAGAAACAACGCAACGTATCGCGGCAGCCGTCCCGCATCGGTCAGCCGCCCGCCCTTGAGAACGCGGCGCCATCCCAGCGACCGGATGTCCGTGCGGCTGATGCGCGCCCAGTCCCAAGGGCGGTTTGGCGCAAGCGTTTGTTGGTTGTCGGAAATCTGGTTCGGCATATCAAATCCTCTCTTACAGGATTGATATACGGATGCGGCTTGGGCTGTCCGCTGCGCAAGGGGTTAGGCCGGGGCGGGTTGGGACAGGCCCCCTATCCGAAAGGATGGGCGCGGGTCAGAACAGGCCCGCCTCGCGCGCGGCCATCGCGGCCTGAGTACGGTTGCTGACACCCACTTTGCGGTACAGCGTTTTCACATGCAGCTTGATCGTGGGCTCGGACAGGTCCAGATCGCGGGCGATCTCCTTGTTCGACTTGCCCTCGGTCAGACCTTTGAGGACCTGGCGCTCGCGCTCGGTCAGTTTCTTGGCCATCGGGTGGGTGTCGTTCGGTTGCTCGGCGCTCATGAAACCGACGGGCAGATATTGCTCACCCATGGCCATGAAACGGATGGCGTTTACCAGAGACTTGGCCGGCAGGGTCTTGGGCACGAACCCGGCTGCCCCCAGCTCGAGCGCACGTTCAGCCAGATCGCGCGAGGCATCGCCGGTGAACAGCGCCACATGCCGCGCGCGATCCATGCCAATGCAGGTTTCCAACCCGCTCAGCCCGTTCATGCCGGGCATGTTCAGATCCAGCAGAACCAGATCAAACGGACCTTCGGATTCGATCTTGGCCTTTGCGGTCGCAAAATCCGGCGCGGTGGTGGGCTCGATCCCGCCCGCGGCCTCGATAAAGGCGACGAGCGTGTCCAGAACCAGTTCGTGATCGTCGGCGATAAGAACTTTCATCAATGAACTCCATGTGCCTCCACCCAGACCTGAAAAGGTTAATAAACCATTGATGATTGGCGGTGAAGCCTGCCGAACGGACAGGCAGATACCCGATCGGATAGGCGCAGCTGGCCGGATGTCCGCGCGGTGCCGCATCCGGGCCGTGTCAGTCAGCCGATTTCTCCGCGTGCTCTCCCGATGCTCGTCTGTTGCGGTCCCGGCACAGCGGGCAGGTTCAGAGCAACAGTTCAGTTCATGTTCGGAGAGTTCCATGCACTTTCAAGCCGCTCACGCCCTTTTCGACGGCGCACACACCACGCCCGGCACCGCGCTGCCGATCACCGAAATCCTCGGGCAACCGGTGGTGAATGCAGAATCCGGGCCGGTCATCACCACGCTTTTGGATGGTCACCGCCGGACCGTCTTTTTCCTGAACGCCCATTGCGCAAATGTCCGGGCAAAGAATGACCAATATCGAGCAGCCCTGACGCAAGCCGACCTCGTCCTGCCCGACGGGATCGGGGTCGAGCTTGCCGCCGCGATGCAGGGCGAACACCTGGCCGAGAACTTGAACGGAACCGACTTTGTCCCGCGCCTGGTCCGGCGCGCGGCCAAGCTGGGCCAGACGGTCTATCTGCTGGGCGGAACGCCCGGCACCGCACAGGCCGCGGCAGCGCGCCTGCAAGACATGGCGCCCGGCCTGAGGATTGCCGGTTGCCGCGACGGGTTTGGGGGCATCGAACGGACGGACGAAGCCTTGGACGAGATCAACCAGTCCGGCGCAGACATCCTGCTGGTGGCCATGGGCGTTCCGTTGCAAGAACTGTGGATTGCGCGGCACCGCGCACGGCTGAACCCGAACCTGGTGCTGGGTGTCGGCGCGTTGTTCGACTTTCTGGCGGGCAACGTCCGGCGGGCGCCCGGGATCGTACGGCGGGTTCGGATGGAATGGGCGTGGCGGTTGGCGATGGAGCCACGCCGCATGGCCCGCCGCTATCTGATCGGAAATTTCGAATTTCTGGGACGGTGCGTCGCCCAGGTTCTTGGCGGGCTGACGCCCAGCCGTATTCTTGACCTGACCGTCGCGCTGGCGGCCATGACGGTTCTGGCCCTGCCGATGCTGGCCATTGCCGCCCTTGTCCGGCTGGACAGCCGCGGCCCGGCCCTGTTCCGGCAGACACGGGTGGGAAGGAACGGGGTGCCTTTCACCGTCTACAAGTTCCGCTCGATGACCACAGACGCCGAAGCGCAAAGGGCAAGCCTCCTGGCGCAGTCCGACCGCGCAGGCGTGTGCTTCAAGGCCCGTCACGATCCGCGTGTCACACGGGTGGGCAAGGTTCTGCGCCGCTTTTCGCTGGATGAGTTGCCGCAGATCCTCAACGTGTTGAAGGGCGACATGTCGATCGTCGGACCGCGCCCTGCCCTGCCCGAGGAGGTCGCCAAATACCCGCCCCGCGCGCTTGAACGCCTGGCCGTCCGCCCCGGGATCACCGGCCTCTGGCAGGTGTCGGGCCGGGCTGCCATCGACTTTGACCGGATGATCGACCTGGACACGGCCTATGTGCGGTCCCGCTCGGCCCTTCTGGATCTGATGCTGATTGCCATGACCGTGCGGGCCGTCGTGTCCGGCCGCGGCGCCTACTGAGAAAACCCAAGGAGAATTGATATGACCAAGATTCGCAAAGCCGTCTTTCCTGTCGCCGGACTGGGCACAAGGTTTCTGCCCGCGACCAAGACCGTGGCCAAGGAAATGCTGCCCCTGATCGACCGCCCGCTGATCCAATATGCCGTCGACGAGGCGCGCGCGGCCGGGATTGAAGAATTCATCTTCATCACGTCACCCGAGAAAACCGCGCTCGAAGCCTATTTCGGGCGGAATACGGCGCTTGAACGCAAGTTGAAGGATGGTGGCAAGACCGAGCTTTTGAACAACCTGCGCTGCGCCGATCTGGAGGATGGCAAATACTGCTTTGTCCGGCAGGACGCGCCCCGTGGATTGGGCCATGCGGTGTCGCTGGCGCGCGAGTGTGTGGGCAATGAGCCGTTTGCGGTGATCCTGCCCGATGACGTCATCAGCGCCCGACGCCCGGCCCTGTCACAGATGGTCCAAAGCTATTGTGACCAGAGCGGCCACATGGTTGCGACCCAATCCGTGCCGTCCGACAGGATCGGGTCCTACGGCGTCGTCGATATCGCCCTGCAGGCCGGGCGTGTTCAAAAGCTGCGCGGCCTGGTCGAAAAGCCCAGCCCCGAGCAGGCGCCGTCGAACTACGGCATCGTCGGGCGGTATATCCTGCAGCCGTCGATCTTTGATCGACTGGCCGGCCAGGCACCGGGTGCGGGAAATGAAATCCAGCTGACCGACGCCATCGCTGCGGATATCCAAACCGCTGGCTGCTCGGGCTACGCCTTTGCGGGTGAACGCTTCGACTGCGGGTCGGTCGCCGGATATCTTGAGGCCACCGCGGTCTTTGCCCTGCAGCGGTCAGAGCTGCGCGAAGGGTTTGAGCGGATCATGGCACAGCGCATGGGCCACCTGCGCCCGGCCGCGTAACGGCGGGCACCTATCCGTTTGGATAGGTGCTTATCCCGATGCCCGACTGTTGCCCGGTCACGCTTTCTGATCTTGTGCAGTTGGACACTAGGAGAATGAAATGCGGATTTTACTTGTAGCCCTGGCAATGATTCTGACCTTGGGCCAGGCACAGGCCCAGGATCTGGCCGAACCCACCGGAGACGTGGTTCTGACGATCACCGGCAACCTGACCCAGTCCGGAGCCGAGGATGGTGCGCGGTTCGACATGGACATGTTGAAATCCTTGCCCGCGCGGACTTTTGCGACCTCGACGATCTGGACTGAAGGTGAGAACACCTTTGTCGGCGTACCGTTGTCGGTGGTGTTACAAGCAGTCGGTGCCGATGGAAGCATGATCCGCGCCACGGCGATCAACGACTATGCGGTCGAAATCCCCATGGACTCGGTCACCGAAAGCGACCCGATTGTGGCCTATGAGATGGACGGCGCCGAGATGTCGCGCCGGCAGAAGGGCCCGCTGTGGATCGTCTACCCCTATGACAGCGACCCGAAATACCAGACCGAGGTGACCTATTCGCGCAGCATCTGGCAACTCGATCGTCTTGAGGTCGTTAAATAGCTTGCAACCGGAATGAGTGCAGTAATGAGTAAAGCGCAGTGAACAATCGATGAGGCTCGGATTGAGCGATACCGATACGCAGGTTTTGCGCCGCCGATGGGTCTTCGGGCTCATCGGCTTCGGCGTTTTGTTGGGTCTGGTCGCGGTGGCGTGGTTGTCGGCGCAGGTGTTTACCGATTTCAACGACCGGCGAGCGGCGCCTTCGGACAATGTCCAATGGACGCTGTCGCAGGTCGAGGTCGACTATCTGTCATACCTGAACGCTCTGGAAACCGCGTCGGCGGCGCAGGAAGCGCAAAATGGCACGTTGGATCTGGTGCGCCGGCGGTTCGATCTGTTTTACAGCCGTGTCGATACACTGGCCCAATCACGCGTATTCCAGCCGTTGCGTCAGGATGACCGGTTCCGCCTGCCGTTGGAGCGGGTGACCCGGCACCTGAACGCCGCGATCCCCTTGATCGACGCGCCGGATGCCGAGCTGTCCGAAAAACTGGACGATCTGAAACGCGCCGCCCTTGAGATCGGTCCGCATGTCCGCACGTTGGCCGTTTCGGGCATCTCGTATTTTGCCACCGAGTCGGACCAGCAGCGCATCCAGACGGCGGCAAACCTGCTGCGGTTGGCGATTCTGTCGGGGGCCTTGCTTCTGACCCTGGGCGCCGTCAGCGCCTATCTTCTGGTGGTCAACCGACGCGCCACGCGGCGCGGCCGGGCCCTGCGGCAGGCGAATGAACGGATGAACACGATCCTCTCCACCTCGTTGGACGGGGTGATCGTGGTCGATGCCAAGGGCGACGTGATCGAGTTCAACCCTGCCGCCGAGGCAATATTCGGCTATGCGGCGGATCAGGCCCGGGGGCGCTCGATCGGTGACCTGATCGTGCCGCCGCATCTGCGTGAGGCACATCGCGCCGGCATGGTGCGCATGCAGTCTGGCGGGGAACGCCATGTCGTCGGCAAAGGCCGTGTCCAGTTGGAGGCGATGCGCGCGGATGGCGAGCAGTTCCCGGTCGAACTGGCGCTGCAGTCGGCCCGGGCGGGCGATCAGGAAATCGTCATCGGCTTTGTCCGCGACATCTCGCAGCAGGTGGCGGCGCAGCAGGAACTGATCCATGCCCGCGACCAGGCCCTTGCCGGCGAAAAGGCCAAGGCCGATTTCCTGACCGTGATGAGCCACGAGATCCGCACGCCGCTGAACGGGCTGCTGGGCAACCTCACGCTGTTGAAAAACACCCGCACGTCGCGAGAACAGGCACGGTTTGTCGAGAACATGGAAATCTCGGGCCAGATCCTCCTTAACCACGTCGATACCGTTCTGGACATCGCCCGGTTCGAGGCCGGGAAACTGTCGGTGGCGTTGCAGCCCTCGAACCTGAACGACATCCTGCAAGAGATTGTGGACGGTCAAAGCGGCAACGCTGCCTCGCGTGGGAACTCCATCTCGTGGCAATGGGTGGGCGAGGCGCGCCCCTGTGTTGCCGCCGATGCCCAAAGGTTGCGGCAGATTCTTCTGAACCTTGTGGGCAATGCCATCAAGTTCACCGAAAACGGCCGGATCTCGATCGAGGTCGAAGTAACCGAGCCTGGCCCAACGGCCGGCGTCAACATCTTTGAATTCCGCATCATCGACACGGGTATCGGTATCGGCCCTGATGAGGTCGACGTCATCTTTGCCGATTTTCACACCAGCGATCCAAGCATCGGTCGGGCCACCGGGGGCACCGGTCTGGGCCTGGGCATCGCACGTCGGTTTGCTCGGGCCATGGGCGGCGAGATCGGCGTTGAAAGCACACCCGGCGAGGGCAGCGTGTTCTGGGTTCGTCTGCCGCTGCAGGACGCGGAATTGGACGCCAACGTTGACAGCGACCAGCCAGAGGTTCAGCACGCCCAGCCGTTGGACGTGCTGGTGGTGGAAGACAACGAGATCAACCGCGAGGTGATCTGCAACATGCTGAAACTGGACGGTCACCGGGTGACGGTTGCCAAGAACGGCCAACTGGGCGTGGACGCAGCGGCAGCGCATCGGTTCGACGTGATCCTGATGGATATCAGCATGCCGGTCATGGACGGCCCGACGGCCACGCGCCAAATCCGCAGCGGGGGCGGGCCTTCGGCGGAGATACCGATCATTGCCGTTTCGGCCAACGTGCTGCCAGATGCGGTCGACGCGTTCCGCGCCGCCGGGATGACGGCCTTTGTCGGCAAGCCGATTGCCCTGGATGCCTTGCGCAAGGCCTTGTCGGTGGTCACCGGCCCCGGAGATTCGACCCGGTCCGAGGACGAAACGGATCATATCGGCGATCTGCGCGCCAGCCTCGGCGCCGACGTCTTTGACCGGTTGCTTGCCAAATACCTGTCCGAAGGGGATGCCGTCGTCGCTCAGCTTGCCCAGTTGGAGGCCGGTGAAGCAGATCTGGACCAGGTCGCGCAGGAGTGTCACAGGCTGGCGGGAAGCGCGGCGACCTTTGGTGCGATGGGGTTCCGCGATGCGCTGATTGCGATCGAGATGGCCGCAAAATCAGCAGAACGTCAGCAGGTCGCCCTTCTGTTGAACGGTCTGCCCGAGGTTTGGGAGCGGGCAAAGGCTGCGTTGCCCGCCCCCGGTGCGATCAAGGGATGAGCAGCGCGGCGGCCCCGACGATGCCCAGCGACCGGGCGATTTCGGTCACTCCGGTGACCTTGCTGTCGTAACAGGCCACGGCATCACCTGGCAGAACATAGGGGTCGAAGTCGTCACGGTCTCCGCGCCGCAGCAGCTTTTCGATATTGCGCTCGATCACGACCGAGGATCCGGTCACTGGGTTGCGCGTGAACAACACTGCGCTGCGGTTGGCGTTTGTCGTCTTCGACCCGCCGACGCAGTTGCTGTCGACCACGGCCTGCAGGAAACGGGTGCCATAAGGCACTTCACGCACGTCGCGCCCGATGGCGGATTCTGCATTGCCCGCGGCCGGTTGGGTCAGGTTCGACATGTATAGCGTCACGCCGGGCGGGCTGATCGGGCTGGGGCGCATCAGCGCGTCCTGGAAGCAGCCGCGGCTGTTGACCACGATCTGGTCGCCGGTCAGCAGCATGATGTCGGTCGGGTCCGATCCTTCGAACACGCCGCGCAGATCCATGCGATAGATGCGCCCCTGGCGGTGCAGTTCGACCGCTGACAGATCGGCATCCGGCCGCACCCCGCCCGCGGCCCGCAGCGCCACCGACAGGTTGCGCCCCTCGGTCGAGGCCCCCAGCGCGCCCTGGCGCCGACGGTCAAGGGAATCGCCCGGAACGCCGCCGATCTCGACCGAGTGCGGCTCGAACACCGCGCCGCGGACACCCACTGTCACCGAGGCGAAATCGCTGACCCGTACGGTCACGCGGGGTTCGATGTCATAGAACTGGGCCGCAACCAGAACGCGGGCCACCTCTTGTTCGACCTGCTCGGTGGTGCGGCCCTGGGCGCGCACGGGCGGCAGGTAGGGCAGCTTGAGGTCTCCGTCACGTGAGACGACATAAGCGTCGCTCAGCAGGTCGTCCCCTTCGATGGTGATCTGGACCATGTCGTTGCGCGACAGTTTCTCGCCCAGCAAGGGGCTGAGCGCCGGTTGCGACCATTTCGCATAGGCATTTGCGCCCTGATCGCCGGCCTGCGGCATGCAGGTCTGGCCGTTCATCGCGGCGGCCTGCAGCAATTGCGTATCGCCCCGCCGACGACCGGGTTCGCGATATTGCGCCTGATAACTTTCGCCGCGCGATACGGCTTCGATGTTGCGCGGGGTCTGCATGCTGCTGCACCCCAGCAGGGTCGAGGCGCTGACGGCCGTAATAAGGAAGGTCTTGAAATTCATGGTCATTTTCATCTCCTGATCTGTCACAGAAGATAAACCGCGCCGCGCGCCCTGCGTCAGTCCGGCATCGGGATGGCGGTTTGTCCCATTCGGATAGGTCCCTCTCCGAACGGTCCCCTGCCCCGTCCGACCGCGTCCGGGACACAGACCCTGGCCACCCGTACAACAGAACCAACAACTGTTTTTCGGGATAACGGCGTCATGACGCACAGCTTTGCACGATCAGGCTTCCTACAGCATCTTTTGGCCTACACCGCCTCCGAAGTGGCGGCCAAGGCGTCGCGCCTGGTCGTCGTGGTGGCCGTTGCCCGTACCCTCAGCCCCGAAGCGATCGGTCTGGCAGCAGCAGCTCTGGCGGCGGGCGACATACTCAAGGCGCTGACCGAGAATGGGGTGAACCAGCGTATCATTCAGGCTCCGTCCGAGGAGTTGGCGCGGCGGTGCAACACGGCGCACCGCATCTTCTGGGTCTGGTGCGCGGGGCTGTGCCTGCTGCAACTGGCGGTCGCGGCGGCGCTGTTCATCATGGGCCACACCATGCTGGCGATGCTGCTGGCGGTGCTGGCCGGGGAATACCTGTTCATGCCGGGGGGCCTGGTTCAGGCCGCACTGGCAATGCGCGAGGGCAAGCTGCAGCAGACCGCCGCGATCGCCGGCGGGCAAGTCGTGGGGGCCAACGCCCTGACGGCGCTGCTGGCGGTGGTCTGGGCTTCGCCCCTGGCGCTGGTCCTTCCGCGCCTGCTGACTGCACCTGTCTGGCTGGTGCTGATGCGCCGCCTGCGTCGGTGGTCGCCTGATCGTCAGGCCGGGTTTGCAGCCTTGAAACCTTTCGTGGTCTACGGCTGGGCCGTTCTGGGCGTCGAACTGGTCAAGGTTCTGCGCCTGCAGGCAGACAAGCTGGTGGTGGGCGCGATGATGGGCGCAGAGGCGCTTGGCATCTATTTCATGGCTTTCAATGCGGGGCTTGGGCTGGCCACTTCGTTCACGCAAGCCTTCTCGGTCGTTCTGTTCCCGCATCTGTGCGCGGCCGCGGACAAGAACGGAGCGCTGCGCCACGGGCTGGGGCTGTCGCTGCTGATCCTGACGCCGCTGGTTTTGCTGCAGGCGGCATTGGCCCCGGTCTATGTGCCGCTGCTTCTGGGACAGGGCTGGGCCGAGATCGCCCCGGTGGTGTCGGTTCTGTGCCTGGCGGCCCTGCCGACGGTGATCTGGTCGGCGGTCGCCGGATGGCTGCGGTCGGAAAACCGCCCCGTCACGGAATTGCGGGTCAGCACGGTTCTGGCCGTGGGCCTGATCGCCAACACGGCCCTGATGGCGCCGCTGGGCTTGATGCCCGTCGCCGTCGGGTATGTCTGCACCTGCAGCGCCATCATGCTGACCGCATCTTGGGCGCTGCTGCCGCGGGGTTCTGCAATCACTCAGGAGGCACGCGCCCAATGACCCGGTTTTCCATCATCGTTCCCTTCCACAATGACGCGGCAACTATTGTCGCCACCCTGAACAGCCTACTTGGGCAGAGCTTTTCGGATTTCGAACTCATCTGCGTGGGCGACAAGCCCTCGCGCCAGACGACCGAAGTTGTCCGGCAATTCTGCGCGCGGGACACCCGGGTGCGGGTTGAGGCCAATCCTAATCGCGGTCCCAGCTCTGCGCGCAACCATGGTGCGGCAGTGGCCTCGGGCGACATCCTCGCGTTCTGCGACGCGGATGACCTGTGGGTCACCCACAAGCTGGCCCAACTGGACCGGTTGTTTGCGGATACCAGCATTGATGCGGCCTTTGGCCAGATCGGGTTCATTTCCGAAACCCCCGGCGATTGTCCGACGCGCTCGACGGTTCCCACCGATCCCCTGACCATTCCGGACCTGCTGGCGGAAAATGCGGTGTGCACGATGTCGAACCTTGCAGTGCGCCGCCAGGTGTTCGCTGCCGTCGGCGGGTTGAACCCGGCAGCGGTCCACAACGAAGATCTCGAGCTGCTGATCCGCTTGGCGGGCGAAGGCCACGTGATCACCGGGGTTGATCGCCTGCAGGTCTGGTACCGGACCAGCGGCAGCGGTCTGTCTTCGGACCTCGAGGCGATGCGGGCCGGGCGCGCACGGGCGGTTGCAACGGCGGCCCGGTATGGCGTTGCACCGTCGCCCGCATCTGAGGCGATCTACATGCGGTATCTGGCCCGGCGTGCGCTGCGTCTGGGGGCAGAACCGTCGATGGCCCGCGCCTATGCCCGCGCCGGGCTGGCGCTGAGTGCACGCAGCTTTCTCAACCCAATCCGTCGCGGTGTGCCCACTGCACTTGGCGCGGCACTGGCCTCCGCCCTGCCGCGCCCGATCCGTCAGGCGCTGTTTGCCCGCTGATCCCAACCAGGAGACCCTAAATGCCCCAGTCATCCATCATCGTTCCCGCCTACAACACCGCCGCGACCCTGGCGGAGACTCTGGCCTCGCTTCTGTCGCAGACCCTTGATGATTTCGAAATCATCATCGTGGATGACGGCTCGCAGGACGAAACCCCCGCCATTGCCCGCGCCCATGCGACCGACCCAAAAGTGCGGGTGATCCGGCAGGAAAACCGCGGCCTCGCTGGGGCGCGCAATACCGGCATCGCGGCCGCGCGGGGAGAGTTCGTCGGCTTCTGCGACGCCGACGATTTGTGGCTGCCCGAAAAGCTGGCCACCCATGTGCGCCACCTACAGGCAGAACCCGACGTTGCGATCAGCTATTCCGGCAGTGCCATGATTGACGAGGGTGGTCGGTTGATGCGCGTCCGCCAGTCGCCGCGCCTGCGGGACGTGACGGCGGCACATGTCCTGAAACGCAACCCGATCGGCAATGGATCTGCAGCGGTGATGCGCAAATCCGCCTTGCTCGATCTGGCCTACCGACCGGCGTTCGAAACCAAGCGCGACTGGGTCTTTGACGAAACCTTTCGCCAGTCCGAGGACATCGAATGCTGGCTGCGGCTGATGCTGACGACGGATTGGCAAATCGGAGGCGTACCGGGGTTGCTGACCCGCTACCGAATCCATGCGACCGGCCTGTCGGCGGCCTTGGACCGGCAGTTGCAGGCGTGGGAGCGGATGGTTGACAAGCTGCGTCCGCTGAACCCCGAATTCTTTGCCCGGCACGAGGCGGCGGCGCGCGCCTATCAGCTGCGCTATCTTGCCCGCCGCGCGGTCAGCAATCTGGATGCGCACAAGGCCTGGGAGCTTGCGCAGCGGTCGGTTTCAACCAGCGCCCTGCCCGTGATCGAAGAACCCGCCAAAACGTTGACCACCATCATCGCGGCCGCAGCCCTGCGCGCGGTCGGGCCAGCGCCTGTTGTTCAAGCCGGTCGCCTCATGCGCCGCCAGACTTCCATCTGAACCGAGGTTTCCAAATGTCCAAGATCACCGTTCTTCACCTTGTTGATGACACCACGGCCGGTGGGGTCATGCGTATGCTCGACCATCTTGCGCAGCTGCCCGAACTGGCCGACGAAGTCCACCAAGAGGTTCGCCCGGTCAAGCGGACCGCCTTCAGCTGGGGCAGTTTCGACGCCGATGTCATTGTGTGCCACATCGCCCCCGGCTGGCGTTGCCTGCCGGCGTTCTCGGCCCTGCGGGCGATGCATCCCACCACGCGGCTGGTGCATGTCGAACACAGCTATACCCGGTCTTTCACCGCCTTGAACGTGCCGCACAAGCGGCGGTTCTTTGCGATGCTGCGCGTGACCTATTCGTTGTTCGATCAGGTTATCGCCGTCAGCAAGGCGCAGGCCGGCTGGATGGCCGAACGTCGATTGGCCCCCGCATCCAAGCTGAGCGTGATCTCGCCGCAGGTTGACCTGAGCGCAGTTGCGCGCGCAGCCGGGCCGGTCGAGGCGGCCCGGGTCATCGGTGCGATCGGACGGCTCGAGCCGCAGAAAGGCTTCGATCTGCTGATCGAAGGGTTTCGCATGTGCCCCAACCCCGATGCGCGGCTTGTGATCTTTGGCGAAGGCAGCCAGCGCGACCGCCTTGCAGCCTTGGCCGCAGGAGACCGGCGGATCGAGTTTCGGGGCCACGCCGACGACCCGGCCGAAGCCTATCGGGTCGTGGACGTGGTGGCGATGCCCTCGCGATGGGAGGCCTACGGGCTGGTGGCGGATGAGGCGCGCGCGGCGCGGCGTCCGGTCATCGTCAGCATGGTCGACGGTCTGCGTGACCGGATCGGGGCAAACGGCGTGATCCCGTGCGGGTCCGATCCCAAGGCGTGGCGCAAATCGATCGAGGCGATTCTGGCGGGTACGCCTCCGGTGGTTCCCGTCCTGGCGCCCAAGGCTGATAGATCCCGCTATGCACAGCGGTGGCAGCAGGTGTTCGACCCGGCCAAACGGTTGTGAGGGCGGCGTGGCCACGGCTACGGCAAGGGGCGCCACAAGAACCAGCGGCAATGTCCGGGCGGGTTTTGCGTGTGCGTGTTGGCCAGGCGACCAAAGGGCTCGAAGCCCGAAGCCTGATAGAACCGTGTGGCGGCCGGGTTGGATGTGTCCAGCCACGCAGAATGACACCCGCGTCGGCGCGCCTCGTCAAAGGCGTGGTCCAGCAACTGCCGACCCAAACCGCGGCGTCGATGGGCCGGGTCGATCCATAAGGTCTTGATCAGCAGCCACCCATAGGAGGTGGCGCCATGCAGGCCGCCAACCCGGCCCGCACCGTCCTGTGCAATCAGCGTG
Organism: Ruegeria sp. CF2; assembly: GCF_056537385.1. Lineage (NCBI taxonomy): Bacteria > Pseudomonadati > Pseudomonadota > Alphaproteobacteria > Rhodobacterales > Roseobacteraceae > Ruegeria > Ruegeria sp. CF2. Next base: position 76,542 of record NZ_JBQFRL010000004.1, read on the forward strand.
ATGCTGGCATTGACCCCTTGCGGCGCGGTTGTCCGCAATTCCGCAAGAAGGGCTTGCTCGACCCAGTCCGCCTGACCGGGGGCGGAAAGAATGGACGGCCCCGCCATCGGTCAGGCCCATGCCCGTTGCGTGGGGACCGGTGCCGCGCCGCTCATGCCGGGGTGGTTTCCGCGTTCAGGATCTCGATCACCATCGCGGCCGTCCAGGTAAAGCTGCTGCCGCCGCAGGGTTCGGCAGTGACTGGGTCGTAATACTCGGCAAAGCCGCTTTGCTCGATCAGGCGCAGGCTGTCGTCGACGATCCGCTGCACGATCCGGGTCTGGCCCGCGCGTTTCAGCCCGTCGGCGATCATGTAGTTCACGATCAGCCAGACCGGCCCGCGCCAGTACCTCAGTCCGTCGAATTCAGAGGCCGCCGGGTCATGGCTGGGCACCAGATACGGGACTGCGGCACCGATGGCGTCCAACCGCTGGGCGATGGCCTGCGCACGGTGCTCGGGGATGGGACAGAAGGCCGCCAACAAGCCGCCGATCGAGGGGCTGTCGATCAACGCTCCGGTGGCCCGGTCAAAGCACAGATATTGCCCGCGGGCCTCACTCCACAGGGCGTCCATCGCCGCGATGCCCGCCTGCGCAAAGGCGCGCGAAGCGCTGGCGATCTCGGCCTCGCCCAGATCGTCGGCCAGCGCAGCAAGGTCAAGGCACGAGCGGATCAGGATCGCGTTGAATCCCGGGTCCAAGACCCGGAACGGCGAGGCGTCATGCAGCCTGGAATTGTCCCAGCCAAGGCCGCGGAAATGTTGCACCAGCCAGATATAGCGGCGGTATTCTTCATCGGTCGGCCTGTGCGCCGGGTTGGCATGGGCTACGTCGCGACGCTGGAACGGGGCCACGCCTTCGGTCGGGACCCGGGCCAGCGCCTCGTCCCAATCGACCGAGTTGTCGCGCCCGGATTCCCACGGGTGGATGATGGCGACCAGACCGGTGCCCTGCGGGTCGCGGTTCGTGTAGAACCATTGATGCCAGGCGTGGATCTTGGGCAGCAGGGCGCGGGCCTGCGCATCAGCCAGCGCCCGGTTTTTCGCCCGCGCATGGATCCGCCGCACGGCGAACCCGGCCACCGCCGGCTGCGTGATGCCCGAGGTGGGAACCGCGCGGCTCGTGGCCCAGACATCCGGCCCCGGGAAATAGCCGTCATTCATCTCGTGGAAGATGATATGCGGCACCATGCCGTCATCCCACTGATGCCGGAACAAGGTCTCGATCTCGCGCCAAGCGCGGGCCTCGTCGAAATGCGAGAATCCAAGGGCGCTGAGCGCGCTGTCCCAGTTCCACTGGAACGGATAGAGGCCGTGGGTGGGCACCGTGTAGTCGCCCCGGTCGTTTCGGGCCAGAACGGCGCGGGCCTGTTCGATCAGATCCTGTTTCATTGCGCGCTCCTCAGGCCACGGCCAGGGTTGTTTCGGGGTCGAACCAGCGCACCCGGTCGGGCTGCGGGGCCAGGGTCAGGGTGTCGCCGCGGCGGACGGTCAGATCACTGTCCAGAACCGCGCGGAACAAGGCGCCGTCCACGCTGCAGGTGACAAGCAGATGCGCGCCCAGGGGCTCGACCACTTTGACTGTGGCGGCCAGGCCCGTATCGGCCGGGCGCAGATCCTCGGGGCGGATGGCGAAATGCAACGGCGTGGTTCGGGACGGCCCGTCGAGGATCCGGCCCGCGACGGTCCATTTGCCGTCTCCGGACGGGGTGGCGGGCAGGAAGTTCATCGGCGGATTGCCGATGAACCCGGCCACGAACTCGGCCGCCGGGTTGCGGTAGACCTCGATCGGCGAGGCCGCCTGAACGATCTTGCCCTGATGCATCACGCTGATCCGGTCGGCCATGCTCATGGCTTCGACCTGGTCGTGGGTGACGTAGATGGCGGTGGTATTGCTTTCGGCCAGAACGCCCTTGAGCTCAGCCCGCATCTCCATCCGCAGCAGTGCGTCCAGGTTCGACAACGGCTCGTCCATCAGGATCACGTCCGGCTCCATCGCCAGGGCGCGGGCTACGGCGACGCGCTGGCGTTGACCGCCGGACAGCTCGCCGGAATAGCGCCCCAGCAGCTGGTCGATATGCATCAGGCCCGCCGTGCGCTCGACCCGGCGCTTGACCTCGTCATTGGGCAGTTTCTGCATCCGCAGGCCGAACCCAATGTTTTCGAACACGGTCAGATGCGGGAATACGGCATAGTTCTGGAACACCATGGCGATGCCTCGATCCTTGGGCGGCAGGTGATCCACCCGGCGCCCGCCGATCCAGACCTCGCCCTCGGTCGCGGTCTCCAGCCCGGCGATGATCCGCAGCAGCGTGGTCTTGCCGCAACCCGAGGCCCCCAGCAGAACCATGAATTCCTGGTCCTGGATGGTCAGGTTGATGTCGTGCAGCGCTTGATAGCTGCCAAAGCGTTTCGCGACATTCTTGATTTGAATTTCTGCCATTATTCCAACTCCTTGGGGCTGTCAGCGGTTGGCGATGCCCCACATGGCGAACAGGTATTTGCGCACGGCGAAGATGAAGATCAGCGCCGGCACGACCAGGATGAAACCGCCCGCGAACTTCAGATGCAGCGGCGAGGTGTCGAGGTTCTGCAGCAAAAAGGCCGTCAGGGTCCGGTTCTCGATCGTCAGAACGGCGGCGGCGAACACCTCGTTCCACGAGATCACGAAGGCGAAGATGGCCGAGGCCGTGATCCCCGGCAGGATCAGCGGCAGCACCACCTTGGTGAAGGCGGTCAGCCGGGTGCAGCCCAGCGTCCAGGCGGCCTCTTCCAGTTCCAGCGGGATGCCGGAAAACAGCGAGAACGTGATCAGCACTGCGAACGGGATCGCCAGCGTGGTGTGCACCAGCGACAGGCCGAATACCGTGTCATCCAGCCCGGTCTGGATGAACATCACCGCCAAGGGCAGCGCCAGCAGCGGCAGCGGAAAGGCCCGGGTCAGCAGGATCAGCAGGCGGAACGCCTCTTTCCCGCGAAAGTCGAAACGCGACAGGGCATAGCCCGCCGGCGCGCCGATCAGGATCGACATGATCATCGTCAGTCCCGCCACCAGGATCGAGTTCTTGAGTGCGGTCAGGATGCCCGCGAAACCGGCAAAGAACCCGAGGCTGCCCAAGTCGAATTCAGGGATGAAGGGCTTGGGAAAGCTGTTCACCGTTTCCGGCGAAGACAGCGTGTTGATCAGAAGGAAATACAGTGGCACCAGCACCCAGGCGCACAGCAGCACCACCGCGGCGATGTAGACATAGCGTCCGGCCCGGCGCGTATCGGGCGCGGCGACATCGGTCGTGACGGTCGTCATATCGTGGCTCCTTTCGGGACACGCAGGGCGCGCAAGATGATCAGGGTGAACCCGATCGAGATGGCGAGGATGATCAGCGCCATCGCCGCCGCTGCGCCGCTGTCAAGCAGGTCGAATTGATAGGCGTAGGTTTCACTCATGAGGACGGGGAACAGGGTTCCTCCCAGGGCCAGCACCACGGCGAAAACCTCGAAGGCCAGGATCACGCGCAGCACCAGTGCCGTCTGCAGCGACGGGCGCAACAGCGGCAGCGTGATGCGGGTGAAGCGTTTCCAGGGCGAGGCGCCGAAGACCTCGGCCGCCTCATAATATTCCTTGGGGATCAGGCCGATCCCGGCCACTAGGATTACCAGCATGATCGCCGTGGCGCGCCAGATCTCGGCCAAGGCGATGGCCAAGAACACCACGCCGGGGTGCTGATAGCTGAGGAAATTCACCGGCCGGTCCACCACGCCCAGCCCAGAAAGCATGGAGTTCAGGAAGCCCGACTGTTCGAAGATCGCCAGCCAGATGATGCCCGCGGCCAGATCCGAGATACCCAGAGGGATGGTCCAGACATACAGCACCAGGTCGCGCCCGCGCTGCATCTTGTTGACCATCGTGGCCATCAGCAGCGCCAGCGCCAGTTGCACCGGAACCACCGCCGCCGCCAGCAGCAGCGTATTCTGCAGCGAGATCGGGAATTTCCAGTACCCGACCACCTGCCGGAAATTGTCCAGCGTGAATCCGTCGCCGGTGTTGAAAGCCTGCTTGGCGACCAGGACGAAAGGATACAGAAAAAACAGGCACAGAAACGCCGTCACAGGCAGGATCAGCACATAGGGCAACACACGAGCGTTCATCTGATCGCTCCTTTCCTTGCGGAAGTTCCGGTGGTTTCGGGCAGTGAGTTCGGGGGGGAGACACCGGGCCTGCATCAGGCCCGGTGCTAGGATCAGGTCAGACCCTTATTCGACAGGGCACGGACCGTCCGAGGGTGCATCCGGAGCCCAGCAGGGCGCGCCGGTCTCCTGCATGATCGCCTCCAACGCGCCTTTCTGATCGTCCAGCACGGTGCGGATTTCCTGACCGCCCAGTACGATCCGCTCGAACGCATCGGTATAAACACGGTTGAATTCACCGCCCTTGTCGCCCAGTCCCGCGGGCAGCAGCCCGGGGTTGGCATCAGCCGAGCCACTCATCTTGGCGACCGCGTCGCCTGCGGCCTTGACGGCCGGCGGCAGGTCGGCGGGCAGGTCAACAGCGACGACCGGGAAGAAGTTGGTGGCACGCAGCGTGGCGATCTGGGTTTCCGGCTTCATCATGTAGGCGACCAGAGCTTTGGACGCTTCCATGTCCGGTGCGGTTTTGGGGATCGCAACACCAGCCAGAACCGGCATGAAGCCGCGCCCGGTCGGACCCGCCGGGGCCGGGAAGGCCACGAAGTCATCAGGCCGCTCGTTGAAGGCCTGCGCCAGACGCGAGGTGTGGTCGAAAACGATCCAGGCGTCGCCCGACAACAGCTGTTCCTGCATGAACGAGAAGTTGGTCGAGGCCGGGTTGGTATGCGTCCACAGCTCGCGGAATTTTTCCCACGCGGTCACGGCATCGTCGCTGGCAAAGGTCCGCACCACGCCGTTCGTATAGGACGGATACAGATAACCCTGGAAGAAGCGGTGCTTCAGGCCCTTGGGCCCGGCCGGAAAGCCGAATTTCGGCTCGCCCGCTGCCTCATGGGCGTTGGCGGCCCATTCGATCAGCTGGTCATAGGTCAGCGCATTGATGTCGGCACCTTCGGGCAAGTACTGCAGCGCTTCTTTGTTGGCCGCCATGATATAGCTGGCCTGCATCCAGGGAATGTATTGCAGGCTGCCTGCCCCAAGCGTCGCCAGCTCGTTGAACGTGTCCGAGGCCGAGGCGACTCCCAGATCATCCAGGTCGACCAGATCGTCGGGGTTCATGGCCGAGAAATCGCCGTGCAGCGCGCCCAGAACGCCGATCGTGCCCGAGCCGGCCTGCAATTCGGCTTGCAGACGCGTCAGCCAGGGGCCGCCGTCATTGGGCTGGTAGTCCACGCCACCCTCGAAGCCTGAAAGAACCTGTTCGCGCATGGCCTGCGCCTCTTCGACCGGCTTGGCCTGTGTCGACCAGAACAGAACCTCGGCCTGCGCCACGTTTGTGACCAGGGCCAGAACAAGGCCGGATGCGGCACCGACCAGCTTGGATTGAATTGACATGGACTCCTCCCAGAGTTTCGATTGGGCCTTTTGCCCGTTCTGCCCGGTGGGGTCGGTTTGCTGTGCTTGTCGTGCGGCGACTCACCCCAGGCGATGGCATTAGCATGGTATAACGATATATCTTCCGTCAATGAATATTTTCCAATCGGTTGGCCCGAACTTTAGTAAGTTGTGGGAATTGCTCGTTGCAATGCCCTAGTGAGTTGGGCATTTTGATGATGCAACGATATATCAGAAGTCCGAGAAATGCCCGCCAAACCCACCCTCGCCAGTGTCGCCAAAGCCGCCGGAGTCTCGATCCCGACGGTCAGCCAGGTGATGCGCGGCACTGGGCGGATTTCCGAGCAGACCCGTAAGAAAGTGCTGCAGGCGGCCGAGGCCTTGCACTATGTCACGGACTCGCGGGCGGCGTCGATGCGATCAGGCGAGAACCGGGAAATCGGATTCGTTCTGAACCAGTTCGCAAACCCGTTCAATGCCGAAGTCGTCAGCGGCGCGGTCGAGTTGCTGGAGGCCGAGGGGTATCTGGTTTCGATCTTGGACACGCGCGACGACGCGGACCGGCAGGGCAAGCAATTGCGGGATTTCATCCGCAACGGGCGCGGCGGCCTGCTGTGGGTTCCCGCACTGGAGACCACGGCGGAAACCCTTCAACTCTTGCGCACGCATGGTTTGCCCACGGTGACCTTTCTGCGCCATGTCAGCCCTGATTTTGATCATGTGGGCATCAGAAATGCCGAAGCGACCGCGACCGCGACCAATCACCTGGCGGAACTGGGGCACAGGCACATCGCATTCTTCGGCGGCATCGGCATGAACCCCGTTCGAAAGCAGCGCATAGCCGGGTATGAGCGTACGCTGCAGGACTTGTCTTTGGGGCCGCCGATCATCTGGCCCTCACCTGACACCAAGCGTGCGGGTATGCAGGAGATGCTGAAATTGCACGACGCCCATCCGGAGGTCACGGCGGTGGTCTGCAATGGCGACATGGTCGCTTTGGGGGCGTGTTTCGGCCTGATGCGGGCTGGGTTGCAGCCGGGGCGGGATGTTTCGATTGTTGGATTTGACGATACCGAGGATGCCTCGGTCGCAATTCCCGCGCTCAGTACCATGGCGGTTTCGCCAAAGCGGTTGGGCCGCAAGCTCGCACGTACTCTGCTGGACAGGATAAAAGACCCTGACATGCCGGTAATCGTGTCCGAAGTTTCAGCCCGGTTCATCGCACGGGAAACCACGGGGCCGCTGCAGAAGGACCGCTGACGAGTCAGGCGCGCGTATCCGGCAAGGTCTCACTCCACTTCCGCAGCTCGTCCAGAAAACCCAGCGCGGTGCGTCCACGGTCGGTCACGGAGTACTGCACCGAAACCGGTGAGGTTTCGAGCACTTGGCGGTGCACCAGGCCCTGTTGCTCCAATTGGCGCAAGCGTTCGGCGATCATCTTTTTGCTGGCGCCACCGATCATCCGGGCCAAGTCATTGAATCGTACCGGCTCGTCTTTGAGATGCCACAGGATCGACCCGGTCCACTTGCCACCAATGATCCGCATGCCGCGCTCGATGGGGCATGGTTCGCTGCACGCATCCACTGCTTGCCGCTTGCCTTGGTCGTCCTGTTCGATACGGGCACGCATCACCTTCTCCAGTCCAGTCACAGGTTACAAAAAGTAAACTGGTTGCAATTCATCACTACTGTTCTCAAGTTCGGTTTCACCCCGACCGAAGTCAAGGGGCAAGCAGTTTCAAAACCAAGGATATGGACATGAGCAAGATCCTGATCGTGAACGGTACGCAGCCTTATGAATTCGCACCTGGCCGCCTGAATGCGTCGCTGGTGCAATGGGCGCAGGACGCGCTGACCGGCATGGGCCACGAGGTGCGCGTGACGACGGTTGCCGAAGGATACGACATCAATACCGAGATCGACGCCCATGTCTGGGCGGATGTGGTCATCATGCAGTTTCCGGTGAACTGGATGGGTGTTCCGTGGGTGTTCAAGAAATACATCGACGAGGTCTACACCGCGGGCATGGACGGCCGGTTGCTGGCCGGCGACGGTCGGACCGCCGACGCGCCCAAGGCAAATTACGGCACTGGTGGCCTGCTGCACGGAACGAAATACATGCTGTCGGTCACCTTCAACGCCCCGCGCGAGGCGTTCGACAACCCGGCCGAGCCGTTCTTTGCCGGGGCCAGCGTCGATGACCTGTTGTGGCCCATGCACCTGAACGCCAAGTTTCTGGCGATGCAGCCCCTGCCCACCTTCGCGGCTTTCGACGTGATGAAGAACCCCCGGATCGATCAGGATTTCCAGCGGTTCGACGCACATCTGAAACAGCATTTCGAGGAGATCGCGCATGTCGCAGCCTGACATTCACCTCTACACCGCGGCCACGATGAATGGCTACAAACCGGTGATTTTCCTGGAAGAGGCAGGCGTACCCTACGACCTTACCCCAATCGACTTCTCCAAACAGGAACAAAAGACGCCGGATTTCTTGTCGCTGAACCCCAACGGCAAGATCCCGGTGATCGAGGACCGGGCCGAAGGCCGCGCGATTTTCGAAAGCGGCGCGATCCTGTGGCACCTCGCGCAGAAATACGGTCAGTTCCTGCCCTCAGATCCGGTGCAGCAGTCCGAGGTGATGCAGTGGATGCTGTTCCAGGTCGGGCATGTGGGTCCGATGATGGGCCAGGCCATGTATTTCCAGCACATTGCTGCACCCAATGGCCATACCGAACCGTTCTCGATCCGCCGCTACGTGGATGAAAGCCGCCGCCTTATGGAGGTGATGAATGATCGCTTGAATGGGCGCGACTGGATCGCGGCGGGGCAATACACGATCGCGGATATGATGCTGTTCCCTTGGGCGCGGGCCTATGTCTGGGCGCGGGTTCAGGTCGATGACCTTCCGCATCTGAACGCATGGTTCGACCGCATCGATGCCCGCCCCGCAGTGCAGAAGGCGCTGACCATTCCCAAGGCCAATCCCCAGTTCTGGGATGCCTCGGCTGATGCCAGCGCCTTTGCGCGGGAGAACGCCGCGCGGTTTGCCGGTGACGTGAAAAAGGACTGAGGCCGCGGCCCGGGCTCCCTAGCCCGGGCCCGCACCACAGCACCTTGGGCGCCGCACCGCCCGCGCGCAGGTCGATGGCCGGGAGGACGCTTTACTCGGGTGTCAAAAGCGGTCAGTCTGAACCATCGGCGCGCTGGGTGATCCCCTCGGGCCGCGCTGTCACATCATTGTCGTCATAAACGTTCAGATGATGCGTCGACCAATTTATTTCGAGAGGTGCCTCATGACCCTATCCAGCAAATTCGCGATGTCGCGGCGTCAATTCCTGGCCACCACCACGGCCGGCGTCGCCATGGTTTCCCTGCACCCGTTTTCTGCCGCCGCCGCAAGCAACCAGGCGCATCTGCGGATCATGGAAACGACCGACATTCACGTTCACGTCTTTCCCTACGACTACTATGCCGACAAGCCGCGCGATACGGTGGGCCTGTCACGCGCGGCCTCGATCATCAACGAGATCCGGGCCGAGGCCACAAACTCGATGCTGGTCGACAATGGCGACTTTCTTCAGGGCAACCCGATGGGCGACTACATCGCCTACGAGCGTGGCATGAACGACGGCGATACCCACCCGATCATCAACGCGTTCAACACGTTGGGCTATGATGCCGCGACGCTGGGCAACCACGAGTTCAACTATGGCCTGAGCTTTCTGGAAAAATCGCTGGCCGGGGCGCAGTTCCCGATCGTGCTGGCCAATATTGCCAAGGAACAGGGCGCCAATCCGCGCGCGGACAAGACGCTGGTGCAGCCCTATGTCATCCTCGACCGCGAGATCGAGTTGGGAGACGGCAGCAAGCAGCCGATCCGCATCGGCGTCATAGGCTTCACCCCGCCGCAGATCATGAACTGGGACCGCCGCCACCTGGAAGGCAACGTGCAGGCCCGCGACATCGTCGAGACCGCCAAAGCCTACGTGCCCGAGATGAAAGAGCAAGGCTGCGATCTGATCCTGGCCCTGTCGCATTCGGGCATCGGCGCGGCCGATCACGCGGACGGGATGGAGAACGCCTCGGTCCCGCTGGCCGGGGTCGATGGCATCGACGCGCTTGTGACTGGGCACAACCACCTGGTCTTCCCCTCGCCCACTTTCGCCGACCGCGCGGGCGTTGACGTGGACAAGGGCACGCTGATGGGCAAGCCGGCCGTCATGGGCGGGTTCTGGGGGTCGCATCTGGGCGTGCTCGACCTGCTGCTGGAACGCGACGGCAACGAATGGCGCGTGGTCACCACCACCTCCGAGGCACGGCCGATCTCGAAGCGCAACGAAGATCGCTCGATCACCGCGCTGGTCGAGGACGACCCCAAGGTGCTGGCCTCGGTCGCGCAGGATCACGAGGAAACGCTGGCCTATGTGCGCCGCGCGGTGGGCAAGACCTCGGCGCCGCTGCACAGCTATTTCGCGCTGGTGGCCGATGATCCGTCGGTCCAGATCGTGTCTATCGCGCAGAAATGGTATGTCGAGGAGATGCTGAAAGGCACCGAACATGAGGGCCTGCCGATCCTGTCGGCCGCGGCGCCGTTCAAGGCCGGTGGCCGGGGTGGCCCGGAATACTATACCGACGTGCCGGTGGGCGATGTGGCGATCAAGAACGTGGCCGACCTTTATCTCTATCCCAACACCGTGCGCGCGGTGCTGGTGAACGGCGCGCAATTGCGCGGCTGGCTGGAGCGTTCGGCCGGGATGTTCAACCAGATCGAGCCGGGCGCCAAGGATGCGCTGCTGCTGAACCCCGAATTCCCGTCCTACAATTTCGACGTGATCGACGGTGTGACCTATCAGATCGACCTGTCTCAGCCCTCGCGCTTTGGCCCGAAGGGCGAAGAGGTCAACCCTGATGCGGCGCGCATCGTGAACCTGCAGTTCAACGGTGCCCCGGTGACCGACGACATGGAGTTCATCATCGCCACCAACAACTACCGCGCTTCGGGCGGCGGATCGTTCCCGGGCGCGATGGGCGACACCATCGTGTTCGAGGCCCCCGACACCAACCGCGACGTGATCGTGCGCTATATCGTCGAGCAAGGCACGATCGACCCCAAGGCCGACGGCAACTGGTCCTTCGCACCGCTGGGCGACACCACGGTTCTGTTCGAAACCGGTCCCAAGGCGCGCGATTACATCAGCGACGTCAAAGGTTTGGCGCTGGAAGACGCAGGCGACGGGGCCGACGGTTTCGCGGCCTTCCGCATCACGCTCTGACCGGCGACAGACACCGGATCGGGCGGCCAATCTGGCCGCCCTTTTCTCTTGGTTTGTGGCTGAAGGCCGGATTATCACACGCATTGGCGGGATGCTTATTTTTCAGGCGATAGGGGAAAAAATGCTCAGAAATAGGGCGAACGAGTTTTCTCAACCAACTGCCTCTGCCGTGCTGCACTGACACCAGGAAAAGGCTGTGGTGCTTTCGCATCCGACAGTCCTTTTGCCCGGAGCTTCCGATAACCTCTTTGTCCGCAATAACTGCCGCGCAAGCGATCGCCACGCCCCCCCGTGCTGTCGGGCGGGGTGTTGTGTCCGTGGTTGGCCGCGCGGGCCGGACCGAGTTGCGGGACCTGCGCCAGCAGGGGTCGCTGAAGCTGCTGTTTCCTCGGCGCGATGGCGCTGACATGCAGGCCGTTCTGGTCAATACCGCCGGCGGCGTCACCGGCGGAGACAGTTTTGACCTTTCCGCCACCGCTCTGGCAGATGCACATCTGACCCTGACCACGCAGGCGGCCGAGCGGGCTTATCGCGCGTCCGGAGCAATTCCGGGCCGGATTCGGACGCACCTGACTGTGGAGGCAGGCGGCCAGTTGAACTGGCTACCGCAGGAAACGATCCTGTTCGACGGTTGCGCGATCGACCGCCGTCTGCGTGTCGATCTGGCCCCCGATGCCGGCCTGCTGCTGGTGGAATCGCTGATCTTCGGACGCGCCGCAATGGGCGAGCAGGTCACATCGGCCCACTTCCAAGACCGCCTCGAAATCTGGCGCGCGGGCCGGGTAGCCCATCTGGACGCGCTGCGTCTGACCGGTGATCTGGCGGCGGAAATGGCCCGGCCGGGCGTTGGCGACGGCGCCGGCGCACTCAGCAGCCTGATACTGATCCGGCCGGATGCCGCCGCGCATCTGGACCCGATCCGCGCGGCCTTGCCTGACACCGGCGGCGTTAGCCTTGTGGGTGAGGACATGCTGTTGATGCGCCTGCTGGCGCCCGACGGTTTCGCGCTGCGCCAGACCCTTGTGCCGATCCTGAACCGGCTGACCCGCAACTCCCTGCCAAGACCCTGGATGATCTGACATGCAACTCTCGCCGCGTGAAAAAGACAAACTGCTGATCGCCATGGCCGCCGAGGTGGCGCGCAAACGCCTGGCCCGGGGCGTGCGCCTGAACTACCCCGAGGCCATCGCGCTGATCACCGATGCAGTGGTGGAGGGCGCCCGCGACGGCCGCTCGGTCGCCGACATGATGGAGGCCGGCGCACAGGTCATCACCCGCGAACAGTGCATGGACGGCATCCCCGAGATGATCCACGAGGTGCAGGTCGAGGCGACGTTCCCCGACGGCACCAAGCTGGTCACCGTCCACAACCCCATCCGCTGAAGGAGATGACGATGAAACACCTGGCTTCCCTGCCCTTCGCCCTGATGGCCGCGCCCGCGCTGGCGCATGACGGGCCGCACCTGCACCCGCATGAAGCCGGCACCTGGCTGGTGCTGGTCTTGCTGCTGGCGATCGGCGGCGTCGCGATCTGGCTGAAGGCGCGCAAATGATCCCCGGAGAGGTCATCCCCGCCCCCGGCGAGATCGAGCTGAACGCGGGCGCGGCGGCGATCACACTGATGGTGGCCAATACCGGCGACCGGCCCGTGCAGGTGGGCTCGCACTATCATTTCGCCGAAACCAATCCGGCGCTGGACTTCGACCGGGCCGCCGCCCGCGGCATGCGGCTGGACATCGCCGCCGGAACCGCCGTGCGGTTCGAACCCGGTCAGCGGCGCGAGGTGCAGCTGATCCCGATCGCCGGTGCGCGGCGTGTCTTCGGGTTCAACGGCGCAGTCATGGGAGACCTCTGATGCCAGCCCGGATCAAACGTTCCGACTATGCCGCCATGTACGGCCCTACCACGGGCGACAAGGTGCGGCTGGCTGATACCGACCTGATCGTCGAGGTCGAACGCGACCTGACCACCTATGGCGAAGAGGTCAAGTTCGGCGGCGGCAAGGTGATCCGCGACGGCATGGGTCAGTCTCAGGCTACCCGCGCCGAAGGGGCGGTGGACACCGTCATCACCAATGCGCTGATCGTTGACTGGACGGGCATCTACAAGGCGGATGTGGGCCTCAAGGATGGGCGCATCGCCCGGATCGGCAAGGCGGGCAACCCCGACACGCAGCCCGGCGTGGATATCATCGTCGGCCCCGGCACCGAGGCCATCGCGGGCGAGGGCCGCATCCTGACCGCCGGCGGGTTCGACAGCCACATCCATTTTATCTGCCCGCAACAGATCGAGGATGCTCTGCACTCCGGCCTGACCACCATGCTGGGCGGCGGCACCGGCCCGGCGCATGGCACGCTGGCCACCACCTGCACGCCCGGCCCCTGGCATATCGGGCGCATGCTGCAGGCGGCCGATGCCTTTCCGATGAACCTGGCCTTTGCGGGCAAGGGCAACGCCTCGCAACCGGCGGCCCTGCGCGAACAGGTCCTGGCCGGGGCCTGCGCCCTGAAACTGCACGAGGACTGGGGCACCACCCCGGCGGCCATCGATTGCTGCCTGACGGTGGCCGACGAGATGGACGTGCAGGTGATGATCCACACCGACACGCTGAACGAAAGCGGCTTTGTCGAAAACACCGTGGCCGCCATGAAAGGCCGCACGATCCACGCCTTCCATACCGAGGGCGCGGGCGGCGGCCACGCGCCCGACATCATCAAGATCTGCGGCGAAGCGCATGTGCTGCCATCGTCGACCAACCCGACCCGGCCTTTTACCGTGAACACGGTCGAAGAGCATCTGGACATGCTGATGGTCTGCCATCACCTCGACAAATCCATCCCCGAGGACGTGGCCTTTGCCGAAAGCCGCATCCGGCGCGAGACAATCGCGGCCGAGGACATTCTGCACGACATGGGCGCCTTCAGCATCATCGCCTCCGACAGCCAGGCGATGGGCCGCGTGGGAGAAGTGCTGATCCGCACCTGGCAGACCGCCGACAAGATGAAGAAACAACGCGGGCGCCTGCCGGAGGAAACAGGCGAAAACGACAATTTCCGCGTGCGCCGTTATATCGCGAAATACACGATCAACCCGGCCATTGCGCACGGGCTTGGCACCCATATCGGCAGCATCGAGGAGGGCAAACGCGCCGATCTGGTGCTGTGGAGCCCCGCTTTTTTCGGCGTGAAGCCCGAGATGGTGCTGTTGGGCGGCACCATCGCCTGTGCGCAGATGGGCGACCCGAACGCCTCGATCCCCACGCCGCAGCCGGTCTATTCGCGGCCGATGTGGGGGGCCTATGGCCGCTCGGTCGAACAGGGCGCGGTGACCTTCGTGTCGGAAGCCGCGCAGGAGGACGGCATCGCGGCGCGTCTGGGCCTGGCCAAGCAGACCGTAGCCGTGCGCAACACACGCGCGATCGGCAAGCGCGACCTGCGGCTGAACGATGCCCTGCCCGAGATCGAGGTGAACCCCGAAACCTACGAGGTGCGCGCCGACGGTGAATTGCTGACCTGCCAGCCCGCAGAAACCCTGCCCATGGCACAACGCTATTTCCTGTTCTGAGAAGGGACGCTCTGATGCTTGCCACATCACAGAAAATCCGCCGCAACGGTCAGTGGGACGAAACCCATGGTACCGTGACGCTGAACTACGAAGACCGCTTTCTGCGCCGCCGGATGCTGCGCACCGCCCAGAACGAGGAGTTCCTGGTGGATCTGTCGCAGACGACCTCGCTGGATGGAGGAGACGCATTCGAACTGGCCGATGGCCGCCTGATCGAGGTGGTCGCCGCCGAAGAGGACCTGTTCGCCGTCACCGGCCCCGATCTGACCCGGCTGGCCTGGCATATCGGTAACCGCCACACCCCCTGCCAGATCGAGCCCGGACGGCTGGTAATCCGTCGCGACCATGTGATCCGCGACATGCTGCTGAAGCTTGGCGCGACGGTCCAGGACATCCGCGCACCCTTCAACCCCGAAGGCGGCGCCTATGGGCACGGACGGACGCATGGCCACAGCCACTGACCTTGATCTACTGACGCTGACGCAATGGCTGTCACCCGCCTACCCGGTCGGGTCTTTTGCCTATTCGCACGGGCTGGAACGTCTGGTTCAATCGGGCGCGGTGCACGATGCGGCCAGCCTGCGGGACTGGCTGCATGATGTGCTGGAACACGGTGCCGGATGGTCGGATGCCCTGTTTCTGACCGCCGCTTGGCGCGCCAAATCCGAGCTGGCCGTGGCCGAACTTGACGATATGGCCCGCGCCTTCGCCGGCCCCTTCGAGCGCAGATTCGAGACTGCGCAACAGGGCGCGGCCTTCTGCGGTGTGACGGCTGCAGTTTGGGGCATCGAACTGACGGAACTGACCTACCCCATCGCCATCGGCTGTGCTGCGCGCCACGCCGGTTTGCCGGTGGAGCCGACCGCGCGACTGTATCTGCATGCGTTCATCAGCAATCTTGTTTCGGCCGCGCAGCGGCTGATGCCCTTGGGCCAGACCGCTGCGCAAGGGGTCGTCCGGGACATGGCGACCTTGTGCGCAAATCGGGCGCACGCAGCGGTGCAGGCCGATCTGTCGGCCCTGTCCGGCACCGCCTTTCTGGCCGAGATCGCGGCCATGCAACATGAAACCCAACAACCAAGGATTTTCCGCACATGAGCAGCATGAACGGCCCTCTGCGGGTGGGCATCGGCGGCCCGGTCGGTGCGGGCAAGACCAGCCTGACCGCCGCCCTCGCCCGCGCGCTGCGCGACACCCATTCGATCGGGGTGATCACCAATGACATCTACACGCAGGAAGACGCCGAGGCGCTGATGCGCATGCAGATCCTGCCGCAGGACCGGGTGATCGGCGTGGAAACCGGAGGCTGCCCGCATACGGCGATCCGAGAGGATGCCTCGATCAATCTGGCCGCCGTGGCCGAGATGGTGCGCCGTCACCCCGAGGTCGAGATCGTTCTGATCGAATCCGGCGGTGACAACCTGTCGGCCACCTTCAGCCCGGAACTGGCGGATGTGACGATCTACGTGATCGACGTGGCCGCGGGCGAAGAGATCCCGCGCAAGGGTGGCCCCGCGATCACCCGTTCAGACATCCTGATCATCAACAAGATCGACCTTGCCCCGCATGTCGGAGCGGACCTGTCGGTGATGCAGCGCGATGCGGCCCGGATGCGCGGCGACCGTCCTTTCGTATTTACCAACCTGCGGAGCGGCAGCGGAACGCGTGAGATCATTGACCTGTTGGACAAGATCGCCGGCATCGACGCCGGACGGCGTGCAACCGCGTAGGACCCACAACACGACTTTGGGCGTTCCCGGTTCCAGAATTTGGAACCTTGCGCCTGCAAGGCAATCCGATGTAACCGGACTCGACCACCGACGCTGTCCTAGCGATAGCCCGGTGCGAGAAAGTTGCAGCCGGGCCGATCCTTCTTGGGGCCGCCCCATCACCTGAGGACCGCCGGTGAGCCCATTCGTCGTCGCGATCATTCTGTCGGCTGCCATCCTGCACGCCGTCTGGAACGCCATCGTCAAAACCGCGGGCGACCGGACGACGACGCTGGGCCTTGTGGCCTTCGGGCATGTGATCCCAGCCAGCGTCATGATCCTTGTCCTGCCTTTTCCAGGCGGCGACAGCTTTGTCTACATCCTTTTGTCCACCGTGGTGCATTTCGGATATTACTTCATGCTGGGCAAAGCCTATCAGCATGGCGACCTCAGCGTGGTCTACCCGATCGCCCGAGGCATCGTTCCGGCGTTGGTGGCGCTTTGGGCCTATCTGTTGCTGGATGAAGTTCTGCCCCTGCAAGCCTGGATCGGCATCGGCCTGATCGCGGTCGGCATCCAACTCAGCAGTTGGAGTTCGCTCCGGCAAGGCGTCGGCGGCGCGGCGCTGGGGTTTGCGGTGGGTACCGGACTTTGCATCTCGGTTTATTCGGTTGTGGACGGCATCGGGGTGCGGCTGTCTGGAAACACGCTCAGCTACTGGGCTTGGGGGGCGTTTCTGCACCTGTTCATCGCCGGCTTCGTGGGCCTGCGACGGCGGCAGGTTCTGACACAGCTTCCGGCGCGCACCTGGGTGATCGGCATCCTGGGCGGTTTCGTGTCGATGTTGGCTTATGGGCTGGTGCTCTATGCCAAGAATTTCGCGCCGCTGGGGGCGGTCTCGGCGTTGCGGGAAACCTCGGTGATTTTTGCGGCCCTGATCGGGTTCGTATTCCTGCACGAAGGCTATTGGGTGCGCAGGCTGGGGGCCGCTATCCTGATGGCGGGGGGCGTGGCGCTGGTTGGACTTTCGGGCTGAGCCGGTCCGTCAAGTGCCGTAACGCGCCATGAACATGTCAACGGCGTTGGTGGCCACTTCGTCGATTTCCTCGTCCGAGAACCGGGTTTGGATCCCCAAAGCCGCCAGCGTCCACAGGCGCACCTTGCACAATTCCGAGAACTGTTCGGCGGCAAAATGCACGTCGTCAATCGCCAGCTCACCTTTGGCCACGGCTTTTTCCAGATACTCGGCCATCTGGCGCTGACCGTTGGCGGGGCCGGCTTCGTAGAACGCTTTGCCCAGTTCCGGGAACCTGTCACGCTCGGCCACGCAGATGCGGAACACCTGCTGCGCAAAATCCGAAACCAGAAACCGGGTCAGATGCGTGGCGGTGATCATCAACGCCTCGCGCACTGGCTTGGTTTCGTCGATCATGGACAACACGTTTTCCGCCATGCGGCAGCACTCGGTCTGCGCCACCTCGGAAAACAGAAGTCGTTTGTCCGGGAAATAGCTGTAGAGCGTTGCCTTCGACACACCCGCCGCGCGCGCGATGTCATCGACGCTGGCGCCTTCGAACCCATCCGCCATGAAAACCTCTCGGGCGCCGTTCAGAACCTGGTCGAATTTCCGTCCGGTACGCACGATGGTTGCGGCTTGGGTCATGGTGTCTCCTTGGCTGAGTGCTGCGTCAAATCTATAAACCAGTCAGTTCAGTTTCAACGGTTTTCAATTCGGCTTGAAAGTTCCGTTACGCGGCGTAGATTAGAATAATTCTAAAACGAGGGTGGCAATGCGGTTTTTCACTCAGCGCAAACACTTCAGAGATCTGACCGAGCAGGAAGTCATCGCGCTTGCGATTTCGTCCGAGGAAGACGACGCACGGATCTATAGGTCATATGCCGAAATGCTGCGCCCCGACTATCCGGCGACGGCCAAAATCTTCGATGGCATGGCTGCCGAGGAAGACGAGCACCGCCGTCGCCTGATCGCTCTGCACGAGGATCGGTTCGGCCCGGTGATCCCTCTGATCCGGCGCGAGCATGTCGCCGGTTACTACGCCCGCCGTCCGATCTGGCTGGTCGAGAATCTCGGAATCGAGCGAATCCGCGAAGAAGCCGAGATGATGGAGCGCGACGCGGAGCGCTTCTATCTGGCGGCTGCCGGTCGCACGACCGATGCAGCAACACGCAAACTTCTGGGCGACCTGGCTGCGGCCGAAGCAGGGCATCAAGCCGCGGCCGCCGAATTGGAAGAAGCTCACCTGGATCACGATGAAAAAGAAGCCGAAAAGGTGATTTCACACCGGCAATTCATCCTGACCTGGGTCCAGCCGGGATTGGCCGGGCTCATGGACGGGTCGGTGTCGACCTTGGCGCCGATCTTCGCGACGGCCTTTGCCACGCACGACCCTTGGACGACCTTTCTTGTGGGCCTTGCAGCGTCAGTGGGCGCAGGTATTTCCATGGGCTTCACCGAAGCGGCATCGGACGATGGCGAGTTGTCGGGCCGTGGATCACCGGTCAAGCGGGGTTTGGCGTCCGGCGTGATGACCACGGTCGGCGGATTGGGCCATGCCCTGCCCTATTTGATCCCGGAATTCTGGACGGCCACGATCATTGCATTCATCGTGGTGTTTTTCGAATTGTGGGCGATCGCGTGGATTCAGAACCGCTATATGGAAACTCCGTTCTTCCGTGCCGCTTTTCAGGTCGTTTTGGGCGGAGCGCTGGTGCTGGCAGCCGGGATATTGATCGGCAGCGGGTGATGACCCTGCTTGCGATGTGGTAATTCTATGTTACCAATCTGCGCATGGTCGATATCTTTCTGCGCACCCTGCCCTTCTTTGCGATCATCGGCCTGGGATACTGGGCCGGGCGCAGCCGGTTCTTCACCGAAGACGCCACGGCCTATCTGACCAAGTTCGTGTTCTATTTCGCGTTGTCGGCGATGCTGTTCCGATTTGCCGCCACGCTGCCCTTTGCCGAGATCTTCAACGCGCGGCTGATGCTGGGCTATCTGATCGGCACGGCGGGCGTATACGCGCTGGCCACGTTGGTCGCCTATCTGCGCGGGCTCGACATCCCCACCGCCGCGGTAGAGGCGCAATGCGCCGCCATCGGAAATGTGGGCTTTCTGGGTCTGCCAATGTTGGCCCTGCTGTTTTCCGAAGCCGCAATCGGGCCGGTCATGCTGGTTCTGACGGTCGATCTGGTGGTGTTTTCCTCTCTGATCGTGATCCTGATCAACGGCGGGCGGGATGGAAAGCTGACAGTTGGGACGCTGCGGCTCATCGGAGTCGGGCTGCTGAAAAACCCCATGATCGTCTCGATCTCGGCCGGGTTGATCTGGTCGGCCCTGCAGATGCCGGTGCCTGACCCGCTGAACGATTTTCTGACCATTCTGGGCGGCGCCGCCACTCCGGGCGCGCTGTTCGCCATCGGCGCCTCGCTGGCCAGCAAATCGGCCGAGCGGGTTCAGATCGCGCTGTGGCTCAGCTTTTGCAAACTGGCCGTGCACCCGACCTGTGTGGCCGTGGTGCTGCTGTGGCTGCTGCCGACTGATCCTTTTGCCGCGGCGGTGGCGATCTCCGCCGCCGCCCTGCCAGTGGCCGGCAATGTCTATATGCTGGCGGCCCACTATGGGGTGGCGCCGCACCGGGCATCTGCCGCCATTCTGCTGTCGACCATTGTCAGCATTCTGACCGTGCCGGTGGTCATCGCGTGGGTTGCCGCATTCTGACGCGGCGACTTCAAAATGCGTGCGAACATTGGTGCCCGGACTTTACGCCGGGGCCTTCGCCCGTTAGCCATGGCACGAACCCAACGTAAGGATGATGCCAGATGGAAACCCTTTCCGAAAACGCCTGTTTCGGTGGCGTGCAGGGCGTGTACCGCCACGCCTCGGCGGCGTGCCAGTGCGACATGACCTTTGGCCTGTTCCTGCCGGCCGAGGCCAAGGACGGTCCGGTTCCGGTCCTGTGGTATCTGTCGGGCCTGACCTGCACCCATGAAAACGCGATGGTCAAAGCGGGCGCGCAGGGCTGGGCCGCCGAACAAGGCATCGCACTGGTCTTCCCCGACACCTCGCCGCGCGGCGAAGGGGTCGCCGATCATGAGGATTACGACCTGGGCCAGGGCGCCGGGTTCTACGTCAACGCCACGCAATCGCCGTGGGCGCCGCATTTCAACATGTGGGACTATGTGGCTGACGAGCTGCCCGCGCTGCTGGTTGAAAACTTCGCCATCGACGGCGACCGGCAGGCCATCACCGGCCATTCGATGGGCGGCCACGGGGCGCTGACGCTGGCGATGAACCTGCCGAGCCGGTTCCGCTCGGTCTCGGCCTTTGCGCCGATCTCGAACCCCACGGCCAGCGACTGGGGCCGCAAGCAGCTGAGTGCCTATCTGGGCGATGACCCGGCCGCCTGGGCCAAACATGACGCGACTCTGATGATGGAGGAAAAGGGCTTTGACGGCCCGATCCTGATCGACACCGGCACCAACGACCAGTTCATCGACCTGCTGCGCCCCGAGGCTCTGGCCAAGGCCATCGCCGAACGCCGCCAGCAGGCCACGAACCGGTTGCAGCCCGGCTATGACCATTCCTACTTTTTCGTGTCCACCTTCATGGAGGACCACGTCACCTTCCACGCCGAAGCCCTGTACGGAGACTGAGGGATGAGCAAATACGACTATGACCTGATCATCATCGGCTCGGGTCCATCGGGCCGCGCGGCGGCGATTCAGGCGGGCAAGCTGAAACGCAAGGTTCTGGTAGTTGACCGCCGTGACCGGTTGGGCGGCGTGTCGGTGCACACGGGCACGATCCCGTCGAAGACCCTGCGCGAAACGGTGCTGAACCTGTCTGGCTGGCGCGAGCGCAGCTTTTACGGCCGTTCGTACCGGGTCAAGGACCAGATCCGCGCCGAGGACCTCAAGGCCCGGCTGCACATGACGCTGGACTATGAGGTTGACGTGCTGGAACACCAGTTCAACCGCAACCACGTTGAAACCATGGACGGCGTAGCCCGTTTCGTGGGCCCGCACGAGATCGAGGTCACTGCCGATGCGGGCGACACCACCCGCCTGACGGCCGCGAAATTCCTGATCTCGACCGGGACGAAAACCTATCGCCCCGATTACGTGCCCTTTAACGGCAAGACCATCGTCGATGGCGACGAGTTCCTGGAAATGGCCGAGATTCCGCGTTCGCTCTGCGTGATCGGCGCGGGCGTGATCGGGGTCGAGTATGCCACGATGTTCTCGGCGCTGGATGTGCGGGTGACGCTGATCGAACCGCGCGAGACCTTCCTGGATTTCATCGACAAGACCCTGATCCAGGAATTCACACACCAGATCCGCGAAAACGGGGTGGACCTGCGGCTGGGCTCGGCCGTGGAAAAGATCGAGGACGCCGGCAAGCATGTCGAGATCACCATGTCAAACGGCCGCCATGTTCGGGCCGAGATGCTGCTGTTCGCGGCGGGCCGCATGGGCAACACCTCGGCGCTGAATCTGGGTGCGGTTGGGATCGAAACCGACCACCGCAACCGCATTTCGGTGGACCGCAAGACCTATCAGACCTCGGTGCCGCATATCTATGCCACCGGCGACGTGATCGGGCATCCATCGCTGGCCTCGACGTCGATGCAGCAGGGCCGCGTGGCCGCCTGCCACGCGCTCGAGACCCCCACCCTGCCCGAAAGCCCTTGGTTCCCTTATGGCATCTACTCGGTGCCCGAAATCTCGACCTGCGGCATGTCCGAGGAAGAGCTGCAGGAACGTGGCATTCCCTACGAGGTGGGCGTGGCCCGGTTCCGCGAGACCTCGCGCGGGCATATCATGGGGCTCGAGCACGGAATGCTGAAGATGCTGTTCTCGCTGAAAACCCGCCGAGTGCTGGGGGTTCAGATCGTCGGCGAAGGCGCGACCGAGCTGATCCACATCGCCCAGGCGGTGCTGAACCTGAAGGGCACGGTGGACTATTTCGTGCAGAACACCTTCAACTATCCGACCCTGGCCGAGGCCTACAAGATCGCCGGGCTCGACGCCTTCAACCGGATGCCGATCCCGGACGAGTTCAAGGTGCGCAAGTCCGAAGCGCCCGAGCCAGCGAAGTTGGCGCCCAAGAAGGCCAAGCAGGCGTGACGACCCTGTATGTCGATGGCGACGCCTGCCCGGTGAAGGCCGAGGCCGAACGCGTCGCCACGCGGCACAAGGTGCCGATGGTGGTGGTCGCAAATGACGGGCTGCGCCCCTCGGCCAACCCGCTGGTTCAGATCGTGACCGTTGCGCAAGGCGCGGACGAGGCTGACAAGTGGATCGCCGAGCGGTGTGGCTCGGGCGACATCGTCATCACCTCGGACATCCCGTTGGCCGCCAAATGCGTCGAGGCCGGCGCGCGGGTGCTGCGCCCCAACGGCGAGGCCTTCACCGCCGCAAATATCGGCCAGCAACTTGCGATGCGCGATCTGATGGCGGATCTGCGCGCCGCCAATCCGCTGGGTGCCGGGGGCGGTGGCAAACCGTTTTCCAAGGCCGACCGATCGCGGTTTCTGGACGCGCTCGAGCGCGAGATGCGCGCCGCCTTGCGCGGCTGAGATTGGCCTTGCATCTCGCCCGGCGGGTTGGTTCAGTCAGCCCCGAACGCAACACAAGCGAACAGGAAACCCCATGCCCGTAGAAGCGGTCGTTTTTGACATCGGCAACGTTCTGATCGAATGGCAGCCCGAGCGGTATTATGACCGCGTGATCGGCGAGGACCGGCGCCGCGAGATGTTCTCGACCGTCGACCTGCACGGCATGAATGACTTGGTCGATCAGGGGCATCACTTCACCGACACGATCTATGCCTGGGCCGAGAAATACCCCGAATGGCGCAATGAGATCCGCATGTGGCACGACAATTGGATCGAACTGGCCGCGCCCGAGATTCCGCATTCGGTCCGGCTGCAGCGCGCGCTTCGGGCCAAGGGTGTGCCGGTCTTTGCGCTGACCAATTTCGGGGTGCAGAATTTCGACTATGCCACAACCGTCTATCCGTTCCTGAACGAGTTTGACCGGCATTATGTCTCGGGGCGGATGAAAATGGTGAAACCGCATGAGCCGATCTACCAGATGGTCGAACAGGATTGCGGCCTGCTACCCGAGAAGCTGCTGTTCACTGACGACCGGATCGACAACATCGAAACCGCCCGTGCGCGTGGATGGCAGACCCACCATTTCGACGGCCCGCAGGGCTGGGCCGAAAGGCTGGTGGCCGAAGGTCTGCTCTCCCCGGACGAGGCCGCCTGATCCTAGGCGGCAGCGGGCTGCGCGGGGCGATTCTCGCGGATTGGGAGGTGCACGATCGCGCTGAAGGCGCCGATGGCCACGCCGATCCACCAGACAACGGTGTAATCGCCATAAAGGTCATACATGCGGCCGCCTAGCCAGATGCCCAGGAAACTGCCAACCTGATGGCTGAAGAATATGATGCCATACAGCGTGCCCATGTAGCGCAAGCCGTAAAGATGCGCGACGAGGCCCGAGGTCAACGGGATCGTCGCCAGCCACAGTGACCCCATGACCAGCGAGAACAGGATCACGGTCAGAGGCGTGATGGGAAACAGGATGAACGCCGCGGCCGCGATCGTGCGCCCGGTGTAGACCGCCGCCAGAAGGTATTTCTTGGGGAAGTGATTGCCCGCCCATCCGGCCAGAAGGGTGCCTCCGATATTGGCGAGCCCAATCAGCGAGATCGCCAGCGCACCCAAAGCAGACGTTGTGGTGATGCCCATCGCATGCAGGACACCGCCGGGTTGGATCGGGCCGCACATCTCGGTCACGAAGGCCGGGAAATGCGCGGTGACGAAGCCCAGTTGATAGCCGCAGCTGAAAAAACCCAAGAATATCAGCGCATAGGACGGGTCGCGGAAGGCCCGGCCCAGGATCTGGCCCATGCTTTCTTCCAATTCGGCCTTGCTGACCTGCGCGGGTGCGCGCATGAAGGGCAGTGTCAGCACAAGGGCCAGAATGGCAATGGCGAAGATGATGAACACCTGCTGCCACGGCAGAAAGGTCAGCATCCATTCAGCCGTCGGCGCACCGATCACCTGCCCGAAGCTGCCCGCTGCCGTTACGATCGCCAGCGACATCGAGCGGTTCTGATCCGTCGAGGCCCGCCCGACCACCGCCAGCACGACGCCAAAGCCCGTGCCTGCGATACCGAAGCCCACCAGCCAGGCATAAAGCTGATGCCCGAAGGGCGTAACGGACCAAGCCGACAGTACCATCCCCGCCGCATAGGTCAGCGCACCAAGAATGATCGCCCGCCGGTCGCCCATCTTTTCGGCGATGGCGGCAAAGATCGGCTGGCCGATGCCCCAGGCCAAGTTCTGGATCGCGATGGCCAGCGAGAAATCAGTGCGCAGCCAGCCGAACTCCTCGGCGATCGGAATCTGGAACACGCCGAACGAGGCGCGCACGGCGAAGCTGACCGTGATGATCACGCATCCGACGATCAGCACCGGGTTGAGCAGACGGGCGGTTGGGGTCATGGGGCCTCCGGTTTCAGCCCGCCGACAGTATCCGCTTGGGCCTGCTCGTCAATTCAGGAGTTTTGCGGTCACGATTAACCAAAATTGATGCGTGCCGGAGGATGCCTTCTTTTCAACGGCGCGGGCGGGCGCTATGGCTCGGGCCATGACCGACATGATCTCGTTGTACGAGGCCCGCGTTGCCGATGGCACCCTGAACCGCGACGACGCGCAAGAGGCCGTTCTGCCCCAGTTCGAGCGTATCCGGGCGGCTCTGGCCGCGCCGGTGAAACGCGGGCTGTTCCGCAAGGCTCCGACTCCTCCCAAGGGCTTGTACCTGTGGGGCGGCGTGGGGCGTGGCAAGTCCATGTTGATGGACATGTTCGTGGAAACGCTAGGCGAAGTTCCGGCCCGGCGCGTCCACTTCCATGCCTTCATGCAGGAAATCCACGCCGGCATGCATGAGGCGCGCGAAACCGGCGTGCAGGATGCACTGGCGCCGGTGGCGGCCTCGGTCGTGAAATCCGTGCGCCTGCTGGCCTTTGACGAGATGCAGATCACCGACATCACCGACGCGATGATCGTCGGACGGCTGTTCGACATGCTGCATGCGGGTGGCGTCGTCGTTGTGACTACCTCCAACCGGCATCCCGACGATCTGTACAAGGATGGCCTGAACCGACAGCTATTCCTGCCCTTCATCCACCACATCAAGCAACAACTCGAGGTGTGGGAGCTGACCTCGCCCACGGATTACCGGCAGAACCGGCTCGAGGGCTCGCCGGTCTATTTCACACCCATCGGACGCGAGGCACGAGAGAAGATCCGGGCCGTTTGGGCCGACTTGTCAGGTGGGCCGGCCGAACCCCTGACCCTGCACGTCAAGGGGCGCGAGGTGGTGTTGCCCGCGTTTCGCAATGGTGTGGCACGGGCCTCGTTCTACGATCTGTGCGGCCGGATGCTGGGGCCGGGGGACTATCTGGCAATTGCTGATGCGGTAAGAGTGCTAGTGCTCGAGGACATACCGCGCCTGTCGCGCAACAACTTCAACGAGGCGAAGCGGTTCGTCACGTTGATCGATGCGCTGTACGAGGCGAAGGTGCGGTTGATCTGTTCAGCGGCCGCCGAGCCCGAGATGCTGTATGTCGAGGGGGAAGGTGTTTTCGAGTTCGAGCGCACAGCCTCGCGCCTGCGGGAGATGCAGGCACTGGACTGGGGACAATAGCGAACGTTGCCTCCGGCGTAGCTGTGACTCAATGAATGGTCAGCCGTTTTCGCGCAGGATGTTGCCCGCGAGGTAGAGCGAGCCGCAGATCAGCACGCGCGCCTGTGGGTTGGCTTTGATGATGGTGTCGAGGGCTTGGGACACATTGCTGGCGGTCGTCGCGGGCAGGTTCACCGATTTGGCGGCGGCGGCGGTTTCTTCGGCGCTCAGCGTGTTGGTCTCGCCCGGGATGGAAACGGCGGTCAGGCTGGCAGCTTCCTGTGCCAGTGGGGAGAGGTAGCCGGTTACATCCTTGGTATTGAGCATGCCGCAAATCAGGTGTGTGGGTCGCGGGGGCAGCTTGGCCAAGACGTCCGCCAGCGCGACACCGGCGGCGGCGTTGTGGCCGCCGTCCAGCCAGAGTTCGGCCTGGGGCGCCTGTTCGACCAGCGGGCCGGTTTTCAGGCGCTGCATCCGGGCGGGCCATTCGGCGCGGGTGACAGCGGCCTCGTAGGCCTCGTCGCCGAGGTCGAGGTGGCGCAGGACCGCCAGTGCGGCGCCGGCGTTCTGGACTTGGTGCGCGCCCAGCAGGTTCGGCAGCGGCAGGTCGCGCAGGCCGTTTTCGTCCTGATAGATCAGGCTGCCATGTTCCTCGTGGACGTGCCAGTGCTGTCCGTGGGCCAGCAAGGGTGCGCCGAGGCGGGCGGCGGTGGCCTCGATGACCTCCATCGCCTCGTCCGGCTGCGGGCCGACGATGCAGGGCACGCCGCGCTTGATGATGCCGGCCTTTTCGGCGGCGATCTTGGCCAGCGTGTTGCCGAGGAACTGTTCGTGGTCGATCGAGATCGGGGTGATGACCGTGACCGCGGGCTTTGCGATTACGTTCGTGGCGTCGAGTCGTCCGCCAAGTCCGACTTCGAGCAATGTGTAGTCGGCAGGTACACGGGAGAAAGCCAGCAAGGCTGCGCAGGTGGTGATCTCGAAATAGGTGATGTTCTCGCCGCCATTGGCGGTGTAGCACTCATCCAGAACGGCGGTCAGGTCGGGTTCCGAGATCAGCTTGCCCGCCAGGCGGATGCGCTCGTGAAAGCGTGCCAGATGCGGCGAGGTGTAGGCATGGGCCGTCAGCCCGGCCCCTTCCAGCCCGGCACGGATCATCGCCTGGGTCGAGCCCTTGCCGTTGGTGCCGGCGATGTGGATCACCGGCGGCAGCTTGTCCTGCGGATTACCCAAAGCTTCGAGCAGACGCCAGACACGGTCCAAGGTCAGGTCGATGATCTTGGGGTGCAGCGCCATCATCCGGTCGAGGATGACGTCGGATGTGGGCGCGGTCATTTCTTGGGCTGGTCTTCGGCAGGCTTGGCCTGCGCGTCAGGCTGTTCGGCTTCGCCTTCTTTCGGGGCGGGCAGATCGCCTTTGATCGCCGGGGGCAGACCCATCAGCATCCGGGTGATCGTGATCAACTCGTCCCGCAGCTCGGTCCGTTTGGTGACGCGGTCCAGCATACCGTGATCCAGCAGGTATTCGGCGCGCTGGAAGCCGTCGGGCAGTTTCTCACGGATCGTCTGTTCTATCACGCGGGGGCCGGCGAAACAGATCAGGGCGTTTGGCTCGGCAATATGCACGTCGCCGAGCATCGCGTAGGAGGCGGTGACCCCGCCGGTGGTGGGATGGGTCAGAACGACGATATAAGGCAGGCCGGCCTCTTTCAGCATCTCCACCGCGACCGTGGTGCGCGGCATCTGCATCAGGCTGAGGATGCCTTCCTGCATTCGGGCGCCGCCGGCGGCGGAGAACAGGATCAGCGGGCGCTTGAGCTTTACCGCCTCTTGCGCGGCGGCGATGATGGCGTTGCCGACATACATGCCCATCGAACCGCCCATGAACGAGAAGTCCTGCGCCGCGGCCACGATGGGGGTGCGGCCGATCTCGCCGGTGGCGACCAGCATCGCCTCTTTCTCGCCGGTCTTTTTCTGGGCCGCCTTCATCCGGTCGGGGTATTTCTTCTGATCGCGGAATTGCAGCGGATCTTCCTTGGGCGCAGGCACTGCGACTTCGGTGAAAATACCGCCGTCGAACAGGTGCTTGAACCGCTCGCGCGGGGTGATCAGCATGTGGTGTCCGCACTGGGTACAAACGTTCTGGTTGTCCGCCAGTTCACGGTGGAACAGCATCGTTCCGCACTCGTCGCATTTGTGCCAGAGATTCTCGGGCACCTCACGGCGGGAGAAGATCGAGTTGATCCGGGGGCGGACGTAGTTTGTGATCCAGTTCATGTCGGAACCTTGCTGATGCGGGTTGCAGTCAAATAAGACGCTACGGAAGGAAATGCAATCAGCGCCTGAGGGCAAGTCGCGCAACCAGCCAGCTGACGATCATCACCGCGAAATCCACGACAAGCCATTGGCGCAGGATACCGCTGTCCGATGTTTCGAACGGAAGATGATAGAGGGCCAGCCCACCCAAGCCGTCAGGCAACGACACAATCAAAAGAGCCGTTACATTGTTGGCAAAATGCATGGCGATTGCGGGTCCCAGCGTTCCTGCTCTGGCGGTGATGTCGGCACTAAGCAGGCCAAAGACGAAGGCCCAACCTGCGATCAGGATCGCATTGTCACCGGCGGCAAGAGGTGCGTAGTGCCCGGCAGCAAAAATCAGGGAGGGTACGCCCATCCAAATCCACGGAGCCCTGAACCGAGCTGCCAGCGATTGTTGCAGGAACCCGCGGAATAGAATCTCTTCGGCGCTGACCTGAATAAGGACAGCCACCAGCGCCAGCGGCAACAGCAGCAGCCACCTGAAAACCGGCAGGTTTGGCTCCAACGGCGGTCCCATATCGTATGGGGGCAGAACAAAAAGCAAGGCGCCCAGCACGACCAGCGCCCGCAGAACCCGCCAGAATTGCCGAGCAGTCAGAATCGGTGGCCCGACCACCGAGATCAGTTTCCGGTGCTGCAACTGTCGCACGGCCAATCCGACGCCCAATGTGGCAAAGGCGAAACTGGAAAGGATGACCAGCAGCGCCAGGGCCGAGGACCCGTCTTCGAAACCGGACACCAATTCGGCCGAACCAAACGAGGTTACAGCGGCAAGTAGAACCAAGTTGAGTGCCAGCACCACGACCGTGATGATCGCGAACCCCAGCAGCAGTCGCCAGAGTTCGGGATAAGCCCTGGCCGGCGCCACCAGGATTTCGTGCGGGGCATAGGCCGGGTGTGGCTGCAGTTCGCGCATCCTAACCGCCCGCCCCGGTCTCGGCTTCGGGTGTCAACGGGGTGTTCGACAGCAACAGTCGTTCCGAGACGGTTGTCAAATACCCGGCCACCGTTTCGAGAAGGCGCATCGAAACAGCCGCGTCACCCTCTACCACGGCGCGCAGCTCTTCCGCGCCGATCCGCAGGAACGAACAGTCGGTCATCGCAACGAGGTCCAGTTGCCGAGGCGCGCCGGTGATGATCGACAGGTCGCCGATCAGGCGGCCTGGCTCGACGACGGAGATGTTGCGCTTTTCGCCGTCCGGCATCGTCCATTCGAGGCTCGCCTGACCTGAGATGCACAGATAGGCCGCGTCAGGCGTTTGCCCGCGCGAGAATATGGTCTGCCCCGCCGCCGCGTCGTACCATTGTGCCGAAAAGGCCAGCAGACGCTGATGTTTTCCGTCAAGCCTCGAAAACAGTTCGGTTGCCGAAATGATCTTGAGTTTTCGGCTGAAGTCTTCGGGTTGTTCGTCATCCGCCTCGACCTTGGAACGCGATACACCGTCGATTCGGCCGTCCTTGATTTCCACGTACATGTCATAGGCTTCGGGATGGCCAAAATGATCTTCCATGAAGATCATGACAGAGTCGGGAAGCAACTCACGCAGCTTGAGGCGCGTACGCAAACGGCTTTCCGAATCGTGGCTGGCAAGAACCTTGTCCAGGATCAGGATGTCGGGCCGCTTGATGGCTGCCCGTGAAAACGCGGCACGTTCCTGGAACACCGTGGGCAGGTTGGCCCCGCCAAGACCGGTCGGCAGATCGTAGATGATAGCCGCCAGGCGACGGGTGAGACCGGCCTCGATCAGGACTTCGGCTACGGCATCCTCGATCTCTTCGGCATGTGCCCCGGCCATCAGCGACACGCGGCCATACAGGGCATTTTCCATTACGGTCAGGCGCGGAACATAGGTTTCGGGTGCCACGGGAATGAACAGCCCGTCGAAAGATGCGTGCAGGTTTTGGGCCTGCGTGCGCCGGATCGACAGGATCTTTTCCTTGTACTCCTCGGGGAAACTGGGGCCGATCTGTTCGGCGGTCAGCATGAACGGCACCGTCAGCAACAATGCCATTTCACGTTCGGACAGGGTTGCCTCACCTTTCGACATGCGGCGTTCGTCGATGTCGAGCAGTCGGTGGTACATGTCCTTGGACATGCCCAAGCGCAGGAACAGCGGGTGATCCGTCCCTTCGCGGCCGAATGTTTTGCGCAGCGTGCCGAGAACCGCCGTCGCGATGCTCAGGGCGTCCTTGTCCAGATCATGGGCCCGCAGCATGGCAAGAAAACGAGCGTCCCCGGCCAGGATGTCCGGTGAAATGTTGCGCGACGGTGAGGCAAACAGAAGGTTGCCCCCCAAAGGCACGGCTGGGTTGAACCGGTCCGGATCGAACCGGTAAACGTATTTGTCCAAGCCCTTTTCCTTGAGACGCGCTGCAACCTTGTCGCGCGCATCCACGATCGCCTTGGCCAGATGGGGGTGCAGTTCGGGATCGAATTGCGACCGCAACGTCCGCCGGAACATGAATTCGTCGATGCCCATCGCCTCGACCAGTTCGAACCACCAATCCCGGATCTCGTCGATGCTCTGCAGCCCGGCAAGGCGTGGGTCGACCCATTCGTCCTCCAGCAGGTCCGGGGAGTTGCCGGCGCGCACGGCTTCGACCTGATAACGTGATGGGGCCTTCAGAGCTTCGGCCTCGTGCTGGGGATGGGGACGCAAAGGCATCAGCAGGTTGTCCCCAAGCGTGCCGTTGAACAAGTAGGGTCGCGAGTGGGCATAGCCGACACGGGCGGCGATCACCGCCTGATGGAGTTCGCGAAGGTTATGCCCAGACAGAAGGACCTCGCCCTGAACCGGCAGAATCTCGCGGATCAGCAACTGGGCCAGCGCCTGTCTTTCCGAGTCGTGCGAGGCCTTGATGGCGACCCGAGCGCCCTTTGGGATCGTCAGGTCGATGTCTTCAAGGATCAACTTGCCGTCTTCGTCGCGCACCGTGACATTGCGCAATTCGATGTCGCCCTGCAGGTGCGGGATGCTCTCCGGCTCGCCATAGAACAGTTCTTCGGGGATCATGTTCTCGGGCGCAAATCGTTCGGTGACGACCTGCCAGCGCAACGACATGTCCTGAACCTGATTGTAATAGGTCAGCAGATCGCGCCAAGGGCCACTGAGGTCCTTGTACGCCCCCAGCGCCGCAACCAGCGCACCGACTGTCACTTCGCCCGTGATAGCGAGATAGCCACCGACCGAATAGAACAGGAACGGCGTCATCTGCGTGATCAGGTTGTTGAGGAACTTCATGAAGAATTTCTTGTTGTAGATCCGGACCCGGATATCGAACAAGGTTCCCAGACGATGACTGAACTGCGCCAGCCGATAGCGCCAACCACCGTTCGCGCGCAGGTCGCTGATACCGGCGGCGGTTTCGCCGATCTCGGTGCTCAGGTGGCGGATCTCCTGAATACGGTCCTTGTTCAAGAGGTTGATCTGGCGCTGCAGGCGCGGGATCAGCCAGGCTTGCAGCGGGATCAGCGCGATCGAGGCCAGCCCGAACCAGACGCTCTGCATGAACAGGAAAGTGACAATCGTCATCATCTGACCGAACTGAAAAACCGGCTGGGCGATCGCGTCGCCCATCAGTCCGCCCATCGGTTCCGCTTCGGACGATATCATCGACACCAGCTCGCCCTGGCTTGTGGTCGAGAAATACGGTTTGGGGAAGCGCAGCATCCGGCTGATCAGGGTGAATCTGAGCCGACGCAACATGCGTTCGGCCAGGATCCCCTTCATGGTGTTGATGCGCATCTTCATGAGGCCGCCAGCCAGGACGGTTCCCAAGAACGCAAAACACAGGATCAGCAGGTATTGGACCTGGGTCACCTTCGTGCCGAACAGCGTTACCGTGTTTCCGGTCGCGCCGATGGCGTCGTTGATGATCTGCTTGGGCAGTTCAAGCGAGGCATAGAGAAACGGAAACGAAAGTACGGTCAACAGCAGCAGAATGAACTGCTGTTTCTTGGAATGTTTCCAGATGAACGCGAATAGGGTGGGTTCCATGCCCCGGCCTCGTCTTGTTTTTTGGACTGCGGCCCGTTGCGGAGGATCCACGGCGACCGGGTGACTGACGGTAAGCTTTGCCCCGTGCTATTTCAAGAACGTGCCCCGGCGTGATCTTGCAAAAATCCGGGCGGCAGGACCGGCGTCGTTCACAATTCGGGAATTTTGCAGTGCTATCTGTCGAAGGCGGGTTTATTCCGCCCGCGGAATCCGACTAAAGAGGTGCAGTTTCAAGCACTGGGCACATGAGCAGACTTCTGGATCGGTATTTCAGCCGCAAGGCAGTTGGGCACTGGAAACGGACGGCGCAGAACGCGCCGCACGAAGACCTGCCCCTGCTTCGCCAGCAGCGTGATCAGGCGCGAGTGCTTCGCGCCCAACTTGATCGGCTGATTCAGATTGCGGACGGGCGCCTGACCCGCCCGCATATCGGCACCCAGAATTTCCCAAGACCGCTTGGCACGGATTGGGCATGGCGCCCGGATTTGTGGGGCAGCCCTCTACCCGTTACGGGCCTGGTATCACTGTCTCGCAAGGCGCAACTTGATGACAGCGTGGCGCTTTTCCATGACTGTCCGCTGGCCGAGATTGCAGTCCGGCAAATGCGCAACAGCGGGGAAAAGGACCTGGCGCCTTTCAGCCTGGCGATCGACGTATTCAGCTTTCAAGGCTCGTTCCTCTCCGTGTCTGTCGAACTTCCGGGCAGCGCCGCCGAGGGTCTGACGCGGCAACACCTGGTCCGGACCCATGTGACGGTCGACAGTGAACGCCCGGCCGAGGTCTTTGCCAGGCTGAATATCCAGAATGGACCGAATACCGAGCAAGTGCTGCGAAAGCTGGAACCGCAACATGCGACGTCCGACATCGATTTTGATCTTGCGCATCTGTCCTTGAACGAACGTCGCATCGAGAAGATGTGGCTGGACCTTATCATCCAGGATCCTGGTATGAACCGTGTGGTGCTGCGGGATTTGACCCTGTGCCGCCATCATCGCGCTGACTTGTGAAAGGAAAGGCCATGGTGGAAACAAAACTCGTCCCGATCCGGTTCGAAGACGGCGTATGGGAAGGCCACTTTTCAAGAAGTACCGCACCCCAACTTGAAGCCCGGTACCGGGATCAGGTCCTGCAAGGTATCGAGGTTTCCGAGGCCGAAGGTGGCTGGCATGTTCGGGTTCCCGTTCCAACGGCCCTGTTGTCCGAAGGTGTACACAGTGTGATTATCCTCGACAGCGCTTCACAGGAAAAAGTGGGTGACATCACCGTAATCGCGGGTGCGCCGGCCGTAAGCGATATCCGAGCCGAGATGGACCTGCTGCGCGCCGAACTTGACCTTCTGAAGCGCGTGGTGCGTCGGTTGAGCGCTGATCAGAGTTGATCGGGCAAAAGCCTGCAGGTTCAACGTAGTCGAAGCCTGCTTGGATGCATTCCTATCTTTTTCGCTGAATTCATGCATGATTGAGCCACCAAGGAAACTCAGGGGGCCGAATGGAACGTGACAGCATTATCAAAGTCATAGCGCTGATGGTAACGGCGTTTGGCATCGGCATAGACTTTACCGGTGCGCTGATGCTGGTGCCGGCGATCGAAAACTCGTTTGATGCCGATATCACGAGTACTCAGTGGGTGTTGAACATCTACGCGTTGTTCTTCGCCATGACCATGGTCGCCGGCGGCCGGCTGGGCGACATGTACGGTCATCGCAAGATCATGATCATAGGATTGTCGCTGTTTCTATTCGCCTCGGTCATGTGTTTCGTATCTCCCAGCCTTGATTTCCTGATCGGCGCACGTGCGCTTCAAGGTATCGGCGCGGGATGCGTGTGGCCGTGCACGCTGGCCTTCGGGGCCACGAGGGTATCCCGTGAGGAACACCGTGCGATGGTTATGGGTTTGATCCTTGCCGGTGTCACGACGGGCAACGTATTTGGTCCGATGATCAGCGGGTTTGTCGCCAATCTTGGGGATTGGCGCCTGTTCTTTCTGGCAAATGTCGTCTTCTCGTGCATCTCGATGGCCACGGCAGTCCTGCTGATGCAGCCTGACAAGACCCACAAGACAGGTGAGCACATCGACTTTACCGGAATGGGTGTCCTTTCTTTTGCTGTCCTTCTGCTGCTGTACGCGCTGGATGTCGGATCGGACTGGGGCTGGCTGTCGGTTCCGCTGATGTTTCTGTTTTTCCTCAGCGCGTCGCTGTTTCTGTTGTTCCCACGCGTGGAAAAACGGGTGAAAGAACCGCTATTGCTGCCGCAGATGATGCAAAATCCGCAATTTCGCATCACCTTGGGTCTGAACATGTTCAACGTCTCGGCAGTCTTTGTGGGATTGCTGTATTTTCCGCAATACATGCAAAAGGTTCTTGGCTGGTCGGTATTTGAATCCGCTCTGGGCCTCGCGCCGCTGACCGTTCTTTTGGCTGTCGGGTCGATCGTGTCTGGCACCTTGTACAATGATTTTGGACCCAAGCGCCTGCTGTTCTGGGGGTATCTCTGCGCTACGATAGGCGCGGCCAGTGTCGTCGTAATGCCGGCCGGGCTGGGGTATTTCCAAATTCTTCCGGGGATGGCTCTGATCGGATTGGGAGCGACACTGACGGTTGGACCGTCGGGCACCGCCGCCGTTTGCGCCGTCAAGCCCGAACGCGCAGGCTTGGTTGGCGGTCTGAGCTTCATGGTGCACTTGGTCTATGGCGCCATTTCGGTCGCCTGCGCGACGGCCATCATGTACATGGTCAGCCTGTCCAGCTTCCGCGAGCACCTTGCCAAGGCCGGCATCGATATGTCCCTGGCCGATCAAAAAGCCATCAATGGCGGTACTTTGACGACCAAGTCCGCGCAGGCTGTCATGCAGAAATTCAGCGCGGCCGAGGCCGAAAAGATCAAATCCGCGTTGTCGATGGCGTTTGACAGCGGGATGGACATGGCTTTTGTCTTTTCAACGCTGTCGGTGTCGATCGGCCTGGTTCTGGCGCTGATGCTGGACGAAAAGAAACTGCACAAAATCGAGAGCTGAGCCAAAAGAAAAGGCCGCGGAAAACCGCGGCCCTTCGGTCACTGTTTGCGCAGCTTACTGCGATGCCCGCTCTGTCGGATTGAAGGCGGACAGGCCTTTGAGAATGTCGATCGCATAGGCCAACTGGTAGTCTTCGTTGCGCAGTTCGGCGGTTTCTTCCGCTTTGGTGCGGTCTTCCTCGATCTGGCGGATTTCATCCTCGGTCAAACTGTCATTGTTCAGGCTGCCCCGCAGGTCGGCCTCGGACCGGGTGCGGGCGTTGCTTTCTTCCTCTTCCTCAGCCTCGGGACGGACGCGGGGCTGTTCCACGATGATGTCGGGGCTGACACCCAAAGCCTGGATCGACCGACCCGACGGGGTGTAGTAGCGCGAGGTGGTCAGACGCATCGCCCCGTCGCCACGCAGCGGCATCACGGTTTGAACCGATCCTTTGCCGAAGCTTTTGGTGCCGACGACGATCGCGCGGTGGTGATCCTTCAATGCACCTGCAACAATTTCGGAAGCCGACGCCGATCCGCCGTTGATCAGCACTACGATCGGCTTGCCCTGGGCAAGATCACCCGGGGTTGCGTTGAAGCGTTCACCATCTTCGGGATTGCGCCCACGGGTCGAGACGATCTCGCCTTCGTTCAGGAATGCGTCCGATACCTTGATGGCTTGGGTCAACAGCCCGCCGGGGTTGTTGCGCAGGTCCAGAACAAAGCCGTTCACCTTGTCGATGCCGCCAGCTTCGGCGATCTGCTTTTCCATCCCCTCTTTCAGGTTCGGGAAGGTCTGATCGTTGAAGGTGGTCACACGAAGCACCACGCTGGTGCCTTCGGTGCGGGCGCGAACGGCGGTCAGTTTGATCGTGTCGCGGATGATGGTCACATCGAATGGGTCGGGTTCGCCTTCCCGCACGACGGTGATGACGATTTCCGAACCGACCGGGCCGCGCATCAGGTCGACTGCCTTGTCCAGCGTCAGGCCCAGGATGCTTTCGCCGTCCACATGAGTAATGAAATCGCCGGCCTCGATGCCCGCTTCGTCCGCAGGCGTGCCGTCAATTGGCGAGACGACTTTGACGAAGCCATCCTCTTGGGTGACCTCGATGCCCAGCCCACCGAATTCACCGCGCGTCTGCACGCGCATCTGCTCGGCGTCGTCCGGGGAAAGATAGCTTGAATGCGGATCCAGCGACGTCAACATGCCGTCGATCGCAGCCTCGATCAGTTCTTCGGGGGCGACTTCCTCAACATACTGGGCGCGGATCCGTTCGAAGATGTCTCCGAACAGGTCAAGTTGTTCATAGACTCCGGCCTTGTTTTCGGCCTCTTGCGCCAGCAGTGGTCCGGCGATCTGGGTAGTCGCAATAATCCCAGCCACGGTGCCGGCCAGACCGGCCATCACAAATCTCTTCATACTCGTCTATCCATCCTTGTCTGTCCGGAACCATGATTCCGGATCCACGGGGCTATTGTTCTCTCTTACCTCTATATAGAGCGTTTCTGGACGATCAGTTCCAGTGCGATCACCGCTTGTTGACAAAATCGCGCCGATTTCTGGTGTTTGACCGGGCATCAGGCCCACTGGCGTCCCTTCGGGGATCACCTGACCGGGGTCCCCATACACCTCCTGAAGGCCGGAGAAGACAAAAAGCAAACCGGGCTGCGGTTCCAGGATCACAAGGTTTCCAAGGTCCAGAAGCGGCCCTCGGTATCGGATCGTGGCCGCTGTCGGCGACAGCACCAAGGCACGTGGTCTGGTTCCCAGTACAAGCCCCGGACGCGTGACCCCTGCGGCGTCCGTTTCGCCGGAACGATGGAGTATGACGCCTTGGGTCGGCAGCGGAATCTGTCCTTTCAGTTGGGACACATCCGCGTTCGAGGCTAAGATTTCTCCATCCGATATCTCAGACAGACCGCTGGCGAACCCATCCAGCGTCTCCGTTGATGAGATCAGGATGGCTGTCCGTACCGGGTCTTCGATGAAGCGGCGCGGCAAGTCGGTACGGTCCGCTATGGCCTCGCTCAGCTTCGTCCTGGCGTTCTGCACGCCTTCCAACCCTTCGGTCAGCGTGTCCGCAGCGCTTTGTTGCAAGCGGCGCAGGGTCTGCACCTCGTCCAGATCCCGGGCCAGCGCCTGGGCTCTGGTGTTCAGGCCAGGGGTGACTTCGGACAGCATCATCCCGGTGCGCGCCGCCCCCAGCGGCCCGGCCGGGTGCAGCATCAGAACCGGTGGCGCCGTGGTTTCGATGGTTTGCAGCACGCCCAGCAACTGGCGGATTTCGCGTTCGCGCGCGTTCAACTCGGCGGTCAGCTGGCTTTCGCGCAAAGCCGCTCGGCGCAGCCCGTCGCGCATGGCGGCCAGCCCGGCCTCGTAGGCCTGGATCGTCTCGGTCAGGGCACGCACGCGGTCGCGGGCGGTTTCGGCCTCGGTCAGCGCGATCGAGGCCTGTTCCAGCATCTGCGCTGCCTCCAGTGCCGCCTGCGCGGGGTCCGGCGCGGCCCGGACCGCCTGCCCCGCCATCAGGGCCGCCAGAAGAAGCGCGCGCAGCCTCATGACAGCAGGCTCTGACCCGTCATTTCCGGCGGCTTGGGCAGGCCCATCAGGTCCAGAACCGTAGGCGCCAGATCGGACAGGCGACCTTCGCGCAGGGCTGCGCCCTCGGGTCCGCCAACCAGCGCCACAGGCACCGGGTTCAGCGTATGGGCGGTATGCGGCCCGCCGGTTTCGGGGTCGATCATGGTTTCGCAGTTGCCGTGATCGGCCGTCAGGATCATCGCCCCGCCCGCCTTTTCAAGCGCGGCGACCACGCGAGCCAGGCCTTGATCAACGGCCTCGCAGGCTTTGATCGCGGCCTGCAGGTCACCGGTATGGCCTACCATGTCGGGGTTTGCATAGTTGGTGACGATCAGGTCATAGCCGGCCTCGATCGCCTCGACGAACTTGTCCGTCACCTCGGCGGCCGACATCTCGGGCTGCAGATCATAGGTCGCCACCTTGGGCGACGGGGCCATGTAGCGGTCCTCGCCGGGCTCGGGCGATTCCTTGCCGCCGTTCAGGAAGAACGTGACATGGGGGTATTTCTCGGTTTCGGCCAGGCGGAACTGGCGCAGGCCCTGCTTGGCGACCCATTCGCCCAGCGTGTTGACGATTTCGCGCTTGGGGAAAACGGTCGTCATATAGGCGTTGTGGCCGTCGGAATATTCCACCATGCCCAGCAGCGCCGACAGATGCGGGCGCGGGCTGGTGTCGAATTCGGCGAAATCAGGTTCGGCAATGGCGCGCAGGATCTCGCGGGCGCGGTCGGCGCGGAAGTTGAGGCAGAAGAAGCCGTCACCGTCGCGGACGCCGTCGAAGTCGGGCAGAACCGTGGGCGCGATGAACTCGTCCGTCTCGCCCCGGTCGTAGGCGGCCTGAATCGCGGCGCTTGCGGTATCAGCCTGCCCGCCCCTCCCCTTTATGATCGCGTCATAGGCACGGCCGACCCGCTCCCAGCGGTTGTCGCGGTCCATGGCATAGTACCGCCCCGAGACGGTGACGATGCGCGCGAACGCGGGCAGGCGGCGCTCCAGCTCGGCCAGGAAGTCCAGCGCCGATTTCGGGGCCACGTCGCGCCCGTCGGTGATGGCGTGCAGGGCCACCGGCACGCCCGCCTCGGTGATCGCCTTTGCGGCGGCGACGATATGGTTCAGATGCCCATGCACCCCGCCATCCGAGACCAGCCCCATCAGATGCGCGGTTCCGCCCGCCGATTTCACCTTGGCGATGAAGTCCTGCAGCGCGGCATTTTCGAAGAACGAGCCGTCCTCGATCGCAAGATCGATCTGGCCCAGATCCATCGCCACGACTCGCCCGGCCCCGATATTGGTGTGCCCGACCTCGGAATTACCCATCTGGCCGCTGGGCAGGCCCACATCAGGGCCATGGGTGATCAGCCGCGCGTGCGGACCCTTGGACATGATCGCGTCGAAAGTGGGCGTGTGGGCCAGATAGGGCGCATTGGCCTGCGTGTCGTCGGACAGACCCCAACCATCAAGGATACACAGGACGACGGGTTTGGGTGCGCTCATGTCGGGTCTCCGGTAACTGCTCTTGTCCGTTCTTCTATCCCCTGCCCGCCGCATCGTGAACCGCCTTTTGCGGCGATGCGCCCCTCTCCGGGTTATTTCCTGATCTGCTGCCAGGGCCGCGCCTTGCGGCCGCGATACTTGACCGTCAGCTCGGGCGGGGCGTCGCTTTCTTCATAGGCGCCTAGGATCACGCCCTTGCCGCGACTTTTTGTGCGCATCTCGACCAACTCGGCCGCCGAACGGGTGGTACGCTGCGACGGACGCCGCGCCCAGGCGAACAGGTGATCATACATCTGCGCGATCACATCAGCATGGGCCGCGCTGTCGCCCAGATCGGTTAGCTCGCCGGGGTCGTTTTCCAGATCGAACAGGATCGGGCGGAACCCGCCTTCGCAATGGATCAGCTTCCACTGTTTCGTGGCCACCATGAACATCGCCGCATCACGCACCGACACGCCCAGCGTTTCCGCGATGGGCGAGGCCGAATAGTCGTATTCGCAGATCGCGAATTTGCGCGGGGTCTCGTCCGCCCGCCCGTGCAGGATGGGCAGCAGCGAGTGGCCTTCTAGGATATGATCAGGCACCGCACCGCCCGCGACCTCGACGAAAGTGGGGGCCAAGTCGATCGACTCGACCAGCGCGTCGCAGGTGCTGCCGCGCGTGGCATCGGCCTGTTCGGACGGGTCAAAAATGATCAGCGGCACCTTGGTCGAAGCGTCGTGGAAGAACGTCTTTTCGCCCATCCAGTGATCGCCCAGAAAATCGCCATGGTCCGAGGTCAGCACGATCATCGTGTCGTCCATGCGGCCGGTCTGCTCCATCCAGTCCAGCAGCCGCCCGATCTGGTCGTCGGCCTGCTTGATCAGGCCCATATAGGCGGGGATCACGGCCTCGCGCACATCCTGCCGCCAGAAGGTCTGACCGATCTTGGTGTGCATGAAGGCGCTCAGCACGGGGTGTGCCGCCGCCCGTTCGGCCTCGGACCGGTTGGCGGGCAGAACCTGTTCGGGTCCGTACA
This sequence comes from Ruegeria sp. CF2, assembly GCF_056537385.1. Lineage (NCBI taxonomy): Bacteria > Pseudomonadati > Pseudomonadota > Alphaproteobacteria > Rhodobacterales > Roseobacteraceae > Ruegeria > Ruegeria sp. CF2. Next base: position 116,772 of record NZ_JBQFRL010000004.1, read on the forward strand.
TCGAGGCATAGGGCTCGGGGACGATATAGGGCCAGTGGGGCTTTATGTAGCTCAAGTGGCAGCACCACGGTCCGTCATGGGTTTCCATGAATTCCATGCCACGCGAGGTCAGATAGGGGGTCTCGCTGTCCTCTTCGGCGATGTTCGCGGCCTGCGGCGCGTTTTTCAGAAACCAGCCCGACAGCACGTTGCCGTCCTCGTCCAGCCCGGAATTGGCAAAGTCGTGCCAGGGGTTGTCGCCGTCATAGCCCTTGTCGGCCAGCCACGCGTTGTAGGCGCGGGCCGCGTCGGGGTCATAGAACCCGTCAGGGCCTTCGGGGCGCATCCCGTCGTCGCGCTCGAACACGTCGAAACCGCATTCGGCCACGCGCGCGCCGATCAGGCTGTCGGGTTCCAGGCCCAGCCGCGCCATGCCCTCGGCGTCGGCGCGCATATGGGTCTTGCCGACCAGCCAGCAGTCCATCCCCGCCTTGCGCAGATGGTCGCCCATGGTCTGCTCGCCCACCTTCAGCGGGATGCCGTTCCACGAGGCGCCGTGCGACTGCACATAGCGCCCGGTATAGGTGGACATGCGCGAGCTGCCGCAGATCGGCGATTGGATATAGGCCCGCTTGAACCGCACGCCGCGCGCGGCCAGCCGGTCGATATTGGGCGTGTGCAGATGCGGATGGCCGTAACAGCTCAGGTAATCCCAGCGCAGCTGGTCGAACATGATGAACAGGATGTTGCGGGCCTTGGCCATTCAGTGCTGCGCGCCCTGGCTTTCCATCTGCTCCACCATCCGGCGGGCGCGCTTGCAATGCAGCTTGTCACGCAGGGGGCTGTTGGGGTCCACGTCCTTTTGGCACACCACGCATTTGTCGGCCCCCGAAATCGCGTTCAATCCGCCGCAACTGCCTTTGATGGTCTTGCCCATCAGCATCACGCCCAGCGACATGCCGACCATGATGATCAGCAGCAGAACAAACGCGAGGATAAAGGTGCTCATCGGCCGGCCCGCCCTTCAGTTCGATCTCAGCGCATCCTTGAACGCGCTGCTTTGTACCGTGATATAGGCATCTTCGCCGCCTGTCACATCCCGCGAGATGAAAAACACCGCCAAACCCAGCTGATCGGCCAGTTTCAGCCCCCGCTCCTGCCCCAGCGCCAGCATCGCAGTGGCCCAGGCATCGGCCATCATCGCATTTTCGGCCAGAACCGTGACCGAGGTCGTCCGATGCGTGATCGGACGTCCGGTGGTCGGGTCGATGATGTGCGAATACCGCACCCCGTCCTGTTCGAAGAAGTTCTTGTAATCGCCCGAAGTCGCCATGCCGCGGTTGTCCAACGGCACGATGAACTGGATGGTCTGCGACCCGGTTTCGGGTTTTTCGATGCCGATGCGCCAGGCCTCGCCCTTGTCGTTCTGACCGCGGGCCACCAGGTCGCCGCCGATCTCGACCATGTAGCTCTCGATGCCGGCTTCTTGCAGCGTCTCGGCCACGGCGTCGATCCCGTAGCCCTTGGCGATGGCCGACAGGTTGATCCCCACGCCCGGCAGCGCCTTGGCCAGCGCCCCGGCCTGCGCATCCAGCGTCAGCAGGCGGGCCTGCCCCACCTGTTCCAGCGCCGCCGCGATCTCGGCATCCGACGGAACCGGGTCTTCGGGCTTGCGCGGGCCGAAGCCCCACAGCTCGATCAACGGGCCGAGGGTCACGTCGAAAACGCCGCCGCTTTGCTCGTGCACCTGGTTGGCCGCCGCGATCACATAGGCGAATTCCTGTGACACCGGCATCGGGTCGGTGCTGGCCGAGGCGGAAAAGACCGAGACTTCGGAATTCGGGTCCCAGTTGGACATCTTGGCATTCACCTGCGCCAGCGTGTCCTCCACGGAGGCGGACAGAGCAGCCTCGTCCAGATCCTCGCCGATTGCGGTGATGTGATATGTCGTGCCCATGGTTTCGCCGGACAGACGGACGATCTCGGGCTCCTCGTCGAACAGACAGCCAGAAACAACAAGCGGCAGGGCCAGAGCAAGCAGTCGGCGCATGGGGCGATCTCCTGGAAATGCGTTGCCCGGCATATGCCAGCGGCCCCACCCAGAGTCAAACCTGCGTCAGGACGCCAGCGGCAGGAAGCCCAGGATCAGCAGCCCGACCGCAGCGGGCACTCCAAACAGCCACGCACGTTTCTGCCAACCCGGGGGCTGTTCTTTCCACAGTTTGCGGAAATTATGCCCGCAGATCACGACCAGAAGGAAGATCACGGCGGCAACCGCAGGAGACAGATGGAGTTGGGTCACGGGGTCCGGTTTTTCCTTGCGACCCGGCGCGGTTGCACCGGTTTTTGAATTTGCACCCTATACAGGTTTCTCTGCTGCGATAAGGTGGTGAGGACAGCCTGTAGCGTTGAAGGAGGAGACCGCCCATGGCCCCAAGCTCTTACCAGCCCCCGACACGTGGCGACAAGGCCGGGTCAAGCACTTACAGCCAATCCGCCGAGTCGAATTTGTCACATACTCAGACCACTGTCGCCAAATTGCTGGAAGGAAAAGGTGATGCGGTGTTTTCGGTTCGGCCGAATGACACCATCCATTCGGTGGTCGAAATTCTAAAGGAGAAACGCATCGGGGCGGTTGTCGTCACCGATCAGAACGGCGCACTGCAGGGAATCCTGTCCGAGCGGGATATCGTTCGCCGCATGGCGGATACTCCGGGTCAGACGCTGCCACAATCGGTCGAGGCGTTGATGACCCGCGATGTGCGGACCTGCACACCGGACGACCTGCTGATGGATGTGCTGAAGACGATGACCGAGGGGCGATTCCGCCACATGCCGGTTCTTCGCGACGGCAAGCTTTGCGGCATGATCACCATCGGAGATGTCGTGCATTTCCGGCTGAAAGAGCTGGAATACGAAGCCCTGCGCATGAAGCAGATGATCGTCGGCTAGATCGTCACACGTTGTAGTAACGGGCATAGGCCCCATAGGCCTGCCCACCTGTCTTGGTCTGCTTTCGGGCAGACCCCAGGTCCGACATGACCAGCACGGTGACCTGCAAGTTCACGCTGGAAGACTCGCGCATCGCTTGTGCCAACAGGGCGCCGAACAGCGCGACTATGTCTATCTGGGGGGCGAGTTCCGCAAGAACGCTCGTGTTCCCCTGCCCTACGGCCAGCACCTGAGCCTGGCCGGTGCTTTGTTCGGTGAAGGCGTTTACAGCACCAGAACGGCGGACGCATCGCAAATCTTTATACTGCGTGCCTCTCGCAAGCCTGAGGAATTCGGCGCCGTAACTGCCTGGCACCTGGATGCGCGCAATCCCTCGGCATCGTCGATCGCGGCCCGTATGGAACTGGGGCCCCACGATATTGTTTTCATCCAGGAGCAGCCGATCACGACTTGGGGTCGGGCGCTGGATCAATTCCTACCCTCGCTGGTCAATGCGGGGTTGGACGCGGCAAATGGTTGACGCGCCCCGCCCTGCATCGGATATGAGGCCCCACCGACCGATAATCCCCTTGACCTTGACGGGTCGAAAGGGTCCCTGATGGTCGGGATTGTTGATTTGCGTTCGAGGGTTTCATGCAACGGGTATTGATTACGGGCACTGCGGGCTTCATCGGGTTCCACCTGGCCAAGCTGCTGTTGTCCGAAGGGTTTCAGGTCCATGGCTATGACGGGATGACGGATTACTACGACGTCACTCTCAAACAGCGCCGCCATCAGATGCTGTTGCAGACGCCCGGCTTCTCGGCAACCGAGGATCTGTTGGAAAACCACGAACGCCTCATGCAGGTTGCAGACGAATTCCAGCCCGAGGTTATCGTTCACCTCGCCGCTCAGGCGGGTGTGCGTTACAGTCTTGAACACCCGCGCAGCTATATCGATTCAAACGTTGTGGGTACGTTCAACGTGATGGAGGTGGCCCGTCAGCACAAGGTCGGGCACCTGCTCATGGCATCTACCTCTTCGGTTTATGGGGCAAACGAAGACATGCCCTTTACCGAGGTTGAAAAGGCCGACACCCAATTGACGATCTATTCTGCCACCAAGAAGGCGAACGAAGCGATGGGACATTCCTATGCCCATCTCTGGGATCTGCCCACGACCATGTTCCGGTTCTTCACCGTATACGGCACCTGGGGCCGTCCAGACCTGGCTCTGTACAAGTTTGTCGACGCAATTCTGGATGGGCGCCCGATCGACATCTACAATCACGGCGAAATGTATCGCGACTTCACCAATGTGAACGACCTGGTGCGCGGGATCCGGTTGTTGATCGATGCGGTCCCCGTCCGTCCGGACAGCCCCGAGGATATCGAGGAGGGTGACAGCCTTTCGCCGGTCGCGCCCTATCGTGTGGTCAACATCGGAAATGGTGACAAGGTGCGTCTGATGGATTTCGTCGAAGCAATCGAGGAAGCCGTGGGCAAGAAGGCGATCCGGAATTACATGCCCATGCAGATGGGTGATGTTCCGGCGACATGGGCCAATACCGACCTACTGCAACGCCTGACCGGGTATCGTCCGCAGACCGATTTCAAGGATGGAATCGCTCAGTTTGTCGAATGGTTCCGCGAATACCACGGCAAATGATCTAGTGACCCGGACCTGACGTATGCTTGAAACGAACCCCAATTCCCGTCGGATCGCCGTGATCGGTCTGGGCTATGTCGGCCTGCCGTTGGCCGCTGCCTTTGGCAAGATCGGACCGGTTCTGGGCTTTGACATCAATCCCACGCGCATCGACGCGCTGCGCCAGGGCAATGACGCCACGCATGAGGTCAGCGAAGACGAGCTGTCCGCCGCCGGGGGTCTTAGGTTTACCACTGACCCCGCTGATCTGGCGGACTGTGACACGTATATCGTGACGGTGCCCACACCGATTACAGCACAAAAACAGCCAGACCTTGCACCGTTGCTGCGCGCCTCAGAAACGGTTGGACGGGTGTTGAAGCCTGGTGATCTGGTCATCTATGAATCAACCGTCTACCCCGGCGCGACCGAGGAAGACTGCGTCCCGATCCTCGAGCGGGAGTCTGGCTTGCGTTTCAACGTGGAATTCTTTGCCGGGTACAGCCCTGAAAGGATCAATCCCGGCGACAAGGCGCATCGCATCGCCGATATCTGCAAGGTCACGTCGGGATCGACGCCTAAGGCCGCCGATCTGGTGGACGCGCTATATGCGCGGATCATCACGGCGGGGACGCACAAGGCCGAAAGCATCCGCGTGGCCGAGGCTGCGAAGGTGATCGAGAACACACAGCGCGATCTGAATATCGCCCTGGTGAACGAACTTGCCATGATCTTCGGCCGCCTCGGCATCGACACTGATGCGGTGCTGCGGGCGGCGGGCACCAAATGGAATTTCCTGCCCTTCCGCCCTGGCCTTGTCGGTGGGCATTGCATCGGGGTCGACCCCTACTACCTGACCCACAAGGCCGAGGCCGTTGGCCATCATCCTCAGGTCATTCTGGCGGGGCGGCGCCTGAACGATGGAATGGGCGCATATGTCGTGTCCCAGTTGGTCAAGCGGATGATCCGCGAGCGGATCGAGATGACGGACGCCCGGGTCCTTGTCATGGGGCTAACCTTCAAGGAAAACTGCCCTGATCTGCGAAATACCCGGGTCGTCGACATCGTTCACGAGTTGCAGAGCTACGGTGTGACCGTAGACGTTCACGATCCCCATGCCGATCCGCAAGCCGCACGTGACGAGTATGGGATCGACCTGCTGGAGCACCCCAAGCCCGGCACCTATGACGGTATCGTTCTTGCAGTTGCCCATGACGCATATCTTGCGATGGATCCGGCCGAAATCCGAGCGTTCGGAAAGGCCCGGAATGTCCTGTTCGACGTCAAATCCTGCCTGCCGCGCAGCGCCAGTGATTTGAGGCTCTGACCCGCGCCAGCACACTGAAATGAGAGACATTTTCTGACTGTGAGACCTCTGTCCGCAAGGTCCGAGGCCCTGTGGGTTGCCGCCGGCCTGTTCAGTCTTCTGACTGGCGTGCTGGTGCTTGGTCCGCTGTGCTCTGCGTCCTTGCTTTTGTGTCCACGCTGAATGGCGCAGCGACCACCGCGCTGATTGCGATGGGGAATGCAGCACGTTCTCGTCGGGTGGGCTCAGGGCCGGAGCCTATTTCCTGTTGCGATACGTGATCTGGCTGGGATTTTTGGATAGCCGCCAAGGGCGGCGTTTTCCCCGGCTGCGGGGTCTTGGGTATCGTCGTCGTGTCGAACGGACGTTGGCGTTGGTAGAACGCTGCATGCGGGACAACCGCGTTGACCCACTGACGGCAATACGCAGCGTTTTGGGTTTTGATGTTACAAAATGAAACCGGCGCAAGATTGCGCCGGTTTTGTCTTAGCCACCAAAGTCGTCCAGCATGATGTCTTCTCGATCAACACCCAGATCCAGCAGCATGTTGATGACTGACTGGTTCATGATTGGCGGACCGCACATGTAGAATTCGCAGTCTTCGGGCGCCGGGTGGTTCTTGAGGTATTCCTCGAACAGAACGTTGTGGATGAACCCTGTGTAGCCATCCCAATCGTCGCCCGGTTGCGGGTCGGACAAAGCAACGTGCCACTCGAAATTTTCGTTCTCGGCGGCCAGCTGGTCGAAATCTTCAACATAGAACATCTCGCGGCGCGACCGCGCACCATACCAGAAGGTGATCTTGCGTTTGGTGTTCAGACGCTTGAGCTGGTCGAAGATGTGGCTGCGCATCGGGGCCATACCTGCGCCACCACCGACGAACACCATCTCCTTGTCGGTGTCGCGCGCGAAGAACTCGCCGAACGGACCCGAGATCGTAACCTTGTCACCCGGCTTCAGGTTGAAGATGTAGGACGACATCTGCCCGGGCGGAATGCCTTCGGACCCCGGCGGGGGCGAGGCGATCCGCACGTTGAGCATGATGATGCCTTTTTCGTTGGGGTAGTTGGCCATCGAATAGGCGCGCTCGATCGGTTCGGTAACCGTGGATTTGTACTGCCACAGATTGAACTTGTCCCAATCCTCACGGTATTCCTCGGCGACGTCGAAATCGCTGTAGTCGACCTTGTGCGCCGGGGCGGCGATCTGGATGTACCCGCCCGCGCGGAAATTCACATCCTCGCCCTCGGGAAGTTCCAGCACCAGTTCCTTGATGAAGGTCGCAACGTTGTCGTTCGACCGGACGGTGCATTCCCATTTCTTGACGCCAAAGACCTCTTCGGGAACTTCGATCTTCATGTCCTGTTTGACGGCCACCTGGCACGAAAGACGGTCACCACAAGTGGCCTCGCGCTTGGTGATGTGGCTTTCTTCGGTTGGCAGGATCGACCCGCCGCCCTCCAGCACTCGCACCCGGCACTGCGCGCAGGTACCGCCCCCGCCGCAAGCCGACGGAACGAACAGCTTTTCGGCTGCCAACGTCTGCAGCAGCTTGCCGCCGGCAGGAACCGAGATGGTTTTCTCACCGTTGATGGTGATGTTGACGTTGCCCGATGAAACCAGCCGAGACCGGGCCGCCATGATAAGCGCGACCAGGGCCAGAACGATCAGGGTGAAAAGGACAACGCCGAGCGAGAAAGTTTCCATGCCCCTGCCCCTTTACAGTTTGACGCCCGAGAAGGACATGAAGGCCATCGCCATCAGACCTGCGGTGATGAAGGTGATGCCGAGGCCCTGCAGTCCGTCCGGAATGTCGGAATATTTCAGTTTTTCGCGCACGCCGGCCATGGCGGTGATCGCCAGCGCCCAACCAAAGCCGGAGGACAGGCCATAGGTCGCGGCCTCGGCAAAGTTGTAGTCGCGCTCGACCATGAACAGCGAGCCGCCCAGGATGGCGCAGTTCACCGTGATCAGCGGCAGGAAGATACCCAGCGCGTTGTAGAGCGGCGGGAAATACTTGTCCAAAACCATCTCGAGGATCTGCACCATCGCGGCGATCACGCCGATATATGAAATCAGGCCGAGAAAGGTCAGGTCCACATCCGGGAACCCGGCCCACGCCAGCGCACCCGGCTTGAGCAGGTAGTTCAGCAACAGGTTGTTGGCCGGAACGGTGATGGCCTGCACGACCATGACCGAGATCCCGAGCCCCAGCGCCGTCGAGATTTTTTTCGACACGGCGATGAAGGTACACATGCCCAGGAAAAAGCTGAGCGCGAGGTTTTCGACGAAGATGGCCTTTACGGCCAGTGAGATGAGACCTTCCATCAGTGCGCCTCTACCTGCTGGATCTTGTATTCACGTTCCTCGACCTGGTTCGGCTTCCACGTGCGGAAGGCCCAGATGATCAGGCCGATGATGAAAAAGGCCGACGGCGGCAGCAGCAGCAAGCCGTTGGGCACGTACCAGCCGCCATTGTTCACGGTTTCCAGGATGGTCACCCCGAACAGAGAGCCCGAGCCGAACAGTTCGCGGACGACGCCGACCAGCATCAGGATCAGGCCATAACCCATGCCGTTGCCCAAGCCGTCGATGAAGGACGCCACGGGCGGGTTCTTCATGGCAAAGGCCTCGGCTCGACCCATCACGATGCAGTTGGTGATGATGAGGCCCACGAAGACCGACAGCGTCTTTGAGATCTCGAAGGCATAGGCCTTGAGGATCTGGTCGACCAGGATCACCAGCGACGCGATGATGACCATCTGCACGATGATCCGGATCGAGCCGGGGATCTGGTTGCGCAGGCATGAGATGAAAAAGGACGAAAACGCCGTCACGAACATCACCGCCAGCGACATCACGAAGGCCACTTGCAGCGACGAAGTTACCGCCAGCGCCGAGCAGATGCCCAGCACCTGCAACGTGATCGGGTTGTTGTCGACAAGCGGGTCGACCAGCAGATCTTTCTTGGTCTGTGACATCAGATCTCTCCTGCTTGCAGCTTGGCCAGGAACGGAGCATAGCCCGCGTCCCCCATCCAGAATTTCACCAGGTTGTCGACGCCGACCGTCGTCAGGGTCGCGCCAGCCAGCGCATCGATATAGAAGTCGGGCCCTGCGGCGGGCATGGTTTTGGCAACCGTGATCTGCAGATCACCCGCATCGTCACGCAGCTTCTTGCCGCTCCAGAGGGCTTTCCAGCGCGGGTTGTCCACCTCGGCCCCCAGGCCCGGCGTTTCCCCGTGCTGATAGAATTGCAGCCCGAAGATGTCGTTGCCATTCGCTTCGAGCGCGATGAAGCCATAGAGCGTGGACCACAGCCCATAGCCGTGGACCGGCAGGATCACCTTGTCCAGCGCGCCGTTTTCGTCGCGCAGCAGGTAGATCACGCGGTATTTCGCCTTGCGGCCGATGCCGGCAGGGTCGTCGGCAAGCGGCTCGCTCAACTCGGGGTCACCGGCGGCGGCAATGTCGTCGAACGTGGCCGGGTCGAACTGGTCGTCGACGAATTCACCCGTCGCCAGCTCCAGCACATGCGGTTCGAAAGCGGCAAAAGCCTCGGCCACGTCGATGCCCGGCTCATAGACCCCCGCGACCTGCAGAACGTTGATCTGCTTGTCCTTGAGCTTGTTGGCCTCTTGCACCGGGCGCAGGCTGACCGCCGCGGCCGACACGATCATCGAAGCAACCAGGCACACGGCGACCGCGATGAAGATCGTCTTGCCAACCGAGTCCGGCGAGGCCGCCAGGAACCGGGCGATGGCGCCTTTGGGTTCAGGGGATTGCGTATCAGACATGGCGACGCGCCCTCCGTTTGATGTTTGCCTGAACGACGAAGTGGTCGATCAGCGGCGCAAAGACGTTGCCGAACAGGATGGCCAGCATCATGCCTTCGGGGAAGGCCGGGTTCACCACCCGGATCATCACGACCATGACCCCGATCAGCGCGCCATAGATATAGCGGCCCATATTGGTGTGGCTGGCCGAGACCGGCTCGGTCACCATGAAGGCCAGACCAAACGCATAACCGCCCAGCACGACGTGCCAGTACCATGGCATCGCGAACATCGGGTTCGTATCCGACCCGATCAGGTTCAGCAGCAGGGTAAAGCCGATGGTTCCCGCCAGACAGCCCACGATCAGGCGGTAGTTGGCAATCTTGGTCATCAGCAGGAAGGCCAGCCCGACCATGCAGGCCAGGGTCGATGTCTCACCAAAGCTGCCCTGGATCGAGCCGAAGAAGGCGTTCCACCATGTGATGCCCTCGGCCGCCAGCGCCTGATAGCCGTCAGCGGCCGAAACGGCCAGCGCGGTCGCGCCGGAGAAGCCGTCGACCGGGGTCCAGACCGCGTCGCCCGACATGGATGCGGGATAGGCGAAATACAGGAAGGCGCGCCCCACCAGCGCGGGGTTGAGGAAGTTCTTGCCGGTGCCCCCGAACACTTCCTTGCCGATGACCACACCAAAGATGATCCCCAGCGCCACCTGCCACAGCGGCGCGGTGGCCGGCATGATCAGCGTATACAGCATCGAGGTGACGAGAAAGCCCTCGTTCACTTCATGCCCGCGCACGGTGGCGAAAATCACCTCGAAGGTGCCGCCCGCGACCAGCGTGACTATGTAGATCGGCAGGAAATACATCAGCCCGTGCATCACGTTGGCAAAGATGCTGGACGGGTCCAGAGAAATGCCCAAGGCCTGCAGGACGGCGATGCGCCAACCGGTTGCCGACTCCGGGCCCAGCGTCGCGATTGCCGAGTTGGCCTGGAACCCGGTATTGTACATGCCCCACAGGATGCAGGGGATGGTGGCGATCACGACATAGGTCATGATCCGCTTCATATCCACGTAGGACCGCGCGTGCGGTGCCACGGATGTTACGGTTTTCGGAGTGTAGATGAAGCTTTCCACCATCTCGTAGATGGGGAAGAACTTCTCGTACTTGCCGCCCTTGGTGAAGTTCGGCTCGATCCGGTCAAAGAAGCTGCGCAAACCCATGTGGATCAGCCCTCCTTTTCAATCTTGGTCAGGCAGTCGCGCAGCGCCAGCCCGTATTCATACTTGGCCGGACAGGCAAAGCCCACAAGGCCCAAATCCTCTTCATCCAGCTCCAGCGCGCCCAGGGCCTGCGCCGTGTCGGTATCCATCACCAACAGCGCCCGCAGCAGTTGCGTCGGCAGGTAATCCTGCGGCATGAGCTCTTCGAAGGTACCGGTGGGCACCATGGCGCGGCGGCCACCGTTCAGGTTCGACGTGAAGGCGAACAGCTTTTTGGCAAAGGCCGAACCCAGAACCGGCTGCACCGCGTATTTCGACGGCATCGGACGGATCCAGCCCATCGGGATCTGGTCGTGATCCTCGCGGATGATGCAGATCTGGCGCGCGAAGCGTCCCAGATAAGCGAACGGCCCGGTGGCGTGACGCCCCGACAGGACCGAGCCGGAAATGACGCGGGCCTCGCCGTCGACATTTATTATCTCGTCGCGGGTCAGATCCTCGGTCGAGGCCCCCATGACGGTGCGGATCAGACGCGGCTGACGCGCGCCGGGGCCGGTCAGGGCCACCACCACGTTCGGGTCCAGATGGCCCGACTGCAGCAGCCGCCCGATGGCGATCACGTCCTGATAGCCGATGGTCCAGACGGTTTTCGCGGCGGTCACGGGTTCGAGGAAATGGATATGCGTCCCGGCCAGGCCCGCCGGATGGGGGCCGCTGAAGGCCGCAGCCTCGACGCCCGGCAGATCGGCGCCGGGGATCGTGTCGCCATCCTTCTGGCACAGATAGGTCTTGCCTTCGGTCAGCTTGGCCACGGCGGCCAGACCGGCGGCAAAGGCCTCGGCCGCGTCATTGATGATCAGCGCGGCATCGGCAGCCAGCGGCTCGCTGTCCATGGCGGTGACGAAAATCGCGGCGGGCGCGGTGCCCGGCTGCGGCATCTTGGAATAGGGCCGCGTGCGGAACGCGGTCCACAGGCCGGCGGCGCACAGCTTGGCGGTGAGGCCCTGCGCGGTCTCGGCATCGCCCACGCCCGAGAAATCGACACCGGGGTCGTTGGGGTCCGACACTTCGATGACGACGCTCTGCAACACGCGCCGCGCGCCGCGGTTGATGGCCACGACCTTGCCGGTCAGCGGCGCCACCATCATCGCCTCGGGTGCGTCCTTGTGGCAGAACAGCGGCGTGCCGCGCTGGACGAGGTCGCCTTCCTGCACCAGCATCCGTGGTTTGAGCCCGATATAGTCTCCACCCAGCACGCCAACCGAAGAATATGCTGGCCCAGGCTGAATGACCCGTTCAGGCGATCCCTCGATCGGAAGGTCCAGTCCCTTTTTCAGTTTGAAAGTTTGCATGTCGCTACGTTCTTCCAAGCCTTTTTCTTGCGCCCGTCATACAGGGCCCTTTGCTTTGGGCACTGAATGGCGCGGAGTTTCGTCAAGCCCGTCGCTAAAACGACGAGGACCGGCCGAAATCCGCGGGCGTCTCTCTGATTACGGCCCCTTTACGCGGCGAAGCGGCCAAACGCAAACCTGTTACCGCCCAAATCGCGCGCCGTGTAGATATTTTTATCCGAAACCACGGGCAGAGTACCAAAAACTTGGTAGGAAATTTCGTGTCGCACGGATGGCCCTGCTGATATAAGCAGCCGGAATGGAAAATACCGATCTTGAGATTTTTCTGGTCGCGACACCCGGTCTGGAGGCTCCCCTCCTCGCCGAAGCGCAGGAGGCCGGATTCGCTGAGGCCCGACTTGCACCCGGAGGTGTCACGGTTCGTGGCAACCTGCGCGAGGTCTGGCGGGCCAACCTCCAGTTGCGCGGGGCCAACAAGGTGTTGGTTCGGGTGGGCTCGTTCCCGGCTGTGCACCTGGCTCAGCTGGACAAGCGGGCGCGAAAGTTTCCGTGGGGAGTTTTTCTGAAACCCGACGTTCCGGTCCGGGTTGAGGCCACCAGTCGAAAGTCCCGCATCTATCATGCCGGCGCCGCACGGCAACGGATTGAAGGCGCAATCTCTGACACGTTGGGGGCTCCGATCTCGTCCGAGGCGACGGTCCGTGTTCTGCTGCGAATCGAGAAAGACATCTGCACACTTTCCCTCGACAGTTCCGGAGAGGCGCTGCACAAGCGTGGGCACAAGGAAGCAGTCGCCAAGGCCCCCATGCGCGAAACGATGGCGGCTATGTTTCTTCGCAATTGCGGCTTTGACGGATCTGAACCGGTGCTGGACCCGATGTGCGGCTCGGGCACTTTCGTGATCGAAGCCGCGCAGATCGCGATGGGCCTGCCGCCCGGCCGCGACAGAGCCTTTGCCTTTCAGGACTTTGCTGGATTCGACCCCAAGGCATGGGCAGAACTCCGCGCCGACTGGGTCGCGACGCAGACAGATACCGTGTTCTTTGGCTCGGACCGGAACGATGGGGCGATCGCGGCCGCGCAGGCAAATGCCAGCCGCGCCGGGGTGGACGGCGCGACGCAATTCCAAAAACGCGCAGTCGCAGACCTGAAACCGCCCCTGGGCGGGCCGGGTCTGGTAATCGTCAACCCACCGTATGGAGCGCGCATCGGCGATGAAAAACGCCTGCGGTCGCTGTATGGAAGCTTTGGCAAGGTGATGATGTCCAGGTTTTCCGGCTGGCGTGTCGGCGTCGTTACCAGCAACCAGTCTCTGGCGCGCGCCACCCGCCTGCCGTTGCTGCCTCCGGGTCCGATCGTCGATCATGGCGGCACGAAGATACGCCTCCATCAAACCGAAGCCCTGCCCTGACCGGCCAATTCCTGCGGGTCCAAGCGGCAGAGCGAGTTCGGACAAAAAGCACACAGAATCCCTCTTGCGCATCAAATCCACTGGGTATAGATCACGCGCCACGGTCGGAGTGTAGCTCAGCCTGGTAGAGCACTGTCTTCGGGAGGCAGGGGTCGGAGGTTCGAATCCTCTCACTCCGACCAATAAAACAAGGCGCCCTGTGGCGCCTTTTTTTGGTTGGTCGTATCTCCAAACATGTCCGGGGCAGCAACGTGATGAATTATTCGGCATCCGCGCACGATCTGCCATCTGGATAGGCGCTTCCCAGGGAATTGAGCGCAGCGCTCCGAGGGTGGCATTGCCTCGCTCTGCCTGCTTGGTCAGTTCGATGTTATGAACCAAACGTTGACCGTTGTTGTAGTCGAACAGAACCCGGACCGCGCCGATGCGATCCTCGAGGCCCTGAAAGCGGCGGGGAGCGTCGAGGCGCACGTGATCGATGGCGTGTCTGAATTGCCGCGCAAGATTGCTGTCCACAATCCCGATGTCGTTCTGATCGACATCGACAATCCATCTCGGGACATGCTCGAAGAACTGACAACCGCCTCCGGCCCGATGGAGCGGCCGGTTGCCATGTTCGTATCCGGGGCTGCAGGCGGCCTGTCCAAAGCTGCGGTCGAAGCAGGTGTCTCGGCCTATGTCGTCGACGGTCTGCATCCCGAAAGGGTCAAGCCCATCATCGACACCGCCATCGCCCGTTTCCAAGTACTGCGCCAGATGCGAACCGAGTTGGCCGAAACCAGACGCGCATTGGAAGAGCGCAAGGTGATCGACCGCGCGAAAGGGCTGTTGATGAAAGCAAAGGGCATTCAGGAAGATGAAGCATATGCCCTGCTGCGCAAGACCGCCATGAATCAGAATCGTCGGGTGGCCGATGTGGCCGAGGCTTTGGTGACCGCTTCGGGGCTGTTGTCATGAGGGCGGTCTCGCTCCGAGCGGCCTATATGCCGTTGGTCGATGCAGCCCCCCTGATCGTGGCGCACGAGATGGGATATGATCAGGCCGAGGGCATCTCTCTGGACCTGCGCCCCGCCCCGTCCTGGTCCTCGTTGCGGGACATGCTGGCCTTCGGACATGTTGATGCGGCACATCTGCTGTCCCCTGTCCCGGTGGCCATGGCGCTGGGGCTTGGGGGGATCGTCACGCCCCTTTCGGCCGTATCGGTCCTGTCAGTCAATGGAAACGTGATCGGCGTCGGCCGCCAACTGGAAGCGCGGCTACGCGAAAATGGCTATGCCTTCGATTTCAGCGATGCTTTTGCGGCCGGAGCGGCCTTGGCAAAGGCGGCCGGTGGAACGCTGACCTTCGGGGTTCCGTTTCCGTTTTCCATGCATGTGGAACTGCTGCGATATTGGGTCAGCGGTACGGAACTCGCCTCGACCCAGGTTGAGATCCGCACCGTTCCCCCACCGTTGATGGCCCAGGCCCTGGCCGCCGGTGAGATCGATGCTTTCTGCGTGGGTGAGCCGTGGGGGTCGTTTTCCGTCGACGACCGGGTGGGTGCGCTTCTGCTGCCGGGGAACGCGATCTGGTCCTGTGCCCCGGAAAAGGTATTGGCCGTGCGAACGGATTGGGCACAGACGGAACCACATCTGACGGGCGCGCTGCTGCGGGCGATCTGGCGGGCGGGCCGGTGGCTTTCAAATCCCGAGAGCCTGACCACGGCGTCGGAGATGTTGGCGCAGAGGCTCTATCTGGACGTTCCCGCGGACCTGGTCGACCGGGCATTGACCGGTCAATTTGCGATTTCAGCGCGCGGAGACCAGCGTCAGGTCGACCGGTTTGTCACTTTTCATGAAGGCGCAACGGGCTTTCCTTGGCGCAGTCAGGCCAAATGGATCGCGCATCACATGGCGCGAAGATATGGACTGGATCCGTCAGATGCCGAGCGTACGGCAGCCGATGTGTTCCAAAGTGACCTGTATCGGCGCGAGCTGCAGGGAATCGGTGTTGTCATGCCCGCCGATTCTGAAAAGCCCGAGGGTGCCGGCAACGACCCGACGCTAGTGTCCGGCCCGGGTGGAAAGTTGATGTTGCCGCAAAACGTCTTTTTCGACAGTCGGATTTTTGAGCCTTCCCAGTAAGTGCGCCTAATTTTTTTGCACTGCAGCGTCAAATTATGCTGCGTTGCAGAATTTTCACCTGATGGCCGTCAATTTCGGATGACTCATCTGCTCACCGGTGCCTTTATCAGGACAACGGCAGGCAACGTCGCCCACCGTAGGAATTCGCCCGATGTCTTGGGCAAAACTTCTGAGCAAAGCCGCTCGACCAACCGCCTTCTCCTTCCGGCGGTGTGTGTCGGCGGCTTTTTTTTGGCCCGAACGTTGCTCGGGTCGCCACCCAGCCCGGTTTGGGCCGGACCGAAAGGAACAAAGATGAAAAAACTCATTCTGAGTCTTGTTGCGACGACAGCCCTTGTTGCGCCGGCCACCGCAGAAATGCTGGAGCTGGAAAAGGACGAACTGACCTTCGGCTTCATCAAGCTGACCGACATGGCGCCGCTGGCCGTTGCCTATGAGCAGGGGTATTTCCTGGACGAGGGCCTGTTCGTGACGCTCGAGGCGCAGGCCAACTGGAAGGTTCTGCTGGACGGCGTGATCGGCGGCCAGCTGGACGGTGCGCATATGCTGGCCGGTCAACCGCTGGCGGCGACCATTGGTTATGGAACCGAGGCGCATATCATCACGCCCTTCTCGATGGACCTGAACGGCAACGGCATCACGGTATCCAACGAGGTCTGGGCGGAGATGAAACCCAACATCCCGGTGATGGACGACGGCCGCCCGCAGCATCCGATCAGCGCCGAGGCACTGGCTCCGGTGGTCGAGAAGTACAAGGCCGAGGGCAAGCCCTTCAACATGGGCATGGTGTTCCCGGTTTCGACCCACAATTACGAGCTGCGCTACTGGCTGGCCGCCGGGGGCCTGAACCCGGGCTATTACAGCCCCGAAAACGTGACCGGCCAGATCGGCGCGGACGTGTTCCTGTCGGTCACCCCGCCGCCGCAGATGCCCGCGACGCTCGAGGCCGGCACGATCCATGGCTATTGCGTAGGCGAGCCGTGGAACCAGCAGGCGGTGTTCAAGGGCATCGGCGTTCCGGTCATCACCGACTACGAGCTGTGGAAGAACAACCCTGAAAAGGTATTCGGCATCACCGCCGAATTCGCCGAGGAATACCCCAACACGACCTTGGCCGTGACCAAGGCGCTGATCCGCGCGGCGATGTGGCTGGACGAGAACGACAATGCCAACCGTCCCGAGGCGGTCGAGATCCTCAGCCGCCCGGAATATGTGGGGGCCGATTACGAGGTGATCGCCAACTCGATGACCGGCACGTTCGAATACGAAAAGGGCGACAAGCGCGAGGTGCCCGATTTCAACGTGTTCTTCCGCTACAACGCGACCTATCCGTTCTATTCCGACGCGGTCTGGTACCTGACCCAGATGCGCCGCTGGGGTCAGATCCCCGAAGCCAAGGCAGATAGCTGGTATGACGAGGTCGCCAAGTCGGTCTACAAGCCCGAGATCTATCTGCAGGCCGCGCGCCTTCTGGTCGAGGAAGGCTTGGCGGACGAGGCCGACTTTCCCTGGGACAGCGACGGCTACAAGGCGCCCACCCCGGCCGAGGACATCATCGACGGTATTCCCTTCGATGGCCGCGCGCCAAACGCCTATCTCGAAAGCCTGCCGATCGGCCTGAAGGGCGACCAGAAGGTCGTCGGGACCGAAATCCAAGGCTGACCCCGAACCGCCCTGCCCGGCTGCGGTCGGGCAGGGCCCCTGAAACGCCCCGCCATCGCAAGGACGCATCAGATGACAACGGTCGATCCGGAATTCAACGCAGACGCCGCACGGGACGCGCGCCGCGCCCGTCTTTTCACCCGCATCAACGCCGCCGACAAATGGTTCCAGGTGCTGGGCCTCAGCTGGGCCACCCCGGTTCTGAAGGCCGCCGCCGGCGACAACCCCCGCGCCCAGATGGCCGAGATCTGGCGGCTGCTGATCGTGCCGATCCTGTCGATCTGTGCCTTTTTGCTGCTGTGGGCGACGCTGGCGCCCAAGGTGCAGACCTCGCTGGGGGCGGTACCCGGCCCGGCGCAGGTCTGGGAGGAAATGGTCAACCTGAATCAGGACGCGCAGGCCAAGGCCGCCAAACGCGCCAAGTTCGAGGCGATGGTCGAAAAGCGGAACCAGAAGCTGATCGAGGCCGGCCGCGCGGACGAGGTCAAGCAGGTCGCCTATACCGGCGCACCGTCTTACTACCAGCAGATCTGGACCTCGATCAAAACAGTGTTCTTCGGGTTCCTGATCGCCACGGTCGTGGCGGTGCCGCTTGGCATCGCAGCGGGGCTGTCACCGACCGCAAATGCGGCGCTGAACCCGTTGATCCAGGTGTTCAAACCGGTCTCGCCGCTGGCCTGGCTGCCGATCGTGACGATGATCGTCTCGGCCGTCTATGTCACCAATGACGGCTGGTTCGCGAAATCCTTCCTGATCTCGGCGATCACGGTGACGCTGTGTTCGCTGTGGCCCACGCTGATCAACACCTCGTTGGGCGTGGCCTCGATCGACAAGGATCTGGTGAACGTGTCCAAGGTTCTGAAGATGAACACCTGGACCAAGATCACCAAGCTGGTGCTGCCCTCGGCGCTGCCGCTGATCTTCACCGGGCTGCGCCTGTCGCTGGGCGTGGGCTGGATGGTCCTGATCGCGGCCGAAATGCTGGCGCAGAACCCGGGCCTGGGCAAATTCGTCTGGGACGAGTTCCAGAACGGCTCGTCCAGCTCGCTGGCCCGGATCATGGTGGCGGTCTTCACCATCGGCATCATCGGCTTCCTGCTGGACCGGGTGATGTACGCGCTGCAGTCCCTGTTTACCTTTACCAACAACCGGTGAGCGTGATGAGCATCCTCAGCTTCGAAAACGTCTCGAAATCCTTCGGCGAAGGCACCGGGCGCACCGATGTTCTGAACGGCATCGACCTGCAGGTGCAGGAGGGCGAGTTCCTGGTGATCCTGGGCTTTTCCGGCACCGGCAAGACCACGCTGATCAACCTGATGGCCGGGCTGGACATGCCCAGCCGCGGGCAGGTCACCTTCAAGGGCGCGCCGATCAAGGGGCCGGGGCCGGAACGCGGCGTGATCTTTCAGAACTACTCGCTGATGCCGTGGCTGACGGTCAGCGGCAATGTCGGGCTGGCGGTCGATACGGTCTTTCCGGGCCTGCCCAAGGCCGAGAAGGCCGCGAAGGTGGCGCATTACGTCAAGATGGTCGGCCTCAGCCACGCGGCGACGCGCCGTCCGGCCGAATTGTCGGGCGGGATGCGTCAGCGGGTCAACGTGGCCCGGGCGCTGGCCATGAACCCCGAGGTCTTGTTGCTGGACGAGCCGCTGTCGGCGTTGGACGCGCTGACCCGCGCCAACCTGGCCGACGAGATCGAGCGCATCTGGGAAGCCGACCGCAAGACCTGCGTGCTGATCACCAATGACGTGGACGAGGCGATCACTCTGGCCGACCGGATCATCGCCCTGAACCCCGACGGCACGCTGGGGCAGGAGTTCCGCGTCTCGATCCCGCGCCCGCGCGACCGGGCGGCGATGAACACCGATGAAACCTTCAAACGCCTGCGCGCCGAGGTCACCAAATACCTGATGGATGTGGGGATCGAGGCCAAGGTCGAAGGCACCCGCATCCTGCCCGAGGTCACGCCGATCCACGGCGTGCCCACCGCCGTGACCGAGGCGCAGAAGGGCATGATCGACAGCCGGTTCCTGGATTTCTCGCAACTGCACAAGGTCTATCCCACGCCGAAGGGGCCGCTGACCGTGGTCGAGGACTTCGATCTGAAGATCGACAAGGGCGAGTTCATCTCGCTGATCGGCCATTCGGGCTGCGGCAAATCCACGGTGCTGACCATGGCGGCGGGGCTGAACGAGATTTCCAAGGGCGCGATCAAGCTGGATGGCCGCCACGTCGAAGGCGCCGACCCTGAACGCGCGGTGGTGTTCCAGTCACCCAACCTGTTCCCGTGGCTGTCCGCGAAAGAGAACGTGGCGATCGGGGTCGACAAGGTCTATCCGAACGCCAGCCAGGCCGAACGGCAGGACGTGGTGGAATACTACCTGGAACGCGTCGGCCTGGCCGATGCGATGGACAAGCAGGCCAGCGACCTGTCGAACGGCATGAGACAGCGCGTCGGCATCGCCCGCGCCTTTGCCCTGTCGCCCAAGCTGCTGCTGCTGGATGAACCTTTCGGGATGCTCGACAGCCTGACCCGCTGGGAGCTGCAGGAGGTTCTGATGGAGGTCTGGTCGCGCACCAAGGTCACCGCGATCTGCGTCACCCATGACGTGGACGAGGCGATCCTGCTGGCCGACCGGGTGGTGATGATGACCAACGGCCCGCAGGCTACGATCGGCAAGATCACCCGCGTGGACCTGCCGCGCCCGCGCACCCGCAAGGCGTTGCTCGAACATCCCGACTACTACGCCTACCGGCAGGAAGTTCTGGATTTCCTCGAAGAATACGAACACGGCGCCAAGCCGAAATCGCCCGCCCCCAAGGCCATTGCAGCGGAGTGACCCCATGAAACAGAAACTTGTCGTGATCGGTGCCGGGATGGCGTCGGGCCGCGTGCTTGAACATCTGACCGAGACCGCGCCAGATGTGTTCGACATCACGCTTTTCAACGCCGAACCGCGCGGAAACTACAACCGCATCATGCTCAGCCCGGTTCTGTCGGGCGAGAAGACCTATGAGGACATCGTCACCCATGACGGCGACTGGTACGCGCAACGGGGCATCGCCTGCCGCTTTGGCGAGCATGTGGTGAAGATCGACCGCGAGATGAAGGTGGTCGAGGGCGAAAACGGTCATGTGCCCTATGACAAGCTGCTGATCGCCACCGGCTCGGCCCCGTTCATCATTCCGGTTCCGGGCAAGGACCTGCCCGGCGTCATCTCCTATCGCGATCTGGACGACACCAACGCGATGATCGACGCGGCCGCCAAGGGTGGCAACGCGGTGGTGATCGGCGGCGGGCTTCTGGGGCTCGAGGCCGCGGCGGGGCTGGCCGAGCGCGGCATGACCGTCACCGTGGTGCACCTGATGGGCCATCTGATGGAACGGCAGCTGGACGAGGCCGCCGGATACCTGCTGCGCAAGGATCTGGAACGCCGCGGCATCACCGTGCGGACTCAGGCCTCGACCAAGGCCATTCTGGGCGAAGGGCGTGCCGAGGCGGTGCTGCTGGAAAGCGGCGAAATGCTGCCAGCCGATCTGGTGGTGATGGCCGTCGGCATCCGCCCCGAAACCCGGCTGGCCACCGATGCCGGGCTGGACGTGGCCCGTGGGATCGAGGTGAACGCACAGATGCAGAGCTCGGACCCGGATGTGCTGGCCGTGGGCGAATGCGTCGAATTCGACGGCCACCTGTTCGGCCTGGTGGCGCCGCTTTACGATCAGGCCAAGGTCGTGGCCAATACCCTTCTGGGCCAGCCGGACGCCTTCGTGGTCAAGGAACTGGCCACCAAGCTGAAGGTCACCGGCTGCGACCTGTTCAGCGCCGGAGACTTCGCCGAGGGCGAGGGACGCGAGGACATCGTGTTCCGCGACCCGGCGCGCGGGGTCTACAAGCGGCTGGTGATCGAAGATGACCGCCTGATCGGCGCGGTCATGTATGGCGACACCGCCGATGGCAGCTGGTTCTTCGGCCTTATCAAGGACGGCACCGACATCGACGAGATGCGTGACACGCTGATCTTCGGCCCGGCCTATCAGGGGGGCGACACCGCGGACCCTCTGTCAGCCGTTGCAGCATTGCCGCCTGAGGCGGAGATCTGCGGCTGCAACGGCGTATGCAAGGGCACCATCGTCGAGGCGATCGCCGCCGGGGCCACCGATCTGGCCGCCGTGCGCGCCAGCACCAAGGCCAGCGCATCCTGCGGGACGTGCACGGGTCTGGTCGAACAGGTCCTGCAGGTCACGCTTGGCGATGAGTTCCAGATGCCGGCGGCGCAACCGATCTGCGGGTGCACCGACCTGACCCACGAGGACGTGCGCCGCCTGATCAAGGCGCAAGAGTTGAAAAGCCAGGCCGCCGTCTGGCAGGAGCTGGGCTGGGAAACGCCCAATGGCTGCCATGTCTGCCGGCCGGCGATCAACTATTATCTGCTGGCCGACTGGCCGCTGGAATACCGTGACGACCCGCAAAGCCGGTTCGTCAACGAACGCAAACACGCCAACATCCAGAAGGACGGCACCTTCAGCGTCGTGCCCCGCATGTGGGGCGGCATCACCAACCCGGCCGAGCTGCGCGCCATCGCCGACGCGGCCGAGAAATATGACGTGCCCACCGTCAAGGTCACCGGCGGTCAGCGCATCGACCTGCTGGGCGTCAAGGGCGAGGACCTGCCCGCCATCTGGGCCGACCTGAACAAGGCCGGCCTGGTCTCGGGGCACGCTTATTCCAAGGGTCTGCGCACGGTCAAAACCTGTGTCGGCACCGATCACTGCCGCTTCGGAACCCAGGACAGCACCGGCCTTGGCATCAAGCTGGAACAGATCCTGTGGGGCTCGTGGACACCGCACAAGCTCAAGCTGGCGGTCTCGGGTTGCCCGCGCAACTGTGCCGAGGCGACCTGCAAGGATATCGGCGTGGTCTGCGTGGACTCGGGCTATCAGATCGGTATCGGCGGGGCGGCCGGGATGGACGTCAAGGAAACCGAGCTGCTGTGCCAGGTCCCGACCGAGGACGAGGCGATCGAGGTTGTGATGGCCGTCACCCAGGCCTATCGCGAGGGCGGCAAGTATCTGGACCGGTTGTACAAATGGCTGGCCAAGGTCGGCATGGACTGGGTCAGGGCCAATGTGGTCGACGACCTCGAAAACCGCCGGGCATTGGTCGAGCGGTTCGAACTGTCGCAGAGCATCTATCGCAAGGACCCCTGGGCCGAGCATGTCCGCGACAAGGCGCCGAGCTATGCCCCGATTGCAGATTTCACCCTGGAGGCCGCGGAATGAGCTGGATCGACATCGGACATATCGACGACGTGCCGCTGCGTGGCGCGCGTCTGGTGAAAACCCGTCTTGGCTGCATCGCCATCTTCCGCACGGCCGAGGCGGAACTGTTCGCGGCCAGCAATGCCTGCCCCCACAAGGGCGGCCCGCTGTCCGAAGGCATCGTGCATGGCCAGTCGGTGACCTGTCCGTTGCACAATTGGGTGTTCGACCTGAATACCGGCGAGGCCCAAGGCGCGGATGAAGGCCGGATCACCACCTATCCAGTTCGGCTGGAGGCCGGGCGCATCCTGCTGGACGCCCGCGCCGTCACCGAGCGGAGCGCCGCGTGATGGACGGCTCGAACCTGCCCGAGGTGCGATCCACCTGCGCCTATTGCGGCGTGGGCTGCGGCGTGCTGCTGCGCCCGGACGGGGCGGGAGGTCTGACCGTGCGGGGCGACCCGGACCACCCGGCGAATTTCGGACGGTTGTGTTCCAAGGGCACAGCTTTGGGAGAAACGGTCGGGCTGGAGCACCGCCTGCTGACCCCGTGCGCCTTTGGCCGGGACGTGGGCTGGGACGAGGCGCTGCAACTGGTGGCCGACCGGTTCCGCGAAACGATCGCGGCGCATGGTCCCGACAGCGTGGCCTTCTATGTCTCGGGGCAGTTGCTGACCGAGGATTACTACGTGGCCAACAAGCTGATGAAGGGCTTCATCGGATCGGCCAATATCGACACCAATTCGCGGCTGTGCATGGCCTCGACCGTGGCCGGGCACAAGCGGGCCTTTGGCACCGACACCGTGCCGGGCACCTACGAGGATCTGGACCAGGCCGATCTGGTGGTGCTGGTAGGGTCGAACCTGGCGTGGTGCCACCCGGTTCTTTATCAGCGGGTTCTGGCGGCCCGGCAGGCGCGCGGGACCCGGATCGTGGTGATCGACCCACGGCGCACCGCCAGCTGCGATCAGGCCGATCTGCATCTGGCGCTGAATCCGGGCAGCGACGTGGCGCTGTTCAACGGGCTGCTGACCGAGATTCATCGGCTAGGGGCCGTAGACCCGGGCTTTGTCAAGCAAACCTCGGGTCTGGAAGCCGCTCTGGAAACGGCCGGAAACGACCAGATCTCGGAAACCGGCCTGCCTGCCGAAAAACTCGCCGCATTTTTCGATCTATGGATCAATACCCCCCGCGTCGTGACGGTCTTCAGCCAGGGAGTGAACCAGTCTTCCAGCGGGACCGACAAAGTCAACGCCATTCTGAACTGCCATCTGGCCACCGGTCGGATCGGGCGGCCGGGAATGGGCCCGTTCTCGGTCACCGGCCAACCCAACGCGATGGGTGGGCGCGAAGTGGGTGGTCTGGCCAACACGCTGGCTTGCCATCTGGACATCGAAAACGCCGATCATCGGGCCGCGGTTCAGGCGTTTTGGCAATCCCCTTCAATACCGCAGTCTCCGGGGCTGAAGGCCGTGGACATGTTCCGCGCGGTCGAAGATGGGCAGATCAAGGCCCTTTGGATCATCCACACCAACCCGGCGGCAACCATGCCCGAAGTTGACAGGGTCAGCCGCGCAATCGCCGCCTGCCCGTTCACGGTCGTCAGTGACCTGACGTTGCACACCGATACGGCACGTCTGGCCGACGTCGTGCTGCCTGCCGCCGGGTGGGCCGAAAAGAACGGAACGGTCACGAATTCCGACCGAACCATCAGCCGGCAACGCGCCGTTCTGCGGCCACCGGGCCAAGCGCGTCCGGATTGGGACATCCTGGCCGAAGTTGGCCGCCGCATGGGATGGAAAACCGCGTTCGACTACGCTTCACCGGCCGAGATACTCCGTGAATACGCCGCCATGTCCCAAATCGCCGCGCGGTTCGGGAAAGACTTCGACATTTCGGGCTTCTCCGAAATTGACGAGGAAGGCTATGCCGAACTGGAACCCACCCGCTGGCCATTGGGTCGCAGGCGTGCAGGTGGGAGATTTTTTGGTGACGGACACTTCTTTCACTCCGACAGGAAGGCCCGGATCGTTCCCGTTGCCCATCGACCTCCGGCAGCCCTACCCGGACAGCAATATCCCTTTGTGATGAACACCGGACGCACACGGGATCAATGGCACACCATGACCCGGACCGGTCTTTCAGCCCGCCTGTCCGCCCATCTTGCCGAGCCGTTTGTGGACATTCATCCCCAGGACGCCGCCCGCGAGGGGATATCCAGCGCAGACCTTGTCGAGGTCACCAGTCCCGCTGGGCGTGGCATTTTTCGCGCGCGCATCACCCAAGATGTTCGCATCGGTCACGTCTTTGCTCCCATCCATTGGACTGCGGAAACGGCCCCTTCGGGCCGGGTGGACATGCTGGTTCCCGGCACCACTGATCCGTTTTCCGGACAACCCGAAAGCAAGGCCACACCCGTTTCGATCTCGGTCATGCAGGCGGCGTGGTACGCCTTTGCCGTCTCCAGGAGACCCCTGAAACCCTCGGTCGCCTACCGCGCGACGGTCCGAACGGACAACGGTTACAGGACAGAGCTGGCTGATCATGCCCGGATACAGGATTGGGAACAAACCGCCCGCGAATGGTTTGCGCTGGCGGATGCGGACGCGGTCACGGCAGGTGATCCGGCCCGCGGGTCATTTCGCATTGCGTTGTCGCAGAACGGATGCCTGCAAGGGGCACTGTTCGTGTCGCCGCGCGCCCTGCCCCTGATGCGGGACTATCTTGCGACGATGCCTGACATATCACCCGCACAGGTTCTGACCGGCCGCGCACCCGCAGATGCCAAGGACACCGGACCGATCATCTGCGCCTGTTTTGGCGTCGGGTTGAAGACGATCGTCGACGCGATCTCGTGCGGGAAAGCGATCAGTGTCGACGCTATCGGCGCGGCGTTGAACGCCGGAACAAATTGCGGGTCTTGCCGGCCTGAATTGGGGGCCCTGATCGACCGGTATGCCCCGGATGCCGCCGACAACCTGAGCCGACAATTGCAGGGAGACGTCGCCTAACCCGGTCGCATTTCTGTTGACAGGTGATCCCGCGATGGGCAGCATTTTTCCATCGGATCGACAACCAGAGTGATCAAGCCGTGATTGACTGCGCCAAAGATACCCAAGGCCGCCGGGCAACCGGTTGCGACCTCGTCGTCTGACGAGAGGCGGATCTTTTTCGCAGTCTCTGGATGCTGAACCAACAGCCCGGAACGATCTGAAACTTCTGCCCATGGCTTCGTTTTATGCACAATCACGCTGGGCTTCGGCTGGCCGTCGATATTGGCGGCACATTTACCGATACCGTTCTGATGGACGGGCAATCCAATATCCTCGCAACGACGAAAACTCCGACGACACCGGACAACCCAACCGTCGGTGCCGTGACTGGTGCAAAGCGCGTTCTGGATGACGCCAACGCCAGTTTCTCGCAGGTTTCCGGGTTCATTCACGGCACCACGCTGGCCACCAATGCCCTGATCGAGCGGCGCGGTGCCCCGGTTGCGACAATAACCACCGACAGGTTTCGGGACATACTCGAGATTGGGTATGAACGTCGCTACAGCCAGTATGACATCAATCTGGTCAAGCCCAACCTGCTGGTCCCACGCGCTCGTGCCTTCACGATCGGCGGGCGAATGGATGCACGTGGTGACGAACTGACACCGCTGGATGTCGCCGGTATGAGCGATCTGGTGCGCCGGATTGAGGATAGCGACGCCCAGTCCGTGGCGGTATGCCTGATGCATTCCTATGCCAACCCAAAGCACGAGCTCGCCCTGCGGGACCAGTTGCTCAAGGCGCTCCCCGACCTGGCCATCTCGCTCTCGCACGAAGTCAGCCCCGAGGCGCGCGAATTTGACCGCCTGTGCACCACCATCGCCAACGCCTATATCCAGCCCCAGATGGCCGGGTATCTGGCCGAGTTCCAATCCCGCTTCGCCGCAGAGGGGCTGACCTGTCCCATTCTCATGATGACGGCCGGCGGTGGCATGACAACCCTGGAAACGGCCGCCCGCCTGCCAATCCGGTTGGTCGAATCCGGCCCGGCCGGCGGGGCCATCCTTGCCGCACGGATCGCGGCTGAAACCGGTGCGCGCGCCGTAACCAGCTTTGACATGGGGGGGACGACGGCCAAGCTGTGCCTGATTGATGCTTTCCGCCCGCAGACCGCGCGCAGGTTCGAAATCGCAAGGGCCGCGCGCTTCATCAAGGGCTCGGGCATGCCGGTGCGCATCCCCGTGATCGAGATGATCGAAATCGGCGCAGGCGGCGGCTCGATTGCCAGGGTCGATCGGCTGGGTCGCCTGCAGGTTGGCCCCGAAAGTGCCGGCGCACAGCCAGGCCCTGCCGCCTTCGGCAATGGCGGCAGGGCGGCGACCGTGACAGACGCCGATGTGGTGCAGGGCCTGATAGAACCCGGCCGGTTTGCCGAAGGCCGACTGACGATTGACACGGCAGCCGCCGAACAGGCCATCACCGTGGAAATCGGGAGCGCGCTGGACCTGGCACCGGACCTGGCCGCACGTGGTCTCAGCGAAATCGTCGACGAAAGCATGGCCGCCGCAGGTCGGATGCACGCGGTCGAGTCCGGAAAAGAGTTGGCAACCCGAGTGATGATCGCCTTCGGCGGCAATGGGCCATTACACGCAACGCGAGTAGCCCGGCGGTGTCAGGTCGACCAAATCGTGATCCCGAAGGACCCGGGCGTAGGGTCAGCGGTCGGATTTCTGTATGCGCCGGTCGCCTTCGAAATCGTCCGGTCGCGCTATGCCACGCTGGACCAGCCGGATCTCGACGGCCTCAACGCCTTTTTTGACAAAATGACAGCCGAGGCGCTGGCCGTGGTCCGTGCCGGTGCACCTGAAGCCGAATTGTCGATCCGAAAACAGGCCTTCATGCGGTACCACGGCCAGGGTCATGAGATCGAGATCGCGCTTCCGGATCGGGCACTTGGGCCTGCAGACATCGAAACCCTGCGCCGGGATTTCGAATCCGAGTACAGCCGGTTGTTCCGCCGCGCGGTACCGGGAATGTCGATCGAGATTCTCAACTGGTCCGTCGAGGTGTCGTCACCCGCCCCTGCCCTCAGCCGGGTTCCTGACGCAGCCCACCAGCGCACGGTGCGCCCGTACTGCCATCGACGCATTCTGTGTGATGTCAGCGGGCATTGGTGCGACGCCGGTATCTACGATCGATCCGGGCTTGAACCCGGCGATAGCTTGCGCGGACCGGCGCTGATTACCGAGCCTCAAACCACCACATTCGTCAGCGCGGATTTTCAGGCCAGCGTCGATGGCGGCGGCAATCTCTGGCTCAACCGGATACAGGAGGACGCCGAATGAACACGACGAATACCCGTCTGCAGGTCATGTGGAACCGGCTGTTAGCGGTGGTCGAAGAACAGGGCCAGGCGCTGATCCGCGCCGCCTTTTCTCCGATCGTTCGTGAATGCGGCGACATATCCGCCGGCATTTTTGATGTACGCGGCCGTATGCTGGCCCAGGCCGTTACCGGAACGCCGGGCCACATCAACACGATGGCCGAAGCGGTTAAGACCCTGTGCGGGCGATACTCCAGCTCCGAAATGAAGCCGGGCGATATTTTTCTGACCAATGATCCTTGGATCGCATCCGGCCATTTGAACGATTTCCTGCTGATGATGCCGGTTTTTCATCGTGGCAACGTGGTTGGGTTTTCGGCCTGCACCTCGCATCTGGTCGACCTCGGCGGTTTGGGCATGGGTCCCGAAGGCTCGGATATCTTTGATGAGGGGCTTCAAATCCCGCCGTGCAAACTGGTCGACCAAGGTCAGTTGAACGCGCTGCTGATGGATATCGTCAAAGCCAACTCGCGCGAGCCCATCGCCAATGAGGGCGACATCTACGCATTGATCGCGTGCTGCGAAACAGGCGCAGCGCGCCTAGCCGACATGATGGTCGAGTTTGGCATCGATACTCTGGACAGTCTGGCCGACTACATCATCGAAACCTCGCGCCGCGGCACGATCGAGGCCATTTCGGCGCTTCCGAAGGGCACGTGGCACAATGTGCTGACCGTCGATGGGTACGAGTGCGAGATTGATTTGCACGCGGCCCTGACCATCACGGACGACCGGGTTCTGGTCGACTTTTCGGGCACGTCGGGCCTGTCGCGCAAAGGCATCAACGTCCCGCTCAACTATGCAACGGCTTACACGGTATTTGCCCTGCGCTGCATCATCGGCCCAGACATCCCCAACAACGCAGGCTCTTTGGCGCCATTCCACGTGACGGGACCGGCGGATTGCATTCTGAATGCGCAGCCACCCGCTCCGGTGGCCATGCGTCATACCTTGGGACAGATGACCCCGGATCTGGTCTATGGCTGCCTGTCGCAGGCTCTACCGGACGCCGTGCCGGCCGAAGGTGCATCGTGCATGTACGACCTGCCTCTGCGCCACGCACCCGAGGCGGTTTCCCGCGGTGGCACGCAGTTTGCTCTGGAATTGGTGTTCAGCGGCGGAACCGGCGCAAGGCCAAGCCTGGATGGCCTGTCGGCGACGGCCTTCCCCTCGGGTGTTTGGGGCAGCCAGGTCGAGACAACCGAGGCTGTCGCGCCTGTCCTGATCACGCGTCGCGAATTGCGCCAGGACAGCGGTGGCCCCGGTCGCCTCCGCGGCGGATTGGGGCAGGACATCGAAATACGCTCCTCCACCGGCGAGGATTTTATGCTGTTCCTTTCGGTCGAACGCATCGCAAACCCAGCCAAGGGACGGCACGGCGGACTGGCGGGCGCGCCCGGTCGCATCCGTCTCGGCCCCGACGGCCCGGACTTGCCAGGCAAGGGCGAGGTGCGAATTGGCGGCGGCGAAACGCTGATCTTCCAAACTCCGGGCGGCGGCGGATTTGGGCCACCCGATGAAAGGTCACCCGTGGCTGTTCGACAGGATGTGCGGGACGAGCTTGTGAGCGCCCGGGCCGCGCAGCATGTCCATGGGGTAAAGCCATGATCCGTCCCGTTTCCCATGTCGCTGCCATGTCACCCTATGCGTTGGCTCAGCTGGATCCGCCGGCAGGACAGCGCCTTGTTTCGCTGTCGCAGAACGAAAGCCTGCGCCCGCCAAGTCCCTTGGTCGGACAGGCCGTCGCAGAGGCGGCCGCAAACGGGCACCTCTACCCGGAACCGGACTGGACGGCATTGCGTGCGCGACTGGCCGAGCTTCATGATCTGCCCGAGCAAGGTCTGTTGTGCGGGAACGGGTCGATGGAGCTGATTGCGGGTCTGGCGCTGGCCTTTGCCGGACCAGACGCCGCCGTTCTTGCCCCTGCGAACGCATACCCGTTTTTTCGTACCGTGGCGCAGTTGGCTCGCGCCCGTTTCGACACCGCCGCCGAGGTGGACGGATGCGTATCCGTCGACGCGCTTCTGGCGGCCGTGCAACCGGATACCAAGGTGGTGTTTGTGGCCAATCCCGGCAACCCGACAAGCACCCGTATCTCCCGCCGCGATCTGGTGCGGCTTCGGGAAGGGTTGCGGGACAACACCCTGCTTGTGATCGACGAGGCCTATGGCGAGTTCGCCGATGATCTGAACGAGCCGATGTTCGACCTTGTCGCGCGGGGGGACACAGTCGTTCTTCGAACTCTGTCCAAGGCCTACGGGATGGCCGGGTTTCGCGTGGGTTGGGGCCTGTTCCCACCGCAGATCGCCGTCCAGATACGCAAGGTGATGAACCCAAACAATGTGTCGGTGTGCGGACAGGCGGCTGCCTTGGCCGCACTGAACGATCAGGACTACATGCACGAAACATGTGCACTCACGGTCGAGCTGCGCGACCGGTTCGCCGATCGCCTTC
The DNA here is from genome assembly GCF_056537385.1 of Ruegeria sp. CF2. Lineage (NCBI taxonomy): Bacteria > Pseudomonadati > Pseudomonadota > Alphaproteobacteria > Rhodobacterales > Roseobacteraceae > Ruegeria > Ruegeria sp. CF2. Next base: position 147,268 of record NZ_JBQFRL010000004.1, read on the forward strand.
GGTCTGCCGGGTTCGACGTTCCCAAAAGCCATACGAACTTTCTTCTGATCCGCTTTGCGGACCAATCCACCGCGACCAGAGCCCACAAAGCTCTGCGGGAAAAAGGCATTTTCCTGAGACCTCAATCCGGCGCGGGACTTGCCAATTGCCTACGTGCCACCATCGGTCAGACTGCAGACCTCGAACTCATGGCCGCGGTTCTGGAACGTTGGGCCGAGGAGTTTCAGCCATGACGCAGAGAAATTTCCACCCATCTAGGGGCCGGTCCCGTTTCGGTATTCTCGTGCCGTTCACGAACACCAATCTCGAACCCGACATGACGATGCTGCGGCCCGAGGGCGTTTCACTGCACTTTGCCCGGATGGGTGGCTATGATCAGGAAGAAATACCCGATGCTGCCCAAATGCACGGTCTTGGCGCCGCCGATCTGGATGAGCCGCTCAGGCTTTTGCTCGGTGTCCGGCCGGATGTCATTCTTTATGGGTGTACCTCGGCAACGCTGACCCATGGCCCGACCTTCGACCGCGAACTTGCCGACCGTATCAAGACCAGCAGCGGGGCGCAGACCGTTACGGCCGCGGGCGCCTTGGTGCATGCGCTGCATACGCTGGAGGCGACACGCATCGGCTTTGCCTCTCCCTATGTCGCAGACATCAATGACTTGGCAATCCGGTTCCTGGCCGAGACTGGCATTTCAACCGTGTCGCGGTCCGAAGTGACAGGCCAGCTGGACAATTACGGCCAAGGCGCCCTGACCCCGCAGGCGGTGTTTGACCTGGGTTTGGCCGCAGACTGCCCCGAGGCCGAGGTGTTGGTTTTGTCCTGTACGGACATGCGCAGCGTGGAAATCATCGACCGGCTTGAGAAAGCTGTTGGCAAGCCCGTTGTCACTTCAAATCAGGCGATGGCATTCCAGGCAATGCAGATGGCCGGGATCACCACGCCGCCGTCCGGATTTGGCCGGCTGATGCTGAACCTGCATCGCTGAAGTCTTAGCGCCAGAATAAGCAGTCGTTTCAGCCGAGACTTTTTGGGGTGTTCAAATCTTAAATGCCCTCAATACCTTGGATTGCTCGTGCTGGAAATACCCGTTGCGGTCACACAGGTCGTTCAAATCGGATTGCAGTTCCTTGGCCTCTTTCGTTCTGCCTTCCTGCGCCAGAACCTGCACTTCGGCCGACAGCAGCCAGGCGACGAAGGCCTCCATCTCCATGTCCCGCGCCAGTTCGAGACCTCGGTTCAGGACCAGTCGGGCATCCGGAAGCTCACCCAACACCGACTGCACCCGAGCCAGAGGAGCCGCTGCGAAACAGCACAGAACATCGATTCCAGCATCGTCCGACACGCGCAAGGCGCGGCGCAACGCAAAGGTGGCGTCAGCCGGTTCGTTTCGCTGCCAGCACCAGATCCCCCGCGCGATCAGCGCAAAACTCAGGTCATAGGCCTTGCCGGTTTCTTCGGCGATCGACAGCACCTCGCGGATACCGGCATCCGCCTCGTCAAACCGATGCATCATGCTGTTGGCGTTGGCACGGGTCGCAAGCCCGAGCACCGAAATCGACCCGGTGGTGCCCGCTTCGGCCACACGGAACACCGTCTGGAACAGATCCGCATGTTGATCAATCGCCGCCCGTGCGGCCGCGAAGTTGCCGTGAAACCACGCAGCCTGGGCCAGTGCAAAGGCCGCGTTTGCCTGCAGGCGCGGATCTTCGGCGTCGGTTGCGGTCCGCAGCGCGCGCTCAGACACCTCCATTGCTTGCCGCACATCCGCCAAGATCGTCAGCATGATCGCCTGGTCGACCTGAAACGCAACGCGCGCGGATGTGTCCCCCAACGCGTCGGACAAGGCTTCCGCCTCGCGTGAAATGGTCAGGATACGGTTGAAGTTGCCGCTGGCCACCAGCGAAACGCGCAGACCGCGCCGGGCGCGTAGCCCGAGGTCAACAGCCACCTGGGTGCCGGTCCGCTTTTGAACTTGGTCGATGCACCGCAGGGCGTTTTCGAAATATGAGACGGCGGCCTCAAACGAAAACAGCTTGATCGACATCTCGCCGCACCGCGTATAAGCTTCGGCGGCCTCCAGCCATAACTCGCCCTTGTCCGCGTGACGGGCGATGGACTGTGCCACGTCCAGATCGTCGGATGTGCCGCGGCTCAGCAGAGTTTCATGGATCGCACGGTGCAGCCTTGCGCGGCGCTGGCGTGGAATACTGCGATACCCGACCTTCTGCACCAACGCATGACTGAACCGCAGCTGCTGGCCGTCCTGAGATTCCGGCAGCTCAAGAAAACCGCGCTCAACCAAGGTCGAAATCTGGGTTTTGGCGTCGAAGCCCAGCCGTTGAAGCGTGTCGGCCAGAACGCCCCAGGTCCACTGCAACCCGCCGACGGCAACCAGCTGTAGAGCTTTGCGGTCCTCGCTTTGCAGGGCATCAATCCGGGATGCGATCAACGGTTGAACCCGGGCGGGGATCTCGATGTCGCCCAGGCTGTCCATCGCTCCGTCCTTGAACCCGGCTTGCGACATGCGGTCCCGCATGTGGTGGGCAAATTCTTCAACGAAAAGCGGTGTGCGGCCGCTCATGGCTTCGATGAATGAGCCCAACTGTCCATCGATGTCGCTCTGGCCCAGCAAGCGCGTGATCAGGTCCTTGCAGGCCGCCTCGCCCAACGGGGCGACCGGAACGACCTTGAGCAAACCCATCGGGTCGTTCGTGAACAGGTTCGCGTTGCGCGATGTGAGGAGGATCAGAACATTCGTTCCCCTCACCTGACCCAGCAGGTTGTCGATGACGTCCAGAGTCCCCTGGTCGGCCCAATGCAAATCCTCGAACAACAGAAGCAGTGGCTTGTCCTGTTTCATCGACAGAACCAGCCGCGACAGCATCTGGTTCAATTGCCTCCGTCGGCGAGACGGGTCCACAGCCGAAAGCGCCGGTTCCGTTTGGAAACGGCTGAAAAGCGAATACAGGGCCGATCGGGTATGCGCATCCAGGAACTTGGTTCCGCCCAGAACCTCGGACAGCTTTTGGTCCAGTTCGGCATCGGATTTGGTGTCCGACAATCCCAACCGGGCATTGATCACACGGGTGATCGGCAGATACGCAGCTTCCTGATCCAACGAAAAGCAGTTGAATTCCAGAACCTGGTGCGCGCCGAGGGGCCAGTTCTCGACCAGCTCATGCAGAAGCCGGGATTTGCCGACGCCGGCCGCCCCCAGCAACAGAACCGAGTTGCCCTTGCCGTCACGCGCCTGATTCCACGCCGCAACAAGCTCGGCCAGTTCCCTTTCGCGTCCGACAAATGGCGAACGTTCGCGACGCGCCCGCGCCATCCAGCGCGACACCTGTTCTTTGCGGCCGGTGATTTCGAATAGCTTGATCGGACCCGCACCCCCGTCCAGCTCGAGATCGCCCACATGGGTATGGTTGAACAGATCACCGGCATTCTCCAAAACCTGACCGGAAACCGTGACCACGTTCTTTCTGGCGGCGGCCTCGATCTTGCTGGCGATGTTCATGACCGGTCCTAGAAAGGCCTGCTCTTCCCCGAGGGTGTGTTGCAACTGGCCCACCAGCAATTCGCCGGAATGAACGCCAACCCGCACATCCAACTGCCGATCGTCCAGCTTGCCGATGCGGTCGATGATCCGCTGGGCGCTGGCTATTGCCTTGACCGCGTGATCCTCGTCCGCGTTCGGTGAACCAAAAACCGCGAGCGCGCCATCGCCCGTGAACAACGTGGTTGCGCCAAACTTTTCGCAGATCGACATGATCAGTTCGATGGCAGGGCCCAGATGGCTGACGGCGTCTTCGGGATCCAAACTGCCGATCATCATGGTCGAACGAACAATGTCGGCGAACAGAACCGTGCACATTCTGCGCTCGGTCGGTTCGATCTGGACCTGTTTCCTCATGTTCAAGCGCCCCCCGACTGCCCGAGTTCAGTATGTCGCTGATCAAGGCCTTTTTCCAGACACCACACAAGGGTGGCGCGGACCATCCACGGCATTGATATTGAGTAAAAAAACTATTAACAATTGGCCTTGTATTGCGAAAGGAACAATTATGAGTGACCACCATACTCGGGGTTTGACCCTGGAAGATGTTCAGCAGATCATTGGCCGCGGCATCCTTGACGAGGCCTTTCGAAAAGAATTCATCGACAACCCCGAAGGCGTAGTAAACCGCTTGGGAATTTCGCTCGATCAGGATGGCGAGGCGCGCAAGCTGTTGGCCGCGATTGGGAACGTCTTTTCCGGTGAATCCGACCTGAAGTCGGCGATGCAAGACATCAAGAATGCCTACGAAGATACGTCCGACGGTGTGATCCGGCCCCGCTGCGCGTAACTTCGCATGAGCGAAAGCGCGGCCGTCTACAGTCACGACCAAGGCGCAGCCCTGCATCAGCTGTGTCTGGTGTCCATGCCGTTTTCTTCTCTGCAACATCCCGGGCTTGGGATATCTCTTCTCGCGCAGCTGGCGCGGGACAACGGCTTTGCGACGACCGAGAAGTACTTCAGCTTCGACTATGCCGAGGCGATCGGCCTCGATGAGTATTTCATGCTGTCTGATGGCCGCTGCTATCAGGCGCTGCTGGGTGAATGGATATTCAGCGATCTGATCTATCCGCGCAGCGATCTGGACGCGATGGACTACCTGACCACGGTGCTTGGTGACTATGTTTCCGGAGTCGAGTGGCTGGCGTTCATGCAAAACGCCATCGCAGCCCGAAAGCAAGCCGGAGCGTTTGTCGAACGTTGCGCCGATGCGGTGATGGAACAGAACCCGACCGTGATCGGGATTACGTCTTCGTTCCAACAGGTCATGGCCTCGATCGCACTGGCCCGGGCCGTGCGGAAACGGTCAGCCGACGTGATCATCGTCATGGGCGGCGCCAACTGCGAGGGGCCGCTCGGGCGCGCGCTTTTGAAGGCGCATCCTGAATTGGACGCGGTCTGCATTGGCGAAGGCGACCATGCCTTTCCCGAGTTTCTGAAAGCTCTGAAGCCCAGCAGACCCTTGCCTGTGGTCGAGGGGTTTCTGAACCGAAGCCAATTGGACAACCCGCTGGAGGATTCTCGACCGCGCCTGACCACGGATCTGGACACGCTGCCCATCCCGGACTTCAACGCCTTCTTTGATCAATTTCAAAACACTGCGGGACTATCAGAGCGCCTTGTGCCATCTGCTACGATCGAAACATCGCGTGGCTGCTGGTGGGGAGCGAAACACCATTGCACTTTCTGCGGGCTGAACGGCCAATCGATGACCTATCGGAGCAAGTCAGCCGAGCGGGCTTATGCCGAATTCTGTACGCTTGCCGATCTCTATGGCCCAGATCTTGTCGTGGTCGACAACATTCTGGATCACCGCTACCTCAAGACCCTGATCCCAAAGCTTGCACAGGACACCAGACCATTCCTGATGCATTACGAGGTCAAATCGAACCTCTCGCCGACCGTGATCGCCCGTCTGGCCGACGCAGGCGTTAGAAAGATCCAACCGGGGATCGAGACCTTCGATACTCCGACCCTTGCGCATATGAGGAAAGGGGTCAGCGGAATTCAGAACATCCAGACGCTGAAGCTGTGTGCCGAGGCCGGAGTTTTTGTCGAGTGGTGTTTCCTCTACGGGTTTCCCGGAGAAAGCCCCGAGGCCTTCGAACGGATGGCAAAACTCATTCCGCTGCTGCATCACCTGCAACCACCCGGCTCGATTGGGCCCGTGCGAGCGGACCGGTTCAGCCCGTATTTTGAACACCCCGAAGCATTTGGGGTCGAAGTCGAACCAGCGAAGCCGTATTCATTCATATTCGACCTGCCGCCCGAAGAAGTCTGGAATTTCGCCTACCATTTCGACATCGTCGACAACGGTCCAAGCCCGCCAGCGCAGCGCGCGGCGTCGACGTTGGATGCTCTTTCCGCATGGCAAAGCGAGGCCGGTACGTCAGCCCTCTACGTCGAGGGCGACGCGGTGATCGACCGGCGAGCGTCAGGACAACGCGTTGTTCACCAATTGGACGAGGCGGCTCGGGCCATCCTTGACCTGAGCCCCGTGATCATCGGCAGGGCGCTTCTTGGTGATCAGATATCCGACTTATGCGGGGTGGACGCTTTTGAAGCCGCGATGGACCGCCTTGAGAAGCTTGGGCTGATTTATGTCGAGGACAAATCCGTGCTGTCCCTGGCCCTCAGATCGCCAGGCTTCCAGCGGGCGCCGACCTGGTCCGAGATCCGCAATGAGCCAGAACGTGCTTTCGCCGCTCAATTTCCAGCAACATTCACAAGTGCACAGGTAGCGGGACCACAACCCGCGGAATGAGATCGGACCCGGAGGCTATGAATTCCCCGGATCCTACCAATACTTAAAGAGCGACCCTGAACAATCCGGTCAGGTTTTCCTCGGTCAACTCGATTGGGTTGCCACCGCACGAGGGGTCGATGATCGCACCCTTGACCAGCTCCGGGATTGCATCTTCGGTCACGCCCAGATCAGACAGCTTGCGCGGGATACCCAGCGAGTCGTTGAACTCCTGCACGAAGGCCCGGAACCCGTCGAACCCGCCCGAAATGCCCAGATAGGCTGAGGCTGCTTCGAACCGGTCGGCGATCACAGGCGCGTTGAACTCCAGTACCGCAGGCATGCAGACCGCGTTGGTGGTGCCGTGATGGGTGTTGAACACCGCGCCGATCGGGTGGCTCATGGCGTGGATCGCGCCTAGCCCCTTCTGGAAAGCCGTTGCACCCATGGCGGCCGCGCTCATCATCTGGGCGCGGGCCTCGATGTCGGTACCATCGGCATAGGCGCGAGGCAGGTACTCCTTGACCAGCCGCATCCCCTCCAGCGCGATGCCCTGGCTCATCGGGTGGTAATGGGGGCTGGAATAGGCCTCAACGCAATGCGCAAAGGCATCCAGCCCGGTCCCGGCGGTGATGAATTTCGGCATGCCCACGGTCAGTTCAGGGTCGCAGATCACCACGGTCGGCAGCACCTTGGGGTGGAAGATGATCTTCTTGGCATGGGTTTCCGAATTGGTGATGACGCTGGCGCGGCCGACTTCCGAGCCGGTGCCGGCCGTCGTCGGCACCGCGATGATCGGTGCGATCGCGTCGGCATCCGCGCGGGTCCACCAATCGCCAATGTCCTCGAAATCCCAGACCGGCCGCGTCTGACCGGCCATGAAAGCGACCATCTTGCCCAAATCCAGCCCCGAACCACCGCCAAACGCGATCACACCGTCATGTTCCCCCGCCTTGTAGGCGGCCACACCGGCCTCCAGGTTCTTTTCGTTCGGGTTGGGATCGACCTCGCTGAACAGGCCCCGGCCAAGCCCTACGGCCTCAAGAATGTCCAGCGTCGCAGCGGTGATCGGAAGATCGGCCAGGCCGCGGTCGGTCACCAGCAGCGGGCGTTTGATCCCAGCCGCCGCGCAGGCCGCGGGCAGTTCCTTGATGCGGCCCGCGCCGAATTTGATCGTGGTCGGATAGGACCAGTTTCCAACAAGACTCATGTCAGTTTTCCTTGTGTCTAAGGCCTGCCCCGGCGAGGGGGTCGGTCCGGGGCAGGCAAATCGTCCTCAGCCCGTCACCTTCTTCAGGTGGTAGGATTTGGGACGTGTCAGGTTGTGATATCCGATGATCGAAAGGCCGCCGCCGCGGCCGGTATTCTTGCACCCGGTCCAGCACAGACCCGGGTCCAGATAGTCGGCACGGTTCATGAACACGGTTCCGGTCTCGATCCGGTCGCCGATGCGTTCGGCCCGCGCCACGTCGCGTGTCCACAGCGAGGCGGTCAGGCCGAACTCGCTGTCATTCATCAGGGCGATGGCCTCGTCATCCGAGGACACCTTCATGATCCCCACGACCGGGCCAAAGCTTTCGTCGCGCATCACGCGCATGTCGTGCGTGACGTTGGTCAGGATCTGCGGCGTCAGATAGGCGCCGCCGTCATCTCCGGCAAAGGTCTCGATATGCGCCACTGCACCGGCGGCCACGGCCTCGGCGATCTGGGCGCGCACCTCGTCGGCAAAACGCACGTTGGCCATCGGCCCCAGCGTCGTCTCCGGATCCAGCGGGTTGCCCAGCTTGTAGCCCCTGACGATCTCGACCGCCTTGGCGACGAAATCGTCATACAGGCTTTCATGCACATAGATCCGCTCGATCCCGCAGCAGCACTGGCCCGAGTTGAACATGGCCCCGTCGATCAGCGTGTCGACCGCCGCGTCCAGATCGGCGTCCTCCATGACATAGCCCGGGTCCTTGCCCCCCAACTCGGTGCTGACGGGGGTAAAGGTACCGGCCGCCGCCCGCTCCATCGCCTGCCCTCCAGCGACCGAGCCGGTGAAATTCACGAAATCGAACGCCTTGCCGGCAATCAGATCGTTGGTCACGTCGTGGCTCAAGAACAGGTTCTGGAACACGTCCTCGGGCACGCCGGCCGAGTGGAAGGCACGCGCCATCCGCTCGCCCACCAACAAGGTCTGCGTGGCATGTTTCAACACAATCGTATTACCCGCGATCAAGGCCGGCGCCACTGTGTTGATCGCCGTCATGTACGGATAATTCCAGGGCGCCACGACGAACACCACACCATGCGGCACGCGCTTGATGTAGCGCTTGAACGTCTCGTCCTCGCCCACGGCAATATCGGCCAACGCATCGCGCGCGATGCCCGCCATATAGGTCGCGCGTTCGTTGAAACCGCCGAACTCGCCGCCGTAGCGCACCGGCCGGCCCATCATATGGGCCAGTTCCGGCACGATCTCGTCATTCATCGCACCCACGGCCGCGACGCCGGCCATCACCATATCGATCCGCTCTTGCAGGGGCCGCGCCGCCCAATCCGCCTGCGCCGCCCGCGCCCGACCCGCAGCGGCGAATGCCGCGTCACGATCCAGGGTGTCCCGCTCGGCAAACACCGATCCGTCGATCGGCGAGATACATTTCAACACCTGACCCATTGGTCACTCCATCCTCAAGAAAAGCAGGCCCGCTGCTTCATCTGGCCAAAAATATCCCGGGGAGCGTGAGGGGCTGGCCCCTCACATCCACCCTCTACGCCCGCTCGAACCCGCGGGCAATCTCCCAATCGGTCACCACGCGCTCGAATTCCTCGATCTCGACCTCGGCGGCACGTACATAGTGATCCACCACGTCATCGCCCATGGCCGCCCGCAGCATGGTCGAGCCATGCAATGCATTCCGCGCCGCGCGCAGGTTGCCCGGAATCATGCCCGTATCCCCCTGATAGACATCGCCCTTGGTCGGCGGCTGCAGCTCCAGCCCCTCCTCGATGCCCGCAATCCCTGCGGCCAGCATGCCCGCGATGGCCAGATAGGGGTTCATGTCCGAACCCGGAATCCGGCATTCCACCCGCACCGCCTTGGTGCCATCGCCACACAGCCGGAACCCCGCGGTGCGGTTGTCCACCGACCAGATGATGCGCGTCGGCGCGAATGTGCCCTTCATGAACCGCTTGTAGCTGTTGATGTAGGGTGCCATGAAACAGGTATAGTCGGGCGCGTATTTCAGCAGGCCCGCCATGTAGTTTTTCATCAGGTCCGACATGCCCAGCGGATCGGCCTTGTCAAAAAACGCCGGTTGCCCGTCCGTCCACAGCGACTGATGCACATGCGACGAACTCCCGACCCGGTCATGATGCCATTTCGGCAGGAAGGTCGCAGCATGGCCGTGCTGCCACGCGATCTCCTTGACCGCGTTCTTGGCGATCGAGTGATACTCGGCGGTCTGCATGGCCGGGGCGTATTTGATGTTCAGTTCTTCCTGTCCGGCCTCGGCCTCGCCCTTGGAATTTTCGACCGGAATGCCCGCATCCCACAGGTGATTGCGGATCGGCCGCATCACATGCTCTTCTTTGGTGGTCTGCAGGATGTGGTAATCCTCGTTGTAGCCCGAGATCGGTTCCAGATCGCGGAAACCCTCCTTGCGGATCTGATCAAAGCTCTTCTCGAACAGGAAAAACTCCAGCTCGGTCGCGCACATCGCCTCATAGCCCATGGCCTTCAGGCGATTGACCTGCTTCTTCAGAATGGCGCGCGGAGAATGCGGGACCTCCTCATGCGTGTGGTGATCCAGCACGTCGCACATCACCATCACCGTGCCCTCCAGCCACGGCACCGGGCGCAGAGTGCTGAGGTCGGGCTTCATGACATAGTCGCCATAGCCGCGCTCCCAGCTGGTCGAGGCATAGCCGTCCGGCGTCGCCATCTCGAGATCGGTGGCCAGCAGGTAGTTGCAGCAATGGGTTTCTTCCCAGGCCCCTGCCACGAAATGACCGGCGTGGAATCGTTTGCCCATCAAGCGGCCCTGCATGTCCACCATGCAGACCAGAACCGTATCGACCGAGCCTTCGGCAACCTGGGTCTTGAGCGTGTCGAAGTTGAGCATGAGCCACCTATTTCTGCGCCGGCGCCACCTGCCGGACTGACGTTTTCGACGGCCTGCCCCCGGTATGAGGGCAGGCCGGTTTCACCTTAGCCGTACCGGTAGGGACGGCCAGCCTTTTGCATGTCGGCATTGTACTTCTTGATGATCTCTACAACCTTGGCCTTGGTCTCGGACTCGGCTGCAATCTCATCCCAGAAGGCCACTGCGGCGGCTTCGACCTGCGCCCATTCTTCATCGGGGATGGAGGTCAGCTTCATCTTGTCGCCATTGACACGCAGCGATGCCTCGCCGCCCCAATACCACCACTGGCGGTAGTAATGCGACTGGTCGGTGCAGACGCGGAACAGGGTCTGCAGATCTTCGGGCAGTTCGTTCCAGCGGTCCATGTTGGCAAAGAACGACCCGGCCCAGGCGCCCGAAATGTTGTTGGTCAGGAAGTAGTTGGTCACATCCGCCCAGCCGACGGTGTAGTCCTCGGTGATGCCCGACCACGCGATGCCGTCCAGCTCGCCGGTCTGCACGGCGACCTCGATGTCCTCCCACGGCAAGGTCACCGGGACCACGCCGAACTGCGACAGGAACCGGCCCGCCGTCGGGAAGGTGAAGACCCGCTTGCCCTGAAGGTCCGCCAAGCTATTGATCGGGTCTTTGGTGGCGAAATGGCACGGGTCCCACGCACCGGCCGAGATGTGCTTGACGCCCACCTTGGAATATTCCTCGTCCCAGATCTCGTTCAGGCCGTACTGGTTGAACAGGACGGGAACATCCAGCGAATAGCGCGACGCAAACGGGAAATAGCCGCCGAACACGGTCACCTCGGTGGGCGAGGCCATCGAGTCGTCATCCGACTGCACCGCGTCGATCGTGCCGCGCTGCATGGCGCGGAACAGCTCGCCCGTGGGCACCAGCTGGTCGGCATAGAACAGCTCGATCTGCATCCGGTCGCCGGCGATCTGGTTGAACATCTTGATGGCCGGGTCGATCACATGCTCAGCCAATGCCGGGCCGGCATAGGTCTGCATGCGCCAGCGGATCGTGGATTGCGCCAGCGCCGGGGTGGCCAGCGCGGCTGCCGGGGCCGCGGCGGCCCCTTTCAGGAATGTGCGTCTGTTCGTCATCTTCTCTCTCCGTTGTCGGTTTCGATGGGCGAGAGACCAACCTCTCGCATGTGCCCCGGTATGTCCGGGGTCATTTGTTGTAGATGTAGTCGGGCAGCCACAGCGCGATCTGCGGGAAGGTCATGATGATGGCCAGCGCCAGCGTCATCACCATCACGAAGGGCAGGATCGAGCCGTAGATGTCGCGCAGCGAAATCTCGGGCGGGGCCATGGCCCGCATCAGGAACAGGTTATAGCCGAAGGGCGGCGTCATGTACGCGATCTGCGTGGTGATCGTGTACAGCACACCGTACCAGATCAGGTCAAAGCCCAGTTCCCCCACCAACGGCACGTACAGCGGCGCCACGATCACCAGCATCGCGGTGTCGTCCAGGAAGGTTCCCATGACGATGAAACTCAGCTGCATCAGGATCAGGATCACCCAGGGGTTCAGGCCCAGCCGCTCGGTGAACAGCGTCTCGATCGCGCGCACGGCGCCCAGCCCGTCGAATACCGCACCAAAGGCCAGCGCGGCCAGGATGATCCACATGAACATGCAGGTGATGCCCAGGGTCGAGCGCACCGAGACCTCGAACACCTTGCGCGTCATCCGCCCTTTCAGCACGGCGGCGGCAAAAGCCGTCAGCGCACCGATGGCCGAGCTTTCGACCAGCGAGGTCCAGCCATTGACGAAGGGCACCATCATCGCCGCGAAAATCGCCAGCGGCAGCAGTCCCGCGCGCAGCAGCCGCAGTTTTTCCGCCATCGGCACGTCGCGCTCTTCCTTCGACAGTGCCGGGCCGAGTTCCGGGTTTATCCGGCACCGGATCACGATGTACAGGATGAACATCCCAGCCATCATCAAACCCGGCAGGATGCCCGCCAGCCACAGCTGCCCCACCGGCTGACGCGCGATCATCGCATAGAGAACCAGCACCACGGACGGCGGCACGAGAATGCCCAGCGATGACCCGGCCTGGATCACCCCGGTTACCATTTTCTTGTCATAGCCGCGCTTGAGCAGTTCGGGCAGCGCAATCGTGGCGCCGATCGCCATGCCTGCCACGCTCAGGCCATTCATCGCCGAAATCAGCACCATCAAGCCGATCGTGCCGATGGCCAGCCCGCCATTCAGTCCACCCATCCAGACATGAAACATCTTGTACAGGTCGTCAGCGATTTTGGACTCGGCCAGAACATATCCCATGAAGATGAACATCGGCAGCGTCAGCAGCGGGTACCATTTCATCAGCTTCATCGCGGCCGAAAACCCGATGTCATAGCCGCCGCGGTCGCCCCATAGCAGCAGCGCCGCCACCACGGCCACGAAACCGATGGCACCGAACACGCGCTGACCGGTCAGCAGCATCAGCATCATGGTCGAGAACATCAGGATGGCGATCAACTCATACGACATCAGATCACCTCGCGCGGGATGTCATCGCCCTTGAGGCGCAGAATATCTTTGAACAGTTCGGAAATGGCCTGCAGCAGCATCAGGATCAGCCCCACGACCATGATCACCTTGATCGGCCACAGATAGGGGCGCCACGCGGTCGGGCTGCGCTCGCCATATTGCAGGGAATAGCTGAGCGAGTCGAAGCCGCCATAGATCATCACGCCGAGGTAGAAGATCAGAAACAGAACGGTGATCGCATCGGTCCAGGCCCGCCGCCGGTGCGACCATTCGCTGTACAGCAGGTCCATCCGCACGTTCGAACCCATCTGGATCGAATACGGCCCACCCAGGATGTAATAGGCGACCATCGCAAACTGCGCGACTTCGAGCGTCCAGAGCGACGGAAGGAAAAAGGTCTTCGAGATCGACGACCACAGCAGGATGCCCATCATCACGAAGATGCCGTACATGACGACCCGCCCGATCCAGCGGTTCATGCGGTCAATGACCGCAATATATCCCCGCATGAAGCTCATACCTGCACCCCTGTCCTCATGTGTTCTGCCCTGCGTCGGAAAAGGTTTCGACCGTGGCGGCCAGTATTGGCGTCAATAGCCCCACGATCCGATTGACCCCGGTCGGCGTGTCGATCAGATCATTGCGGATCTCGATCATCACGTTGGGCAAGCCCCGCACGATACCGTGCTCGCGCAGGGTGTGCGTGACACCATCCTCTGGCGAATAGGGTTCGTTCAACGCCACTCTCAGCCCGCAATGCGCTGCATGGTTCAGCATGACCTGAGCCGCACGGTCATCAGAGTCATGCAAAATCCCCAGTTCGACCGCCCGGGTCTTGCCGTTGTAGATTGGTGTAAAACTGTGGATCGTAATCAGAACAGGCGGTTCTGGGCGGCGGTCCAGCGTTTGCGACAAGAGACCCCGGAACGGTTTATAAATGTCGCGAACTCGCTGGGCGCGCTGTTCCGCGGTCAGACCATGATTGCCTGGCACCGCGAACACCTCGCTGCGCGGCGGCATCGAGTCTTCCCGTTCGGGCGGACGATTGCAGTCATAGACCAGCCGACTGACCCGCGAGTGTACGAGAGGCGCATCCAGGGCGCCGGCCAGTTCAACTGCAACCTCCAGTGCCCCGATATCCCAGGCCGCGTGTGAACGGGCCGCCACGTCGTCCAACCCCAGCCCATCCAAAGCCGCAGGAATGAACCGGCTTGCGTGTTCGCACACCAGAACCGCGCGCGCCACGCCACGCGCGTTCAACACACGTGCGGCGGGCGCTTCCAGCGGGGACAACAGAGATGACTCGGTCTTGGACTGCATGCGTAGCATTTGTTACAGCGGCCTTGAGCCTGTCAAGAAAATTTCTGTAGACAAAATTACAATCGCTCATATCCTGTAGCAAATTGAATAATATGAGGGCACCGATGGCCTCTGTCGCCAAAACGGTCAAACAACGCATTCAGGACGAACTTGAAGGCCTGACCCGCTCGGAACGGCAGCTGGGATCGGTCCTGTTGCAGGATTATCCGATGGGTGGGCTACAATCGATCACCAAGCTGGCAGCGGCGGCACAAGTGTCCACCCCGACGGTCATTCGCATGGCGCGAAAACTGGGTTTCGATGGGTTTCCGGCGTTGCAGGAGGCGCTGCGCGAAGAAGTCGCGGCACAGATCCAAAAGCCGATCTCGAAACGCGACGCCTGGATCGTGGATGATGAAACCGAGCATCCGATCACGCGTTTTGCCCAGGCCGTCTGGACCAACATGCGCCACACGCTGGAGCGGTTGGACAAGTCGATGTTCGACTCAGTAGCCCAGTTGCTGGCCGATACCGAGCGCCATCTCTATGTCGTGGGCGGCCGCATCACCCGCTCGAACGCCGACTATCTGTTCAACCACATGCAGATCATCCGGCCCAACGTGACGATGCTGGGCAACTCGGCCAACGTATGGCCGCAATACCTGCTGGACATGGACGAAAGCTCGGTTCTGGTCATCTTCGACATCCGCCGATACGAAGCGCATCTGGAGAAGCTGGCGCAAGTTGCGTCCGATCGCGGGGTGACTGTCGTGCTGTTCACCGACCAATGGGGGTCGCCCATCGGCAAATCGGCCAACTATACCTTTCACGCTCTGGTCGAAGCTCCATCAAGCTGGGATTCAACGATCGCCCTTCAACTCATTTCGGAAACCCTGATCGCCGAGGTTCAGGAAGCGCGCTGGGAAGAAAGCAAAGAGCGTATAGAGGAGTTGGAGCGCTATTTCTCGACAACACGGATTTTCCGCAGCCACGAGGCGTGACGAATAAACCACCACCTTAGTCCGGAACTTGGCTAGAAATGCCGCATCGGCTTGGTCGCCATTGCGGACGTCATAGGAAAATCACTGAAAGAGGGTCAGGCTGCAATGCTAAGATTTGCCTACGACTGCGCAGGGGCACGGCACATTTTGACTCACGTTTTGTGTTCCGCGAATAGCCAGCTCACACCGCTTCGAGGTTTCCAAGCAGGATCGAAGTCATGTCCACACTGAACACCCCATCTGATACGGTAACCGCAGCGCCAGTTTGATAGTCGACATTCGTGGGCGTGATTGAGGAAAGATCGGCGTTCTGGTCCAGGTAGACCCATTCCGGCTCGTGTGCGGTGGGCAACCCAACGGCAACCTGCAGGATCGCCAGGGCATCCAGTGCATTGACGGTGCCATCCCGGGTGATGTCGGCCGCAATCAGGTTTTCGGGGGCTGCGGGTCCCCAGGTCGGTCCCAAACCGACCGCTATCCGCAAAACCTGCAGCGCATCGAGGGCCGTGATCTCTCCGCTGTCATGGGAATACGATTTGATGATGTCCACATGACCCGGCAACGAACCTGATGGCAAATCAAGATCGAATTGGCCCTGATCGTCGGCCTCTACCGATATCGGGCTGTTTCCAACTGGCGAGAACACGATCTCAGCATCGCTCAGCGCAGGGTTTGAACCGGAAGACTCTACCGTGATTGGACCCGTCACGCCGGCCGAGGCCTCCGGCCCCGTGAGCACGCCAAAGTCAACGGGGATATGATCCGGCCCCTCAAAACCGGCCCCGAAGATTTCGGCGCTGGTGAGTGTGCCACCGTCGGCCGAAAATAACTCGACGGTTTCATCCATGAACTCAATCCGAGCCCCTTGTGCCGTTGACGTCACGCTCAGCTGCCCGGGGTTGCGCAACATCGGGAAGTCGAACAGATCCAACCGATCGGTTCCGGCCTCGAAATCCGTGATCGTCGTCAATCCACTGCCGAACCGCATAACGAAGATGTCCGCGCCGGAACCGCCCTGCATGGTGGTTTCACTGCGACCAGCAATCAGAATGTCGTCACCGCCACCGCCCTGCAAATCAGTGTCTAAGACGCCAGCGCTCAGCATGTCGTCCTGAGCGGTTCCAGTTACGATTCCATTCCCCTCGATGACATTGCCCAAGGAGTCCAAAGACACTGTCAGCTGGGTTAGCCCTGCATCCTGCTGCGATGCCACAAAGATTTGAAGGTCGCCGCCAACATCGGCCACCTCGATAGTCTCAACATTCTGAAGACCGCTATCCAGCGTATCCGCAAAGCTGTCCAGGTAGATCAGCTTGCCATCAGGGGTCATCGTCAGCAGGGTCACCCCGTCATCTCCGCCACCGGCAACGACAAAGACACGTCCATCGACCTCGACGACCTTCATGTCCTGAACTGCGCCAAAACGGGTACCCAACGTATCCAACGCATGATCCTTTGGAATCAGTGTTCCGTCTGCGCGCAGCTCCATCACACTGATGGAGTTGCTGCTGGACCCGGCCACCAGAACCCAGGTGTGTCCATACGCATCAACCGTCTCCAGCGCTGTCGGAGAACTGATCCCAAGCGTTTGGGTTGTCGTGTTGTCCACTTCGATCAGCGTCCCGCTTCCCTGATCGGCGCTGAACACACGGATCGCATTGTCGGCGGCATTGGCGGTGACGACATACTGGTTGCTTCCCACCGCCGCGGTCTGCATCGCCCCAGCATTACCCGCGACCGAGCCCACATGACTGAGTGAACCATTCGAGTTCACCACGTAGGTGCCGATGAGCCCACTGTCCTGATGGGCCACCGTCAGGTAGTCGACCGCCCCCACCGAGTACTGGACCAATGCGGTGACATCACCGCCTCCGGAAATCGCCGCCGTTTCCTGCAGCGCCCCGATCGTGCCATCCGTATTCAACGCGTACCCGACAAGGCCTGTGGCGGTATCGACGTCCAGCGCCAACAGATCGCTTGCGCCCAATGCGACCAGAGCACCAAGGCTGCCAACCTGCAACGATATGGTGCCGCTGAAATACTGATCGTCGTGGAATTGCGGAGCGCCACCGTCCACAAGCTGCCAGACGACGATGCCGCCGCCTGCCCGGGTCGTGCTGTACAGATACGTAACACCGTTAAACGTTTTTAAAGCCGTATCGCCGATACCTGAATCGAGCGCCGGACTCCCCGTTGCAACCACTCTTTCGAACTGAAGCATCAACTCAGATCACCCCCAGTGCCATCGCTGGCAGTCCTTTCAAGGGTGACGCGGTGCCAAGGCAAAGACGAGAACGAAATTGTGGTGAAAACGAGGAATTCGGCTCCAGATTAACTCAATTTTTCAAGGTCCGACCGCATGAATAACTCGGCAGCAGGAAAGAAGAACAGAACTTGGCTTCTTCGGTCTTGCCGCGCGGGTATCCGCGGCCACCAATTGTGAGGGCATGATGACGATGAAACCTGTTTCGCACGAAGTCTCCATCCAGAAGGACTCATCAGATGCAGGGCATGAGAAGCATGTCCGCAAATGGGTCAAAGCGCGTCTGCGCCGATGGGCCGGATCGGGCGTCGGCGGTGGTTTGGCCTCTGCCCTTCTGGCCTTGCCGGCGCTGGCCCAAGCCACTGAGGAGGAGTTGAGCACATTTCAGTTTGCCGATGTCCTGCCCGGTGTCCAGTCGGTCAAACTGCTGCCAAACGGCGACGTCCAACTGAAGCTCTTGGACGGTCGCACAGTCCTGGTTTCCGCGGAAAACGTGCACGTTCTGGACAACGGTTCGATCATGATTGCCGAAGACGTGGCCGTTGAAGTCGCGCAGCTTGCAGTGGCCGCTGAAGCCGCCGGGGCAGCGGCAGCTGGTGGTGGCGGCATGGGAGCCGCAGGCGCGGTGCTGGGTGGTTTGGGTCTGGCCGGTGCGGCCGCCGCTGGCGGCGGTGGCGGCGAAGATGCCGCAACGCCCGCGGAATCGTCACGCCCGCCCAGTCTGAACCTGTCACAATTGCAGGGAAATTCGCTCAACAGCACCACCGCCAACTCGACAGCACCTGATGGCACCGTTTCGGTCGAGGTAACCATCGGGTCGGTCACCAAGACCGTTTCAGCGGGGCCGGACGGCAGTTGGAGCGTTTCGCTTAGCCAAATCGAGGCGGCAGGGTTGCCTCAGGGATTCACATCCGTGACGATCCGACACCTGGATGGAGCCGGAGGTGAGATCGCTGTCGAAACAGCCACGTACAACATCGACACCATCGCTCCGGCCATCGCGGTAACAGGATTTTCCCACGGGGCGGTCATGAATGCGGCCGAGAGCGCGTCAGATCTGGAAATCAGTGGTACGACCGATGCGGAAAACGGTCAGATGGTGACTGTGGGGTTGAACGGTCAGATCTATACCGCAACCGTGTCCGGCGGCACTTGGAGCGTCACGGTTCCTGCCGCCGATCTGGCGTCTCTGCCCGATGGCGCGACCGTCACTGTGACCGCTGATGTGGTGGATCGGGCAGGCAATCCGGCGGGTCAAGCCACCAACAGCTTTGATACTGACTTTTCCGCCCCAGCCATAACAATAGACGCTGTCGCAGGCGGCCAGATCGACCTTGTAGACGTCGGATCAGACCTGACGATTACCGGCACGACGACCGGCGAAGATGGCCAACCGGTTGTGCTGACCTTCAATGGCCAGACTTACAGCGGCATCGCCTCAGGCGGTGTTTGGAGTGTGACAGTTCCCGCAGCCGACCTCGGCGTTCTGGTCAGTGGCAGCCCCATCAGCATCAGTGCCGCAATCAGCGATTCCGCCGGAAACCCGGCCACGCCTGCTGCGGTTTCGGTGCCCGTGGACCTGAGCGGACCGTCCATCTCGATTTCGCCTCTATCCGTCGGTGCGGTGTTGAACGCAGCCGAAGTCGGGGCGGATCTGACGATCAGCGGCACGACCGGAAATGTCACCGATGGCCAGACAGTCACCGTAACTTTGGACGGGCAGACCTACACGGGCCCTGTGTCCGGAGGGACGTGGAGCGTGACCGTGCCGAGCGCGGAATTGATTGCCCTGACCGACGGCGCAACTTTCACCATCACCGCCGACGTGACGGATGCCGATGGCCTCGTGGCCCCGCAGGCGAGTGCAGGAGTTTCCAAAGACGCGACCGCGCCAACGATCAGCATCGACACGTTTTCGGACGGCGGGGTCATGAACGCGGTCGAACAGGGAACCAACCTCAGCATATCCGGAACGACGACCGCCGAAGACGGCCAGACCGTGACCATCGGAATGAACGGCCAAACCTACAGCGCCACCGTTTCAGGTGGAAACTGGAGTGTCAGCGTTCCCTCAGCCGATCTGGCCGGCCTCTCCGACGGTGCCACCGTCACCGTGACCGCCGATGTTTCGGACCTTGCTGGGAACCCGGCCGCACAGGCCACTGGCAGCTTCGACACGGATTTTACGGCCCCCACTCTGTCAATCTCGACGGTATCGGCCGGGGGCGCCATGAACCTGGCAGAGCAATCCGGCGGAATGACGGTCTCTGGCATTTCCGACGCGCCTGATGGAACGGTCGTCTCGATCCAGGTTCAACGAGCGGACGGGACTGTGGATATCTCGGGCACCGCCACAGTGACGAGTGGCGCGTGGACCTACACCGCTTCACCCCTCGACCTGAGCGGCCTTCAAGATGCCGAATCGTACACAGTTTCCGCGTCAGTCAGCGACGCAGCCGGAAATACACAGACGACTTCGACTGGGTTCAACACCGATTTCAGCGCCCCGACCATCTCACTGAACCCCCTGGGAACTGGATCGGTTCTAGACGTCACCGAGAAGGACAGCGACCTGACAGTATCGGGGACAACGACAGCCGAAGATGGGCAAACCATTACTGTCGGGCTGAACGGGCAGACCTATATAGCCACCGGTTCGGGTGGTGTCTGGTCGACCACCATCACTACAGCTGATCTGAACGCGCTTTCCGACGGAACAACCTATTCTATCACCGCATCAGTTTCGGACATCGCTGGTAACCCCGCTACTCAGGCGGCAGCCTCGGTGACCACCGACTACCGACCCATCCTGACCTTGAATGAAGTCGGAACCAACGACGCGGTTTCGCTGAGTGACGCGCAATCCAGCGGCCTGACGGTCAGCGGTTCATCCATAGGTCTCGGCGCAGGACAAACCGTTGAGGTGATGCTGAACTCGGTCTCTGTTGGAACAGCCACGGTCGCGGCCAACGGCACGTGGAGCCTGAACGTACCTGCCACGGCGTTTTCGGGTACAACGGCGGGTGACCTTTTGGATTTTTCGGTTTCAGCGACGGTTACCGGAGGACCGAACCCCCTACCCGCGACAGACCAGGCGACGGCTCACGTTCCAGCGGCCTATTTCATCTCCGAGGCAGGTCGCAGCGGGTCGACGATAGCTTTCGAAATACATGCCGATGCGGACCGGGACATATTCAGCGGGATGGCTTTCACGGCCAACTTGGGTTTTGACCCCGCGGTCGTGACCTATGACACGGGATCCGAGGTCGAAAACACCGATTTTGATCTGTTTCTGGCAAACCCGAACGGGGCGGCGGAAATTAGTTTTGGCGGAGCTGCGACAAGCTTCAGCGACCTGACCCAGCCTATCGTGACGTTCACGATGACGGTGCTGGACCCGACGAAGCCGATCGAGCTGACGATCAACACGCCCGACGGTGGCCCGACCCATTGGGTATTGGGAACAGACGGCACAGACACATTGGCGGCCACGGGTATCGACGATGTCATCCGCGGTGGGGATGGTGACGATGTGATCGATCTGTCCGGCGTGGGCCGAGATCTTATCGTTTTCGAAGCGGACCCGATGGCGAACGGCACCGACATCGTAACGGGTTTCACCCTGGGGCCTGCAGCCGACATGGCCGACGCCATTATGTTCAGCGGGTTGGATGTCTCATCGCTTCGCGGTGATGGAACAGGTGTCGAAACACTGGCGATTGGCGACATGATCGCGACCAACACAGGTTTTGTAGGGCTGACAACCACACTCAACGATCTGACAACCGATACTCTGGAAACCGCTGCCGAAACGCTTACCGGGGCTCAAGCCGGAGATGAGATCTATCTGCTGGCCAGCGATGGAACTGACAGTGTGCTGGTCAAGGTGGACTATTCCGCCCCAACCTCTGCCACGGTCAGCACGGTCGCGCAGTTTGACGGCCTGGGTGATCTGAGCGGTCTGAGCAGCGACAACATTCTGCATACCGATCCGACCGGCGCGTCAAGTTGATCCTGACAAGCATGAAAAGGTGGGGCCGCCCCGGCCCTTTCTTAACGGACCAGCGGAGACATCAATGGCACAGAACGGCCCAGTACCCGTCACTTTCGACACGCATTCCGATCGCTCGTGGCACAGATTTACATCCTACGATTTCGCGCGCTGCAGATTGGAGTGCGAGATCGTAACTGCGGAAGTCTCAGAAGCCGCCGCCGCTTTTCCAATTGCGTTTCGATCCTCGGGGGGCGGGGTATCGCCGCATGCTATTCTGGCGACCGCAGCTTCTCCGGAAACACCATTTGTTTCGGACCAAGGACGCTGGCGGGCCACCTATGTTCCTTCCTTGCTGAGATGCCATCCGTTCTCAATCGAAATGGCCGGTGGCAAAGCTGGATCGCGCACCAACTCAGGCAAGCTTGTTGTAGATGAAACCACCGGACTCGTGTCCTGTGACCAATCCGGCAGCCCGTTCTTCGCAAAGGACGGCTCGATCTCCTCTGAACTGGAAACCCTGAAGGGCTTCTTCAAGAGCTTTCTGGCCGATCGCAACGCAACCCGACGTGCCTGCGCGCTGATAAAGGAATTGGGCCTCTTCGTCGAATTGACTCGTTTTCAGGATGCGGAGTTGCCCGACGGTTGGATGAGCGTGGACTTTCGACGCTTCAACCAACTTGGGCCGGCGCAGACAGCGGTTCTGCAATCTAGCGGAGCGATGCAGTTGATTTACGCTCATCAAGTCTCGCTCAACCATCTTCTGTGGATGCACCACTGCCAGACGCATTCTCCCAAGGTGATCAGCACTCCTGCAAACGGCAGGGACTCCGACCTTGTGGGGTTCTTGGATGCCATTGCCTGGGAACGAGACTTGTCGGATGCGGAGGCCAAATTTGCCTACATCTGATCGACTCATCTTGCCTCTGCTGATCGGTTTGGTGGCCGTGCTCACTGCGGCTTGTGAGCCGGTTCCGGATCTTGCCCCGATTGAGATGGCATTTTCAGAAGGATCAACGGGCGCTGGCGCGACAAAGCCGTCGGGCCATCTGACTCGCAGTTCATTCGGCCAGAGAATACGGCGCGCGGTAGAAACAAGCCCGAACCTGGCACAGAGCGAGACCGGGGTTAACGCCGCCTTTGCCGATATGGACGCGGCAGAAGGAGCCTTTCTTCCGCAGGTGTCACTTGGCGTGAATGCCCGATCGGAACGGGTGGACTCGGATATTGCGGATGTATCGCCATATCTGCGGGTTTCACAGCTTGTATACGACGGGGGAGCTGCCGCCGGAGACTTGGCAGCGGCGCGGGCCCGTATCCTCGAAAGCCGCGGCGATCAGCTTCAAACCGCAGCCGCGACGGCCCTTGCCGCAATTGAAACCTATGTGTTGGTCATCGACCGGCGGAAAATCGTTGAAATCGCTTGGGAAAACGTCCGCCGCCATGAGGAGATCGAGAAACAGATCTCCGACCGCGCCGCGCAAGGGGCCGGTTCCGCGGCCGACGTTCTGACGGCGCGTTCTCGGGTCGCGGATGCCAGGACCAAGTTGGCGGATGCCCGGGCTCAGGCTGATCGTGCCAATGCGCGATTCCAAGAGGTGTTTGGGACCCCACCAGGCAAACTGGATCCCCCTGTCCCAGCGCCCAACCTGGCGAGAAGCGACGCCGACATCGTGATGGACAGCCCGCAGGTTCGACGCGCAGACGCTGCGGTTCTGGCGGCACAGGCAGACCGCTCTGCCGCAATCGCACGACGTCAGCCGGACGTGCGGGTTTCGGCATTTGCCAACCAGGACGACAGCAGGGACGCGAATTTCGGCGTAGACCTCTCGGTCAACTACGAGCTGGACAGCACCGGTCAACGGCGGGCTGCAATTGCCGCCGCCGAAGCGCAGGTCAAACAAGCGGAATATGCCCGTGAGGCTCTTGTTCGGGAAATCCAGCGCGAGCTAGGTTTCATTCGATCCGACCAAAAGGCCGGCGCCCAGCGTCTGCGCGAGGCCCGCATCGCAGTTGCCGCAAATGCCGACAGCGTTGCCGCCACTCAAGAGCAATTCCAGATCGGGCGCAGCAGCTTAATCGAAATACTGGACGCGCAGCGCGATTATGTGAACACCCAAGAGCGCCTGATCCTGGCGGAGCAGAATTACTTCCTAACGAACTACGCCGCGCTCAGCCTTACGGGCGACATCATTGATCTGCTCGGCATCCAGCTCAGAACATGGGGCAACAGACCATGACCCAAAGCAGCCAGCCTCCTACATCCCTGCCCCTCACCAACTTTGAGGCATGTCTGCTGCATGTGGCGGCAGAGCTTGGCCGACCATTGACCAAAGCCAGCCTTTTGGCGGCCCAATCCTCGGTCTCTGGTGGGTTGAAGGTGCAGGACGCGATTGCACTGGCCCATGACCATGGATTGCAGGCGGGCTTCGGGCCGCGCCGGCTGTCGGAGTTTGATCCCAGCCTCGCACCGGCGATACTGTTGCTCGAGGACCAGCGGGCAGTGGTCTACCATGGCCGTTCGAAGTCTGGCCGTCTGTTGATCCACGACCCAGAGCTTGGAGACAGCATTGGTGAGATGGATGAATGCCAGCTCGACGCCGTCTATTCCGGCTATGCGATGTTGTTTCGTCGAGCATACTCCGAGGAAATCAAAAACAACCCAAGCCAACCAAGCCGTCACTGGTTCCGATCAGCGCTTGTGGCCAATCGGTGGTCGTACTTGCAGGTTGCTCTGGCCGCGGCTCTAACGAATATTCTGGGGCTTTCAACCTCGGTTTTCATCATGACCGTTTATGACCGGGTTCTGCCAAATGAAGCCGTGGAATCTCTGGTCGCATTGACCATCGGTGTCGGCATCGCGCTGTTTTTTGATTTTGTGCTGAAGATCCTGCGCGCCAGTTTCATCGACAGGGCAGGACAGAATGCGGACATGTTGATGGGTCGGCGTGTTTTCGATCAACTTCTGAATATCCAGATGAAGTCCCGAACCGGATCAACCGGCGCCATGGCGAACACGGTGCGTGAGTTCGAAACACTCCGCGAGTTCTTTACGTCGGCTACGCTGGTCATGGTGGTTGATTTGCCGTTCATCGGTCTGTTTTTGCTTACGATCTACATGGTCGGCGGACCGCTGGTTCTGATCCCAGCTCTCGCCGTACCAGTCGTGCTGATCGCCGGGCTCGCCATTCAGCCGCTTTTGTCCCGCTTGGCGGAACGCAGTTTTTTGATGGCCAGTCAAAGCAATCCGTGCTGATCGAAACTCTGGCCGGTCTGGAAACGATCAAGACGACAACTGCGGCCGGTACTATGCGGCGACGCTGGGAAGAGGCGATCGAACGACAATCCGGCAACAGTGTTCGGTCGCGTGCCATCACTCAATTCGCCTTGAACCTGACCGGTTTCACGCAGCAGGCGGCCCAGGTCTTGATCGTGTTTTATGGTGTTTTTCTGATATCGGACGGCCTGACCAGCATGGGCGCTTTGGTCGCCTCGGTGATGCTGACCGGAAGGGCTTTGGCACCGTTGGGTCAGCTGTCACAAACCCTTACCCGGTTCAACCAGGCCCGCAGTGCGTATCGGAATCTGGACGCAATGATGCAAGCCGATAGTGAGCGGCCGTCGGGACGCACCTGGATCAGCCGCTCCAACTTCAAAGGGCGTATCACGTTCAACAACGTGTATTTCGCCTACCCAGACCAGGATGAGGACACACTGAAAGGCGTGTCCTTCGACATCAAACCGGGGGAAAAAGTTGCGATTCTCGGGCGGATCGGATCAGGAAAAAGCACCATCGCACGACTGCTTCTGGGATTGTACCAGCCCCGTGTCGGTTCGGTACTTTTGGATGGGATTGATATCCGCCAGATTGATCCGGGGGACCTTCGGCGCAACATTGGGTCGGTCCTACAGGATGTTTGGCTGTTTTCGGGCTCGGTCCGCGAGAACATCGAGGCTGGCGCCATCCGCCCGCGCGACGAAGATCTGATCCGGGCCGGGCGCATTTCGGGCGTCGAAGACTTTGTATCGCGGCATCCCAGCGGGTACGATCTGATGCTGGCCGAACGTGGCGAGGGGCTCTCGGGCGGGCAACGTCAGACGATCGCCCTAGCCCGGGCATTGATCGGGCAGCCGCCTGTCCTGTTGCTGGACGAACCCACCAGCGCGATGGATCTCAAGAACGAGGCGAACATCATTCAGCGGCTGAAGGCAGCGGCTGCGGATACGACTATGGTCATCGTTACCCATCGGGCCAGTCTGCTGGAACTGGTCGACCGGGTCATCGTGATCGAAAACGGCAAAGTGGGCGTTGATGCCGTCAAGTCAGTTCTCACCAAACGAGCCAAAGACGCGCGGGGGCACATGAATGTCGCGGCATCCTGACCTTGCAACATTGGCCCGCGAGATGAACGGCGGCTCGGGGTTTCGCGGTTCGGTTTTGCTGCTGGCCATAATGGGCTGCATGCTGACAGCCGGCGTCTGGGCTTTCGTCACCGAATTGGACGACGTGGTCCGCGCGGACGGTCGCGTTGTGCCGTCTGGCGACGTTCAGGTGATCGAAGCAACCGAACCCGGGGTTCTTCAGGCTGTTCATGTTCAAGAGGGTCAGATCGTCGACAAAAACGCTTTGCTGATGGAATTGGACGCGACACAAGTCGGCAGCGAGTTGGACGCCGAGCGGCAAAGGGCATTGGGACTAAGGGCGCGTATTAAGCGATTGCAGGCCGAAATTGACGGATCCGATTTGCGGTTCGAGCCCGAGCTTGTGCAACAAGCACCGGACGTCGTTCGCTCGGAAACGGCTCTTTATCTCGGCCGAAGATCGGAGTTGGCCGACGAGATCGCCATTCTGGAACGCCAACGTGAGCAGAGGCAGCGCGAATTGGAAGAGGGGTTGGTGGACCGGGTCACTGCAGAAGAAACACTCAAGGTCCTGTCCGAAGAGCGCGCTTTGATGGAGCCTCTGGTCCGCCGCAAGATGGAACCTGCGACAACTCTGCTGGCCCTGCGACGCAGCGAGGCCGAATGGAAGGGGCGCAAGGTAAGAGCCGAGGCCGCTGCAAACCGTCTGGAAACCGGGCTGAGTGAAATCGATGACCGCATCACGGCTACCAAAAGCCGGTTTCGCAGCGCGGCACTGACCGATATTGCCATTGCCACTGCGCAGCTTGCGGCGCTTGAGCCCGCCCTGCCCGCGTTGGAGAACCGCGCGGCGCGCGCGCAGGTTCGTGCGCCAGTCCGGGGCATCGTAAACCGAATCCACCGCACGACCTTGGGCGGTTTGGCCCGCAGCGGCGAGGATCTTGTCGAAATCGTTCCACTGGACGACAACCTGCTGGTCGAAGCCTATGTCCGCCCTGACGACATCGCATTCCTGCGCGCGGGTCAGCAGGTCAAGGTCAAGATCACCGCCTATGATTTTGCCAGATACGGCGCGCTGGATGGTGAAATTGTTCGCATCGGTGCGGATACGATTACACGGTCAGAGCGGCAGGACGAGGAAGTCTTCGTCGTCGAAATCCGAACCAGCGGCACCTTGTTGGACGCCGATGGCTTGGCGGTAGAGATCATTCCGGGGATGATCGCACAAGTTGACATTCTGGCCGGCCGGAAGACCGTTCTCGACTACCTCATCCAGCCTGTTCTCAAGGTAAAGAACCAGGCTTTGCGGGATTGATTATGCAGCCGGCGTCTTGAATTGCTGATCGAACAGGCGGCGGAAGCTGCCATTCTGTTCCATCAACTCATCCAACTTGCCCTGTTCGATCACCTGACCATCCTGAACAACCATGATCTTGTCTGCCTCAAGCACGGTCGACAGCCGGTGAGCGATGACGATCGTGGTCACGTTCTCCGTCAACTTATCCAACGCCTGCTTCACCAGAGCCTCGGACTCGGCATCCAGCGCGCTGGTCGCTTCGTCGAGCAGCAGAATTTCAGCCTTCCGAAGAATGGCGCGGGCAATGGCCAACCGCTGTTTCTGCCCTCCCGACAGAAACGCACCGTTCTCTCCGACTTCAGTGTCGTATCCCTTGGGCAGCGACATGATGAAGTCATGCGCATGCGCGGCTTTGGCCGCATCGCGAATCTCGTCCTCGGTCGCATCGGGACGGGCATATCGCAGGTTTTCCATGACCGTCGCGGAGAACAAAAACGTATCCTGGCCAACATAAGAAATCTTGCGCCGCAGGGAGGCAAAGCTGACATCCTGCAAATTCTGTCCGTCGATCTCGACATAGCCTTGGTCAGGATCGTAGAACCGCATGATGAGGCCGAAGATGGTAGACTTGCCCCCACCCGACTGCCCCACCAGAGCGGTTGTCTTTCCAGCCTCGAAGGTCAGGTTCATTCCATTGATCACCGGCATACCACCGCTGTAGCCAAAGGTGACGTTCCGCAGGCGTACCTCGCCCGGACCGGACCGCAGCTCTTGCGGTTGCGGGCTTTCGCGCATTGGGTCTTCCTGATCCAGCAGTTCGAACATCATCTCGATCGGAACCAACGTGGATTCGATGGTCACCCGCATCCGGGACAGCCGCTTGGCCGGCTCGTAGGCCATCAGCAGCGCCGTGATGAAGGACATCAGCTGACCCGCGGTCGGCGGTTCAGTCCCGGCAATTCCCATAGTGCTGACGACCAACACGCCGGCAACGGCAACGCCGGCAAGGAACTCCATCATTGGGCTGGCGATGGACTGCAGCTTGGCAATTTCGTTCGAGCGTTTTTCAACGCTTCTTATGGCCGAGTTCATCCGCTCGGTCATTCGATCTTCGAGTGCGAAGACCTTGATGATTTTGATCCCGGCCGATGTTTCCTGCAGAACCCGGATGATTTCGGCCAGTGATTTGAGCTCGGATTGCATGATCGAGCGGACGCTTTTCAAAAGATAGCGCACGCTCAGCAGCGCGACCGGCCCAACAATGAAAAATAGCCCCGAAAGCACAGGCTGCTGGTAGACCATCACAAAAATGAGACCCACGAGCGTCAGCGCATCCCGAACGAACGTAGTCACGATCACGTCGACCAGCGTCCGCGCTGCCCCCGCGCCCCGGGTCACACGCATCAGAAGGTCCGAAGACTCGCTTTTGGAAAAGAAATCCACCCCACGCCGAAGCAGTTTTTTGTACAACTTCTCCTGCTGCTCGGCGATGATGCGGTTGCCGGCGCGAGCCAGAAACACGGACTGGACGTAAGATGCCAGCGCCTTGACCAGGAACAGCACGATTACTGCCGACGCGATGATATGAACCTGAGACCGCATGTCAGGCGACGTCATGGCATCGACGATGTTTTCCATCATCCAAGCCGTCCCTGCGGTGGTCGCGGCAACGATCATCATGGCAAACATGGCAACCGCATATTTCTTGCCTTGCGCCCGTAGGCTGTCGCCCACCAGCCGACCGATATGGCCGGATCGCCACTTGGCCCAGGTTTTCCTGATCATAAGGGTCTCCAAATCAAGCTGACGCTTTCTTGCGCGTCAGCGCAGAGTTTGCAAGCTGCCATAGTTACGCGCTTCAATACCGCACCGCAAAGTGTAGCCGGCAGAAGTTAAGGTCACTTCAGCCGGATTTCCAGATGCAGCCCAAGAAACAAGAGCGCATCACCAGTGGTTTGGTTCGTCGTCGTGCAGGTCAAATCCAGCCCGCGGAATTGGTCAATCCCATGCGACATCCCCCAAAAAGATATACCCTGCGCCGTATATCGTCTTGATCAGGCGCGGGTTTTTCGGGTCTTCACCAAGTTTCGTGCGCAGGCGAGAAATACGCACGTCCATCGCCCTGTCAAAGCTTTCACCGGCCGCGCCACCCAGTGTTTCCTGCATCTGCGCGCGGCTGATCAGGCGTTTGGGACTTTCCAGAAACAACCGCAATACTTCGCCTTCGGCATGGCTGAACGGCGTTTCAGCGCCGGTATCGGACTCCAACACATAGCGATCGAAATAGGCCGTCCACCCGTTGAACCGGGCCACATCCGAATGGTGTTGCTGTGCCTTGGGCGCACGCAGACGGGCGCGGATGCGGGCCACCACCTCGGCCGGGTCAAAGGGTTTGGTGATGTAGTCATCGGCCCCCAACTCCAGTCCCGTTACCCGGTCCTGCACCTGCGCCCGGCCCGAGATGATGATGACCGCCGCCCCCTGTTCCAGCGCCAGCCGATGCACCAACGCCAGCCCGTCAGTGTCGGGCAGCGACAGGTCCACCAGACAGACATCCGGCGTGACTCGTTTCAGAGAAGCTTCGAATTCGCGGGCGCGGGCAAAACTCTGCGTTCTAAACCCGGCATCCTCCAGGGCCTCAGTCAGAATCCGGCGGATTTCGGGTTCGTCGTCCAGAATGGTCACCAGGGGTTGGGTCATCAGGCGGCCTCGGTTCGGATCAGCGCGGACAATTGCGCGCGGGTGAAGGGTTTGCGCAGGACCGGTGCCTTGGCAAGAGCCTGACGGTGCAGCGGATCATCATAGGGCAACGAGGTCATCAGAATCACCGGGATTGGCAGAGCAAGCCGTTCGATCAGATCAATGCCGGTGGCAGCGCCCTCCAACCGGATGTCCGACAGGATCAGCGAGATGTCGTCCAGGCTGGTGGCCAAGACCAGCGCTTCATCCGCCGAGGTCGCCTCGATCACCGACAGACCCAGATCGACCAGCATGTCGCGGAACTGGTGGCGCAGATCGTCGCTGTCTTCGACCAGCAGCGCCAGGCCCGACTGAACGGGCGGCGCGGGCCGGTAAGGCAGCCGCAGCATTACGGATGCGCCCGAGGGCGTATTGCGCAGTTGCAGGTCTCCGCCTGCCAGCTTAACCGTGTCATAAACCATCGGTAGGCCCAGCCCCGACCCCTTGCTGCCCTTGGTGGTGAAAAACGGGTTGAGCGCCTTGTCCAGCGCATCGGGCGAAAACCCCGGGCCGGTATCGGATACGGTGATTTCCACCCAAATCCGGCCGATCGCATGGGCACTGATGGTGATCTGGCCGCTGCTGCCGCAGGCGTCGCGGGCGTTCAGCACCAGGTTCAACAACGCGTCCTGAACCATGCCCGGGTCCAGCATCAGCGCCTCGTCCGGCAGGGTGTTGACCACCGACAGCCCCACGCCACGCGGGAGCGAAGGCGAGGCCAGCACCCGCAGATCCTCAAGCAAGCCGCGCATGTCGGTGGCCTGCGGCTGCGGGGTGCGGTTGCCGGTCATGTCCGCGATGCGGTTCAGCAGCTGCCCGCCGCGCCGCGCAGTCTGCTGGGTTGCGGCCACAAGCTCGGCGGCGTCTTCGGGCAGGCCCATCTTTTCCAGTTTGGCCTGCATGCCCAGGATGATGGTCAGCAGGTTCGAGAAATCATGCGCCAGCCCGCTGGTCATTTGCGCGGCCATCGCCCGGCGTCGGGTCTGCTGCAGGGCCACGCGGGCCTGCGTTTCCTCGGTGATGTCCACCGACATGATATAGACGCCGCCCGTGCCATCGGGCGTGAACGAGACACGGATGCGGCGCGAATCCTGATCCTCGGTGAATTCGAACACCGAGGCCTGGCCGTCATAGGCCTGTTGCAGATGCGGCCGGACCCGCTCGTAGGCGTGCGCGCCGAGGGCATGCGAAATGTGCAGCCCCAGGATGTCCGACGGCCGCCCCGGCAGGACCGAACTGAGCCGCCGGTTGGAATAGTCGTACCGCCCCTCGGCATCCAGATGCGCGATATGGGCCGGCATCATCTCGGTGGTCATGCGGGTGCGCGCTTCGATCTCGGTCAGCTGGCGCTTGGCCTCTTCCAGCGCGCTGATCGTGGCGGCCAGTTGCCGGTTGGTGGCCGAAAGCTCTTCGGCATGGCTCAGCAACTGATCCGACAGTTCCTCGGATCGGCTGCGCAGCAGCTCTTCGACCCGCTTGGTGCTGGTGATGTCGGTATAGACGGCAACCCAGCCTCCGGTGGGCAGGGGTGCACCCTCGATCGCGATCACCTGACCGTTGGGGCGCACGCGCTCCATGTAGTGCGGCTCGAACGCCAAGGCCTGTTCGACCCGGACGCTGACCAGATCCTCGACCGATTGATCGCGACCATATTCGCCCCGGCTGGCCAGAAAATGGATCGTGTCGCTGAACAGCGCGCCCGGCTGCACCAGGGCTTCGGGCAGGTCGAACATTTCCTGAAAGCGCTTGTTGCTGACCACAAGGCGCAGCTTGTCGTCATAGATCGACAGGGCCTGACCGATCAGGTTCAGCCCTGCGGTGGTCATCTCTTTGATGCGCTGTTCGGAAATGTCCAAGCCGATCCTCCCGTCAGCACAGGCCTATCACCAGATTTCGGGCAGGTGTAGGGGGGCCGGATGCGACCGGTTGGCCCCTAGCCGGGTTTGCGGGCGATGATCCAGACGGGGTGATAGGTCAGGCGCACGCCTTCGGGGCCGGAAAACGCGGCGCGATAGCGCGTGCTGAAATCGGTCAGGTCTGCGCGGGTCCAGACCTGCGCCGCGCGGCCGTTCACCCCGGTCTCACGCAGGTGGCGCAGCACGTCCAATGGCGTGTCGAACCACAGCGGTTGCCGATCCTGCCACAGGTCGAGGATTTCAACCTCGGGGCCGATGCCTGCGGCCAGATCCTCGGGGGCACGCAAGCCGGGCGCGCGGGCAACTGACCCCAGCGCGGACAGCTCGGCGTACTGGTCGGGGCCGAATCCCGAAATGGCCACCCAGCCTCCGGGTGCAACCTGATGCAGGGCGCGGCGAACCACGGCCGCCGGATCGTCCAGCCATTGGACCGTCGAGGCCGAGGCGATCAGGTCCGGCCGCGCGGGCCATGTCACCTTTCGGATATCGCCGGGCAGGAAATCCGCGCCCCATCGCCGCGCAGTCTCCCGGGCCTCGGCCATAAGGTCGTTGAGCGTGGACCGGCCGAACGAAAACTGCTGGTGCAGCGCCTCAGTCAGATGGCCGGTTCCGCAGCCGATTTCGAACAGGGTGCCAAAATCGCGGGGCGCCCCGAGATCGACCAGCCGCTGCGCCAACGCGCGGGCGATCCGGGCCTGTGGGCCAGCGGCGCAGTGATAGCTGCCGAAGCTGCGGCTGAAACTGCGCCGGATGCGGTCCGTGGGCAGGGCGTTCATGCGAACCACTCCGCCCAGGTCTGCCCCGCCGCGAAAGGCTGGTGCGGGCCGGGGATGCGGCGCACGGCGTCCGATTGGCCCCATGCCATTTCCTGCGCGGCCGTCGGCACGATACGGTCCGACGCGGATATCCAGACCCGGTCGAACCCGGGATCGGGCGCAGGTCCGCGCGCCGCGATGGCCCGCAGTTCCTCGGCCGCGGCGGCAAAATTGATCCCGGGCGCGGGGCCTTCCAGTCCGGCCCGTCGGCAGAACCGGGCAAAGCTGGCCGCGCTCAGGCCATCGGCCGTGGCCACCACCGTCTCGGGCGCGATGCCCCGGTCCGCATCCGCCGGAAACAGCGTGCCGTTGACCGCAACCCGGCGCGCGCAGGTCAGCCCGTGACCCGCCAGCCAATGCGCGGCCGAAGCGACCCCGAAGGAATAGGCCAGCAGCCGGACCGTATCATAGCCGCCGGTTTCGGGCAGCGCGTCGTCGAGGCTGCGATAGTCGTCCACCACCAGAACATCCGCCGCCCCGGACAAGCGCGCAAACGGCGCAGGCCCCAGCGCCCACCCGCCGAACACCAGCGTCAACTGCGCTCCTCCGTCACGGGTCAGCCAATGCCGCCTCATGCTTCGCCTCGCGCCAGTTCGACCATGGCCGCGGTCACCCGGCTCAGTTCGTCGCCCGAGATCACATAGGGCGGCATACAGTAGATGTTGCGCGCGAAGGGACGCAGCCAGACACCGGTTTCCGGCGCCCGCCGATGCGCGATGCGCGGATCGACCGTGTGCTCCATCTCGATCACGCCGATGGCGCCCAGCACCCGCACATCGGCGACGCCGGGCAGGCCACGCGCCGGCTCCAGTTCGGCCTTCATCTGCGTCTCAATGGCCCGCACGCGGGCCTGCCAACCGCCGTCTTCCAGCAGCCCCAGACTGGCGATGCCGGCAGCGCAGGCCAGCGGATTGGCCATGTAGGTGGGGCCGTGCATGAACACGCCGGCCTCGCTGTTGCCGATGCCATAAGCCACCTGTTCGGTGGTCACGGTCGCAGCGAAAGAGACATGTCCCCCCGTCAGCGCCTTGCCCAGGCAGATGATGTCCGGTGTCACCTCCGCATGGGTGGCGGCAAACAACTCTCCGGTGCGGCCGAAACCCGTGGCGATTTCATCGAAGATCACCAGAACATTGTGGGCCTGACACAGAGCTTTGGCCCGGCGCAGAAACTCGGGGTGATAGAAATACATGCCGCCCGCGCCCTGCACGACCGGTTCAAGCACCAGCGCAGCCAGCCGGTGCGCCTTGTCCCGCAGCAACTGTTCCAGAGCGTCGAGCCCGTTCTGCGACGGGTCCTCGGGCCAATCGTCGCCCAGACGTACCGAGGGGCGCGGCAAAAAATGCTGGATCGACAGCGCGCCGCGGAACAGCCCGTGCATGCCGTTGACGGGGTCGCAGACGCTCATCGCCTTCCAGGTGTCGCCGTGATAGCCGCCGCGGATCGTGGCGAACTCGACCTTGTCGGTGCGGCCATGGGCCATCTGGAACTGCACCGCCATCTTCATCGCCACCTCGATCGAGACCGAGCCGCTGTCGCAATAAAAGATCCGGTCCAGCCCCTCGGGCAGCAGGGCCACCATCTTGCGGCCCAGATCAATGGCGGGCCGGTGGGTCAGGCCTCCGAACATGACATGGGGCATCCGGTCCAGCTGTTGCTGCATGGCGGCGGTGATCGCCGGGTGGCGGTGGCCATGGATGGCGCACCACCACGAGGACATGGCGTCGATCATCTTCACTCCGTCCTCGCGGTACAGATACACGCCCTCGGCCCGGTCGATCAGGTGCATGGGGCCCGGGTCGGCCACGTTCGTGTAGGGGTGCCACAGGTGGCGGGCGTCAAATTCCAGCGGGGTCACAGGGCACCTCGGATCGTGTCCATGTCGATCGTCTCGAAGGCGTGGCGCAGGGTGTCCGGTGTCAGGTTCTCGATCCGTCCGAGGCGTCCCAGGTGGGGTACCTGCGACATCTGGATGATGGTCTGTTCGACCTCGGGCTCGGGGTCCCCGATAAAGGCCACGCCGACCACCGTGCAGCCGGCGTCACGCAGCGCCATCAGAGACAGGGTCGTGTGGTTGATCGTGCCCAGGGCCGTCCGGGCCACCAGGATCACCGGCGCCTGCCAGCGGGCAAACAGGTCAAGGTAATAGGCCTGCCGGGTCAAAGGCACCATGACGCCCCCTGCCCCTTCGACCACCAGCGGGCCATCGGTCTGCGGCAGGGTCAGCCGATCGAGGTCGATCTCGACCCCCTCGGCCTCGGCCGACAGGTGCGGCGAGGCGGGCAGATCCAGCAGATAGGCCTCGGGCAGGACCGGTTGGCCGGACAGGCGCGCCACGATCTGGCTGTCGGTCTCTTCCTCAAGCCCCGATTGCACGGGCTTCCAGTATTGCGCACCCAAGGCCGCGGTCAGCCCGGCGGAAAACACGGTCTTGCCAACGCCGGTGTCGGTTCCGGTCACGATCACTGTGGTCATGCGGGTCCTGCCTGTTGTTCGGCGATGGCCTGAAACACCGCCGTAATGTCCTGTGCGTCCACGTTGCCGGTGATCGAGACCCGCAGCCGCGAGCTGCCGCGCGGCACGGTGGGCGGGCGGATTCCGCGCACGTCAAACCCCAGCTGCTGGAGTTTCGCCGCGCGATCCATCGTGGCCGCGTCCTCGCCCACGATGACGGGCACGATCTGGCTGTGAAATCCGGTCAGACCGCACAAACGCGCGGCCTCGGCATGGGCATGGGCCATCCGGTCGCGCGCGGCCAATGTCAGGCCCGGGTCCTGTCCGACGGCCTGCAGCGCGCCCCGCACGATTGCGGCGTCCAACGGCGACGGGGCCGTCGCAAAGATGAACGGCCGCGCCCGGTTGATCAGGGTGTCGATCATTTCACGCGGTCCGCAGATCAGCCCGCCGCTGGCGCCCAGCCCCTTGCCGCAGGTGTGAAGGGTCAACGTCTCAGCGTTCAACCCATGGGCCAGCCCCTGCCCGTTCGGGCCGAAGACGCCCGTGGCGTGGGCCTCGTCCACCACCAGCACTGCCTGCTCGGCCCGGGCCAGTTCGGCCAGGGCGATCAACGGGGCCAGATCGCCCTCCATCGAATAGACGCTTTCGACCGCGATCCAGACCTGGCCCGTGCCGCCTTGCGTACGCCAGTCGGCCAACACCGCGCGTGCCGCCGAAATGTCATTGTGCGCAAAGCCACGGGCCTCGGCCCTGCTCAGGCGCATCCCTTCATGCGCGCTGGCATGGACCAACTCGTCATGCAGGATCAGATCCCCAGCGGCGGGCAGGGTCGAGAAAATGGCTTGATTGGCCTGAAACCCGCCGCCCATGTACAGCGCCGCCTCGGCGCCGAAAAAGGCGGCGGCCTCGGCTTCCAGCGCCTCATGCTCGGGGTGGTTGCCGCGCAGCAGGCGCGACCCGCCCGAGCCCAGCGGAACGCACCGGTCCAGCGCGTCCTGCGCCGCACGTTTCAGAACGTCGGACCCGGCCAGACCCAGATAGTCGTTGGACGCGAAATCCAGCCCCGTGCGGGGCGCAAGCCTGCGCAGCCGATGGCGCGTTTCCAGCACCTTCAGCGCATTGCCCAGCCTTGCGGTCGCTGTCATTCGGCCGCGTCCACGCGGGCCTGGGACTCCGCCTCCATCGGCTGGATGCCCAGCTTGGCGAACAGGATCGCGTCCTTGCTTTCCTCGGGGTTTTCGGCGGTCAGCAGCGTGTCGCCGGCAAAGATCGAGTTGGCACCGGCAAAGAAGCACATGGCCTGCATCTCGTCGCTCATGTCGCTGCGGCCAGCGGACAGGCGGACATGGGATTTCGGCATCATGATCCGCGCCAGCGCGATGATGCGCACGAAATCGATCGGGTCGATCGGCTTGGCGTCAGCCAACGGGGTGTCGGCCTGCGGCATCAGCATGTTGATCGGAACCGAGTCCGGCGCCTCGGGCAGGTTGGCCAGCGTCACCAGCATGTCGATCCGGTCCTCGCCATTTTCGCCCATGCCCAGAATGCCGCCCGAGCAGACCTTCATCCCCGCCTCGCGCACGCGGTTCAGCGTGTCGATTCGGTCGGCAAAGGTGCGGGTGGTGATGACCTCGGGGTAGTAACGCTCGGACGTGTCGATGTTGTGGTTGTAGTAATCCAGCCCAGCATCGCGCAGCTGCACCACCTGGGTGTCGTCCAGCATGCCCAGCGTCATACAGGTCTCCATGCCCATCGCCTTGACGCCCTGAATCATCGCCACCAGCGCATCCATGTCGCGCGCCTTGGGCTCGCGCCAGGCAGCACCCATGCAGAACCGGGTCGAGCCAGAGTCGCGCGCCTTGCGGGCCTCGGCCAGAACGCGCTCGACCTCAATCAGTTTCGAGGCGCTCAGCTTGGAGCCGTTGCGCGCGGATTGCGAGCAATAGGCGCAATCCTCGGCGCAGCCGCCGGTCTTGATCGAAAGAAGCCGCGACATCTGCACCTTGTTGGGGTCAAAATTCTCGCGATGTACGGTCTGCGCCCGATACAGAAGATCCATCAGCGGCAGGTCATAGATGGCCTGAGCGGTTTCGCGGGTCCAGGTGTTCGATGTAGCCGACATTTTATAGATAATTTTTCCCGATGATTCAGATTTACCCGGGTTTATCAATAAAGCCGAAAAACGCAACATCCGCGATGTCACAGGCGCAGAAAATGACCGTGACCGCTAACGGTGATTCAACCGTGAAGTGGCTTGTTGTTCGCCGCCCGATAGGCCTGAACATAACCGCGCGCGACCGAACGGACGGCGCGGCCGATCTGGGTGTATGCCTCGTCCGGCAAATTGGCGAAAGACACCCGCGCGGACCAGTTCGGCGCATCGAAACCGCTGCCGTTCAGCAGCACGATCCCGTAGTCCTCGGCCAGTTTGAACGCGATGTCCAACGGGTGGACGTTCTTCTTGATCCAGTCCACAACCTCTTCGCCGACGTATTTGCGCAGCCAGAATTCGAAGTCGATGATGCCGTAGTAGGCATCGTAGTGATCGCCCGGCTGGACCTCGATCCCCAAGGCTTCGGTCAGCAGGTGGAACCGTCGATGCACCAATTCGATACAGGCGGTCTGATAGGCTTTCTTTGTGTCGGCCAGCTCGCAAAGCGAGAACAGTGTCATCATGACCTGCTGCGGCAGGGACAATCCGGCGGTGTGGTTCAGGGCCACATCCCGGCTGTCGGCCACGAGCCTGTCGACGAATTTGATTTCGCTGGGGTGCAGGCTGAGCGTGCCGTAACGCTTGTCGAGCTTCTGCTTGATCTCGGCCGAATGCGCGGCGAGCTTTTCGTCAAAGATATTATCCTGCGCGACGGCGATCACGCCGAGCCGCCAACCGGTGCAGCCGAAATATTTCGAATAGGAATAAACGCCGATCGTGTTGCGGGGCATGTAGCCCATGACCGAGGTGAAATCATGTACGAAAGTGCCGTACACATCATCGGTCAGGACAATCAGGTCCGGCCTGTGGTTCTCGACCAGATCCGCGAGTTTGCGCAGAGAAGCATCGCTGAGGGCCACCGAAGACGGATTGCCCGGATTGACCAGAAAGAAGGCCTTGACCTTGGGGTCCTTCAGCTTTTCGACTGCAGCATCGGTCAGTTGGAACCCATCTTCCTCGTCCGTTTCAACGTGAACGGACTCGAGGCTGTAATCCTCAAGTTCGGGCATCTCGAGATAGGGCGTAAAGATCGGCGTGCACAGGGCAATCGTGTCGCCCGGGTTCAGCAGCCGATTGGCCTTGAGCGATTTGAAGATATAGCACATGGCCGCCGTGCCGCCTTCCACCGCAAACAGGTCGAACTGCGCATCGGGACGGTGCCCGGCACACATGGCCCACATCAGGTATTCGTGGGCGATGGCGGCGTTGTGTTTCAGAATACGGTCGGGAACAGGGTAGTTGTCGCCGATGATCGAGTCCGTCAGCTCGTGCACGAATTCGTCGGCGTCGAAACCAAAGGCCCGGATGGCGTGGTCGACTACATCCAAAAGCGTGTCGGCGCCCGGCATCTCGGAATTTGCCTTGCCCCACTCCAACAGACGGTCATGGCAACCTGCCATTGCCGGCATCCCCCCCAGACCCGCCGAATGATTCATGACGCGGCGCGACTCGGTCACGGCAAACTGGCCAAGCGCAAAGAACGCTTCACGCGGGCGGGTGGCGACCCAATTGGGATTGCCCCGGCCGGCATTCAAAAAGGCGCTGTTGGATTTGCGCGCCTCGACCGAGGCCAGCTTGATCAGTTCGTCCTTGATCTGAAAGGGGCTGAGGGCTTCGTAATCGTGCAGCTTCAATCTGTCCATGACTCAAGACCTTTCCAAATCAACTGAGGATCAAAACGACGACCATCCCGAAT
This sequence comes from Ruegeria sp. CF2, assembly GCF_056537385.1. NCBI lineage: Bacteria > Pseudomonadati > Pseudomonadota > Alphaproteobacteria > Rhodobacterales > Roseobacteraceae > Ruegeria > Ruegeria sp. CF2. Next base: position 186,238 of record NZ_JBQFRL010000004.1, read on the forward strand.
ATCGTCAGCAGGGTGTTTCCGATCGCGTAGGGCATGCCGTAGCCCAAGGCCGGAATCCGGCTTTGCGCGGCCTCCTGGATCATGCCGAGCGCAGCCGTCGTTGTGCGGGCGCCCGCGCAGGCGCCAAACAGGATGGCAGGGTGGAACTTGAATACGTAATGCCCGACATAAACTGAGAAAATCATCGGCAAGGACGTGGCCACAATGCCCCATAACAACAGCGCGATACCCGCCTGCTGCAAACCGGCCACGAAACCGGGCCCGGCCGATATCCCGATGACCGCGATGAAGACATTCAGGCCCAGCGTATTCATCAACCACAGCGACGGTGCGGGAATGCGACCGAAGGTCGGGTGAACGGTGCGCAACCACCCCAGCAGCAGCCCGGCCAGCAACGCGCCACCAGTGGTGGACAGGCTGATTGGAAAACCGCCCATTGTAATTGCAAGCGTGCCGATGACACCCCCGATGAAAATGCCCCAGCCCACAAAGGCCAGATCGGTCGTGTCAACGGGCCGGTCGGCGTACCCGATTTCGGCAATGGCCGCCTCGACATGGCGCTTGCTGCCCAGAATGGTCAGAATGTCACCGCGATGCAGAACCGTGCCCGGCAGCAGCGGCAGATCAATCATGTTGCGCGTCAGCTTCGACACATACACGCCACGTGCCTGAGGCATCTTGCTGAGCTCATCCAATGTCTTGCCGTGCACGTCCTTGCTTGTGATCAAAACGTCCAGTTTTTCCGATGGGATGCTCAGCAGTTCGGGCGCATCGGCTTCCTTGAGGCTGGGCTCGAGCGCTCCGACAAGATCACCGCGGCGGCCTGAGAACATCACGACATCACCCGCTTGCAGCACCGTGTCCGCGTCAACCTCGACGATCTTGCCACCTCGGCTGAGGCGTTCGGCATAGACGCGGACGCCCGGCAACAGATCCTTGACCGGCTGGCCGAGCAATTCGCTGCTTTCGGGAATCTCAAAGGCGCGCGCCTCGATCGCGCGATAGGCCGAAACGATGCCGCCACCGGTCTCGACATCCTCGCCGCCACTCAGCTTGGCCTCGTATTCCTTGCAGGCGGCCACCAGGTCAACACCGATCAGGCGCGGGCCGATCTTGGCCAGAATGATCGCCGACCCGATCGTGCCGTAGATATATGTCACCGCATAGGCAACCGGGATCTGGTTGGAATAGGTTTTGGCCTGCTCGGCCGACAAACCCAACTGGTTGATCTGGTCGGTCGCCACTCCGATCGCCGCAGAAATCGTTTGCGAGCCGGCATACAGGCCCGCGGCGTAGCCAAGCTCGAGCCCGGCGATCTTGGCCGACACGACCGGCACGATCAGACACAAGGCGAGGACGCTCAGCGCAAAAAGCACCTCGCGCGCGCCGTCAACCTTGAGGCCGCGAATGAACTGCGGCCCAACGCCGTAACCAACTGCGAAGATGAACAGGATGAAGAAGGTGGACTTCACCGCTGAATCGATACTGATCTGTGCCTGCCCGATCACGACGGCCGCCAACAGGGTGCCCGTGACCGAACCCAGACTGAACCCCATGACCTTGATTGGTCCGACCAAAAACCCGATGCCGATGGCGAGGAAGACAGCCAGTTCCGGATAGGTTTGCAGGATATTCACCAGCCAATCGACCATACTGCGCCTTTCGGGTTTGTTGCGTCGCTCAGTCCACCCTGAACGTCAGCTGTCCGGAGGCCCGGACGGGTGCGATCAGCGCAGGAATTTCCAAGGTCACGATACCCCACGGAAACCGTTTGTCCATTGAATTATCTGAATTTGTTTGGCGCCGGGGCTGCGCGGAACTGTGTCCGCCAGCGGCGGCACAGATCTGGAAAATCGTCGGCAACCGCCTGGATCAATCGAACCTGCGCACTGATTTCGGCCCCTGCGATGTCACGGAATGCAGGGACAGGGAATGATCCATGTTCCGCATACGGTGGCGCAGCATTTCACGACCAAGCCGCGCCAAATCAGCTGCGTATTCAGGGTTTGCGGCGACACTCTCGGCCTCGCCCCGACCGTGGTGGTCGAACAACAACGGCGGCAGGTCAGCTGCGAACTCGACCAGGGTAAAGCGCTCGTCACGTAGGATGCCCAGACACGAGTTGCTGTGACCCGTTCCAAGATCACGCTGAAACTGAGTGGGCGTCAGTGGATCGGCAAAGTCCAGCTCACTGAAGGAATACCGGCGCCAGTCCTGTGGCACGGCACCACGCAGCAGCGGCAACAAGGATCGACCATCCATCGAGTTCGGTATCTCTTGCCCAACCCAATCCAGGATCGTGGGTGCGACATCAATTGACTCGGTCGGCACTTCGACGCGCTGGCCGGCCATCTGAGTGTTGCCGGGCAGGCGAATGATCAGCGGCGTGTGGTAAGCCGCGTCATACACCGACATTTTGCCCCAGGAATAATGATCGCCCAACATCTCGCCGTGATCCGCGGTGATCACCACCAGCGTGTCATCGTACTGGCCGCTGTCCTTGAGAAAGCGGATGACCCGGCCGATATGATGGTCAACCTCGGTTGCCAATCCAAGATAGACGGCCCGCAGGGTCTGAATGTTCTCATCCATCGGCTCCACCTCGGCAAAACCTTGCACGCAGTCTTTTGGTGTATTCGAGGCCAGAGCGGGTCCAAAGAACGGGTGCACGGCCTTTTCGTCCTCGGGGCTGGGCAGACGGTTTGGCAAAGGCAACGCGTTGGGATCGTACATCCGGTTGTAGGGCGCGGGCGCCACCAGTGGCGGATGCGGTCGGATATACGTCAAATGCGCGAACCATCCCGAGTTCCGATAGGCGGCAATTCCGTCCAGAAATCCGTTGGTCAGAAATGCGGTGTCGCTGTCCTCGGCCGTGTAGAGGGCCGGGTCATTCAATTTTGGGGCCGACCCATCCGGCGAAACCGGCTTGTATAGATCCCAGTAGTCTTCAAACTCGTATCCCCGGCGCATCAAGTAGGACCGCCAAGGATAGGACTCCTCAAGGCGCATTTCGAGTACTTCATGAAACCCGTGCATCGGGTTTTCGTAGGTCTTCACCGACGGATCATTCGGATGATGAACCCGAGGATCGGCCGAGGTGTCCGTATAGCCGAACAGCATCGGCAGATAGCCGGCTTTTCGCATCTCGGTCGCGATGTTTGGCGTGTCGTGGCGCAGCGGCGTGCCATTGCGGACCGAACGATGGTTCATCGCATATTGCCCGGTCAGGATAGAGGCGCGGGACGGCCCGCAGGGATTGGTAACGGAAAAATGCCGGTCGAACGAAACGGCCTCGTCCATGAAGGCGCGCAGATTGGGCAGGTTGACATGATCAGCCAGAGCGCCGCGCAGACAATCGGCCCGCAATTGGTCGATGATGATGAAAAGAACATTTCCTGCTTGGCTCATGCCGTGATTCCCATTGGAAAACTGGTGTTCGACGGTGCGGACTGTGTCGGGGTTCCCACGGGCAGGCAACCGGTTTTGCGCCAATTCTCGCCTCTTGGGCGACCCGGGCCGTGCAAACCGGTAACCCCCGCACCCAAATCGCCGCCCGGTTGAACAAAGCCATTGCGGCCCGGAACGGTTTCCCGTCTGATACCGGCATGACGAAACCCTCGATCGCAGTCGAACAGGAAGGCGGAACAGCGCGCGTGATTGTGTCTGGCGAAATGCTGACACAGTCGTTGAGCGCCGTCGAAGATGCCTTTCGCGCCACCCGCCCGGATGCGGCGCATGTGACGGTCGACATGTCCGAAATCGATGCGCTGGACACCGGCGGCGCGTGGCTGATCGCGGACCTGAAAAACCGCTGCGCAGCCATAGGGGCGACCGTGGCTTTCGACGGGTTGAAACCGGCACATTCCGCGCTGCTGGAAACCGTCTCGGAGAACATTCCCAAGGACATTCCCGCCGAGGCCCCACCAAAAGGATTCATGCCATGGCTTGAGAGCCTGGGCCAATCAACGGTGGGCGCCGGGCGCGACACCATGTCGATTCTCGGCTTTCTGGGCCTGACCCTGCACCGGCTGGGCCGCACGATGATCATGCCGTGGCGCCTGCGCCGCGCGGCGGTCGTGTCGCAGATGGAGGAAACCGGGTTCAAGGCCCTGCCCATCGTGGCGCTGATGGGGTTTCTGATCGGCGTGGTGCTGGCTTTTCAGGGGGCCACCCAGTTGAAACAGTTCGGCGCGGAAATTTTCGTGGTCGAGCTGATCTCGATCTCGGTATTGCGCGAGCTGGGTATCCTGCTGACCGCCATCATCGTGGCTGGTCGATCCGGCTCGGCCTTCACGGCCTCGATCGGCTCGATGAAAGTGCAGGAAGAAATCGACGCCATGCGCACATTGGGTCTGGACCCGATCGAGGTGCTCGTCATACCACGGGTTCTTGCACTGCTTATCATGCTGCCGATCCTGGGCTTCGTGGCCGACATCGCAGGCCTTTTTGGCGGCGCCCTGATGAGCTGGATCGATCTGGGCGTCAGCCCCGGAATGTTCATTACGCGCCTGAAGGAAAACACCAGCGTCTGGCATCTGGCGGTTGGGCTGATCAAGGCGCCTTTCTTTGCCATGGTCATCGGGGTGATCGCCTGTTGGCAGGCAATGCAGGTCAAGGGTTCCGCCCAAAGCGTCGGCCAACGCACCACCGCGTCGGTTGTTCAGTCGATTTTCATGGTCATTGCCATCGACGCGCTGTTTTCCATTTTCTTCTCCGAGATCGGTGTCTGACATGGATGGATCCGCTCAGACATCGACCGCCAAGCTGGACGCGCAGCGCGAAGCGGTGATCCGTGTGCGCAATCTGCGCAACCAGTTCGGTCCGCAGGTGGTGCATGACGACCTGAACCTGGATGTCTGGCGCGGCGAAGTGCTGGGCATTGTCGGGGGGTCCGGGACCGGCAAGTCCGTCCTTCTGCGCACCATCGTCGGGCTGAACAAACCGGCGGCAGGCAGTATCGAAGTTTTGGGTGTCGACGTGCTGAACGGCCCCGAGGCCGACCGACGCCGCATCGAGAAACGCTGGGGCGTCGCCTTTCAGGACGGGGCACTGTTTTCCTCGCTGACCGTGCTTCAGAATGTCATGGCCCCGTTGCGCGAACACACCGGTCTGAGCGAGAGCTTGATGCGGGCGCTCGGCAGCCTCAAGATCAGCCTTGTGGGGCTGCCACAGCTGAGTTGCGGCAAGTTCCCGTCAGAGCTGTCAGGCGGAATGCGCAAGCGGGCCGCGCTGGCCCGAGCATTGGCATTGGACCCCGAGATCGTGTTTCTGGACGAGCCCACCGCCGGGCTGGATCCCATCGGCGCCGCGGCCTACGACGAATTGATCGGAGAATTGCAACAGGCCTTGGGATTGACCGTTTTCATGGTAACACATGACCTGGACAGCCTGTACGCGATCTGCGACCGCGTTGCGGTTCTTGCAGAAAAGCGCGTGCTAGTGGAAGGTCCGATTGAAGACATGACCAAGGTCGACCACCCTTGGGTGCAGGAGTACTTCACTGGCCCCCGGGCCCGCGCGGCGCAACAGAAGGGGCAGGACAGGTAGAGGCGATGGAAACCCGGGCGAACTATATCCTGATCGGCGCGTTTACACTGGCGGGCATCCTCAGCGCGTTCGGTTTCTTCCTGTGGCTGGCCAAGTTCGAAGTCACGCGCCAATACGCTTACTATGACGTGCTGTTCGACAACGTGTCGGGCCTGTCAGCCGCCGGTGGCGTCAGCTACAACGGTCTGCCCGTGGGACAGGTGATTTCGCTGGACCTGGATGACGATGATCCGTCCAAAGTAAGGGTCCGGCTTGAGGTTGATGCAGACATTCCGGTGACCACGGACACGATCGCGCAGTTGCAGTCACTGGGGGTGACCGGCGTCAGCTATGTCGAGCTGTCGGGCGGTTCGCCCGATGCCGAGAGGTTGCCGCAGAACAGTGTCATCAAAAGCAAGCGCAGCGCCATCCAATCCCTGTTCGAAGGCGCACCCAAGGTCCTGGACGAGGCGGTGACCTTGCTGGAGAACCTGAACGCAGTGGTGGATGACAACAATCGCAAGGCCGTGTCGGATATCCTCGACAACCTGGCTTCGGCCTCGGGCCGCTTGGACAAGACCCTGAACGATTTTGAATCCCTGTCCAGCGATCTGGGCGGCGCGGCAAAGGACATCGGGGCCTTCACCAAACGCCTGGATCAGTTGGCCGATACCGCAGAAACCACGCTGACCACCGGAACTGATACGCTGAACAGCATCAAAACGGCCTCGGAATCGGCAAAAACCGCACTGGACAGCGCGAACCAGACGCTGGCCACGGCAAACACGGTCATCGAAGACGACGTCCGCCCCTTCATCGAGCGCGGGTCGCAACTCGCGGACCGCCTGATGGGGTTGTCGGATGAAGCCGCGGTCACAATGGCAACGGTGAACAACACGTTTGCAAACGCCAACCAAACGCTCGACTCGGTGACCTCGGCCATGGATACGGCGAAAGGAACTCTGGCATCCGCAGAACGCGCGTTCGACTCGGCCAATCGCGTGATGGACGAAGATGTCGCTCAGGTTGTTGATGACATCCGAAACGCCGCCACCAAAGTGGCCGAAACGGTAACGAACGTGACCGACAAGATCGACCAGATTTCAGCGGACGTTCTGAGCGCGTCGCAATCGGCATCGGACCTGTTGGGAACGATCGACGGCATCGTTCAACAAAACCGCCGGCAGGTTTCAGACTTCCTGCGGGTCGGACTGCCACAATTCGTTCGTTTCGTGGAAGAATCCCAACGCCTTGTCATCAGTCTGGACCGTCTTGTCGACAAGGTCGAGCGCGATCCCGCGCGTTTCCTTCTGGGCACCCAAGCATCGGAGTTCCGTCAATGATCAGGCCCCTTCTTCTGACCCTTGCAATCACGACGCTGGGCGGATGTGCCGGTCTTGGCACGTTGAAACAGGCCTCGAAACCGAACGACCTGTATCTGCTGACCCCCAAGAGCACGTTCTCGCAGTCTTTGCCCCGGGTGCAGAAACAGATCGTCATCCAGGAACCCACTGCGACCGCTGCGGTGAACACCGACCAGATTGCCGTGCAGCCGACGCCCCTGCAGGTCCAGTATCTGCCGCGTGCCCGGTGGGTGGACCGAGCACCTTTGATCGTTCAGGCGTTGATGGTCGAAAGCTTTGAAAACAGCGGTCGCGTCGCCGCCGTGGGTCGTTCCACGGTCGGCCTGCGCGCCGACTACGTCATCGTTCCGGACCTGCGCGAGTTTCAAGGGATTGTCGTCGGAGAAACCGAAAACTCGAAAACCGTAAAAATCGAAGTGCGAATGAACATCAAGATCATCGACGAGTTCGAAGACAAGATCATCGCTTCAAGCTCGTTCCAGGAAGCCGTTGTCTCGACCAGCGACGAGACGCCGGATCTTGTTACCGCTTTTGACACCGCATTGGGCAAAACCATGCGAGACGCAGTTGAGTGGAGCGTGCGGAAGATTCATTCGCACGCTGCCAACAATCCGCGCCCGTCGTTGAACTGACACGGATTGCCCACCCTTTATTTTGACAGGGATTGCGCCAGACGCATCAGGGTCACGGCTTCGGTCCGGTACCCGAAAGGATCGGCCCCACGGGCTGTGTTGCCCATCGCGATTGCATCATCATAGCTCCAGTCGGACAGGTAAGTGCCGCCGCGCAACAACTGGCCGAAACCTGCAATCGCGACGGAAAACCTCACGTCGTCCGTCTGGCGGCCCTGCCCGTCCAAGATCGGTTGCTCGATCAATTGGCCGCGCGTGTCGCCGGGTGTTTTGTACCGCAGCTTGAAATAGCCGATTTCATCACTGCCCGAAGCGGGGGCGGTGTTTCCATACCGTAGCGGTGCATTGCGAATTGCGTTGGAGCCGACCGGCGTGACTTCGTAAATCGCGGTCACGCTGTGGCCAGCACCTATGTCGCCCGCATCAACAGTGTCATTCAAAAAGTCCTCGCGGCGCAAAGCGCGGGTTTCGTATCCGATCAGGCGGTATTCGGCGATTTGGGCAGGGTTGAATTCGACCTGAATCTTGACGTCGTTGGCAATCGGAAACAGCGCACCGGTCAGTTGGTCAACCAGCACTTTGCGGGCCTCACCCAGCGTGTCGATGTAAGCCGCCTGACCGTTTCCGTTCTGGGCCAGGGCCTGCATCGTCGCGTCATCAAGGTTACCGCGCCCGAAACCCAGAACGCTCAGGTATGTTCCGCTGTCGCGCTTGTCAGAGATAAACTCCTTGAGAGCTTCGGGATCGGACAGGCCAACGTTGAAATCCCCGTCCGTGGCCAGAATGACCCGCGTCACCTCGCCCTCGGCGGCCATGTCTTCAGCAACCTGATAGGCTTGCTGAAGCCCGGCTTGTCCCGCTGTGGACCCGCCCGCGTCCAATTGTTCGAGCGCCCGCAGGATCTTGGCCTGATCGGCTGCAGATGTCGGCTCCAGAACCTGGCCCGCACTGCCAGCATAGGTCACGATCGACACCTGATCCTCGGGTCGCAACTTGGGCAACATCAGGCGCAAGGACCGTTTCAACAAGGGCAACTTGCTGGCGTCCTGCATCGAGCCCGAGGTGTCGATGAGAAAGACAAGATTGAGCGCCGGACGCTCCTCGATCACCGGAAGCGTTCCCTGAATGCCGATATGGACCAGTCGAGTACCGGTATTCCAGGGGCTGGGCATGACCGTGATGCTTGGCTGAAACGGCACCGCGCCGTCCGGCGCCGGATAGGAATAGGGAAAGTAGTTTGCCATTTCTTCAATCCGCACCGCGTCACGCGGGGGCAAGTGACCAGCCAGAAGCGAGGACCTGACGATGGCGTAAGATGCGGTATCGACGTCAATCGAAAACGTGGAAACCGGTTCTTCCGCGGTGACCTTGAGTGAGTTGGTTTCGGCGTTTGCAAATTCTTCGGACGACTGCTCGGGTCGCGCTGGCGGACGAAAAGCGTCGCTCGAAACCGAAGGGGCCACTGTGCTGTCGGCGAGGCGGCCTTGCGAGAGAAGGCTGCGTTTTGCCAGAGGTTCCCGGGCTTCATCCACAACCATCGGCGCTTCGACAACGGGTTCCTCGAGATCCATCTCGGCCGTTTCAGCGTCTGATCGACCGGTTGGCCGAACCGCCTGCGGCTGGCCGATCACCCGGGTCTCGGTACCGAACCTGGGGGACAGCACACCGTCCCGTGTCTGCGGCACGATCATGATCAGCGCAACGGCAGCGATGGCTGTTGTAGCGGCCAGCGTGCCGCGGGTCGAAATTGCATTCAACATGGCTTTGGTTCCTTCTGTCACGCGGGCCAACGGGCCTCGCTTGACATTGGGACGCGTACCGGGTCGGGATCCTTGGAGATCAGCAAAGTTTTTTCTGGCCAGCTCCAAATTGACGGCCCGCCGCTTTTCATCTGCTGCAGGCGTTGCGGCATCCATCAGTGTTTTCAGATCATCGAGCTCATCACTCATTGGGCAAGCTCCTCTTGTTTGATCGCGCGCAGGCGCTTTCGGGCTTCGGACAGGCGCCATGAGACCGTGCCCTCGGACACGCCCAGCACGTCGGCGGCCTGTGCATGGGTCATTTCATCATCCAGCGTCAGCGCCAGTGTCTGACGCAGATCTTCGGGCAAGCTCTGCATGGCCCGTTGCAGCCATGACAGGGCCTCGGCCGTCTCGACGGCTTCGGCGCGCCGCATCTTTTCCACATCGCCCCAGCCGATTGCTGCACGGTTTCGGCTGGCCGTTCGACGCCGCGCATCGTGTGCCGCGTTGCAGACGACCCGATACAGCCAGGTCGTGAACTTTGAACTCGCTCGAAAGCCGACAATTTTGGCGGGCAAGGCGGCACATATGTCCTGCGTCAGATCTTCGGCGACCTCGGCGCTGCCGGTCAGCCGAAAGGCCAGCCGGAACACGCGGTCATAGTGCCGCCCAAGCAGCGTCGCGAACGCTTCCGCGTCCCCGTTGGTGGCCGCATGGGCCAATTCTTCATCCGAGGTCAGTTTGCTCATTCTGACTATTCAGACGCAAGACAGGAACGGATCCTTGGACCATTCGAGAAAAAATCAGAAATGGCTGGCCGACGCCTTCTGCCAATCCGCTGCAAATTCCTGCGGCACTGTGTCTTTCAACAAGGCACCTGGCTCGATAAAGGTGTAAAGTTCCGCGTATGAGCACTCGCGCTCGTTGGCAATTCGGCGGTAGATATCGGATGGGCCGAGGTCAGATACGCGCTCTTTCCCCATTGCACCCAGTATTTCGCGAAAGCTTTCCAGGGTGGCGTCATGAAAGCGGTGAACCCGCTTGCGTTTCTGCGGCACGTTGACCGCGCGGCCGCGAATGGGATCCTGTGTTGCGACGCCCGACGGGCAGCGGTTCGTATTGCAATGCAGGGCCTGAATGCAGCCCACGGCGAACATCATCGCCCGCGCCGCATTGCACATGTCAGCCCCCAGCGCGAATTTCTCGATCATGTCATAGCCGGTTGCCACTTTGCCTGAACAGATCACCCGGATCTTGTCCCGCAGACCTACTCCGCGCAGACAGTTGTTCACGAAGATCAGCCCTTCGTTCAACGGTACGCCCAGACGGTTGGTGAATTCCACAGGCGCCGCGCCGGTCCCGCCCTCGGCCCCGTCTACGGTGATGAAATCGGGCAGAATGCCGGTTTCCAGCATGGCCTTGCAGATCCCCATGAACTCGGACCGGTTGCCGATGCACAGCTTAAAACCGACGGGTTTGCCCCCGGACATTTCGCGCAGGTGCTGCACGAAATGCATCAGGCCCGTTGGCCCGTCAAAGGCCGAGTGAATGGGTGGCGAAATCACATCCTGATGCACGGGTACGCCGCGAATAAGCGCGATCTCTTCATCGACCTTGGCCGCCGGCAGAACACCGCCATGGGACGGTTTCGCGCCTTGGGACAGTTTGATCTCAATCGCCTTCACGACATCCTTCTGGGCATTCTGGGCGAACTTGTCCTTGTCAAAGCCGCCCTCTGCCGTCCGACAACCGAAGTATCCGGTGCCAATCTGCCAGATGATATCGCCGCCTTCGGCAAGATGGTGCGGCGACAGCCCGCCCTCGCCCGTGTTGTGTGCGAAACCGCCATCCTTGGCCCCGCCGTTCAGGGCGCGGATCGCGTTGGCGCTAAGTGCTCCGAAGCTCATCGCTGAAACGTTCAGCCGCGATGCGAGATAGGGCTTTTCACACTGAGGACCGCCCAGCATCACACGCTCTTCGCTTTCTGGAACGTCCTTAGGCGCAAGCGAATGGTTGGCCCGGTGATATCCGACTTCGGTGATATCGTACTGGGTGCCGAAGGCCTGAGTGTCGACCTGTCCCTTTGCTCGTGAATACACCAGCGCGCGAATGATCCTATTGAAGGGCCGCCCGCTTTCGTTGGTTTCCACGAAATACTGGCGGATTTCCGGGCTGACGAACTCCAGCATGTACCGGAAATGGCCCAGAACCGGATAGTTGTTCAGTACGTTGTGTTTGGTGGTCAGCATGTCGTACAGCCCGACCAACGCGTAAGGGACGAGCAAAATCAGCAGCCAGAATGCCGGAGGCCAGTACAAACCCCAGACCACGGTCAAAGGCAGAACCACATAGGTCACGACATAATAGATTCGACGTACGATCATCTTGCTCTCCCTTGGGCCAACCGGTCAGAGGTTGGCCTTGAGTTCCTTGACCCAGTTGTCCCACTGCGCGTGTTCACCCTTGGCCAGCAGGATGCCTTCTTTCAGTTTCGACATGCCGAAACCCCAGGCCATCTTGGTATCGATATGCGGAGGCATGACCAACTCGCCGGGCGTGACCATGGCGTCGATGATGAATGGCTTTCGGCTGGCTTTGGCCCGCGCGACGGCCTCGGGGATGTCAGCCGCACGTTCCACACGGACCCCATCCCCACCGCAAACCCTCGCGTATTCCGCAAAGTCCGGGTTCACCAGATCGGTAGCAGCGGGGTTCAGCGGATAACCCGCCACCTCCATCTCCATCTTCACGAAGCCGAGCGTCTGGTTGTTGAAGACCAGCACCTTGATGGGCCACTCGTAGCGCACGGCAGTCACGAAATCCTGCATGGACATGCCAAAACCGCCATCCCCGCAGAACGCCCAAACCTCGCGCTGCGGATCCAGTGCGGCGGCTCCCAACGCCGAAGGCAACCCGGACCCCAGTGACGAATGGTTGAACGACCCCACCATGCGCCGTCCGCCTTTCATCCGCGTCTGACGCGCCACCCAGACCGTGCATTCGCCGATGTCCATTGCAAATATCGCGTCATCGGCAGCCTTGTCGGAGACCTGCCGCGCGAATAGCTGCGGGTGGAGTGGCTCGGTGTCGCGCTCGAGACTGGAGTCGCGGTCTTGCTGCGCCAGCCATTTCGTACACAGCTTGACTTGACGATCGGCAAACGCCCTGTCGTCCTTTGCGGCCAGCTTTGGCAAGAGCAAATCCAGCGTCGCGCCCACATCTCCCAGCAATCCCGATGCGATGGGCGCGCGGCGTCCCAGATGTTCGACGTTGCGATCGATCTGGATGATTTTCGCGTTTTCCGGCAGGAACCACTCGTATGGGAAGTCCGTCCCCAGCATCACCAGCACATCGCAGTCGCGCACTGCATGATACCCGCCGGGATTGCCGATCAACCCGGTCATCCCGACCACGTTGGGATCATCATAGTCAAAAATGTCCTTGCCCTTGAGGGAATGCGTGATCGGCGCGTTCAGCCGTTGGGACAGAGCCAGAACCTTGTCTTTGGCTTCTCTGCATCCCACGCCGGCGAAAAGAGCGACTTTCCTGCCCGCGTTGATGATCTCAGCCGCACGGTCGATTTCGGATTCGGGCGGGATCAGCGTTGATGGCGTTTTCAGGATCGGGTGCAGTTGGTGCAAGCTGGGCACCTGCTGTTCGGATATGTCGATGGGCAGTTCGATCCGCACGACCTCGCGGTTGATCAAGGCGCGTTGCACGGCGATCTGAGCCAGTCGCGGCATCTGGTCCGGCGAATTGATCACGGCCTGATAGCCGCAGACATCCTCGAACACTTTCTCAAGATTGACTTCCTGGTGGTATCCGGTCCCGCGCTCCCGATGAGCGACCTGACCTGTGATCGCCACGACCCCTGCACCCTCACGCCGGGCGTTGTACAGTCCATTGATCAGGTGAAGCGCGCCGGGACCGACGGTTCCGGCACAAATCCCGATCCCGCCGGTCAGATGCGCCTGGGCATAGGCTGCATAGGCTGCGTTTTCCTCGTGCCTGACCCCGATCCATTCGAATCGGCTATCCCCGCGCATGGCTTCAAGCAGGGGGTTGAGCGCATCGCCCGTCACGCCGAAGATCTGGCACCCTCCGGCATCCGCGAGAATATCCAGCAATACCTTGCATACGGAATTCGACGTCATGACCTGCCCTCTGGTTCCGACCCCATCGGGCCTGTCCCGATAGATCGTGGGCAGGTTGCCCTTTGATTGCAAGCCTTTGTACAGCCACCCCGGGCATCGCGCGGATTTGCGGTGGCTTGGTTGCGGCGGTTGAACCCGGGCGGCACAGCCGCTATCCAAATCCAAACCCCACAGGCGGAGAAGCGTCCTTGGCCAAAACTCAGGCGGCAGTTTCGGGGAAGCCCATGATGTACGCCGCCGTCTTTGTCGGCGGGGCGGCTGGGTCGATCCTGCGCGAACTGTTTGCGCTGGAAATCCCGGGGATGCCGTTGCTGACATCGACCTTCGGCATCAATGTCGTGGCCTGTTTCATTCTGGGATGGCTCTACGCCATACGGGGCCGGGTGCATGCCCATGTTCTGCACCTCGGGGCCGTTGGTTTCTGCGGCGGATTGTCGACGTTTTCGTCCTTTGCCGCCGAACTGGAACGGATCGCTGAAACCGACGGCTGGTCGGTCATCTTCCCGTTGGCGGCCGAAGTTATCTGTGGTTTGGGCGCGGCCATTCTGGGCGAGGCAATCGGACGCCGCCGCAGCTCAGGAGGGCGGGCCGAATGACCGATCTGTATCTGCATGCGGTGTTTGGGCTGGGCGGCGGACTGGGAGCAGTCCTTCGCCACTGGGTCGCGCGGGCCATCACCCACGACCTGCCGGTCTCGACGCTGGTCGTGAACGTATTGGGCAGCCTGTTGTTGGGGCTTTGGATCGGGTACCTCGGCGGGCCCGTGGAGATGGCCGAAGAAGAAAAGCGCCTGGTTTTCGGCTTTTGCGGAGGGTTCACGACATTCTCCAGCTTTGCCTACCAGTCTCTTGAACTGCAGCGTGAGCGGACGATTGTCCTTGCGGGTGGAAACATCCTGCTCAGCCTCGGACTGTGCTGGCTGGCCCTGTGGCTGGGACTGTGGATGATGGGCTAGCCGGTCGCTACATGCCCGGCATGTGCATCCGCATGGCCAGATTGCCCAGGATCCAGACCGTTCCAAGAATGATGATCAGCAGAACCAGCGTCGAGAACAGGACCAAATCCAGATCTTCGCGGCTGCTGCGGCGACGGTCGATATGCAGGAAATAGACCAGTTGAACGATTAGCTGCGCCAAACCCAACAGCCCAATTGCAAGGTAGACACCCTTGGTCTCGATGCCGAACCAGTAGGCGATCGCAAACACGGTGAGTGTCAGCAACAGCGAGCCGCCATAGCCGATCACATACCGGCGCCGCTCGCGCCTGTGCATCTCGGACCGTTTATCCATAGGTCAGCCCTCCGAAATACACGATGGTGATGATGCCGATCCAGATCAGATCAAGGAAGTGCCAGAACAGTGCCAGCCGCACCACGCGCGAAATCACGAGGTCGGTCATCCCCATGACCCGCAGTTGAATGCCCAGAACGACCAGCCACACACAGCCCGCAGCCACATGCAGCCCGTGCAGAGGCACCAGCCCGTAGAAGGCGGACAGGAAACCGCTGCGCTGCGGGATGCCGCCCTTGTCCGCCATCGACATGAAATCGCGGATCTCGAGGACCAGAAAACTCAGCCCAAGCAGCAGCGTAACCCCGAACCACAGGACGATCCGACCGCGCGGCAGGTTGTATTTCAGCGCCAGCATGGCAAGTCCAACAGTCAGGCTGCTGGTCAACAAGATCAGCGTCTGGGCAAAGATGCTGTAGAGATCGAACAACTCGTGCGGACCCGGACCACCGGCCTGCGCGTCGATCATGGTGATGTAGACGCCGAACATCAGCCCGAAATAGACCAGGTCGCTCATCAGAAAGACCCAGAAACCGAAGGTCACCACTTCGGTCGCCTTGTGGGCGCTGGCATGACGCCGCCCAAGGTTCAGACCGGGGTAACTGTGGGTTGGTGCAGGCTTCATGTCGCTGCCTCCAGATCCGGTCGGGCAAGCCCGGTGTTTTCTGGGGCGCCTTCGTGATCCCGGTTCACAGGGGTCGCGTTGCGGACCAGGTCCAGCCAGGCCTCGTGCTGCCTGCGCACCTCGTCAGCAGACACCACTTCTTCGGTATCGGTCTGAAAGGTCCACAGGATGAACGACAGGATCATCATCACTGTCACCAGCGCCGCCAGCCACCAGATCCACCAGACCAGCGCAAACATCCACACACCGCTGAGCACGCAGAGCACGAAACCGATGCCGGTGTTGCGCGGCATGGTGATGTCCTCGTACCGGTCGGGGTGCGGGTAGGCCTCGCCACGCTCTTTCGCGGCGGCAAAATCGTCGCGGTCCGTGACATGCGGGATGATCGCGAAATTGTAGGGCGGCGGCGGGGCCGGAATCGACCATTCCAGCGTGCGGGCGTCCCAGGGGTCGCCAACCGGAACGCGGCTCTGTTCCCGGTTGCGGATGCTGACCCACAGCTGCACGACGACCGAAAGCAAGGCCGCCAGAATGACCAGCGCGCCGATGACGGCTGTGATCATGTAGGGGTGAAAGCTCGGATCCTCCCAGCTGTAGGAGCGGCGCGGCATACCCATCAGACCCACGAAATACAGCGGCAGGAAGGTCAGCATGAAGCCCACCGTCCACAGCACGACCGAAACCCGCCCCCAGGCCTCATCCAGGCGGAAGCCGAACGCCTTGGGAAACCAGTAGTTGTAGCCAGCAAGCAAGCCGAACAGGACACCCGGCAGCAACACGTTGTGGAAATGCGCGACCAGGAACAGCGTATTGTGCACTTGGTAATCGACGGTCGGGTTGGCCAGGATCACACCGCTGAGCCCCCCGATCACGAACAGCAACAGAAAGGCCAGCCCGTACAGCATCGGCACCGAGAACCGGATGCGGCCGCGATACAGGGTGGCCATCCAGTCATAGACCTTAACGCCCGTGGGAATGGCGATCAGCATCGTGGCTATGCCGAAGACCGCGTTGATCAGGGCGCTTTGACCCATGGTGAAGAAATGGTGCAGCCAGACGGTAAACGACAGCACCGCAATCGACATGGTCGCGATCACCAGCGAGTTGTAGCCATAGAGCCGCTTGGCCGAGAAGGTCGCGAAGACTTCGGAATAGATACCATAGGCCGGCAGAACCAGCAGGTAGACCTCGGGGTGACCGAACAGCCAGAACAGGTTGGCATAGTTCATCATGTTGCCGCCCAGGTCATTGGTGAAGAAATGGAAATCAAGATACCGGTCGGCGGCCAGCAACAGCGCCGCCACCCCCAAAGGCGGCATGGCGAACACGATCAGGATCGAGCTGCAGATGATCGTCCAGCAATACATCGGCAACCGCATGAATTTCATCCCCGGCGCGCGCAGCTTGTAGATCGTGACGGCAAAGTTGATCCCCGTCAGGGTGGTGCCGATGCCCGACACCACGATCGCCCAGATCCAGTAATCCGGCCCCACGCCCGGATTGAAGGCCGCGCCGGTATAGGGCGGATAGGCCGTCCAGCCGCCGGTGGAAAACTCGCCCACCACCAGGCTGACCATCAGCATCATCCCCGCCGAAACCGTCAGGCCGAGGCTGATCTGGTTCATCACCGGAAAGGCCACGTCGCGCGCGCCGATCATCAGCGGGACAAGGAAATTCGCCAGTCCGAACACGAAAGGCACCGCAACGAAGAAGATCATGATCGTGCCGTGGGTGCTGAACAGCTCGGCAAAGTGTTCGGCCTCGAGGAACCCCTCGCCCGGCCCGGCCGCCTGTTGGGCGCGCATCACGACGCCTTCAAGAACGCCGCGCGCCAGCATGACGATGGCGAAGACGATATACATGATGCCGATCTTCTTGTGATCCGCGCTGGTCAGCCAGTCACGCCACAGCGGCCCCCACAGGCGAAACCAGGTGAGCAGCCCCAGAACCGCGACCACACCGACGATCACGACGCCCGCCGCGGCATTGGCCACGATTTCATTCGTATTGGGGTCTTGGATCAGCCCGGCGATGGGGAAGGCATCCCAGTTCAGACGGCCGAAGAAACCGGACTCGGCAGATGTCATTGCTTGTCCTCCTGGCCGAATTGGGCGGTTCCCGGTTGCTGATCCAGTGGCAGAGGTTGCCCGTTGTGATACCGGCCCAGGATGCTGTGGAACAGATCGCGATCATCCAGACGGAAATACAGCGCATTGTCCGGCATCTGCGCGGTGCCAAGCGCGGCCTGAACCTCGTCCCGGTCCGTCCGCATGGCCAGTATCCGATAGGTTGCCGGGTCCAGAACGATACCGTTCTGCCGAACACGGTCGACCCATGAGTCGAAATCCGGCGGCGGCATCGCGACCGTCTGGAACTTCTGCTTGGTGAAGCCGCGCCCGTTGTACTGGGTGTTTTCGCCCTGCATTTGTCCGGGGGCATCAGCCACGAGATGCAATTGGGTCGTCATTCCCGGCATCGCATAGATCTGCCCTGCCAGGGCTGGAACCATGAACGACTGCATCACCGTGTCCGTCGTCAGTGTCAGGGCGACCTGTTGTTTTGTCGGTACCCCGAACTCACCCACCGTCGCGATGCCCAAGTCGGGGTAGATGAACAGCCATTTCCAATCCAGCCCCACCACCTGCACGCGCAGGGCTGGTTCATCGCCGAACGGGGCCGCGTAAGGGTCCAGCCGGTGGGTTGCTTTCCAAAGATAAAAGGACAGCAGCGCCACGATCACCACCGGCACACCCCACATCGCGGTTTCCAGCATGGGCGAGAAATCCCATTTGGGCCGATAGGCAGCCGGGCTTTGCGCGCGGCGCCGATAGCGTAGAGCGATCAAGGGGACCAAAACCAAAACCGGAATGACCGCGATCAGGATCAACGCGGTTGCGCGCACCAGGTGTGTTTTTTGGACCGCCGCAATAGGACCTTGAGGATCCATGAAACTGTCGCTGGCCAGAGCCGATTGCGCCGTGCCCAACCACAATACGACCACGATCAGCGCTGTCAGTACCGCAGGTATAGTCCTGTTTCCACTCACGCCGGATCGCCCTCATCAAACCTCAGGTTGGTGCAACTATCGGCAGAGTCAGCAAATTTCACAAGGTTTTTCCCCGGCGGCCAGGAACCACGTCACCGTCGAGTTGACTTGACCAGTGGCTCGGGTCAGTCATTGTGTCATGCGTTTACTGCTTTTTCTGATTGGACTGATCGCGTTTTCCGGCGCAGCGATCGCGCAGGACCGAGCTGTGGTCGAGCGGCAGTTTCAGGACTGGTTGCAACAACAGGTCTGGCCGTTGGCACGGGCACAGGGTGTATCGCGCCGCACGTTTGACAGCGCAACCGACGGGGTTCGCCTGAATTGGGAACTGCCTGATCTTGTGCCGCCGGGCTCTCCAGCACGGACACCCCAAAAGCAAAGGCAAGCCGAGTTCGGGTCCCCCGGCCGGTATTTCAACGCAAATTCGGTTCAGGGTGCCGCCGCCGGCGGTCGGCGTATGGCCAAGCGTCATGCGGAAACGCTGCGCCGGGTCGAGGCGCAGACCGGCGTTCCCGCCCGGATCATCCTTGCGGTCTGGGGCCGAGAAAGCGGCTATGGGCAGGTTCCGATCCGGCATGACGCAATCCAGGTGCTGGCCACCAAGGGATTCATGAGCACGCGTGCGGAGTATTTCACCGGCGAACTGATCGCCGCGCTGCAGATCGTCGAGGCCGGTCACGTGAACGGCCGCGCGATGAAAAGCAGTTGGGCCGGTGCGTTGGGCCAGCCGCAATTCATGCCGACCAGCTTTTTGAACCACGCCGCCGACGGTAATGCAGACGGCCGAGCCGACATTTGGGGGTCGGCAGACGACACGATTGCGTCGATCGGAAACTACCTTGCGCGGCACGGTTGGGTCAGCGGCCGCGATTGGGGGTTCGAGGTGACCGTACCGGCGTCTGTGTCCTGCGCGCTTGAGGGTCCCGACCAGGGCCGGGCGATCCGCGACTGGGTTGCCATGGGCATCACACGCGTCTCGGGCCGCCCCTTCCCCGAACACGAGCTGCGCGGCGAGGGCTACCTGATGATGCCAGCTGGCCGGAACGGTCCGGCCTTTGTCGTAACGCCCAATTTCTACGTTCTCAAAGACTATAACATGAGCGACCTCTACGCCCTGTTCGTGGGCCATGTGGGCGATCGCATTCAGTATGGCGTGGGCGATTTCAAAGGGCGCTGGGGCAAGGTGGGCGGTCTGTACCGATCGGATATCGCGACCATGCAGCAGGCGTTGATCGCGATGGGGCACGACGTGGGCGGTGCCGACGGGCTCCCGGGATACAAGACCCGCCGGTCGATCGGCCGCTGGCAGGAAGAAACCGGCCAGCGCCCCACCTGTTTCCCCGAAGCCGGGATGAAGTCGCGGCTGCGTCCCTGACCGCTGGCGATTCGCCTGATCGGGCGAAAGCGAGCGGCGAAATTCTGCCGAAACAGATCGCGCCTCGGGCTGCAATCCGGGCGGCCTGGGCACAAAAATATCGCAACGATACACGCCATCGTTACAAAATTTCAGCGACCACGCGTCACGAAGTTTCTTTCTACCTTTAGGCGATCCGAACTCATGGGAAGGCTTTAACCCTGCCCAAAATAGTGGCACGGTCTCGGCCAGCGAGAGGAAGCTCTTGCATCCACTTCACCGACTGCAATCCAGAAAGCTGCGACGCAGTGTTCCTTGCGAATTGGCACAACCCAAAATTCAAAAGAACCGGGTCCCAGCGGATGTCGGGCAACCAGGGCCGCCGGACGCCATCCCATATGGATGCGCAGACCGCCGCCACAATAATTGGGAGAAGATCATGAACACCATCCTTCGAAACTCGGTGGCGGGCCTGCTGTGCTCGACCTTCATCACCGGAGCCGCGCTGGCCGCGGGCACCCATCCGGTCACCGGCGAGCCGCTGGCCGATGACCAGACCTTCGTCTACCGCGTGCTGGACGAGCACAGCTCGGTCGACCCGCAGGTGGTCGAGGACGTGTCGGGCGCCGAGATTGTCCGCGACCTGTTCGAAGGTCTGATGAACCAGGACGAAGACGGCAACCTGGTTCCGGGCGTGGCCACCGGCTATACCACCAACGAAACTAAGGACGTTTACACCTTCACCCTGCGCGACAACGCCAAGTGGTCGAACGGCGATCCGGTCACCGCACATGATTTCGTTTTTGCGTGGAAACGCGCCGTCGATCCGGCCCTGTCCTCGCCCTATGCCTGGTTCATGGAACTGATGTCGATCGAGAACGCCGCCGAGATCATCGCGGGCGACAAGCCGGTCGACGACCTGGGCGTCAAGGCGATCGACGACCACGCGCTGGAAGTGAAACTGAGCGCGCCGCTGCCCTATTTCCCGCAGATGACCACGCACTCGACCACCTTCCCAGCCCCGCAGAAGGTCATCGAGCAGTTCGGCGATGAATGGACCAAGCCCGGCAACATCGTCTCGAACGGCGCCTATGTCCTGACCGAGCACCTGCCCAACGAACGCTCGGTGCGCGAGCGCAACCCGATGTACTGGGACAACGACAACACCATCATCGACAAGGTCGTGGCGCTGGTCATCAACGATGAAAACGTGGCCCTGACCCGCTATCTGGCCGGTGAGCTGGACCGCACCGAGGTGCCCGCAGGCCAGTTTCCGCGCCTGAAGAAAGAATACCCGAACGAGGCGATCAGCTTCCCGCGCCTGTGCAACTACTACTACACGTTCAACCTGTCCGACGGCGGCCCCGAGGCCTTCAAGGACCCGAACGTGCGTCAGGCCCTGTCGCTGGCGGTTGACCGTAAGATCATCACTGAGAACATCCTGGCCGGCGGTCAGCCCGAAGCCTATACCTTCGTCCCCGAAGCCACCGCAGGGTTCACCCCGCCGGTCGTGGAAATGGCGTCGATGACGCAAGCCGAGCGCGACGAGCTGGCCAAGGAACTGCTGGCCGAGGCCGGATACGGTCCCGACAACCCGCTGAGCTTCGCGATGGTCTACAACACCTCGGAGGCGCACAAGAAAGTCGCCGTGGCCCTCAGCCAGATGTGGAAGCAGAAGCTGGGCGCGCAGGTCGAACTGGCCAACATGGAATGGAAGATCTTCCTGGAAGAGCGCGGCAACCAGAACTTTGAACTGGCCCGTGGCGCATGGTGCGGGGACTACAACGAAGCCTCGACCTTCCTGGACCTGCTGCAGTCGGATTCCGGCTATAACGACGGCAAGTACAACAATGCCAAGGTCGACGAGCTGCTGGCTCAGGCCAAAACCTCGGACGATCCGGCCCCGCTGTACACCGAGGTTGAGCGGATCATCGCACAGGAAACCCCTGTGATCCCGATCTACCACTATGCCGGTGTCTACATGATGGACAGCGACGTGGGGAACTGGCCGGTGAACAACGTCGAGCAGAACTGGTACTCGAAGAACCTCTACAAGATCGCCGAGTAATCATCATCCTTTGATCGCGCCCTGCCCCGGACATGCTCTGGGGCAGGGCCAATAATTGGGGGCATGAAATGCTTGCCTATGTCATCCGGCGACTGCTGATCGCCGTTCCGACGATCCTGTTGCTGATCGTCGCCAGTTTCTTTCTGATGCACTTCGCGCCCGGCGGGCCCTTCACCTCGGAGCGGCCGTTGCCGCCGCAGGTTCTGGCCAATATCGAGGCGCGCTATGGGCTGGACCAGCCGCTGTGGAAACAGCTGTGGGACTACCTGTACAACATCGTGGTGCATTTCGATTTCGGCCCGTCCTTCAAGTTCAAGGACCGCGACGTGAACGACATCATCGCGCAGGGCTTTCCGATTTCGCTGACCTACGGGATGCTGTCCTTCCTCGTGGCCACGCTGGTGGGCGTCAGTTTGGGCATCGCCGCCGCGATCCGCCACAACAGCTGGATCGACTATTTCGCCGTGGGTCTGGGCATCGCTGCCCAGGCGCTGCCGAACTTCATCATGGGCCCGATCCTGATCCTGACCTTCACCCTGTGGCTGGGCTGGCTGCCGGGCGGCGGCTGGAACGGGGGCCAGTGGCAATATTTGATCATGCCCGTCATCGCGCTTGCGACCTCGTACATGGGCTCGATCGCGCGGATCACGCGTTCGTCGATGCTCGAGGTTCTGAATTCGAACTTCATCCGCACCGCGCGGGCCAAGGGCCTGCCCACCAGAACCGTGATCTGGCGCCATGCGCTGAAACCCACGCTGCTGCCGGTGGTTTCCTATCTGGGGCCGGTCTTCGTCTATGTGCTGACCGGGTCGGTGTTTGTTGACATCTACTTCTCGACCGGCGGCCTGGGGCAGGCCTATGTGGGTTCGGCCCTGTCGCGCGACTATGCCGTGCTGCTGGGGGTCACGATCCTATATGGCGTTCTGACCGTTCTGGTGAACCTGCTGACCGACTTGGCTTATGCCTGGTTCGATCCGAAAATCCGTTACTGAGGGGGGTTGGCAAATGCTTGGAAAATCTCAGAAAGCCGCCCATCTGGCCGAAGACATCACCGATTACACGGTCATTCAGGGGCGTTCGCTTTGGCAGGACGCGCGGATGCGTTTTGTCCGCAACAAGGCCGCCATGGCCAGCGTGTTCATCCTGGGCCTGATCGTTCTGTTCACGATCATCGGGCCCTACTTTGCCGTCTGGAGCAACGAGGAAATCGACTGGAACGTCATGGGCGACGTGGCCGGCATGGGGATGCCGTCCATCGAGACCGGGCACTATTTCGGAGTCGACGATCTGGGGCGCGACCTGTACAGCCGGGTCATCCAGGCCACCACCACCTCGTTGCTGGTGGGTCTGATCGGGGCGGCCACCGCGCTGATCGTCGGCACCTGCTACGGCATCGCCGCCGGTTACATCGGCGGGCGCGTCGACGGCGTGATGATGCGCTTCGTCGACATCCTGCTGGCTATTCCGGCCACGCTGGTCATCATCCTGCTGCTGGTCGTGGCGGGGCGGTCGTTCTTCATGCTGTTCATCGCGCTGGGTGCGGTGGGCTGGCTGACCATGGCGCGGATCGTGCGCGGCCAGACCCTGACCCTGAAGAACCGCGAGTTCATCGAGGCCGCCCGCGCCGCCGGTGTCAGCGAGTTCACCATCATGTACCGCCACATCCTGCCCAACCTGCTGGGCGTGGTGATCGTCTATGCCTCGCTGCTGGTGCCCGAGATGATCCTGACGGAAAGCTTCATCTCGTTCCTGGGGCTGGGGATCTCCGAGCCCTATACCTCGTTGGGTCGTCTGATCGCCGAGGGCGCCGGAACCATGGGTTACGGCACGTTGTGGCAACTGATGTACCCCCTGGCATTTTACGTCACCATCATCATCACGATGTTCTTCATCGGCGATGGCCTGCGTGACGCACTGGATCCGAAGGACCGCTGACATGAGCCTGCTTTCCGTAAAGAACCTGAGCGTTCAGTTCGACACGCCCGACGGGGTGGTCGAGGCCGTCAAGAACATCAGCTTTGAAATCGCGCCGGGCGAATGCCTGGGCATCGTCGGCGAAAGCGGGTCGGGCAAAAGCCAGACCTTCATGGCCGCGATGGGGCTGCTACCGCCGGCGGGCCGGGCCACCGGGTCGGTGCTGCTGAACGGGCAGGAAATTCTGAACCTGCCCGTGAACAAGCTGAACCAGATCCGCGGTGCCGATGTGGGCATGATTTTTCAGGACCCGCTGACAGCCCTGACTCCGCATCTGCGGGTTGGCCAGCAGATGCGCGAAGTCTTGCAGGTGCACGAAGGCCTGCAGGGTTCGGCCGCGCGGCAACGGTGCCTGGAATGGCTGGACCGCGTGCGCATCCCTGAGGCCGCGCGCCGTCTGGACCAGTTCCCGCACGAGCTGTCGGGCGGGATGCGCCAGCGGGTGATGATCGCCATGTCGATGCTGTGCAATCCCAAGCTGCTGATCGCCGACGAACCGACCACCGCGCTGGACGTGACCGTTCAGGCCGACATCCTGGACCTGATGGTGCGTCTGCAAAAGGACGAAGGCACGGCCATCGCCCTGATCACGCATGACATGGGCGTCGTGGCCCGCATGTGCGACCGGGTGCAGGTCATGCGCCTGGGTGAGTTCGTCGAGGCCGGTGACACGCGCGAGATCTTCCACGCGCCCAAGCACGACTATACCCGCACCCTGATCGAGGCCATGCCCCGCATCGACGCGGGCGACGCGCCCAAAGCGGTGGAGACCGACGAGGCGCCGCTGCTGAAGGTCGATGACGTCAAGGTGCATTTCCCGATCCACGTTCCGGGCGGCATCTTTGGCCGCAAGGTGCCGTTGAAGGCGGTGAACGGGGTCAGCTTTGACATCCGCAAGGGTGAAACCCTGGGCGTGGTCGGTGAATCTGGCTGCGGCAAGTCCACCCTCGCCCGTGCCGTGCTGCAGCTGATCGAGCCGAGCGACGGGAATGTCAGCTGGCTGGGCCATCCGATCGTCGGGCTGAAACGGGCCGAGCTGAACAAGTACCGCAAGGATCTGCAGATCGTGTTCCAGGACCCGCTGGCCAGCCTGGACCCGCGAATGACGATCTCCGCCTCGATCGCGGAACCGCTGAAAACCTATCGCCCCGACCTGACCGAGCGCGAGCGCAAGCAGATGGTCGCCGAGATGATGGAACGGGTCGGCCTGAACGCCAACATGATCAACCGTTACCCGCACGAGCTGTCGGGCGGTCAGAACCAGCGGGTGGGCATCGCCCGGGCGATGATCAACAAGCCCAAGCTGATCATCTGCGACGAGGCGGTCTCGGCGCTGGACGTATCGATCCAAGCGCAGATCGTGCAGCTTCTGAAGGAACTGCAGCAGGAGTTCGGCCTGTCGATGATCTTCATCAGCCACGACCTGTCGGTGGTGCGCGCGGTGTCGAACCGGATCATGGTTCTGTATCTGGGTCGCATCGTCGAACTGGGCGATGGCGAGGTGATCTGCGCGAACCCGGTTCATCCTTACACGCAATCGCTGATCTCGGCGGTTCCGATCCCGGACCCGGATGTCGAGCGCAGCCGCCAACGGCTGAAACTGCCGGGCGAACTTCCCTCACCCATGGATCCCAAGGCGGCGCTGCGGTTCCTGCCCAGCCGTCTGGCGGCGGGTCAGACCGACTATGTTCCCGCGCTCAGCGAGATTGCGCCTGGGCACTTCGTGGCCGAGCATGATCCGCTGGAAGCGATCATGGCAAACGCTTGATCCTGTCCCCGAAGCCGGACAACCGGCTTCGGGGTCCTTGCCCGTTAAGGCAGAGTTATTGGAACTGGGTGTTTTGACTTTGCCATGAGCAAATGGCACCCTTCGGTCGTTTTCGGCCTGTTTTTTCGGGCATCATTGATTGATCCGGTTTCGCAGCCTAAGAGGAAGCCCCGGATGCACCACGTCCGCCGGCTAAGTTTTTGAATTTGAGAGGTCACATGTCACGCAAGGTCACCAAGGCGATTTTCCCTGTCGCAGGATTGGGCACCCGGTTTCTTCCGGCAACGAAATCCGTTCCGAAGGAAATCATGACGCTGGTCGACCGGCCCCTCGTTCAATATGCCATCGACGAAGCACGCGCTGCGGGTATTACAGAGTTCATCTTTGTCACATCACGCGGGAAATCGGCGCTCGAAGACTATTTCGACCACAATCTCGTGCTGGAGCAGGAACTGAAGGCCAAAGGCAAGGATGATTTGTTGGAGGTTCTCGAGAACACCAACATGGAAAGCGGTGCTATCGCCTATATCCGCCAACACAAGGCTCTGGGGCTGGGACACGCCGTATGGTGCGCCCGCCGCCTGATCGGCGATGAACCCTTCGCGGTCATGCTGCCAGACGACGTTATTGCGGCCGACAAACCCTGCCTGCAGCAGATGGTCGAGGCTTATGAAGAAACCGGCGGCAACATGGTCGCCGCGATGGAGGTCGCACCCGAAAAAACCAGCTCGTACGGGATTCTGGACGCCGCCGACAGTTCCGGCAAGGTGATCCGCGCCCGCGGCATGGTTGAAAAGCCCAAGGCCGACGAGGCTCCGTCGAACATGGCGGTCATCGGTCGATACATTTTGGGGCCATCGGTGCTGTATAACCTCAATCAGATGAAGAAAGGCAGCGGCGGAGAGATCCAGCTGACCGATGCCATCGCCGAAGACATCGGCAACGGTGTCCCGGTTTTCGGATACCGCTTTGATGGTCAACGCTTCGACTGCGGATCAAAAGCGGGCTTCCTGCAGGCTACCGTGGCCTTTGCCCTGGCCCGGAATGACCTGCGCGACGACCTGAGCGCCTATTTGAATGATATTGTTGCCACAGGTCGGGCCGCCCAATAAGCAGCGGTCCTTCACCCACCCTGTGATGACTGCGATAAAACGTCAGAAAATCAGCCGAAAAGCCCATTCGTCATGACCACCATCTATCCTGTCATTCTGTGCGGCGGCTCCGGAACCCGGCTTTGGCCGCTGTCCCGAAAAAGCTATCCCAAACAGTTCGTGCCTCTGGTCGGAAACAGCAGCCTGTTGCAGGACTGTGCGGACAGGATGCGAGGGCCCAAGGACGCGCCGTACGCCAAGCCCCTGATACTAACCAATGAATCGTTCCGCTTTATCGTCACCGAGCAGCTTACCGCCATTGGTGTCGACCCCGGTCCGATCCTTATTGAGCCTGAGGGCCGCAACACGGCTCCGGCGGTCTTGGCGGCCGCGCTTTACCTGTCGAAGGTAGACCCGGAAGCTTTGATGCTGGTGGCGCCGTCCGATCACGTCGTTCCCGACAAGTCCGCGTTCCACGCGGCGGTTTCGCAAGGTGTGACCGCCATCGAGAGGGACCGCCATCTGGTGACGTTCGGGATCACTCCGGACCGGCCGGAAACCGGATATGGATATCTGAAGCTCAGCGCTGCGCCCGACGCGACAGGTGCTGCGGTCGCATTGGACCATTTCGTTGAAAAGCCCGATCTGGATCGGGCCAAGGCCATGATTTCCGATGGCAGTTACCTGTGGAATTCCGGCATTTTCCTGTTTGCGGTGCGCGACATCATCGCTGCATTCCAGGATCATGCACCCAACCTGTTGCCGCCGGTACAGACTGCCGTCGAGGACGCGAAGGCCGATCTTGGCTTTCTGCGACTGGATGCATTGGCCTGGGGGAAAGTCGAAGACATTTCGATCGACTACGCGGTCATGGAACGGGCCAAAAACCTGAGCGTTGTTCCCTATGCCGCCGGCTGGTCGGATGTCGGCAGCTGGTCGGCCGTCCAGGAGCTGAGCAGCCCCGACGAAAACGGCGTTGCGACCACCGGTGAGGTGACGACGATCGACTGCAACAACGTGTTGATCCGGTCCGAGTCAGCCTCCCAAGAAGTCGTGGCCATGGGGCTCGAGAACATGATCGCTGTGGCCATGCCGGATGCCGTTCTGGTGGCCAGCATGGACAAGGCACAGGATGTCAAACAGGCCGTGGCCGCCCTTAAGGCGAAAGGGGCACCGCAAGCCGAAGCTCTGCCGGTCGACCATCGCCCCTGGGGCTGGTTCGAGAGCCTGGTCGTAGGCGAACGATTCCAGGTCAAACGGATTCACGTAAACCCCGGTGCGGCCCTGAGCCTGCAATCCCACCACCACAGGTCCGAGCATTGGATCGTTGTGGAAGGTACCGCCAAGGTCACGATCGATGACAAGGTTCGTCTGGTCAGCGAAAACCAGTCTGTCTACATCCCCCTTGGCGCGGTTCACCGCATGGAAAACCCCGGTAAGGTGCCTATGGTCCTGATCGAGGTCCAGACCGGCGCCTACCTCGGAGAGGACGATATTATCCGGTACGAGGATGTCTACGCCCGCAACTGATCGTGGCTGAACACCTCGGCTCCGGTCGCCAACGGTTCACACTTTGGGCGAACAAGACAGAATCAGCTGGCCGACTTCCATACTAAAAATATCCACAGCCGCCCCGAAAGGGCGGCTTTGTTTCGTATTTGGAAATCCACAAGTAACCAAATCCTTTTTGTGCCGTTCGCACGTGAAAGCGGGGATTCATCCCATCCGCGGCAGGGTGGCGCGCAGCGAATTCCGTGAATCGATGGCCCAAGGAGGATCCCGCCCGTGTCCCAAATCACCCCCCGTTTGAATCTGCCGTTTCTGCAACCGTCACAGGCGCAAAAACACGTTACCCACAACGAAGCGCTGCGGCAGCTGGACCTGATCGTGCAGCTGAGTGTTGTGGCTCTGGATGAAACCATTCCACCTGCGGCACCAGGTCAAGGTGCCATCTACGGCTTGGGGGCCAGCCCGACAGGCGCCTGGGCGGGGAGGCCTGGGCAACTCGCGGCTTGGCTGGACAATGCTTGGGTCTTTGTCACTCCGGCAAACGGATGGCGCGTTTGGGACCAAGCCAACGCCGCGCTCAAGGTCTGGGACAACGGGGGATGGATCGATCCTCCGGTCAATACTGCAAACCTTGCCGGGGTCGGGGTCGCAACCGGATACGATCCGACCAACCGGCTTTCGGTACGAAGCCCAGCCACATTGCTGAGCCACGACGGAAGCGGCCACCAGTTGAAGATCAACAAGGCAAGCGCGACTGACACGGCCTCCCTCCTGTTTCAGTCCAACTGGACCGGCCACGCCGAGATGGGCCTTGCGGGCAGTACCGATTTTTCCATCAAGGTTTCACCGGACGGAGGCTCTTGGACCGAGGCGGTGCGCGTGGATGCCACATCAGGAACGATCAGCGGCTCGGCCGTTCAAGCAAACCCTGAAGATGTAACACCCGGACGGCTGATGCGAGCCGACTACGGATATGGACCGGGCAACCTCGTGGGTCCGGTGACGCAGTCTGGCGGGACCCCGACCGGCGCGGTGATCGAACGCGGCGCAAATGCGAACGGCGAATTCGTTCGTTTCGCGGACGGAACCCAGATCTGCACCCTCGCGGCGAGTTCGGTGGCCTGTACTGCCGGCATGGGGCCACTGTTTGCAAGCGCCCAGAATACTTGGATTTTCCCTGCGCCTTTTGCTGTGGGCAGTACTCCGACCCTGAGCGGCAGCGGTAATGCTCTGGGACGGTTCATCAGCTTCGATTTGCCAACCGAAACGCAGGTAGCGTGGCAAGTTCTGTCGGCGGCGTCCGATCCGGCAACTATAAGCCCGACAGTCGCAGCCATCGGCCGCTGGTTCTGATCACCGAACGCACCCGGTCTTTGGGCCGGGTGCTTATTTGGCCCGCAGGTCGTCGGCCGATTGATCAAGGAACCAAGCATAGGTCTCGCGGATACCATCTTCCAGCTCTATGCGTGCCTTCCAGCCCATCTTGGCCAACCGGGAAACGTCCATCAGCTTGCGCATCGTACCATCTGGCTTGGTGGTGTCCTGCGTGATCCAGCCGGTATATCCGGTGATTTTGGCGATCAGTGCGGCCAGCTCGGCAATCGAAACGTCCTGCCCGCAGCCCACGTTTATGTGGCTCAGCATGGGTTGCGTATTGGCCTGATACACGTCCTGCGGCAAATCCATTACGAACAGCGATGCCTCGGCCATGTCATCGACATGCAGGAATTCACGCCGCGGCTTCCCAGTTCCCCAGATCACCACTTCGTCCAACCCGTCGCGTTTGGCTTCGTGGAAGCGGCGGATCAGTGCTGGCAGAACATGGCTGTTCTCAGGGTGGAAATTGTCGCCCGGCCCATACAGGTTGGTCGGCATGACCGACCGGTAGTCGACCCCGTGCTGGCGGTTGTAGCTTTCGCACAGCTTGATTCCGGCGATCTTGGCGACCGCATAGGGTTCGTTCGTCGGCTCCAAAACACCCGTCAGCAACGCGTCTTCGCGCATCGGCTGCGCTGCTTCACGCGGGTAGATGCAGGAACTGCCCAGCTGCAAAAGACGCCGTACGCCGGCCGCAAAAGCCTGATGGATCACGTTGCACTCGATCATCAGATTTTCGTAAATGAAATCTGCAGGATACGTGTTGTTGGCGTGAATCCCCCCCACCTTGGCAGCGGCCAGGATCACGACGTCTGGCCGCTCGGCCTGCATGAAGGCGCGGACGGCCGCCTGATTGGTCAGATCCAATTCGGAATGGGTTCGGGTCACCAGTTCAAGCGCCTCACCATCAGCCTGGCGCGCCTTGAGCTGACGCAGGATTGCTCCACCCACCATGCCACGATGTCCGGCGATGTAGATCTTGCGCATTTCTGCCTCCTCAGCCGTTTTCCAGGCTGACCGGCAATTCGAACCCGTGCTCTTTCAACAAGGCGTGACGCTTGGCGGTTTTGAGGTCTTCCAGAACCATCTCTGCGCACATTTCCTGCACGGTCAGCTCCGGCTCCCAACCCAATTTGGCCTTGGCGTTCGACGGGTCACCCAGCAGAGTGTCCACCTCGGCGGGTCGGAAATACTGCGGGTCGATCCGCATGATCACGTCACCGGGTTTCAGCGCTGGGGCGTTGTCGCCGTCGATCGCCGTCACGGTTGCAACCTCGTCCACACCGCTGCCCGAAAACTCCAAGGTGAGCCCAAGCTCGGCCGCCGACCATTCGATGAATTGGCGCACGGAATACTGCTTGCCGGTGGCAATAACAAAATCCTCGGGCTTGTCCTGCTGCAACATCATCCACTGCATCCGCACGTAGTCCTTGGCGTGGCCCCAATCGCGCAGACTGTCGATATTCCCCATGTAAAGGCACTTCTCCAAGCCCTGGGCGATGTTGGCCAGACCACGCGTGATCTTGCGGGTGACAAAGGTTTCGCCGCGGCGCGGGCTTTCGTGATTGAACAGGATTCCGTTGCAGGCATACATCCCGTACGCCTCGCGGTAATTGACCGTGATCCAATACGAATACAGCTTGGCCACCGCGTAGGGCGAGCGGGGATAGAACGGAGTCGTTTCGCGCTGCGGAGTTTCCTGGACCAGCCCGTAGAGTTCCGACGTGGACGCCTGATAGAACCGGGTCTTGTTTTCAAGTCCCAGGAACCGGATCGCCTCAAGCAGGCGCAGGGTGCCGATGGCATCGACATCCGCGGTATATTCCGGCGACTCGAAGCTGACGGCCACGTGAGATTGGGCACCCAGATTGTAGACTTCGTCGGGCTGAACCTCCTGAATGATGCGGGTCAGGTTCGAGGTATCGCTCAGATCGCCGTAATGCAGCCGCAGCTTCGGATCAGGCTCGTGGGGGTCCTGATAGATGTGGTCGATCCGCTGGGTGTTGAACGAGGATGCCCGACGCTTGATCCCGTGAACCTCATAGCCCTTTGCCAACAGAAATTCGGCCAGGTAAGACCCGTCCTGTCCGGTAATTCCGGTGATCAGCGCTTTTTTGGTCATCAGTTTGTTCCACCAGTTTCATGGACGCCCATTTGTCGCCCCAAAAACAGCAAGATGTCATGGAATGCAACCCGAGGCCACTGTCAGGCATTGAAACCGGCGGAAGTTTCTCCGAATGTGTGGCCGCCCGAGGTGGCATTGGTAACAAGGGAATTTGAATAATGCGTATTGCGATGATCGGCACCGGATATGTGGGTCTGGTGTCGGGTGTATGCTTCTCGGATTTCGGCCATGACGTCATTTGCGTCGACAAGGCCGAAGCTAAGATCCAGATGCTGCAGGACGGACAGGTTCCGATCTACGAACCGGGACTGGATGTTTTGATGGCCAAGAACGTGGCCGCCGGCCGGCTGAGCTTTACCACTGATCTGACGAATGCGGTGAAAGGCGCGGATGCCGTCTTTATCGCTGTCGGGACACCAACCCGCCGCGGCGACGGCCATGCGGATCTAACCTATGTGATGGCAGCGGCCGAGGAAATCGCCCATGCCATGGATGGCTACACCGTGGTGGTGACCAAATCCACGGTTCCGGTCGGGACCAACCGCAAGGTTCAGGAAGTTGTCGCGGCGGCAAACCCCAAAGCAGACTTTGATGTCGCCTCGAACCCGGAATTCCTGCGCGAAGGCGCTGCGATCGACGATTTCATGCGTCCGGACCGCGTCGTTGTAGGGGTCGAGAACGACCGCGCCGCCGAGGTGATGGCCGAAATCTACCGCCCACTTTACCTGCGCGATTTTCCGATCCTGACGACGGATCTGGAAAGCGCCGAAATGATCAAATACGCGGCAAACGCCTTTCTCGCCACCAAGATCACGTTCATCAACGAAATCGCTGGCCTGTGCGAGCGGGTCGGTGGCGACGTCAAGGAAGTGGCGCGCGGCATCGGCTTGGATGGGCGTATTGGAAACAAGTTCCTGCATGCCGGCCCCGGTTACGGCGGATCATGCTTTCCCAAGGACACCGCGGCGCTTGCGCGGATCGGACAGGAACATGCCTTCCCCATGCAGATCACCGAAACCGTCATGCGCGTGAATGACGAGGTCAAAAAACGCATGATCGAAAAGATCCGCGAAGCCTGTGACGACAGTTTCAACGGCAAGACCGTGGCGGTTCTGGGGGTGACGTTCAAACCCAACACCGACGACATGCGCGACGCTCCATCACTGACCATCGTGCCCGCCCTGATCGGTGGCGGCGCCAAAGTTCGGGTGGTCGACCCTCAGGGCCGATCCGAGGGTGAGGCTCTGCTGCCGGGTGTTGAGTGGGTCGAAGACCCGTATGCCGCAGCCAAGGACGCCGACGCAGTGGTGTTGTTGACCGAATGGAACGAGTTCCGCGCGCTGAACCTGACGCAGATGGCGGCTGAGATGAAATCTCCACGCATGGTCGACCTGCGAAACATCTATTCACGCGACAAGGTCAAGAAATCTGGTTTCGAAACCTATGTCGGGGTTGGGCGCTAGGCGTCCAATCCCCTGGCCTTTGGGTTTCGAACCCGGCTCAATCATAGAGCGGAACGGTGGCCTTGGCCCCAGCTGCCAGCGCCTTGCCCAGATCGCGGCGCACCTGTTCGTACAGGGCAAGCGACTCGTCGGAAAACAGGGTGGCGGGCGGATCGACATGGATGAAGTTTCCCTGCCGGTCCTCTCCGCGCGCGACCATCGCGTAGTCGCGGTCCGCCACCAACTGCTTCGCATTCGGGCTGATATAGCGGATGGCCATCCCGATACGCCGATCGTCCGACCGGTTCGGACCCGAGCCATGAATGGTCAGCCCGTGGTGCAGTGACATCTGCCCGGGCGCCAGTTCGATATGGGTTTTGTCTTCCTCGGCCACTTCGACCGCAATCTCCTGCCCGCGCGACAGCAGGTTGGTCTCGGAATAGGTATCATTGTGCGGAAGTATTGGGTTCTTGTGGCTGCCCCGGACAAAATCCATGCAGCCGCTTTCCACGGTTGCCGGCGACAGTGCCAGCCAGGTCGTAACCTGATCCGGGGTCTCGCCCATCCCCCAATAGGTCAGGTCCTGATGCATGCCAACTGTCTGGACGGTGCGCGGTTCTTTGATGAAAAACTCGGCCGACCAGATCATGATGTCCGGACCCAAGACGCCTTCGACGGCATCCAGTATACGCGGATCCATGGCCAGTCGCGCCGCCAGAGGCATGACGAGGTGTGAGTTCACGCGCTTGTAGGTATTCAGCGGCAGAGGCAGATCGGCGGCCATCCAGTCGCGTTCAATCTGCTCGAGTTCCGAGCGCACCTGCGCGGCCTCGTCAGCAGACAGAATATCCAGCGGAAACAGGAAGCCGTCTTCCCAGTATTGCGCTGCTTGCGATGGGGTCAGTTTGTGCCGGGCCAGGTCTTGGATGTCGGGCATGGGTGCACCTTTTCGGATCGGTTCACGCACAGCCTAGCCGAACCGGTCTTGCGACGAGAACGCAAAGCCTTGCCTGTCAGGACAAGTTCAGCTTAGCCTGATTGCCATGTCGACCCGCATCCCCTCTCTCAACTGGCTGCGCGTTTTCGAGGCCGCGGCCCGCACCGAAAGCTTTGCCCGTGCTGCCGCCCAGCTAAACATGTCGGCCGCCGCCGTCAGCCAACAGGTCAAGGCGCTGGAAACTCGTCTGGGCACGCCGCTGTTTCATCGCCATGCCCATGCCGTCACTTTGACCGAGGCCGGGCGGGCGTACCTGCCGGTCGTGCAGCAATCGCTGGTGATGCTGGAATCAGCCACTACCGGCCTGTTCGGCCAGACCCGGGACCAACGGCTGTATGTCCAATCCGTGTTGTTGTTCGCGCAAGGGGTGCTTGCGGCGGGCCTGACCCAGTTCCAAAAATCCCATCCTCAGATCAACCTGTCCCTGACGACCGGGAACCGGATCGCCGACTTCGCCAATCGTTTTACCGACCTGCAGATCGTGTTCGGCAACCCGACGCTGTTCGGGGCTGAAGGTGACATGCTGTTGACCGAGACCCTTTTTCCCGTGGCGCCACCGCACATTGCCGACCAGATCAGCACTCCGCTGGATCTGGCCCGGTTTCCGCTGATCGAGGTTTCGACCCACAGGGCCAGTTGGCCGCACGTGTTCGAAGCCCTGCGACTGCCGAGCGGGCAAGCCCAGTATTTCTTCGCGGACAACTCGGTGATGGCGGCCGAGCTATCCGCGCAAGGGGTCGGGATCGCCCTGGCCCGCGCGCCCGCGTCTGGCCGGATCATGCGGATGTCGGGCCTGGTGCCATGTCTGCCCGAGGTGGCCGTGCCGGGCCGGGATGCCTACCACCTGATCTACCCATCACGGGCCACATTGCGGCCACCCGCGCACGCGTTTCGCGAATGGTTGCTGGACTACAGCGCGGCAGCCCAGACCCGATAACGGCCCTGCCCGGTCACTTCGCGGATCAACCCACGTTCGGTGAACTTGTCGAGATTGCGCTGCACGGCTGCACGCGAGGCCTGCGTCAACTCCTCGGCCAATGGCGCAGATACCATGGGCCATGCGGTCAGCACATCGATCAAGACCGGCGGCGTCCGCCCGCTGAGATCCGTGGTGGCCTCGCGTGCCCGGGCCTCCCACGCGCTGACACGATCCAGATGCAGCAGCGCGGCCAAAGCTGCCTGCCCTGCCCCCCGAACCCATGCGTTGAGTTTTTCCTCTGGCGTGCCGATGCCGCGCAGCGCCCCGGGGCCCGACAGTGCCAGCGGCATGAACAGTGCCCCGCCCCGACCCATCGTGGCCGCATGCCGCGCAGCGATCACCGCTGCTTCGGTATCCTGTCCATTTCCTTGCGAAAGCGCGCGCCACGCGTGAAAGGCAATGGCCGACTGCGTGACAGGGTGCAGGGCTTGTGCGCTGTCCATCACTTCGGCCAAGTCCGCGATCGCTTCCGGAACTTCGTCTATCCCCTGAGCCATCCGGTCCAGAAAGGCGGCCAGTCCCGATTGCCAGCCGCCGTCCGACGGCCCTGCGCCAGAAGTCAGTCGCCGAACCGCCCAACCCGCCCGAAACAATGCTTGCACATCGTCCCCGGTGGCTCCGATACGCAATCCGGTCCACAGGGCAAGCCGATCAACGCTGATCCGGTCACCGGTCCACCACCCCAGGTCGGATACGTCCATCAGGGCCAGCCGGTGGGTCCACCCCTTTGGACCACTGCGCAACCGCTCGTCCAAGGACCCGAAGGTCAAGGTCAGATCCGCCAAGCCCTGCGCCACTTCTGCCTGAGCTGCGCGCCAGTCCCGCGGGTCGAACAAAGCGCCCCGATCGGCACGCGGACCCGGCGGCAACATGTCCTCGGGCGCCGCTGCATCTTCGGGCGGCAGAAACCAAAGGTCTTCGTCGTCCGGCGGATCGACGTCATAGATACTGCGCGGCCCGTCCAGGACATCGTCCTCGTCCGGGCCCGGGTTCGTGGCCTTGGTCGTCATGCCATGCATTGTTCGGCCAATCGCACCGGTTCACAAGAGGTTTCGCGCAAGGCGGCTCAGCCGGCGAATGTCTGGGCCAGGTAATCCAGCTGCACGGTCAAATCGTTGTCCGGCCGGTTCCCCAACAGCATGTATCCGTATCCGTCGCGCGCCCACCGGGCCGTTGCAAGCCCGCTCAGGACTTCCTGCTTCAACGCTGCATTCGGCGCGCCATCGCCCTGGCGGATCACGCACAGCGCAAAGGGATTGCCATCAGCGTCGGCAAAAACGATCTGAACCAATGGTTTGCCCTTGAAGGACAAAACCTGCGCGGCCTTCAGTTCCAGCCCCGGCAAACCTTCAAGCGAATCCCGGTTCAACGGGCGGCCCAGTTTCTCTTCGGCCAATGAGATCTGGGCGTCGACGACAGCCGGCGGGTATTCCAGCGTTGCAATCGAATCCGCCGTGTAAAGCGACTGGTATAAGGCCGCCTGTTCTGCCCATCCCATCGGCTGTGGGCGGGTCAGCCAAAAGGTCAGAGATACGGCCAACACGGCCGCGGCAGCCGCGACGCCCAACAGGCGCCAGGGCCCAGCCGAAGTCGGAATTCTGGGCGGCAGTTCAACTTGTGGCGCCGCGTCGGGAATGTCACGGAACACCTCGCGAACCACCGGCGCGACCGGATCCAGATCCATCAGGCGCTGCTCCAGTTCCGGATCGTTCTCAACAGCGTTCTCGATGGCATCGCTCTCCTCAGGCCCCAATGAGCCTTGCAGATAGGCCTTTAGCGTATCGTCGGAAAAGGTCATGAGTCCCTCCGTCGGTCGGACGCACCGGCATCCTGCGGCATCGCAGCTTGCAGTTTCTTGCGGGCATTGGAAAGCCGGCTCATGATCGTACCAATCGGAACCTCCAGCAACGCGGCGGCCTCGCGATAGCTGTAGCCCTCGACAAAGACCAGCATGACCGTTTCGCGTTGCGCCTCGGGTAGTTGCATCACCTGTGTAAACACTTCCCGCGCAAAAATATTCATTTCGGCGTCGGTACCCGGCGCGATCAATTCGGCGTCCGGCGTTGTTGCCAACCCCTGGGACTTGCGCACGGTCCGCGCGCGCAGCTCGTTCAACCAGATCGATCGGCAGATCGTCATCAGCCACGAATCCAACCGATCAGTATGCGTAACCTGATGGCATCGCTCCAACGCGCGCAGGCAAGTGGCCTGGGTCAAGTCGTCGGCAACATCCTGCGCCCCGGACAGAGCCAGCGCAAACCGCCAGACGCGTCTGGAATACGCCCCAATCGCCTGACGCACGGCCTGTTCCGAACTGTTTAGGTCATCACTGGGCACCTGGTCGATCCATGTTTAGGCACGCATCCCGCGACGCCAGAACTGGCACAGACAGAGAAGAATTGAAAACGCTTTCTTTCCGGTCGCTTGGCGTCAGCGTCCGATCGCTTCCTCGGACGCTCGCTTGGCAGCCACCAGTGCCAACAATTGGTCCTTGGTTCGTCCGACATGCGCGGACAGAAGCGCACAAGCCTGCTCGACCTGTCCATCCCGGGCAAGGCGCAGCAATTCGCGATGCTCTTTGCGGGCCGGTTCGCGTTGTTGCATCACACTGAGATGCATTCGGATGTACCGGTCCGACTGCAGGCTCACACGGTGCAGCAGCTCGTTGGTCAGGCTTCGGTTCGCGGCCGCATAGAGGGCCGAATGGTACTGGTAGTTCAGCGCGCCCCACCGGCTGACGTCGTTGGCGTCGTACGACGCCTCCATCTGCTCCAGCAGTTGTTCGCAGCGCGCAAAGTCAGATTGGGTCATCTGCGGAATTGCCCGACGGAACAGGTCGGTCTCCAACAGCGACCGCAGGTCGAAGATCTCGCCGATCTCGGACAGGGAATGGCGCGTGACCCGCGCACCGCGATTGTTCGTCAGCTGAACCAGTCCTTCGGCATCAAGCTGTTTCAGCGCCTCGCGCACCGGCATGCGCGACACGTCATAGTCTTCGGCCAATGCCTCCTGACGGATGGTCTCGCCTTCCGCCAGATCACCGCTGAGAATGCGTTCACGCAAGTCGGACGCGATTGCATCGGGAAGGCTTTGACGGGTGATTGCGCGTTTTGCTGCCAAGGGTCTGTCCGCATTTGCATTTTGGATACAAATATCCGCCCCGAGGCGCTTTTCCAACCGCCTATCGGGTTGAACAGGGCTAGGGTTCCCCGCTACCCCTTTGGCAACCGAGATCAAACCCAGGGACGGAACATGAGCGAAACGGTACGGCTGACGCCTGAAGAAATGACCGATCTGAGCCTGAAGGTTCTGTCCCATGTGGGTTATGGCCCCGACCACGCGCAGGCGATCGCGGAACTATTGACCACCTGCCAGATGGACGATTGCCAGTCGCACGGGCTGTTTCGCCTGTTCATGTGCGCCCAGACCATGCAGGCCGGCAAGATCGACGGCCATGCGCAGCCCCGGGTCGCCCCCTCGGACAATGCCATCGTTCGCGTCGACGCGCAGGGCGGCATGTCGTTGCTGGCCTTCGAAACTGGCCTGCCGCATCTGATCGACAAGACCCGCACCCACGGGATCTCGGCCATGGCGATCAACCGCTGTTTTCATTTCTCGGCCCTGTGGCCCGAGGTCGAGGCCCTGTCGGCCCAGGGGCTTGCGGCCATGGCGATGGTGCCCAGCCATTCCTGGGTGGCCCCGGCCGGAGGCACGCGCGGCAGCCTGGGCACCAACCCACTGGCCTTCAGCTGGCCCCGCATGGGCAAAGACCCGTTCACCTTCGATTTCGCGACCAGCGCCTTCGCCCGCGGCGAGATCGAGCTGTACAAGCGCGCGGGCAAACCCCTGCCCGAAGGCGTGGCGATCGACAAAGACGGCAACCCCACGACCGACCCGCAAGCGGCGCTGGACGGCGCGATGCTGACCTTCGGCGGCTACAAAGGCTCGGCCCTGTCGATCATGATCGAACTTCTGGCCGGCCCGCTGATCGACGACCTGACGAGCCTGGAGAGCATGGAGTTCGCCCAAGGCACGGGCGGCGCGCCTTATCACGGCGACATCATCATCGCCTTCGACCCCGACCAGTTCAGCGGCGGGCGGCGACAGGCCAACGACGCGCGGGCCGAGCGCCTGTTTGCCGATATCCTCGATCAGGGCGCGCGCCTGCCGTCACAGCGCCGCTTTGCCGCCCGCGCGCGCAACACCGCCCGGGGATATGCCGAGGTTTCCGCGCAACTGCACCGCGACCTGCTGGCCCTACTGGACTAGGCACCCCAGGTGTCGCGCAGGCGGTAACCTTGTGGCCAGGGGTCGTCGGGGTCCAGCATGTGCTGATGGATGCCGGTGATCCATCCCCGGCCCGAGATCTCGGGCAGGATGGCAGGATGGTCTCCCACCTGGGTCGCGCCCAGTATTCGGCCGGTGAAGCGCGAGCCGATGATCGACACCGCCTCAAAGCTCTGGCCCGGCTGCAACTGCCCCCGCGCGGCCATCAGCGCCATGCGGGCCGAAACGGCGGTACCGGTGGGCGAGCGGTCGACCTTGCCGGGCTGGATCGCCACCGCGGTTCGGCCGGTCAGGCCGGTTTCTGTTTCGGCCAGCGGTCCGCAGAACGCGCAGAACGAGATGTGGTTCCAATCCGGGTTTTCGGGATGCGCAAAGCCCAGCTGCGCATTGGCAGCGTCGGTGATCGCCACCCCCAGACGGGCGATGTCGGCGGCCTCGTCCTCGGTGATGCGCAGCCCCAGCGCCGCGGCGTCGACCACGACGAAACTGTCCCCGCCATAGGCGGTGTCCACCGTCAGGGTCCCCAGCCCTGCGACTTCGAGCGGCGCGGCGAGGCGGTCGGCAAAGCTGGGCAGGTTCTGGACGTAGATCCGTACTGCCTTGCCGTTGCGGCATTCGGCCCGCACCCGCACCAGCCCGCCCGGCGCCTCGAGCGTCAGGTGGGTTTCCGGTTCGGTCATCGGCAGGATGCCCCCGTCCAGCAGCACTGTCGCCACGCATATCGCGTTCGAGCCGGACATGGGCGGCGTGTCCTCGGGCTCCATTATGATGAAGGCGGCGTCGGCATCAGGATGTTTGGGCGGCACCAGCAGGTTGACATGGCGGAACACCCCGCCGCGCGGCTCGTTCAGCACGAAGTTGCGCAGGGTCTGGTCGCGGGCGATGAAGCTGCGTTGCGCCCAGATCGTGTCGCCGGGCGGCGGGGCGACACCGCCGACGATCACATCCCCCACTTCACCCTCGGCATGGGCCGAGATCACGTGGATGGTCTTGCTGCTGCGCATCCCCCGCTCAGAACCGGGTGGCGGCGAAGGGATCGACCGGGATGGACGGATCGGTGCCGTCGATCAGCGCGCCCACCAGTTCGGCGGTGCCGGCCGACTGGGTCAGGCCCAGATGGCCGTGCCCGAAAGCATAAACGAGGTTCGGCGATTTCGAAGACCGCCCGATCACCGGAATGCTGTCGGGCAGCGAGGGGCGGAACCCCATCCACTGCGTCCCGCCTTCGGTCTTCAACCCCGGCAGGAACTGGCGCGCCTTGTTCAGCAAGGTATCGGCGCGTTTGAAATTGGGCGGCAGGTCAAGCCCGCCCAGTTCGACCGCGCCGCCGATGCGCACACCGCCGTTGATCTTGCTGGCCACGAAGGCATGACGCGAGAACGCCAGGTGCAGCCGCAGGTCGAACGCGCCCGGCGGCAGGGTCGTATTGTAGCCCCGCTCGGTTTCGAGCGGGATCAGATCGCCCACCGTTCGGGTGAGGTTGTGCGACCACGCGCCTGCGGCCACGACCACCTTGCTGGCATCCGCCGCACCCTGGTCGAAGCGCACCCAGACGCCCGTGTCCGACAGCTCCAGTGCGCGTACGGGGCGCGTTTCGATCACCCCGCCACGGTCGCGAAACACCTGTGCCAGATGCTCGACCCAGCGTTTGGGATCGACGGTATTCCACCAGTGCGGCGTGAACCCGGCATGGGTAAAACGCGGGCTGAGTCCGGGCTGGATCTCGGCGATCGCTTCGGGGCTTTCCAGCAGATCGAAGGCGATACCATGCTGGCGACGCAGCTCCCACGTGGGCAAGGCGGCGCGGAACTCGGCCGCGCTTTCGTACAATTGCAACTGCCCGTCGCGCTGCATCATCGCCTCGCCACCCGTGTCGGCGATCTGCCGTTCGGTCGCGGCCTGGCACAGGCGCATCAGGTTGGCCTGCGCGGCGACCAGCGCCTGGTATCGGCTGGGGCGGCTGGCCCGCCAGAACCG
This sequence comes from Ruegeria sp. CF2, assembly GCF_056537385.1. NCBI lineage: Bacteria > Pseudomonadati > Pseudomonadota > Alphaproteobacteria > Rhodobacterales > Roseobacteraceae > Ruegeria > Ruegeria sp. CF2. Next base: position 227,564 of record NZ_JBQFRL010000004.1, read on the forward strand.
CCACATCCACGGCGCGATCTGCAGGGCATAAGCGGGCGGGATCGACAGCGGCCCCAACGGATCGAGCAGCCATTTCGGGGCCTTCCTCATGACCCCCGGCGTGGCCAGAGGTTCGACCTCGGGGAAGGCGAACGCCCCGGCATTTCCCGCCGAACTGCCCGCGGCCACGCCTTCGCGGTCCAACACCTGAACCGTGTAACCCCGACGCTGCAATTCCAACGCCGCGCTGATACCGACGACGCCGGCACCTATGACGATGACATCTTTCTTCATGTGATCTCTATACCCGAACGGAACGGATCGGCGGGATCAAAAATCAAGCGGCTTTCGGCCATCACGAAAGCCTGACCGGTGATCGATGGGATCACCCCGCCGTTCGGACCCGGCTGATAGGACAGTCGATAGGGGCTGCCGATGACGCTGGCCTGTACGATTTCTTCACCCGGCGCCAAGCGCCCGTCGGCCGCCAGACAGGCCAACCGCGCCGAACTGCCCGTGCCGCAGGGCGAGCGGTCATAGGCGTCGTCGGGGCACAGAACGAAGTTTCGGCTGTGGACGTCGGGGGCCGGCGCGGCCTCCTGAAAGATCACATGATCGATCGGCTCTCCGGCTTCGCCGCCCACGCCCTGCGCGACCGAGGCCTGCCGAATGGCGACGCCCAGATCGGTCAGTTGCCGGATGTTCGCGGGCTCGACCGGCACCGGGCTGGGATCGACAATGAAAAACCAGTTGCCGCCATAGGCCACATCACCTGTCACCGGCCCGAAATCCGGAACCTCGATCGTAACGGCCTGATGCACCCGCCGGCTTTCGATGTTGGTTACTGTCGCTGTGTTGGGATCGTGCAGCTCCACCGTGACGACCCCTGCGGGCGTTTCGATCCGGTGGATGCCAACACCGATCCGCCCCAGATGGGCCAGCGTCACGGTCAACCCGATCGTGCCATGCCCGCACATGCCAAGCACTGCATCCACGTCGAAATAGATCACCCCGGTCACGCAGGACGGATCGACCGGAGGCACCAGCAGCGCCCCCACCATCGCTGGCTGACCGCGCGGCTCCAACATGATCGAGCGCCAGAACGGGCGATGCTGGGTCGCCAAAAGCCCTGCGCGTTCGGCCAGAGGACCGCTGCCCAGATCGGGCGCGCCGTCCAGAATCACGCGTGTGGGCTCTCCGCCGGTATGGCTGTCGATCACATGCACGCGGCAATTACCCCGCCTTGCCTTGACCAGTCTGCAAACCAGGCGCGGAACAAGCTGTACTGCTGTTCGCAATAGTGGCGCTGCGCATCGGTCAGCGCGTCAGTTTCGTTGAAGTGCAAACGGTATTCATCCTCGCCGTTCAGCACCAGAAGGTGCTTGTAGTACAGAACCAGATCAGGGCCTTCATCGAAACTGGACAGCACGTGGATGGCCTCTGTCAACTCCTGTGCGCGCTGGCGGGCTTCGGCATTGCCTGCTGCCGCTTTTTTCGACAAGGCGGTGAGCAGCAGAACCTCTTTGGGCAGTACGTTGCCGATGCCGGTGATTGCGCCGGTTGCGCCGGAATTGACGATGCCATGGTAGACCGCCGTATCGACCCCCACCATCAGCGTCACCTGGTCATCACGGCTGGTGATGTTCTCAGCCGCATAGCGCAGATCGTCCTTACCACCGAATTCCTTGAAGCCCACCAGGTTGGGATGCTCGGCCCGCAGGGCGAAGAACAGGTCAGCGCGGGTGGCGAACCCGTAATGCGGACTGTTGTAGATGACCGCCGGGATATCCGGAGCCGCCGACAGGATGGCCTTGAAATGGTTGCGCTGCGCCCTGACCAAACTGCCGCGCGACAGGACCCGCGGGATAACCATCAGCCCAGCTGCACCCACCTTTTGCGCATGCGCTGCATGCGCCACGGCGGATTGCGTGTTGACCGCCCCGGTGCCCACCACCACGGGCAGGCCCGCGCCGATCAACCGCTCGACCCCTTCCATCCGCTGTTCGTCGGTCAGCAGCGGCCAGTCGCCCATCGACCCGCAGTAGACGACTGCGGACATGCCCGCCTCGATCATCTGCTGACCCTTTCGCACCAAGGCGTCAAAGTCGGGCTGACGGTCGGGCGTACAAGGGGTCATGAGCGCGGGCATGGTGCCGGTAAAGACGTCGGGTGACATGTGGCCGATCCTTTCCAAGTTGCCCGCGTCCATCGCCGGGCGGTCAGATTTACTGTCTCAGCCCCGCAGTATCGGTTTTTGTATCCAAAATCCATCCGATTCGTCTGACAAAAGAAAAACGCGCCAGGCAGATGGCCCGGCGCGTTGACACTTTCCAACTGAACAGCGGTTCAGCGCAACCGCATCCCGCTTTCCGGGTCGAACAGCATGGCCCGTTCAGGCCGGACCGAGATTCCGATCCGTTCTCCCGTTTTGCTGCGCTGGTCGTCCCGCTCTTCGACGATCAGCTTGTCGCCGTTGGGCGTCAGCAAATAACTGTAGGAGACGCCGCCAAGCGCCTCGGTCAGATCGACAGTACAGGTGTCGCCGGATCGATCCACGGCAATATGTTCCGGACGGATCCCCAGGATCACCTTCCTGGCATCGGTCGGCACGCCATTGGTGACGGGGATCGAGTCCGTCAGAGCGGGGTGACGCACCGTTCCATCAACGACATCGCATTCCAGAAAGTTCATTGCGGGCGAGCCGATGAACCCCGCCACGAACCGGTTGTCGGGGTCGCGATACAGATCCATCGGAGCGCCGACCTGCTCGATCCGACCATCGCGCAGCACTACGATCTTGTCGGCCATGGTCATCGCCTCGACCTGGTCGTGGGTGACGTAGATCATCGTCGCGCCGATCTCCTGGTGCAGTCGGGCGATTTCGACCCGCATTTCTACGCGCAACTCGGCATCGAGGTTCGACAGCGGCTCGTCAAACAAGAAAACCTCGGGGCCGCGGACGATGGCCCGGCCGATGGCGACCCGCTGACGCTGCCCCCCCGACAAAGCCTTGGGCTTGCGCTTTAGATACGGGTCCAGTTTCAGGATTTCCGACGCTTCGGCCACCTTCTTGTCGATCTCGGCCTTGGGCACACCGTTCATGCGCAGACCAAAGCCCATGTTCTCGGCCACGGACATGTGCGGATACAAGGCATAGGTCTGGAACACCATCGCGACACCGCGCTTGGCCGGGTCCATGTGGGTCACATCGCGCTGACCGATACGGATTTCGCCCTCGGTGGTTTCCTCCAGCCCGGCGATCATCCGCAACAGGGTGGATTTGCCACAGCCCGACGGCCCGACGAAAACGCAGAACTCGCCGTCCTCGATTTCCAGATCAATGCCGTGAATGACCTGGGTCTGGCCATAACGCTTGATTGCGCCCTTCAGGGTAACGCCTGTCATGATGCTTGCATCCTGTCCTTGCGGCCCTCGGGGAACCGCCATGCTTCGGCTTCAGCCCCGATCTGGTCGGCCGATCGCCGAACCCGAGGGACCCATTTCTTCAACTGGTCGAAATCCATGCGCTGGGTCGATCCGGTAATCGAGATCGCCCCCAGCACCCGCCCGCCCGATGTCAGGATCGGACAGGCCACGCAGATGATGCCGGGCTCGTGCTCTTCATCATCCATGGCGAACCCCCGTTCGCGGATCCGGGCCAAATCCGCCCGCAGCACCGCCTCCGAGGTCAGCGTCTTGTCGGTAAAGCGGTGAAAGCTTTGCTGCGAGATCGCCTTGTCCAACCGGTCGTCATCCAGAAAGGCGAGCATCGCCTTGCCCACACCGGTGCAATAGGCCGGACCAACCTTTCCGGCCTCGGAATACATCTCGACCGGGTTCTTGGCATTGCGCTTGTCCACATACAGAACCTGGCTGGCATCCAGCTGCGCAAGGTGCACCGTCTCGCCGGTTTCCAGGCTGAGCGCATCCAGGATCGGCCGCGCGATCGGCGCCAGCGAGCTTTGCGTCCAGGCCGAATGCGCCAGCCGCACCAGCCGCAGGCCGGGCGAATAGGTCTGCCGGTCTGGGTCGTAAGACAACATGCCCTGATTGGTCAGCGACTGCAGAAACCGGTACAGGGACGCCTTGGGAAAGCTGCTGCTTTCCAGCAATTCGGCGAACCGCACAGGCCGGCCGAACGCCGCGACCTGTTCCAGCACGTCACATGCCTTGCCGATGGTTCCGTCACCTGCCACGGGTCTGATTTCTCCTCCACTTCCCCTTGCGGACGGGCCGCGAGGGTATTGACAAGCCTAGCCGATTCGATGTGTAGTTTTCAATATATAAAACTTGGTTTCATTATTTGGAACCTCAAAATGGAAGCTAAGGGAGGAAACCATGCATTCCATGTTCAAGCGCACTGCGGCGGCACTGGCGGCCAGTGTGGCACTTGCAGCGCCCGTTTCGGCAGAACTGACCGGCGAGCTGCGAATCTTCCTCGACACATCGAATCCGGCGCCGCGCGCGACGATGGAAGCGATGATCGAGCGTTTCGCGGCACAGCACCCGGGTCTGGAGATCGAGACCACGGTCATCGACCGTGAGGCGTACAAGACCCAGATCCGCAACTTCCTGACGGCGGACACGCCCGACGTCGCGACCTGGTACGCGGCCAACCGCATGAAGCCTTATGTCGAGGCCGGACTGTTCGAAGATGTATCGGACCTGTGGGCCGAGCCGGAAATCGCCGAAAACCTGGCCTCGACCAAGGGCGCGATGACCATCGACGGCAAGCAGTGGGGCGTGCCCTACACCTACTATCAGTGGGGCGTCTACTACCGCAAAGACATCTTTGACGAGCTGGGCCTGTCCGAGCCGACCACCTGGGAAGAAGAGCTGGCCAACTGCCAGAAGATCGTCGACTCGGGTCGCGCCTGCTATACCATCGGCACCAAGTTCCTGTGGACGGCTGGCGGCTGGTTCGACTACCTGAACATGCGCACCAACGGCTTCGACTTCCACCAGAAACTGGCCAATGGCGAAGTCAGCTGGGAAGACGACCGGGTCAAGCAGACCTTCGCCAACTGGAAGCAGCTGATCGACATGGGCGCGTTCATCGACAACCACCAGACCTACAGCTGGCAAGAGGCCCTGCCCTTCATGGTTCAGGGTGATGCAGCGGCCTATCTGATGGGCAACTTCGCCGTGGCTCCGCTGCGCGAGGCCGGTCTGACCGACGACCAGTTGGACTTCTACCAGTTCGTCGCGATCAACCCCGATGTCGAGCTGGCAGAAGATGCGCCGACCGACACGTTCCACATCCCGGCGAACGCGTCGAACAAAGAAGCCGCGCGCGAGTTCCTGCGTTTTGTTGTTTCGGCTGACGAGCAGACCGAAATCAACAACGGCAAGAACCTCGGACAACTGCCCGTCAACGCCAAATCCTCGGTGGATGACGACAAGTTCCTGCAGGAAGGCTTCAAGATGCTGTCGACCAACAGCCCCGGCGGCGTCGCCCAATTCTGGGATCGCGACGCACCGGCGGAAATGGCCAAAGTGTCGATGGAAGGCTTCCAGGAATTCATGGTCAAGCCGGACAACCTGGACAGCATCCTGGCCAAGCTGGAACGCGCACGTCAGCGCATCTACGACAACTGATCGGATGGTGGCCGGGGCAACCCCGGCCACGCCGTAGCCAAACGCAGGACGGGCACGATCCCGTCCTGCCCATTCCAAACCGGGATTGACCATGACCGCTGTCGACGTCACCGAACACGAAAGCTGGTTCCACAGAAATCAGCAACGTATCGCACCTTGGCTGTTTCTGGCTCCGGGCGTGCTGTTCTTCATGGTCTACGTGATCATCCCCGTATTCCAGTCCTTCAACCTGTCGCTTTACGAATGGGACGGGCTGGGCGCGGCCGAATATGTCGGTATGCGCAACTATGAAGACCTGTATTGGGAATGGGTCGACCGTGACGCCTTCTATGTCTCGCTGAAGAACAACCTGATCTGGCTGATCATGTACCTGCTGGCAATCCCGGCAGGCCTGTTCATCGCACTGTTCCTCAACCAGACGGTCTGGGGAATCCGGTTGTACAAATCCCTGTTCTTCTTTCCCTTCGTCATCAGCCAGGTCGTTGTCGGGCTGGTCTTCACCTGGTTCTACGACCCCACTTTCGGACTGCTGAACGAGCTTTTGGGCTTGGTCGGGTTGGGTCCGCTGAACGTCCTTGGTGACGAACGGTTCGTAACCTACGGCATCATTTTCGCGGGCCTCTGGCCGCAGACCGCCTATTGCATGATCCTGTATCTGACCGGCCTGAACGCCGTGGACCCCGAACAGATCGAGGCCGGCCGGCTGGACGGCGCCAAGGGCGGGCGGATGCTGTGGCACATCATCCTGCCGCAACTGCGCCCGGCAACCTTCATCGCCTTCGTGGTGACCATCATCGGCGCGCTGCGCTCGTTCGACTTGATCTCGATCATGACGCAGGGCGGGCCGTTCGGGTCAAGCCGCGTGCTGGCCTATTACATGTTCGAAGTCGCCCTATCGGAATACGGGTTCCGCATGGGCTATGGCGCGGCCATCGCCGTGATCCTGTTCCTGATCATGCTGTGCTTCATCGCCTACTTCCTGTGGTCGATGTACCGCGAAGAAAAGGGGCACTGAGATGTTTCCCAAACCGATCGAAAAACAACCCCGCGCGGCGCAGATTTCCTATCAGGCGATGCTGCCGGTCGCCCTTCTGCTTTGGCTCGGCCCTCTGCTGGCGGTGGCCCTGTTTTCCATCAAGCCCGAGGCGGATTTCACCAACGCCAACTACTGGGGCCTGCCCTCCAGTTTTGAAGGCGCCAGGAACTATGGCCAGGTCTTCTTCAACTCTGACATGCCGCGCTACCTGCTGAACTCGTTCCTGATCACGGTTCCCACGGTGATCGGCGCGGTGGCGCTCAGCTGCATGACCGGGTTCGCGCTGGGGATCTACAAGTTCAAGTCGAACCTGTGGATTTTCTTCATGTTCGTGGCCGGCAACTTCGTACCCTTCCAGATCCTGATGGTGCCGGTGCGCGACCTGACGCTGGACTTGGGGCTCTACAATACGAAAACCGGGCTGGTACTGTTCCACATTGCGTTCCAGACGGGGTTCTGCACCCTGTTCATGCGCAACTTCATCCGCGCCCTGCCCTTTGAGTTGATCGAGGCCGCCCGGGTCGAGGGCATCAGCGAATGGCGCATCTTCTGGTACGTGGTCCTGCCGCTGATGAAACCCGCGATCGCCGCGCTCAGCGTACTGATCTTCACCTTCATCTGGAACGACTATTTCTGGGCCGTCGTGCTGACCCAGGGGGCCGAGAGCCAACCCGTCACCGCCGGCATCACCAGCTTCAACGCGCAGTTCCGCGCAGCGTATCACTTGATGAGTGCCGGCTCGATCGTCGCGGCCCTGCCGCCGGTGGCCATGTTCTTTCTGATGCAGAAACACTTCATCGCGGGTCTGACCCTCGGTGCCGTAAAATAACGCCTAGTCAAGGTTTACAGTCATGACCAAGATCACCTTCATCGGTGCAGGTTCCACGATTTTCATGCAAAATATCGTGGGCGATGCCCTGCTGACCCCGTCACTGGCCGACAGCCATTTTGCCCTGATGGACATTGACCCCGAGCGTCTGGCCGAAAGCGAAACCGTGGCCCGCGCCATGATCCGCTCGGTCGGGACCGGCGCGACCGTGTCCACCCATACCGACCGCCGCGCGGCGCTGGACGGGGCCGATTTCGTCATCACCGCCTTCCAGATCGGCGGCTACAGACCCTGCACCGTCACCGATTTCGAGATCCCCAAGCAATATGGCCTGCGCCAGACCATCGCCGACACGCTGGGCGTGGGCGGCATCATGCGCGGCCTGCGCACCGTGCCGGTCCTGTGGGATGTGGCACGCGACATGGCGCAACTGTGCCCGAATGCCACGCTGCTGCAATACGTCAACCCGATGGCCATCAACACCTGGGCGCTGGCCGAACGGTTCCCGGCACTGAAACATGTGGGTCTGTGCCACTCGGTCCAGAACACGGTCGAGGAACTGGCCCATGACCTGGACCTGCCCAAGGATGAAATCCGCTATCGCGTTGCGGGCGTGAACCATGTGGCGTTTTTCCTGCGGCTGGAACATCAGGGCCGCGACCTGTATCCGGCGCTGCGCCGGGGCTATCACGCGGGCCAGCTGCCCAAGGCGCCGCTGCTGATGCCGCGCTGCCCCAACAAGGTGCGGTACGAGGTGATGGATCACCTGGGCTATTTCTGCACCGAAAGCTCGGAACACCTGGCCGAGTATGTCCCGTGGTTCATCAAGGACGGGCGTCAGGACCTGATCGACCAGTTCCAGATCCCGCTGGACGAATACCCCACCCGCTGCGAAGAGCAGGTCGCGAATTGGAAGGAACAGGCCAAGACCCTGACCGACGGGCGCGACATCGAAGTGATCCGCAGCCACGAATTCGCCGCCGACCTGATGAACGCGATCGTCACCGACACGCCTTATGTCGCCTATGGCAACCTGCCCAATACCGGGCAGATTCCGCAGCTACCGCTGGGCGCCGCAGTCGAAACACCCTGCCTGGTCGACAGCAACGGTGTGCAGCCCTCGGTCGTGACAGACATCCCGCCGCAGCTGGTCGCCCTGATGCGCAGCCAGATCAACGTGCAGGAACTGACCGTGCGCGCCTTGGTCGAGGAAAACCCCGAATACATCTATCACGCCGCCATGATGGACCCGCACACCGCCGCCGAACTGGACCTGCGCCAGATCCGTAGCCTGGTCAGTGACCTGCTGACCGCCCATGCCGACTGGCTGCCGGATTGGTGCCGTCCGGCTCGCGCGGCCTGATCATCCGGCAAACACGCAAGAAACCCACGACCCAATACGAAAAAGAAACACAGACATGAAGAAACGCCGCTCACAGCACTGGTACGGCAAGCTCGACAAGGACGGGTTCATCCATCGGTCGTGGATGAAGAACCAGGGCTTTCCCGATCATGCGTTCGACGGACGCCCAATCATTGGCATCTGCAACACATGGTCGGAACTGACGCCGTGCAACTCGGGCCTGCGCGACCTCGCCGAAGGCGTCAAGCGTGGCGTATGGGAGGCCGGCGGCTTTCCCGTCGAATTCCCGGTGATGTCGCTGGGCGAAACCCAGATGAAGCCCACAGCCATGCTGTTCCGCAACCTGCTGGCCATGGATGTCGAGGAATCGATCCGCGCCTATGGCATCGACGGCGTGGTGCTGCTGGGCGGCTGCGACAAGACCACGCCCGGCCAGCTGATGGGCGCGGCCTCGGTCGATCTGCCCACCATCGTGGTCAGTTCCGGGCCGATGCTGAACGGCAAGTATCGCGGCAAGGATATCGGCTCGGGCACCGATGTCTGGAAGTTCTCGGAAGCCGTGCGCGCCGGCGAGATGACCTTGCAGGATTTCATGAACGCCGAATCCGGCATGAGCCGGTCCAAGGGCGTGTGCATGACCATGGGCACGGCCTCGACCATGGCGTCGCTGGTCGAGGCGATGGGCATGAGCCTGCCCACCAACGCCGCCCTGCCCGCCGTCGATGCCCGCCGGATGGCGCTGGCGCACATGACCGGCAGACGCATCGTCGAGATGGTGGACGAAGACCTCAAGCCGTCGGACATTCTGACCAAGGCGGCGTTTGAGAACGCCATCCTGGCCAATGCCGCGGTGGGTGGGTCCACCAACGCCGTGGTACACCTGCTGGCGCTGGCCGGCCGGGTGGGCGTGGACCTGACCCTGCAGGACTTCGAGATCGGCTCGGACATTCCGCTGCTGGTCAACTGCATGCCCTCGGGCAAATACCTGATGGAAGATTTCTGCTATGCCGGCGGGATGCCGGTGGTCCTGTCCGAGCTGAAATCGCATCTGCGCCCGGCCCGCACCGTTCTGAACAAGGACATCTCGGCCCACTATGAGGGCGCGGAATGCTTCAACCGTGACGTGATCCACGCCTTTGACGATCCGGTGAAACCGGCCGCCGGGCTGCGCGTTCTGCGCGGCAACCTGGCGCCGAACGGGGCCATCGTGAAACCCTCGGCCGCCACAGACAGCCTGCTGGAGACGGAAGGTGAGGCCTATGTCTTCGACAGCATCGAGGACCTGAAGGCCAATATCGACCGCGACGACCTGCCTGTGACGCCCGAGACCATCCTGGTGCTCAAAGGCTGCGGGCCAAAGGGCTATCCGGGCATGCCCGAGGTCGGCAACATGCCGATCCCCGCCAAACTGGTGAAACAGGGCGTACGTGACATGATCCGCATTTCCGACGCACGCATGTCGGGCACTGCCTTCGGCACAGTGATCCTGCATGTCAGCCCCGAGGCGCAGGCGGGCGGTCCTCTGGCGCTGGTGAAAACCGGCGATCGCATCCGCGTCTCGGCCAGCAAGGGCGAGTTGGAACTGCTGGTCGACGAGCAGGAACTGGCTGCCCGCCGTGCGGCCTGGCGGCCCGACGACCCGCATTACACCCGCGGCTATGCCAAGCTGTATATCGACCATGTCCTTCAGGCCGATCGCGGCGCTGACCTTGATTTCCTGGTGGGCAAGGACACCCGCCTTGTGACCAGAGAGAGCCATTGATGACCCAGCCAGCAACCTTCCATGACCTCGACGGCGCGTCCGTCTTCATCACCGGCGGCGGGTCCGGCGTGGGCGCGGCCCTGACCGACGGCTTCCTGGCCCAGGGCGCCAAGGTCGCCTTTATCGGCCGGTCCGACGCCAGCGCGTTCGTCGAAGAGATGCGCGCCAAACACGGCCGCGCGCCCTTGTTCCTGCAGGGCGACATGACCGACACCGCGCTGCTGCACGAAACCATGACCAAGGCCGCCGAGGCCCACGGTCCGCTGAACGTCCTGGTCAACAATGCCGCCAATGACAAGCGCCACAGTCTCGAGGAAACCACGACCGAGTTCTGGGATTGGATGATCGAGGTCAACCTCAAGGCCTATTACTTTGCCTGCCAGCAGGCCGCGCGCCAGATGGCCGAAACCGGCGGGTCGATCATCAACTTCAGCTCGATCAGCTACATGATGGGCAATGCGGGCTATCCGATCTATACGACTGCCAATGCCGGAATCACCGGCATGACACGCTCGCTCGCGCGCGAGCTGGGGCCGAAGAACATCCGCGTCAACGCGCTGGCGCCCGGCTGGGTGCTGACGCAGAAACAACTGGACATGTGGGCCACGCCCGAAGATCTGGCCGCGCATATGGATCGCCAATGCCTGAAGGAACATCTGAGCCCGGACGACATGATCGCACCGACGCTGTTCCTGGCATCGACGGCCAGCCGCGCCATGACCGGTCAATGCATGGTCGTCGATGGCGGCGTGGTCACAACGGGGTGAGGACATGAACACCGAGTGGATCGCAGTAGACTGGGGCACCTCGCATCTGCGCGCCTGGGCGATGCAGGTTGACACGGTGCTGGACCACGCCCAATGCGACCAGGGAATGGCGACACTGGGCCGGGATCAATTCCAGGACGCGCTGCTGACGTTGGTCCAGGGCTGGCTGGGCGCGGCGCCCGTCGACGTGATCGCCTGCGGCATGGTCGGTGCCCGGCAAGGCTGGGTCGAGGCGCCCTATGTAGCGGTTCCGACCAAGCCGATCTCGACCGTTCCGGTGCGCGTGCCCGGCACCGATCCGCGCATCCGCGCCTTCGTGGTACCCGGCCTCAAACAGGACGACCCCGCCGACGTGATGCGCGGCGAGGAAACCCAGATCGCCGGCTACCTGTCCACGCGACCGCATTGGGATGGTGTGATCTGCCTGCCCGGCACCCACACCAAATGGGTGCAGGTCAGCGCCGGCGAGGTCGTCAGCTTCCGCACCTTCATGACGGGTGAACTGTTTGATCTGCTGGGACAGCACTCGGTGCTGAAACACTCGGTGGGAGAAGGCTGGGACGACGACGCCTTTGCCACGGCCGTGGCGGACACGCTGTCCAAGCCCGAGCAACTGGCCGGGCGGCTGTTCGGGCTGCGCGCCGCTGACCTGCTGCATGGGCAGGATCCGGCCACCGCCCGCGCCCGCCTGTCGGGCGCTCTGATCGGTGCCGAACTGGCCGCCACCCGCCCTTATTGGCTGGGCCAGCAACTGGCCATCATCGGGGCCGAGGCCCTGTCGCACATCTATGCCACCGCGCTGCAGCAACAGGGCGCGTTCGTCGAAACCGCCGACGCGACCCAGGCCACGCTGGCCGGTCTGCTGCAGGCCCGCACCCTCACGAGGCAAACTGCATGAGCCGCCCCATCATCGCCATTCTGCGCGGACTTGACCCGGCGCAGGCCGCGGCCGTTGGCCAAGCCATCCTGGACGCAGGGATCGACCGGATCGAAGTACCGCTGAACTCGCCCAACCCGCTGGACAGCATCGGCCGTCTGGCCCGTTCCATCGGCGACCGCGCGCTGGTCGGCGCCGGAACCGTCCTGACCGTGGACGAGGTCGAACAGGTGGCCGCCGTGGGTGGCAAGCTGATCGTGTCGCCCAATTGCGATGCCGAGGTGATCGCGCGTACGGTGGATCTGGGCCTGCAAAGCTGGCCCGGTATCTATACGCCGACCGAGGCCTTCGTCGCCTTGCGCGCCAGGGCCACCGGGTTGAAACTGTTTCCCGGGGTGATGGCCGGACCGGTGGGGCTGGCTGCCATGCGCCCGATCCTGCCCAAGGGCACGCAGGTCTATGCCGTGGGCGGCGCGGGGCCCGAGAATTTCGGCGACTGGCTCAAGGCCGGGGCCGACGGGTTCGGCATCGGTTCGGCCCTGTTCAAACCCGGAATGTCCGTGGACCAGATCGCCGAAAACGCCCGCCGGATCGTCGGCGCCTATGACGGGGCCGCGCGATGAGCCAGGTCTTTGACGACCGCCCCTGCGCGTTGGGCGAAGGCCCGCTGTGGCACCCCGAACGGCAACAGCTGTTCTGGTTCGACATCGTCAACAAGCGCCTGATGACCCGCGACGCGAATGGACCGCAAAGCTGGGATTTCGCCGAGCACGTCTCGGCCGCAGGATGGATCGACCGCGACACGCTGCAGATCGCGTCGGAAACTGGACTGTGGCGGTTCGGGCTTGAGACCGGTCACAAGGACCGCATCGTCGCGCTCGAGGCCGACAACCCGGTGACCCGCTCGAATGACGGGCGGGCTGATCCGTGGGGCGGTTTCTGGATCGGCACCATGGGCAAGCGCGCGGAACCGGGCGCGGGGGCGATCTATCGTTTTTGGCGGGGTGAGCTGCGGCAGCTGGTTCCGGACGTGACCATCTCGAACGCGATCAGTTTCGCGCCCGACCGGTCCTGCGCCTATTTCTGTGACACGGCCACCGGGCAGGTGCGGCGCTGGGGTCTGAACCCTGAAACCGGCTGGCCCGAGGGCGACAGCGCGGTGTTTCTGGACCTGCGCGCCGAAGGTCTGAACCCCGATGGCGCGGTCGTCGATGCCGCGGGCAATCTGTGGGTCGCGCAATGGGGCGCGGCGCGGGTTGCGGCCTATGACGCCGGCGGAACCTTCCTGCGCGCGGTGCCTTTCGCGGCGGCCCATACCTCGTGCCCCGCTTTCGGCGGGCCGGATCTGACGACGCTGTTCTGCACCTCGGCCCGTGAGGGGCTGGATGCGGACACCATCGCGTCGCACCCCACCAACGGAATGACCTTTGCCGCCGAAAACGCGGGCCAAGGTCAGGCAGAACACAGAGTCATCCTATGACCCCCGAACTTGGCGTTTGCTATTACCCCGAACATTGGCCCCAGTCGATGTGGGCCGAAGATGCCGCGCGCATGGTCGAGGCCGGTCTGCGCTGGGTCCGGATCGGCGAATTCGGATGGAGCCGGATGGAGCCGGAACCGGGCCGGCTGACATTCGACTGGCTGGATCAGGCCATCGAGACCCTTGGTGCGGCTGGGCTGAAGGTGGTGCTGGGAACCCCAACCGCCACGCCGCCGCGCTGGATGCTGGACCGGCACCCGGACATGCTGGCGGTGGACGAAAACGGGCAGCTGCGCAAGTTCGGCTCGCGCCGTCACTATTGTTTCAGCCATCCCGGATATATCTACGAGTGCGTCCGCATCGCCCGGATCATGGGCGAACGTTATGGCCGCAACCCGCATGTGGCCGCCTGGCAGATCGACAATGAATATGGTTGCCACGACACCACCGTCAGCTTCAGCGAGCCTGCCCGGCAGGCTTTCCGCCGCTGGCTGGCCGAACGCTATGGCTCGGTCGCGGCGCTGAACGCGGCCTGGGGCAACGTGTTCTGGTCGATGGAATACGGCGATTTCGGTCAGATCGACCTGCCCAACCTGACCGTGACCGAACCCAACCCGGCGCATGTGCTGGCCTTCCGCCGATTCAGCTCGGATCAGGTGGTAGCCTTCAACCGGGCACAGGTTCAGGTGCTGCGGCCGCTGACCGACGCGCCGCTGCTGCACAACTACATGGGCCGGATCCTGGATTTCGACCATTTCGAGGTGGGCGCCGATCTGGATATCGCTACTTGGGACAGCTACCCGATCGGGTTCCTGTCCGACCGGCTCGAGGCCGACGCGGCGCACAAGGCGACCTTTCTGCAGCAGGGCGACCCGGACATGCAGGCCTTTCACCACGATCTGTACCGCGCCGTCGGACGCGGCCGTTGGTGGGTGATGGAACAACAGCCCGGACCGGTGAACTGGGCGCCCTACAACCCGGCCCCCCTGCCAGGCATGGTGCGGCTCTGGTCGCTCGAGGCCGTGGCCCACGGGGCCGAGGTGGTCAGCTATTTCCGCTGGCGGCAGGCGCCTTTTGCGCAGGAACAGATGCACGCGGGCTTGCTGACGCCGAACAACCAACCCGCCCCCGGTCTGGCCGAGGCGCAGCAGACGGCCGCGGATCTGGCTGCGCTGGGACCGGTGGAACCGGTGCAGGCGCGGGTGGCCATCCTGTTCGACTATCCGTCGGACTGGGCTTGGGCGACCCAGCCGCAGGGCGCGGGGTTCAACTATTTCCGGCTGTTGTTTTCCGCCTATCGCGCTCTGCGCCGCGCCGGGCTGTCGGTCGATGTCGTGCCGGCCTCGGGCCTTTGCGACGCCGACTATGATCTGATCCTCGCCCCCGGGCTGGCCACGCTGGACGACGCGCTGGACGACCGCCTGCGGGCGGCTGCGAAACTGACGGTTCAGGGCCCGCGCGCCGGAGCAATCACGGCTGATTTCCAGATCCCGGCCCAAGGCCGCCCCGGCCTGCAGGCGTTGGACTGCGACGTGGCGCTGGTGGAATCCCTACCGCCCGAGATCACCCGCCCGGTTCAGGGCGGCGGAGCGGCGCAACACTGGGTCGAGCGGTTGACCGGCCACGCGCCCGATCAGTTGACCTTCGAAGACGGGACTCCGGCGCTCAAGGGCAGTGACCAGCTTTGGTACCTGGCCGGGTTCCCGGACGAAGGCCTTTGGGACCGGATAGTTGAGATGGCGGCGCAGAAAGTCGGGCTGCCATTGCACCAGATGCCGCCCGGCCTGCGGCGGCGCGAGACCGCGACCCATGACTTCCTGATCAACTACAACGCCACACCGGTGGATTGGAACGGCCACAGCATCGCTGCCTGCGGAGTCGCCATCCTGAAACGCAATCCGCCCGGCCAGGATTGAACCTGAACCGGGCGGATGTGGTGCTCTGGTAGGCGCTTCTTCCTACTCGTCGGTCTTCAGACTGTTTGGATCGAAGACATTGCCGAACCCACTGTTGCCCGAAGGCTGATCGTCAGGCTCGGCTGAGCTTTCGTCGTCCTGACCACCCAATGTATTCGGAGCGAACACATTGCCAAAACCGCTGTTGTTCGACGGTTTGGGCGTGGATTGCTGCGCGTCGCCTTGCTCGGCCTCGCGCTGCTTGCGCTGCTCCTCGCGTTGTTTGCGCAATTCCTGAATGCGCTGCTCGGCTTCCAAACGCTTTTCTTCCTTGACGTCCGCGATGCACTGGGCCGGGTTGTAAGCCATGGCCGTCCCGACGACAGTGATCGTTGCCACGGCAAACATGACCAGCAGCACGGCCGCCATGTTCCCCGAGAAAAAGCTGGGCAGTTTGATCTTGCCCGCCAGCTCCTCGACCGTGGCTTCCTTGCGCGCGGCGGCGACCAGTTCCTGACGCTTCAACTTGGCTTCGTTCAACAGGGCGAAAAACACGGTCAGCGCCACGATGATAAAGGCCAGCGCCGAAATCGCGGGTGTAATGCCGTAGCGCACCTTTTGAGCCAGTTCGATTGTCAGTGTCGGATATTCGCCGAACGTGAAGGTGGTGGTGTTGTAGTTCTCGAACGAGGCAAGAAACGCCAGCACCGCCGCCGAAGCAATCGCCGGGCGCATGAACGGGAGCAGGATCTTGCGAAACGCCTGTGCATGCGTTGCACCAAGGTCCAGTGCCGCCTCGGTCAGCGCCAGGTCATATCGCTGCAACCGGGCCACCAGAACCAACATGCAATAGCTGGCTATGAAGGTGGATTGGCCAATCACGGTCAGGAAAATGCCGTTCGACAAAAAGCTGTCGGCGCCCAGCCCCAGCATCCGGTTGATCCGGTCCCAGAAGACCAGCGTCGAGATACCCAGAACAACGCCCGGGATCAGGATCGGTGCGATGATGATCGTGTAGTAGGTGGCGCGCAGCTTGGGCCAGATCTGGGTCAGCATCAGCGCTCCGGCCAAGCCCATCGCCACCGACAGAACCACGGTTCCCGCGCCGATGATCAACGAGTTCTTGATGCCGTTCAGGATGCGTTGGTCCTGAAACAACTCGCCGAACCACTGGAAGGTCAGGCATTCCCACGGGCTCATGCGCGGGAAACCGGACGAGTTGAAGGCGGTGATCGACATGATCACCAAGGGACCCAGCAGGTAGGCAAAGAAGATCGCCAGATAGACCCAGATGCTGATACGGAGGAAGGACATGTTCATTTCCCGATATCCCCCATGTTCACCTTGAACAGGCGCATCATTGCCAGCACGAACAGGATACAGGTGACCAGCAGAACGATGGCGTAGGCCGCGCCTTGTGGCCAGTCGTTGTTGTCATTGAACTGCTGATAGATCAGTTGCGTGAACCACAGACTGGATGGCCCGCCCAGGATTTGCGGTGCGGCCAGCGCACCGGCCGACAGCATGAACACCATCGTACAGCCGGAACTGATGCCGGGCTTGGCATAGGGGATGACCACCCTCCAGTGGATCCGCCACCACGGAGCGCCCAAGTCGCGCGCCGCTTCGATCTGGTTTCCATCCAGGCTTTCGATGACGTTGTACATCGGGAAGATCATCAGCAGGATGTACGCGTAGCCGAGGCCCGCATAGAGCGCGATGTCGTTGCGAATGAAATCGAACGGCGTGTCCCAGATCCCCAATCCGACGAACAGCGTGTTCAAAACACCCGTCTCTCCGAAGATGATACGCAGCGCAAAGGCACGCAGGATCTCGTTGATCCAATATGGGATGATCAGCATGATCGCGAAGATACGGATGTGATTGCCCTTGGACTGACCCAGGTAATAGGCAATCGGATAGCAAATAATCAGGTTGAAGATCGTCACGCAGACCGCGGCGATCAACGTCCGGAAGAAAACGCGCAGATCAACGGCGTTGTAGGACTGGCTGCCGCCTTCCGGCCCGTAGATCAGGTATTTGTAGTTCTCCAACGTGTACACGTCCTTGGGGCCGCCGATTTCCGGGGGCGGCAGGTTGGGACGGAAGGAAAAGTCCAGCATCGACAGCTGAGGCAGGATGATCAGGCCGATCGTCCAGAACAGGACAAGTCCCAGAATCGCGAGCCCCATGCCGAAACCGTTGCGGTTGAAGAAGTCCCTGAGGAAGCCAGGCATCGTCGGGCCTCCTTATTCCGCAGCCAGCTCACCCGCTGGAACGACGACCGCGTTGCGGGTTTCGTATTCCAGCGTGATGTTCTGCCCGGTGTGATCTTTGAACGACTGCCCATGGTTCGGGATCGAGACCTTGATCTCCTTGCCACCCTCCCCTTCGGTGAAGATGTTGAAGACGTTGCCTTCGAATTCCTCGTGGGTCACCCGTGCCGTGACGAAGTGATCGCCGCTCGTCCCCTCGGGTGCAATCGAGAACGCCTCGGGTCGGATGAACATCATGGCGTCGTCACCTTCGGCCAACTTGCCCTGATTGGCGGTCGATATCCGCGCCACCAGATCGCCGGACCGGTTGGTCGAGATCAGGGCCTCTGCGCCCATCACTCTTTTGACCTTGCCGCGGAAGACATTGTTCTCGCCCACGAACGAGGCAGCAAAAGCGGTTGTCGGGTCGTTGTAGATGGTCTTGCCATCGGCGATCTGGTCGATCACGCCAGCGCGCATCACGGCAATGTTGTCAGACATGGTCAGGGCCTCGCCCTGGTCATGGGTGATGTAGATGAAGGTGATGCCTACGCGCTGCTGAATTTCGCGAAGCTCAGTTCGCATGTGCTGACGCAACTTGAGGTCCAGCGCCGACAGCGGTTCGTCCAGCAGCAGCACGTCCGGTTCGGCGCACAGGGCGCGCGCGATGGCCACACGCTGGCGCTGGCCGCCCGACAATTCGCTGGGCAGCTTGTCGCCCTGGCCCGGCAGCGCGATCATGTCCAGCAGCTCATCCGCGCGTTTGCGGCGCTCGGCAGCGCTGGCGCCCTTGATCTCCATCGAAAAGGTAATGTTCTCCCAGACCTTCATCAGCGGAAACAGCGCAAGGTTCTGGAAGATCAACGCGGTCGGGCGCTTGTTCGGCCCGATGCCCTTCATGTTCTTTCCACCGATCAGCACATTGCCTTCGCTGGGCTCCAGGAACCCGGACACCGCGCGCAGAATCGTCGTCTTGCCGCAGCCCGAGGGCCCCAGGAACGAAAAGAAATCGCCCCCGTTGATGTTCACGTTCGCATCTCGCACAGCGACAAAATCGCCGAAGCGGATCCACAGGTTTTCCAGATCAACTCCGATCCCTGCACTCATTTTTGGTATCTCCCTGTGATGCAGCCTCCGGCCGCACCGCATCGTTGTCCGTCACGCGGGGCAAACGCGTGCGGGGTCCAAAGGCCCCCCGCGCGACAACGCGAGGGGCGCGATCTCAAGGCGATCAGGCGCTCTTGAACTTGTTGACGAACTCGGTCCGGGTCTCGGCGTACCAGGGTGCTTCGGCAGGCCACGGGTTCAGGTTGGCCAGCGAGTCGCCCGGATAGGCCTCGGCAAAGTTCTTCTTGTAGGTGTCGCCCGAATACTGGTCGGCACCCAGAACAGGCGAGTTGTAGCCGTGGCTGTCGATCGCGACACCGGCGGGTTTGGCCTGATAGGCGAAGTCGATGAAGGCGTAGACCTGGTCGATATTGGTGGCACCAGTCGGCATGGACATGCCGTCGACCCAAGCCATCGCACCCTCGACCGGAGCCTGGTAGTGCACCGGTTCGCCAGCGGATTTCAGTGCCAGCGGCGGGCCATCCCAAGTCTGCCCGACGACAACCCCTTCGTTCAGCAGGCCGTTCTTCTGGGTGTCGGCATCGTTCCAGATCAGTTTGATCCGGTCCTTGCGGGCGATACACCAGTCGGTGATCTGACCCCAGACCTTGCGCATGGTGTCTTCGTCGCCATATGCGGCCCAGACCGAGCCGGGCTCCATCTCGCCGATGCGCTCCATGTACAGACCCGCGCCCAACATCATCGAATGCGCGCGACCCATGGTCTTGCCGGCGTTTTCTTCCGACCAGACGTCACCATAGGACGGAGCGTCGCCTTCGGGCAGCCACAGGTCGGTGCGATAGGCAATGCCTTCGGTACCCCAGATATGCGGCAGCCAATGCGCGCCGCTGTCACCAAAGTTCCAGGCATCGGTACCGATCTTGGCCATCGCCGGGTTGACCTTGTCGATCGGAACCCTGTTCATGTCGAACGGCTGCAGAAGCTCCAGCGGCTCCCACTGCAGCGACCGGTTGTTGGTCGGCGAAACGATGTCAAAGCCCTGGCCCTTGGTGGCCTTCATCTTGTTGATGATCTCTTCGTTCGAGCCGATACCGGTGTAGTTAACCTTGATCCCGGTCAGGGTTTCGAACTCTTCGATGAAGCTGGGCGGCAGGTAATCCGACCACATCAGGATGTTGACTTCGCCCGAAGATGCCAGGGCGCTTTTGCTGTACAGAGGTGCCGCCAGCGCAGCTGCGCCGGCCCCTTTCAACACCGTACGACGGCTGAAGTTTGACGATTTGGTCATTCGTGTTTCTCCCGTGTTTGGACTGAGTTTTGTTTTTTATCCGTGCGTCACGTTAGAGTTTTGCGGTCGCCCCGTCAGTCCAAAAAGTGACAGTTTGCGAAATTCTTAGGTCCAGTTCCCTTGGAAGACTAAGCCCGGAGCCCGCCCAAACAGGGCGCGACTCTGCTGGAATTCGCGCGAGGATCATATATCAAAAGGGCCGACGATACCTAACGGCGCATCGGAACTGGCCTCATGTCACACAGGGAGATCACGCGAATTTTTTGCGCATCCGCCTAATAGATGCGCATCATTTCAGCCGCAAAAATCGATTTGCGACAAACTCAGACCAGAATCACGACGCGGTCGGAGCTATTTGCGCATTGACCGACCGTCATGGAACAGGTGGATCTTCTCCGGCGCGGCAGTCACCGAAACCGTCTGGCCACGCAAGCCACGATGGATGCCCGGCAGTTTGCCGATCACCGACTCAGCGCCGGGGGCTTTCGCGAAATAGAGCAACGTCACCTCGCCCAACGCTTCGGTAAAGTCCACGGTCCCGGTCAGGATGGGGTCACCGTCGGCGACCACCAGATCCTCGGGCCGCACACCCACGTTGACCTTCTTGCCGGCGTCGGCGTCTTCGGTAGGTATGGCCGAAACAGCCGTTCCGCCACAGTCCAGCGCAACGGTCGTGGTGGCACCGGTGCCGGTGATCGTGCCCGGCAGCAGGTTCATGGCGGGCGAGCCGATGAACTGGGCCACGAATTCATTGTCGGGCGTCTCGTACAGCTCCAGCGGCGTGCCAACCTGTGCGATGCCTTTGTTGGCCAGAACCACGATCCGGCTGGCCAGGGTCATTGCCTCGACCTGGTCATGGGTGACATAGATCATCGTGCTGTCCGGCATCGCCTCCTTCAGGCGCGCGATCTCGATCCGCGTGGCCACCCGCAGGGCGGCATCCAGGTTCGACAGCGGCTCGTCGAACAGATAGACCTTGGGGTCGCGCACGATCGCCCGGCCGATGGCGACCCGCTGACGCTGCCCGCCCGACAGGGCCTTGGGCAGCCGGTCCAGAAACGGTTCCAGCTGCAGGATCTGCGCCGCGCGGTTCACCGCGGCGTCGATCTGTTCGGCGGGCATCTTGGCGATCTTCAGGGCAAAGGCCATGTTCTCGCGCACAGTCATGTGCGGATACAGCGCATAGCTTTGGAACACCATGGCGATGCCGCGCTGTGCCGGGGGCACATCGTTCATCACCTGCCCCTCGATCTCCAGCGTTCCGCCCGAAATGCGTTCCAGCCCCGCGATCATCCGCAGCAGGGTAGACTTGCCGCAGCCCGAAGGGCCGACGAACACGATCAACTCGCCGCGCTCGATTTCGAGGTTGATGTCCTTCAGGACATCGACATTGCCATAGGTCTTGGCGACATCGGTCAGCTTGAGCTCGGACATGGGTTACCCTTTCTCTCGGACCATCAGGCAGAATTGCGAGGGCGCCAGCGTGGCGCGGCCCTGCGCCTCGACTGCGCCCAGATCCTGACCGATGCAGCGCCAGGTGCCTTCGGGCAGGTCGATTTCGGCGGCGCCATTGCCCAGGTTGAAGGCACAGAACACTTGCTGGCTGTCATCCTCGCGCAGGAAGCTGAGGATCGGGCCGGTTTCGCGCATGTCGGACTGGGTGCCCGACATCAGCGCCGGATATTCATGGCGCAAAGCGATGGCACGGCGATAGTGGTTCAGCACCGACTGCGGGTCGGCATCCATCCGGTCCACGGCGCGCTCGGCCTGCGCGGTGCTGACGGGCAGCCAGGGCGCACCGGTGGTAAAGCCCGACTGTTCGTCCTGCGCGGCCCAGACCATGGGCGTACGGCAGCCGTCGCGGCCCTTGTATTCGGGCCAGAACTCGATGCCATAGGGGTCCTGCAGGTGCTCAAAGGGCACGTCGGCCTCGGGCAGTCCCAGCTCTTCGCCCTGATACAGGCAGGCCGAGCCGCGCAGGCACATCATCAGAACCGCGTGCTGCCGGATGCCGGCCTCGTCCAGATCCCAACGCGAGGCGTGGCGCTGCACGTCGTGGTTGGAGAACGCCCAGCACGGCCAGGCATCGCCGGCTTTGGACAGAAGCTGGTCGAACACGTGCTTGGTGTATTCTGCCGTCAGTCGGCGTTTTTCAAGAAATTCAAAGGCATAGCACATGTGCATGCGCTTGTCGCCACGGGTGTATTCGCCCATGATCTCAAGCCCGCGCTGCGCGTCGCCCACCTCGCCCAGGCATGCGCGACCGTCATATTGGTCGGTCAGGGCGCGCAGTCGTTCCAGAAACGCGATGTTTTCCGGCTGGCTCTTGGAATACAGGTGGTCCTGATGGTTGTAGGGGTTGACCATCGGCGCGATGGTGGCGTTGCGCTGATCCAGCGGCAGCGCCGGGTTGTCGCGCAGTTGCGCGTCATGGAAGTAGAAGTTGATCGTGTCCAGCCGGAACCCGTCAACGCCCATGTCCAGCCAGAACCGCGCCACGTCCAACAGCGCGTCCTGCACGTCGGGGTTGTGGAAATTAAGGTCCGGCTGCGAGGTCAGGAAATTGTGCAGGTAATACTGCTGCCGGCGCGTATCCCACTGCCAGGCCGAGCCGCCGAAGATCGACAGCCAGTTGTTGGGCGGGGTCCCGTCAGGCTTGGGGTCAGCCCACACATACCAGTCGGCCTTGGGGTTTTTGCGGTTGCTGCGGCTTTCGACGAACCACGGATGCTGGTCCGAGGTATGCGACAGAACCAGATCGATCATCACCCGCAGGCCCAGGCCATGGGCGCGGTCCAGCAACGTCTGGAAATCCTCCATCGTGCCGAACATCGGATCGATGGCGCGATAGTCGCTGACATCGTACCCGAAATCCTTCATCGGCGACTTGAAGAAGGGCGAGATCCAGATCGCATCGACCCCCAGACCGGCGATGTAGTCCAGCCGCTGGGTGATGCCCCGCAGGTCTCCGATGCCGTCGCCGTTGCTGTCCTGAAAGCTACGCGGGTAGATCTGATAGATCACCCCGCCGCGCCACCAGTCGGACGCCGTCTTGGTTGAGTGCTTGAGGTCCACGTTGTTCTGCACGTTCATCACACGCCCTTATTTGACTGAACCGGCCAGCAATCCGCGGACCAGATATTTCTGCATTGCAAAGAAGACGACCAGCGGCACCGCGATCGACACGAATGCGGCCGTGGCCAGGATTTCCCAATTGCCGCCACGGGTGCCCAGAAGCTCGACGATACTGTTGGTCATCACGGTTGTTTCGCCGGATGCGTCGATCAGGAACACCTTGGCCACCAGCAGGTCGTTCCATGTCCACAGGAACTGGAAGATGGCGAACGAGGCCAGCGCCGGAAAGCTCAGCGGCAGGATCAGCTTGGTGAAGATTTGAAATTCGGTGGCGCCATCGACCCGCGCATTCTCGATCAGGTCGCGGGGCAGCCCGGCCATGTAGTTGCGCAGAAGATAAATCGCCAGCGGCATGCCAAAGCCGGTATGGGCCAGCCAGACACCCAGATACCCTTTGCCGATGCCGATGTTCAGGTGGAATTTCAGCAGAGGGATCAGCGCCAGTTGCAAAGGTACCACCAGCAGACCGACCACGGCGGCGATCAACAGCGCACGGCCCGGGAAATCCATCCAGGCCAGCGCATAGGCCGCAAAAGCCGCCACCAGGATCGGGATGATCGTGGCCGGAATCGTGACCGTCAACGTGTTGAAGAACGCCTTGGCCATGCTGTCAGTGCTGTCCTCGGCCAGCAGGACCTTGTGGTAGTTGTCCAGCGTGAATTCGGGCGGCAACTCGGCGGTCACGAAGACGCGTGACCCACGGCTGCCGGTGAATTCCTCGGTGTTCTCCATCCGGTAGTCGCCATTGGCCTGAACGGTGATCGTACCGCCCTTGCGCAGCTCGGCCGTCTGGCCCGGCTCAAACGCATCGATCTCGCGGGAGCTGATGCCCCATTTCGAGATGCGCGCTTTGGTTCCGGCGTCGAACAGGTTGCCCTCGATCACATACAGGCCGTTTTCCTGCATCTGGGTGTCGGGCGCGGCGCTGCGCAGCGTCAGGTTCTGCTCGGAGGGGAATATCGCCCGCCACCAGCCGCTGGTCGCGATCTGGTCCGCCGTGCGAAACGACGAGATGAACAGGCCCAGCGTGGGCACCACCCACAGCACCACCAGAAACAGAACCGAGGCATGTACGGCCCACCTGAGCGCCGGGCGGGTTCCTGCGATCTCACTCATGACGCACCCCCTATTCCATTTCCTTGCGCGCGTTGCGCACGTTCCAGACGAGGATCGGCGTCACCAACAGCATGATCACCATGGCCGAGGCCGACCCCACGCCCCAGTCATTGGCGCGGAACAGCTTGTCGAACATGTAGTTGGCCAAGACCTGTGTCTCCCACTGGCCGTTGGTCATGGCAAAAACGATGTCGAACACCTTCAGCACGACGATGGTGATCGTGGTCCACACCACCAGAATCGTCGTCTTGATCTGCGGCACCTTGATCTTGAAGAAGATCTGGAACGGGCTGGCGCCATCCAGAATGGCGGCCTCGACCGTTTCTTCGGGAATGCCGCGCAGGGCCGCCGACAGGATCACCATGGCAAAGCCCGTCTGAATCCAGACCAGCACGATCATCAGGAAGAAATTGTTCCAGAACGGGATCGTCAGCCAGGTCTGCGGGTCGGTTCCGCCAAAGAAGATGTACAGGGCATTCAGCATGCCGATCTGGTCCTGCTCGACCGGACGGGTGTCATAGACAAGCTTCCAGATCACCGATGCGCCCACGAACGAGATCGCCATCGGCATGAAGATCAGAGATTTGGTGACATTGCCCCATCGGATGCGGTCGGTCAGCTGGGCGACCAACAGGCCAAATGCTGTCGACAGCGCCGGGACCACGATCAGCCACAGCATGTTGTTACGCATCGCTTCCCAGAATTTGGGCTCTCCCATCATTTGGGCGTAGTTGTCCAGACCCACCCACTCGTATCCGCCGCCGGGCACCCGGTCGGTCAGGGACAGGCGTAGCGTTTCCACCACAGGGTAGGCCAGGTACAGCCCCAGCGCGACCAGAGCGGGCAATAGAAACAACCATGGCCGGACCATGTTCGCCCGATTGATGTTGCGTCCGGCGTTCGGGCCGCGCGGCGGAAACAGAATCTTGTCCAGAAACTGGTTGGACAAGTAGAAGTAACCAACACAGCCGGATACGCCGATGGCGATCGTCAGCAGACCTTGCAATGCGGGATGCATGTCACCCTCCCTGGCGACAATGGGTCGGGCAACCCTGAGGTCGGATTGCCCGGTTTCATGGCTTTATTGGATCGCGTCCCAAGACGCCTGGATCTCGTCCGCCACGTCTTGCGCGGGTTTGCCACCGGCATAGTCGACCATGCCCGTCCAGAACGTGCCTGCGCCAACCGCGCCCGGCATCAGGTCAGACCCGTCAAAACGGAAGGTGGTCGCACCCAGAAGAATGTCGTTCATCTTCTTCAGCGTCGGATCCGAGAAGGCCGAGGTATCGACACCCTTGTGCGGCGTCAAAAAGCCGCTGAGCGCCATCCAGGTCTCATGCGCCTCGGGGGTCTGCAGATAGGCGATCAGGTCATGCGCTGCGGGGCTGTCATTGGTGATCGCCCACAGGGTGCCAGCGCCCAGTACCGGGCTGCCCAGATCCTTGCTTTCATAAGCCGGGAAGTAGAAGAAATCGGCATCTTCACCCACGACCGTGCCTTCGGGGAAGAAGGCCGGGATGAACGAGGCCTGACGGTGCATGTAGCACTGCGGCGGCGAGCTGAACATGCCTTTGGGGCTGTCGCGGAAATCCGTGGTTGCAACCGCACCGGCCCCACCGGCGACGTAGTCGTCATTGCGGGCGAATGCGCCGAATTCCTCGATCGCGGCCACGACCTTGGGATCGTTGAACTTCAGCTCGTTGGCAACCCACGCGTCATAATCCTCGGGGGATTGGGTGCGCAGCATCATATCCTCGACCCAGTCGGTCGCAGGCCAACCGGTCGCGCCACCCGACCCCAGACCGATGCACCAAGGCGTGCCGCCATCGGCGACGATCTGATCGGTCAGGGCCTTGAGCTCTTCCATCGTGGTCGGAACTTCATACCCAGCGTCCTCAAAGTTCTCGGGTACGTACCAGACCAGCGATTTCACATCGACCTTGTAGAAGAAACCATACAGATGATCCTGACCGTCCGGCCCGGCATAGGTGCCCAGGTCGACCCAGGACTGGCCCGCGGCATAGTTGTCCCGGATCCAGTCGGCGGTCCCGTCAGCAAGCGGCGTCAGAAACCCGGCCTTGGCCATATCGGCTGCAAGACCCGGCTGGGGGAACACGGCGATGTTCGGGGCCGATCCTGCCTCGGCGTCGATGCGGATCTGCTGCTCGAAGCTGTCCGACCCGACATAGGCATATTCATGACCGGTGGCAGCGGCAAATCCGTCCAGAACCTTTTCGACATTTTCCTGGTCCGGACCAAGCCACGGGCCGAACACGGTGACCTTTTCGGCCTGGGCCGCGCCCGCCATCAGGGCAAACGTGGCCGCACCTGCCAAAAGCGAGTGTTTCATTGATTTTCCTCCCAACTGTATCCGCGCGTGTGAGACTCAGTTTTCAAAGCGCTTTGAATGCGGCCGTTATCCGCTAACATGTTGGCCCTGTCAATGGCTAGATTTTGACATGGGCCGTCCGTGTCCATGTTTTCTTGACATATAGCAACGAATGGCAAAACAACTTGACGCAAGCCGCAAATCCCCACACAACAGGGCGCACACAAGCATTGAAAGCCATTTGAAACCGCTATGAACCTCAAACAGCTCTCTCAGATCCTGGGTCTGTCACAGACAACGGTCAGCCGCGCGCTGAACGGTTACCCAGAGGTGAACGAAGAGACTCGCATGCGGGTTCAGGCGGCGGCGGCCAAACATGGCTATCGGCCGAACGCCCGCGCCAAGGGGCTGGCGACGGGTCGTTCGATGGTGATCGGCCACGTGATCCCCAGCTCGTCGCGCCACGAGATGGTGAACCCGATCTTCGGCGATTTCGTCGCCGGCGCGGTCAAGAAATATGCCGAGCACGGCTACGACATGATGTTCACCAATGCCGACGACACCTCGATCGAAGACGCCTATCGCAGCCTGTTCCAACGCGGTGCGGTCGACGGCGTGGTGCTGCAGGGCCCCAAGGTGAACGAGCCGCGGATCGAGGTTCTGACTCGGATGCAGGTGCCGTTCATCGTGCATGGCCGGTCGACCGGCGTGAGCGTGCCCTATGACTGGATCGACGTGAACAACAAAAGCTCGTTCCTGCGTGCGACCCGCTTTCTGATCGACCTGGGCCACCGGCGGATCGCGCTGATCAACGGTCTGGAAGACATGGATTTTGCCCAAAGGCGCCGCGACGGGTATCTTGAGGCGCTGAAACAAGCCGGTCTGTCGCCTGACCCGGCCCTGATGCGCAGCGCCGAGATGACCGAAGTCTATGGCCATCACGAAACCCGCGACATGCTGCGGCTGGACGATCCGCCGACCGCGATCCTGACCTCGTCGATGATCTCGGCGATCGGGGTGCGGCGCGCGCTGGACGAGGCCGGGCTGAAAATGGGCCGCGACGTGTCGGTGATCGCACATGACGACGACCTGTCCTATCTGAAGAACGGGCAGGACGTTCCGATCTTTACCGCCACCCGGTCTTCGGTGCGCCACGCCGGCGAACTGGCCGCCGAGATGCTGATCGAGCGCATCCGCGCGCCCCACGACCCGGCCAAGACTAGATTGCTCGAGGCCGAACTGGTAGTCGGCGGCTCGACTGGTCCCGCCCCCAACAGGTTCTGAACATGAAGTACACCCGCGCTGATTTCCCCAAAGACTTTCTCTTTGGTGTCGCAACTTCTGCCTATCAGATCGAAGGCCACGCACAGGGCGGCGCCGGCCCGACCCATTGGGACAGTTTCGCAGCCACGCCCGGCAACGTGGTGCGCGCCGAAAACGGCGATCTCGCCTGCGACCACCTGCACCGGTACGAACAGGATTTCGACCTGATCCGCGAGGCCGGGTTCGACTGCTATCGTTTTTCCACCAGCTGGGCGCGCGTGCTGCCCGAAGGGCGCGGGCCGGTGAATCAGGCCGGGCTGGACTATTATGACCGGTTGGCCGACGCCCTGCTGGAACGCGGCATCCGCCCCTGCGCCACCCTGTATCATTGGGAACTGCCCTCAGCCCTGGCCGATCTGGGCGGCTGGCGCAACCGCGACATCGCCGACTGGTTCGCCGATTTCACCGAGATCATCATGGGTCGCATCGGCGACCGAATGTACAGCGTCGCCCCGATCAACGAGCCCTGGTGCGTCAGTTGGCTGAGCCATTTCGAGGGCCACCACGCCCCCGGCCTGCGCGACATCCGCGCCACGGCCCGCGCCATGCATCACGTCCTTCTGGCCCACGGCCGCGCGATTCAGGCGATGCGGGGCCTTGGCATGTCGAACCTGGGCGCGGTGTTCAACCTTGAATGGGCCGAACCTGCCGATGACACCCCCGAGGCCCGCGAAGCCGCCGATCTGTACGACGGCATCTACAACCGGTTCTTCCTGGGCGGCGTTTTCAACAAGGCCTACCCCGAGAATGTCCTGCAGGGGCTGCAGGCCCACCTGCCCGACGGGTGGCAGGATGATTTCGACACGATCGGCACGCCGGTCGACTGGTGCGGGCTGAACTACTATACCCGCAAGCTGATCGCGCCCGCCGACACGCCCTGGCCCAGCCTCCAAGAGATCCCCGGCCCCCTGCCCAAGACGCAGATGGGGTGGGAGATCGAGCCAAGCGCGCTGACCCGGTTTCTGACCCGTACGGCCCGGGACTACACGGGCGATCTGCCGATCTATGTCACCGAAAACGGCATGGCCAGCCCCGAGCGGCAGCAGGATGACGACCGAATCGACTATCTGAATCAGCATCTGGCTGCGGTGCAGGACGCGCTGGATCAGGGCGTTCGGGTCAAGGGCTATTTCATCTGGTCGTTGTTGGACAACTACGAATGGGCGCTGGGATTCGAAAAGCGGTTCGGCCTGGTCGATGTCGATTTCGACACGCTGGAACGCCGCCCCAAGGCCTCGTTCCGGGCGATGCAGGCCGCTTTGGCCCAGGGCGATCCGGTCTCGGTTCCGATGGCGCAGCCCAGGGGCGCGATGCACGACCACTGGAATCTGGTGGCCGATATCGGCGGCACCAACACGCGGCTGGGGGTCGTCACCAAAGGCACCCTCACCGATCTGCGCAAATCGCCGACCGGCACCCTGCCGGAGTTTCTGGCCGCCCTGCACGACCTGTGCGCCGAGATCGGAACGCCGCCGCGCGCCGTAGTCGCCGCCGGCGCGGGCCCGGTGCGCAATGGCACGATCCGTCTGACCAATGCCAATCTGGACCTGTCCGAGGCTGACATCGCCTCGGCCACCGGCGCGGACCACACCTTTGTCATCAACGACTTCACCGCCGCCGCGTGGTCGGTGGCCGAAATCACCGGCGATGACGTGCAAGCCCTGCAAGGCGACCCGACCCCGCCCAAGGGGACCCGACTGGTGGTCGGCCCCGGCACCGGGCTGGGCGTCGGCGCGCTTTTGTATTCCGAAGGCCACTATCACACCGTCTCGGGCGAGGGCGGCCATGTCGGCCTGTCACCCCGCACCCGCGACGAGGTGGACGTGTTCGAAGCCGCCCGCCGGATCGCGCCCGAGTGTTTCTTTGGCGACTGCCTGACGCTCGAGGCCGAGATGTTCCTCAGCGGTACGGGCCTGCCGATCCTGTACCGCGCCGCGGGCATGGCCGCTGGCCAACCCGACACGCCAGACCTACCCGCCAAGGACATCCTGCAGGCCGCGCGCGACGGGTCCGATCCGCTCGCCATGCGCGCCGCGCAGATCTTCATCACCCATCTGGGCGCCGTGATGGGCGACATGGCCGTGACCGTGATGCCCACAGGCGGCGTCTTCTTGGTGGGCGGCGTGGCCGAGAAGAACCGCTGGTTGTTCGGCGACGACTTCCTGGCGGCCTTCAACGCCGGAGGCCGGTTCGACGCGCTGCGGCAGGGCTTTGGCGTTTATGTGTCGGAACAGGCCGAATTTGGCATTGTTGGCGCTAACAACTTCTGCAAAAATGCGCTCGCGCGGTAAACTCACCGCCTGATCTTTGCAGAAGGAAGGAGCCGGGACATGATCCTGTGCTGTGGCGAGGCCCTGATCGACATGATCGCGGAACCGACGGTTTCGGGCGCGCAAGGTTTCGTGCCGCATTCGGGTGGCGCGGTGTTCAACACCGCCATCGCCCTGGGCCGGCTTGGTGCGCCTGCCGGAATGCTGACAGGGTTGTCGAGCGACATGTTCGGCCAGCAATTGGCGCAGGCCCTGAAAGACAGTCATGTGGACGGCTCGCAGGTTGTTCTTTCGGACCGTCCGACCACGCTGGCCTTCGTACAACTGCAGGACGGGCACGCAACCTATACCTTCGTCGATGAAAACTCGGCCGGGCGGATGCTGCGCCCCGAGGACATGCCGGACCAGTTGAGCGCGACCTCGGCGCTGTATTTCGGCGGCATCAGCCTGGCCTGCGAGCCCTGCGCCGATGCCTATGCCGCCCTGCTGGACCGCCACGGGGCCGAGCGCGCGGTGATGATCGACCCCAACATCCGCCCAGGCTTCATCCAGGACCAGACCCGCTATCGCACCCGCCTGAACCGGATGATCGCGCAGGCCGATATCGTCAAGGTCTCGGACGAAGATCTGGACTGGATCGTCCCCGGCCCCGAAACGCTGGAGGAAAAAGTGCCGCTGCTGCTGCAGGCGGGCCCCGCCGTGGTGATCGTCACGCGCGGCAGCCAGGGCGCGACCGGGTATCTGGCCGATGGCCGCACGGTTTCAGTGCCGGTCACGCCGGTTCAGGTGGTCGACACGGTGGGCGCGGGCGACACGTTCAACGCCGGGGTTCTGGCGCAACTGCACCGCGCCGGGCTGCTGACCAAACAGGCGCTCCGCGCGATCTCGCCCGACGACCTGCGCGCCGCGCTGGAACTGGGCGGCAAGGTCGCCGCCGTCACCGTATCCCGCGCCGGGGCCAACCCGCCCTGGGCACACGAGCTATAAGTCATCGAAAGCACCGATATGAAACGATCCGAGATCAACCGCATCAAAGCCGAGGCGCAGGCCTTCATCAATTCGTTCGGCTTTGCCCTGCCGCCCTTTGCCGACTGGACGCCCGAGCAGATGCGCAGCCCGCACGCCGCCGGCATCCGCGCCCGCGGCCTTGGCTGGGACATCACCGATTACGGCCAGGGCAGGTTCGACGAGCTGGGTCTGTTCCTGTTCACCCTGCGCAATGGCGACGAAAAGGACCTGAGCGCAGGACGGGGCATGCTCTATGCCGAGAAGCTGCTGATTTCGCGTGACAAGCAGCTGTCGCCGATGCATCGCCACATCGTCAAGGCCGAGGACATCATCAACCGCGGCGGCGGCGATCTGGTGATGGAGATCTACGCCTCGGCCCCCGATGGCAGCATCGACCGCGACGCCCCCGTCACCGTACCCAGCGACGCCTGCCCGGTGACCATCCAGCCCGGCGAGCATCTGCGCCTGAAACCGGGCGAAAGCGTCACGCTGATGCCCGGTATCTGGCACGCCTTCTGGGCGGAAAAAGGCGATTGTCTGATCGGCGAAGTCTCGACCGTCAATGACGACCGCACCGACAACGTGTTCGAGCAGCCGATCCCGCGCTTTGCCACGATCGAAGAAGATACCGCGCCCGAATTCCTGCTGGTCGCCGATTACTGAGCGCGCTGGGCCGGACCAAAGGGCGGGTCCGAGGCCAGCGTCAACGCGACCCGGCCCGGGCTTGCGGCCTGGGCCAGCCGGTCGCGGACGGCCTCGAAGGCTTCGATCGTCACGGGTTCGGCGGGTTTCAGATAGACAAGGTGGAACAGTGCCCGCCCGCCGCGCACCGTCGCCACATCCAGCACCTGAAACGGGCTGTCTGCACAGATCCGGCGGGCCTGCCCAATGATCTCGGCCCGGGCATCGGCCGGCAGCGCCACACCCACGATATCGCGCAGCGCGCCCAGAAACACCTTGATGGGCTGCGGCAGCAGCGCCAAGCACAGCAGCAACACCACCAGCGCATCCGACACCGGAACCAGACCGGCAAGCGGCCCGCCCTCAAGCAGGTTGATCGCGAAAAACGCCGCCCCGGCCCCAAGGCTCAGCACCCCGTCGACCATCGCGGCCCGGGCCTCGACCCGCAGCAGATCGCTGGTCTTGCCGGTGCGGCGCCAGTTCCAGCGGTGATAGGCGAACAGCGTCAGACAGATGGCCGCCATCGCCCCGGCATAGATCAGGATCCATTCCAGAACCACCGGCGCGGCTTCGCCCGTCTTGGCATAGGCCAGCAGACGGTTCACCGCCGAACCAGCCGCCATCACGATGATCCCGAACAGCAGCAGGCTGCGGAACATCACGAAGACGGATTCGTCGATCTCGTATCCGAAGGGGCGGTTCTGGTCCGGGGCGCGTCGGATCGAGGCGGCGACCCATCCCGCCACCACAGCCGTAGCGAAATTGAGCCCCGAGAACAGCCCGTCCAGCAACAGCGCATCGGAGTTTGCCAGCAACCCGGCCACAACCCCCGCACCCGCCATGAACAGGCTGGCCCATTTTGCCGCGTTCAGCGACCGGCGTTCAAAGATCAATGTGTCCTGCATCGGTTCAGCTTTTCCGGTTGATGAGGCTGGCGGTCATTTATGTCCGACAGGCCAACGCGCAAGCCCCGTGTTCATGCCCGTCCACGTATCATGTCGGCAGCCTTCTCCGCGATCATGATCACGGGCGAGGCCGTATTGCCCGACACGATCTTCGGCATGACCGAGGCATCGACCACCCGCAGCCCCTCCAGACCCCGAACGCGCAGCTGTGGATCGACCACCGCGGCGGCGTCGCTGCCCATGCGGCAGGTGCCGACCGGATGAAAGATCGTGGTGGCGATGTCGCCCACCGCATCCAGCAGGCGCTGTTGGTCGTTGATCTCGGGGCCGGGCAGAACCTCTTGCGGGTGATAGGGTGCCAGCGCCCGCGCGGCCATCACCTGCCGGGCCTGCTGCACGGATTTGACCGCCACCTGCCGGTCGCGCTCGGCCGAGAGGTAGTTCAACCTGATCTCGGGCTGGGCCTTCGGATCGGGTGTTGTGATGTGGCAGTGGCCCCGGCTTTCGGGCCGCAGATTGCAGACCGAGACGGTGATCGCGGGGAACGGATGCAGCGGGTCGCCCAGCCGGTCGGTCGACAGCGGCTGCACGTGATATTCCAGATCCGGCGTGGCCAGCATCGGGTCGGACTTGGTGAACATGCCGAACTGGCTGGGCGCCATCGCCATCGGACCCGACCGGGTCAGGGCGTATTGCGCCGCGATGCGCGCCTTGCCCCACAGGCTGTTGGCCATGGTGTTCAGGGTTTTGGCGTTCTGCACCTTGAACACGGTTCGGATCTGCAGATGGTCCTGCAGGTTCGCCCCCACGCCCGCGCTTTCATGCTGAACCGAGATTCCATGCGCCGCCAGCACCTGAGGGTCGCCGATCCCCGACAGTTCCAGCAGCTTGGGCGAGTTGATCGACCCCGCCGCCAGCAGAACCTCGGCCCGGGCCAAGGCCCGGTATTCGGTGCCGCCCCGGGCAAAGCGCACGCCACGCACGGCTTTGCCTTCCAGGATCAGGCCCAGCGTCTCGGCCTCGGTCAGGACCCGCAGGTTGGGCCGTTTCATCGCCGGGCGCAGAAATCCCTTGGCCGTGTTCCAGCGCACGCCGTTCTTCTGGTTGACCTCGAAAAACCCCGAGCCCTCGTTGTTGCCGTCATTGAAATCGGCGCGCGGCTGGATGCCGATCTCGCGCGCACCGTCCTGCACGGCCTTCAGGATCTCCCAGCTCAGCCGCTGTTTCTGAACTTTCCACTCGCCACCGGACCTGTGCATTTCGCTGTCGCCGGCGTGGTGATCTTCGGATTTCAGGAAATAGGGCAGCACGTCGTCCCAGCCCCAGCCCGCATTGCCCAGCTGCCGCCAATGGTCATAGTCGGCCGCCTGCCCGCGCATGTAGATCATCCCGTTGACCGAGCTGCACCCGCCCAGCACCTTGCCGCGCGGATAGACCAGCGACCGCCCGTTCAGCCCAGGCTCGGGCGCGGTTTTCATCATCCAGTCGGTGCGCGGATTGCCGATGCAGTACAGATACCCCACCGGGATGTGGACCCAATGGTAATTGTCCGACTTGCCCGCCTCGAGCAGCAGAACCCGTGTCCTGGGATCCTCGGTCAGCCGGTTGGCCAGCACGCAGCCCGCGGTACCCGCGCCTATGATGATATAGTCGTACTCACCCTCAAGCCGGGCGGTTTCAGATGTGGCGGAATTCATTCTCGGTCTGCTCTGTGCATTGTTCCTGATCCTGCGGAGCGCAGCTTAGCAGCTGTTGCGGTCAATGCACGGGTCCGATGTCGCATTCCGCAACAGTATTTCGCAATCCTGCAGGTCGCGCCCCTGGTCGGCGGCCAGACTGGTGGCAAAGGAGGCCCAGAATGACCCAGACCGCCACCCGCGCCCGCACCGGAGGTCGCGCCGCCCGCCGCGCTCTGCGCGCCGCACCCCGCTTTGACATGTTGCCGGGCCTGACCCGCAACATCCCGCTGTGCGAGGTGATGGACGGGTCGCAGGTCGAGCGGATCGACGCGGCCTCGATGGACATCCTCGAAAACGTGGGCGTGCAGTTCCGCGACCCGATCGCGCTGGCCGACTGGAAAGCGGCTGGAGCCAAAGTTGACGGCGAGCGGGTGTATCTTGATCGCGGGCTGGTCCGCGACTTG
Source organism: Ruegeria sp. CF2 (assembly GCF_056537385.1). Taxonomy (NCBI): domain Bacteria; kingdom Pseudomonadati; phylum Pseudomonadota; class Alphaproteobacteria; order Rhodobacterales; family Roseobacteraceae; genus Ruegeria; species Ruegeria sp. CF2. Next base: position 262,671 of record NZ_JBQFRL010000004.1, read on the forward strand.
ATCGCGACGATCCCGTCGGATTTCACCTATCACGCCCGCGACCCGCGCAAGAATGTGCGCTTGGGCGGACCGCACGCGATTTTCGTGCCGATGACCGGCGCGCCGTTTCTGCGCGATCTGGACGACGTGCGCCGCAACCCGACGCTGGACGATCTGGCGATGTTCCACAAGCTCAGCCACATGCTGCCCGCGCTGCATTCCTCGGCTCACCACATCGTGGAACCCTATGATCACCCGATCAGCCAGCGCCACCTGCGCATCACCTATTCGTCGATGAAATATTCGGACAAGACCTTCATGGGCATGACCACCTCGCCCAAGAACGCCGAAGACGTGATGGAGATGTGCGCGATCCTGTTCGGCGAAGAGTTCATGGAGGATCACCCCGTCACCACCGGCAACTGCAACGGCAACTCGCCGCTGGTCTGGGACGAGACCATGCTGGGGGCGATGCGCGCCTTCTGTCGCCGCAATCAGCCGGTGCTATGCTCGCCCTTCGTGCTGGGCGGGGCGAACACGCCGGCCAGCGTACCGGCGGCGGTCGCGCAGCTGAACGCCGAGGCGCTGAGCGCGCTGGCCTATACGCAGGTGATCCGGCGCGGCTGTCCGGCGATCTTTGGGCATTACCTGTCGACCGTCAGCATGAAATCCGGCGCGCCGATGGCGGGTACGCCCGAGATCAGCCTGATGAACTTCATGATCGGCCAGATGGCCCGGCACTACGGCGTGCCCTGGCGCAGTTCGAACACGCTGGGCGGGGCCAAGACATTCGATGCGCAGGCGGGCTACGAATCCGCCACCACTCTGTCGGCGGTGATCCATGCGGGGGCCAACTATATCTGGCATTCGGCGGGCTGGAACGAGGCCGGGATGCATTGTTCAACCGCCAAGTTCGTTGTCGATGCCGAGCAATGCGCCATGGCCTACCGCATGGCCGAGGGCCCTAAATGGCACGACTTCGACGAGGCCGTTGCCGCCGTGTCCGATATCGGCCCCGGCGGGCATTACCTGGGCCATCCGCACACGCAGGACAACTTCCAAGAGGCGTTCTTCATGCCCGAACTGTTCGACAACAACTCGATCGAACAATGGGTGGCCGAGGGCGAGGTCGAAATCACCGAGCGCGCCCTGAACCACGCCCGCAAGCTGTTGGTCGAGTATCAAGAGCCCCACCTGGACCCGTCCACCGACGAGGCGCTGTGCGACTACATCGCCCGGCGCGAGCGGGAAATTCCCGCCGCCGACGAATTGAACCAGCACTATTAGGAAACACTCCACTTGCCCGCCTGCCTGTCAGGCGGGCCTTTTTCATTCGTCCCGCGCGCGCCATTCCTTCCAGCGCAGCACCATGTTGGCGCCGATCTCGGACAACGGTCGGGGCAGCAGGCGTTTGGGCCGGTCCTCGGCGCCGAAATGCTCGCTGATCCCGGACCGCACGCCACAGGCCATTTCGGCCGCTGCGATCCCGGTCAGGGTGCCGCGCGCTGTGCCCAACCCGTTCTGGACGCAGGCGGAATAAACGCCGGTCTCGATCTCGCGGGTGACCGAGACGCCGTTCAGGCTCAGGCACAGATGGCCGGCCCATTCGTACTCCATCGCGATGCCTCGCAACTGCGGAAAGCGCCGGTCGAATTTGCGACGCATTACCGTAGCCGCGCGCCGCAGGTCCGCTGCCCGCGCCTCCATGCCCGGGCGCAGCACGGCGCAGGTGCGGGTGATGATCCGGTTGCCGCCCTGCCCGGTGTCGATCCGGCGCATGGTGGTGCCCATCGGATCGGACGGGGTCACGCCCCAGCGCGGCTGGCCACTCAGCCTGGCCAGCGCATCGGCCTCCAGTTCTCGCGTCATCGCCGCGAACAGAAACAGCTGCATCAGCCGGCCACGCTCCACCCCGAAACTTTCCAGATGGCCGTTCACCGACAGGATCAGCCGACCGGTCGACACCTGCCCTTGCGCAGTCTGCACGCGCCAGCCTGCCCCGTCGCGCTGGAACCCCGTGACCGCACTGTTTTCAAATATCTGCACCCCATCGGTCGCCAAACCCGCCGCCAACCCGCGCACATAGCCCGCAGGCTGCAGCATGAGCGTGCCCGGCGTATACAACCCCGAGACATAGTGCCCGGACCCGGTGAGTTCCTGCATCTGTTGCCGGTCCAGCATCTCGGACCGCTCGCCGAGGCTGTCCAGATGGCGGGCATAGCTTTGGTTGTGCGCATGTCCCGCCGGGCTGGCCGCGCCGTTCACCTTGCCCGCCGGATCGAAATAGTTGGGGTCAATGCCGTATTCCTCGACCGTCGCGCTGGCAAAGGCGATGGCCTGCCGGTTCAGCTCGATCATCGCCCGGTCATCGCCCGCCCCGGCATAGTCGTCCGAGGCCAGATCATGTGGCAGATCGATCATGAAGCCAGAGTTGCGCCCCGCCGCGCCTTCCGCCACGCGCCCGGCTTCAAGCACCACGATCCGCGCATCCGGCACCAGCTGCCGCAGACGCCGCGCCGCAGACAGGCCGGAAAAGCCTGCGCCCACGATGGTGAAATCTGCGGTGATTTTGTCCGAAAGCTGACGCGCGGCAGGTTGCGGGTCCAGCAGGGCATTCCACGCCGCCGGGCCGCGCTGCACCGGCAGGCGGCAAGCGGCGAACCGCGTCAATCCACCGCCTCGTCGGCATCATCGGACAGGTCGATCCACAGCGTCTTCAGCTGCGTGTACTGGTCATGCGCATGCAGCCCGTTGTCCCGCCCGCCAAAGCCCGACTGCTTGTAGCCGCCGAACGGGGTCGAGATGTCGCCCTCGCCAAAGCTGTTCACCGTCACGGTCCCGGCCCGGATCGCGCGGGCGCCGCGCAGCGCGCGCTTGGCGTTGGCGGTGAACAGCGACGCGCACAAACCATATGGCGTGTCATTGGCCATCGCGATGGCCTCATCGAACCCCGCGACCTCGATCACCGACAGAACGGGCCCAAAGATTTCCTCGCGCGCCAGCGGCGCGTCATTGTCCGGAATCTCGACCACGGTTGCTTCGACGAACCCGTTTTCAGCCTTGCCGCCCAGAAGAACTGACGACGCCTTGTCGAGATAGCCGCAGACCTTGTGGAAATGGTCTTTGCTCACCAGCGCGCCCAGCCGGGTTGCAGGGTCCAACGGATCGCCCACAGTCCATTGGCGGGCGTGATGGGCGATGCGCTCCAGCAACTCGGGTTTGACCGCACGATGCACGATCAGGCGTGACGTGGCCGAGCAATTCTCGCCCATGTTCCAGAAGGCCCCGTTCACCACATGGGCGGCAACCCGGTCGACGTTCTCGGCATCCTCCATCACGATGGCCGGGTTCTTGCCGCCCATTTCCAGCACCACCTCCTTGGCGTTGCTTTCGGCCGCATAGGACAGGAATTTCTTGCCCGTCACGGTCGATCCGGTGAAGGACACCATGTCGATATCCATGTGCCGCCCGATGGGTTCACCCACCTCGGCGCCGCCACCCGGAACCACGTTCAAAACCCCGCGCGGCAGCCCGGCCTCGGCCGCCAGTTCGGCCAGACGCAGGGCGGTCAGCGGGGTTTCCATCGCCGGCTTCACCACCACCGAGCACCCGGCCGCCAACGCCGGGCCGATCTTCCACGCCAGCATCAGCAGGGGGAAGTTCCACGGCAGCACCAGCCCCACCACCCCGATCGGTTCGCGCAGGATCATCGCGATGTGGTCGTCGCTGGCGGGCGCGACCTGGTCATAGATCTTGTCGATCGCCTCGGCATGCCATTTCAGGCAGTGGATCGCCTCGGGCACATCCACGGTTTCGCAGTCAAAGATGGTCTTGCCGCTGTCGATGCTTTCCATCACCGCCAGTTCGCGGGCATTGCGGGTCATCAGCTTGGCCAGGCGGATCAACACGTCCTTTCGCGCCGACGGGTGCAGGCGCGACCAGCGGCCGTCATCGAAGGACTCGCGCGCCTTTTCTACGGCCAGGTCCACATCGGCGGCGGCGCAGGCCGCGACCTTGGTCAGCACCGCGCCTGTGGCCGGGTTCACCGTCGGAAACACCGCGCCCGAGATCGCCGGACGATAGCCGCCGTCGATGAAGGCGCCGGTGGGCAGGTCCAGCCCGGCGGCGATGGATGCGTATTCGTCCCGTGTCAACAAGCCCATGCCTCAGCCCTCCGCCATGATGTCTGCGATCTTGCGTTTCAGCACGCGGGTCACCTGTTCCAGCGCGCGCTTGTCATCCTTGTTCAGCCCCTTCAGAGGCGGCCGAACCGCGCCTGCCGGGATGCCGTTCATCGTGACCCCATGCTTGATGGTCTGGATGAACTTGCCGCCCTGTTCGAGGACCCGCATCAACGGCATCAGCGCCGACATGATCCGGCGGCCCTTGGCGAAATCGCCTTGCAACACGCAGGCCTCATAAAGCGCCACATGCTCGCGCGGCAGAAAATTCGACCCGCCACAGACCCAGAACGGCGCGCCCCAAGCGAAGAATTCCAGCGCCTGATCGTCCATGCCGCAGCCGAGCTGAATATGCGGATAGTCCCGCGCCAGCATGTGTACACGGTTGATGTCGCCCGAGCTTTCCTTGATGCCGCAGAAATTGCGGCTGCGCCCGACACGGTCGAGGAACTCAGCCCCCATCATCGTGCCGGTGCGGTGCGGATAGTTGTACAGCATCACCGGCAGATCGGCCGCCTTGTCGATGGCCAGCGCATTAAGGGCGTTTTCCCGGTCGGTCGGCACCGAATAGGGCGGGCTGGCCAGCAGGATGGCATCGGCCCCAATCTGGCGCGCGCCTTGGGCCAACGCGATCGAATCCGGCGTCAACATCGCGCCGGTCCCGACCACCAAAGGCAGCCGACCCTTCAGACGCTGGTGGGTAAAACGCGCCAGTTCCAGCCTTTCATCAACGGTCTGGGCATAGTTTTCGCCCGTGGACCCGCCCGAGATCAGACCGTGCACGCCATTCTCGACCAGGTATTCGATCACCTCGGCCAGCGCATCCCAATCGACGCTGAAATCATCCGCATAGGGCGTCACCACCGGGGTATAGATCCCCTGAAATCTGAACACGGGCGTCATCTCAATCCTCTTGCCGGGCACGCATGAAGCTTGCGCCCGACACCAAGGCTAAGAAAAATACAAGATGTGCACAATGCAGATTCCCGACATGAACGGCCCAGGGTCCGACATGTCGAGGAAAATCAGACGACCATGGGTCGGCCTGAACACCGTCAGCTGAGTGCGTGACCTTCCTGCCAGACCTGGAGCAGCCCGTGGTCGGAGACATGCAGCACATTGGCGCGGGCACCGGCCGCCAAACGGCCAAGATCTGATCTGCCGATCAGGTCTGCGGGCAACCGGGTCGCCATGTCGAAAGCAGCTTGCAAAGGCAGTTGCGCGAAGGCAACAACGTTGCGAACCGCGTCCAACAGCTCGAGATGCGCACCGGCGAGCGTTCCATCGGCGAGGGTCAACCGGTTGCCGTCGCGCAAGATCTGACGGCCGTTCAGCAGGAAGCTGTCGATATCCGACCCGGCGGTCGCCATCGCGTCGCTGACAAGAAAAACACAACCCGGCCCTGTTTTGGCCCGGATGGCATTGCGCACTGAAACCGGGTGGACGTGAATTCCATCCGCGATCAGGCCCGCAGACAGCTCACCAAGCGCCAACGCTGCGCCTACGACGCCGGGCTCTCGGTTACCCATCTGGCTCTGAGCATTGAACAAATGTGTGACGCAACGCGCGCCGGCCTGAGCCGCTTTCTGACAGGTTTCAAAACTCGCATCCGTATGGCCCAGCGAGACGACGATCCCCGCTTGGGTCATGGCATGTATCTGATCATCGGTCACGCTTTCCGGCGCCACCGTAACCTTGAGAACCGGCAACCGTGCGGCTGTGTCCAGCAACAAATCCAGATCAGCCTGCGCCATTGGTCGGATCAGGGCAGCATCATGTGCACCCTTTCGGGCTTGGGACAGGTGCGGACCTTCCAGATGAAGCCCGACAATGCCGGGAACACCCTCGTTCACGGCTGCAATCGTGGCCGCGATGGCCCGGCGCGTGACCTCAGGCGTATCCGTGATCAGCGTTGGCAAGATCGACGTTGCTCCGATACGAGCATGGGCCCGCGACATGGTCCGGAGCGTTTCCAGTTCGGGGGCGTTGTTCAGCATTGCCCCGCCCCCGCCATTCACTTGCAGATCGACGAAGCCCGGAACCAGCAGGCCACCGTCCAGCCGCGACACCCTCGCTGTGCCAGGAGTGTTCGAGACAGGCGTCACGCCCTCGATACGCCCTTCCGCGAACAGAAGGGCATGATCCTGCAGGATACCTGCAGGGGTCAGAATGTCCGCGCCCGCCAGAGCCTGCAGTTCGCTGGTCATACGGTTTCCGTCACCTTGTTCAGATGCCGCGGTGCGTCCGGATCGATCCCGCGCGAGGCGGCAAAGGCCTCGACCATCGCGTAGAAGGAGACGATCAAGCTCAGCGGATCAGTCAGGGCATGCCCCGTGCGGACATGCGGAATGCGCGTCGCGGCAGTAACCCTGTCCGTGGTCGCAAAGACACGGGCACCCTTGGCGCTGATCGCGTCAGCCACCTCCGCCAACGCAGGCTCCGCCGCATCTGCCGCTGCAAAGCTGAGTACCGGAAAACCGTCCTCGACGATGGACACCGGCCCGTGCAGAACCTCGGCCGAGGAATAGCTTTCAGCGTGCAACTGGCAGGTCTCCTTGAACTTCAGCGCAGCTTCGTTCGATACGGCCAGTGCCTGACCTCGGCCAAGCGTGAACAATGACGGGTGAGCACCGATAGCGTCACGCACTTCGGGCCAATCGATCCGGGCCGCCTGATCCAGCTGCTCGGGCAGGTCGCGCAACGCCGCCAGCAACGCCGCATCCTGCCCCCACTCTGCCAACAGCCACAAGCCGGCCACCGCCGAAGTGACGAATGTCTTGGTGGCCGCAACACTCAGTTCGGGGCCCGCCTGTATATCTATGGCGTGATCGCTGACTTCGGCCAACGGTGAAGCCGCGTCGTTGGTCAACGCTACTGTCAATGCGCCGTCGCGTCGGGCATTGCGGGCCATGGCCACGATGTCGGGGCTTTTGCCGGATTGCGACACCGACAGGCACATCGCCTGGCGCATGCGCAGAACCGAGTCGTAGATCGATCCGATCGACGGCCCGACCGAGGCCACCGGCACACCCAAAAGGATCTCCGAGGCGTATTTGAGATAGGTGCAGACGTGATCGGAAGACCCGCGTGCGACCGTCACGACAAATGTCGGGTCCAGTTCGCGGGCAACCGAGGCGACCGCCTCAATATCGGCCTGACCCCGGCTCAGAAGCCGCTCTACCGCCACAGGGATTTCATCAATTTCCCGGCGCATCCGGGTGATCTGCTTTTGCATGATGTGTCCTAGCTGTTGGCCAACCGCAATTCGGCGACAAAATCATAGGCGTCGCCGCGATAGATCGACCGAGTGAATTCAACGACCCGCCGATTGGACAGGTATGATGTTCGAACAATGCGCAGCCCGGCCGCACCGGGTTCGACCCCAAGCAAGCCCGCGTCGGCGCTGTCCAGATTGATCGCCGATATGCGCTGCAGCGCCCGTACTGGCCGGTTTCCATCCCGCTCCAGGACTTCGTACAATGAGGCTTCGACCTCCTGCGGGCGCGGCAGAATGTCGATCGGCAGCGAGGCCCGTTCGATCGCCATGGGCCGGTCATTGGCCATACGCAGGCGCGAGATGCGCGCAACCGCTTCACCCGAGGACAGGGCCAGCGCCATCACCTCCTCGGGCGACGGAGTGTACACGCCGCGCTCAAGCCACTCGCTTGAGGATTCAAGACCGCGTCGATTCATGTCCTCGGTGAACGAGGTCAGCCGTGACAGAGATTGCTCGACCCGAGGCGTGCCGTCGGCCACGAAACTGCCCGAGCCCTGGCGCTGAATGACGATTCCCCGATCTACCAGATCCTGCATCGCCCGACGCACGGTGACGCGGGAAAGGCCCGTGAGGTTTGCGATCTCGCGTTCGGCCGGAAGCGGTGCACTTTCCGCCAGCAGACCATTCTCGATGCCCTCTTCGATCCGCTTGCGCAACCGAACGTATCGAGGCCCCAAGGACTGCTGCATCCAGTCACCGGTCCTGAGGAAGGTTTCGATCGTTTCGGCGGTCATGCTGCCCCCAATCTGGCGCGCTCGGCCAGCTGTGCGGCGAGCTGCAGCGCCCCGTCGAGGGCGGTGCCCGCCGGTTCGATCATCGCGCTCTGCACCTCGGCGGAAAGATAGGCGATGTAATGCGATGCCACCCCGCCCACTGCACAGACCGGCTCGGCATCATCGCGACCAAGGGCCTGAAGCCCTGCAGCGACATAGTCGGCGCCCTCGCGCATCAGGGCCACGGCCACCACATCGCCTTTTTGAGCCGCCGCAATGATTTCGGGTGCGAAATCTGCGATTTCGGCTGGCCGCGCCTGCCCCGCAAATCGCACGATCTGCATCGGGTCTTCGTCAAAACGTCTGCGTACGGATCGTGTCAGCGCGCTGTCGGGGGCTATTCCGTCCGCTGCAAGCAACACCCGCCGCAGCAGCTGCTGTCCTAGCCAATACCCGGACGCATCATCACCGATGAGCGCCCCATATCCGCCAATCAACCGGATTTCGCCCTCGCTTTGCCGCGCCAGGAACGATCCAGTGCCGATCCCGATCAAACATCCATCGACCGCCCCCAACGCCCCGACCACGGCCGAGCGGCGGTCATCCTCGATCTGCACAATGCGCGATGGCAGGTGCCGTGCGATTTCAGCGCCTGCGTCCGCGTCAGTCACGCCTGCCAACCCAGCGTAGACCGGAATCCCGGTCAAAGCCGCTTCGGGCATCGCAGCACGCTCGGCCAGAGCCCGCAGCCCGGCATTCAGCGTTGAGATAGCCGCCGCACGATCGGAATAGACATTGGCACTTCCCAGAACCAGATCATGCCGCCCGGTGGGGCCGGCCATGGCAAACCGGCAGCGTGTACCGCCACCGTCAATTGCAATGAGATATGGGAGGGACTCATCCATATAGATACCTTTACAATACCTTTTGGCTGAAAAAAAGACCTCTTGTGGCCAAGACTCGCTATTTTTTGCGCTCTTTGGTGGTTATTTAGTGAATTGAAACGAATGGTAGACAAAAGGTATCATATAGGTATTATCTTTGGTGCCAAAGGGGAATCACATGACGCCGCAAATGCTGCCGCAAACCGAAATGCTGCGCGACGAATCCGAGGGGCTGGACCTGCGCCCGGACACCGAAGTTCTGCGCCTGCTGCTGGATGCGCAGAAAGCCGCGCTGAACGGGCTGGATGCTTGCCTTCCGGATATCTCGAAAGGTGCGGCATTGATGGCAGAAACCATCCGCGCCGGGGGGCGGCTCTATTATGCCGCCGCCGGGTCGTCCGGGCTGATGGGCTTGGCCGATGGGGCGGAAATACCGGGGACATTCGGCCTGTCGCCAGATTCGATCGCCATCTGCATGGCCGGCGGCATACCAACCGGGGCAGAGATGCCGGGCCACACCGAAGATGACACTCGGACGGCCGAAATCGCCGCTGCCGACCTCTGCCCAACGGACACGGTGATCGCGATATCCGCCAGCGGCACCACGCCCTACCCGTTGACCTTTGCCGGAATTGCAAAGTCCCGCAGCGCCAAAACCATCTGCATCGCCAACAACGCCGACGCACCCCTGTTCGAGCACGCCGATTGCGCAATTTGCCTGAACACCCCGCCCGAAGTCATTGCAGGATCGACCCGACTGGGCGCCGCAACCGCGCAGAAGGCGGCGCTCAACATGCTCTCGACCCTCATGGGTGTCAGGTTGGGGCATGTGCATGACGGCATGATGGTCAACGTGGTCGCCGACAATGCCAAGCTGCGTCAGCGTGCAGAAGGAATCATCCGGAACATAACCGGCGCCACAGCTCAGCACGCCGCTGCTGCCCTAGATCGCGCCGAAGGCAACCTGAAGCTTGCCGTACTTTTGGCCGCCGGCGCCGCAACACCGGCGCAGGCCAGTGACCTGCTAGCGGCATCGGGCGGCCATCTACGCCCGGCGTTGGACCAGATTTGAACCGAGAAGAAGACCAAAAGGGAGAATACATCATGAGAACAACCACACTGACCGCCGTGCTGCTGGCGTCATCGGCCCTGGCCGGTACGGCAATGGCCGAAACCACGCTGACCATCGAGAGCTGGCGCAACGACGACCTGGCCCTGTGGCAGGAAAAGATCATCCCGGCCTTTGAGGCCAAGCATCCCGACATAAAGATCAAGTTCACCCCGTCGGCCCCGGCGGAATACAACGCCGCCCTGAACGCCAAACTGGATGCCGGTTCGGCCGGAGACCTGATTACCTGCCGTCCCTTCGACACCTCACTTGGCCTGTACGAGGCAGGCAAACTGGCCGATCTTTCTGACCTGGAAGGCATGGCAAATTTCTCGGACGTCGCCAAATCGGCGTGGCAGACCGATGACGGATCGGCCACCTTCTGCGTGCCGATGGCCTCGGTGATCCACGGATTCATCTACAACAAGGACGCGTTCGACGAGCTGGGCCTGTCGGTTCCGGAAACCGAAGCCGAGTTCTTTGCCGTTCTGGACAAGATCAAGGAAGACGGCACCTATATCCCCATGGCCATGGGCACCAATGACCAGTGGGAAGCGGCCACCATGGGTTACAACAACATCGGGCCGAACTACTGGAAGGGCGAAGAAGGTCGCCTCGCCTTGATCGAAGGTTCTCAGAAACTGACGGACGAGCCGTGGGTCGCCCCCTACCGCCAGCTGGCCAAATGGGGTGCCTATCTGGGCGACGGGTTCGAAGCGCAGACCTATCCCGACAGCCAGAACCTGTTCACACTGGGCCGCGCCGCCATCTATCCGGCCGGCAGCTGGGAGATCAGCGGCTTCAACAACCTGGCCGATTTCGAGATGGGCGCCTTCAAGCCGCCGGTCCAGAATGCCGGGGACGAGTGCTATATCTCGGACCACACCGACATCGCCATTGGCCTGAACGCAGCATCGCCCAACGCCGATGCGGCACGCACCTTCCTGAACTGGGTCGGGTCCGAGGAATTCGCGCAGATCTATGCAAACGCGCTGCCCGGCTTCTTCTCTCTCTCCAGCTTCGATGTAGCGATGGAGGACCCACTGGCACAGGAATTCGTGAGCTGGCGGAACGAGTGCAACTCGACCATCCGGTCCACCTATCAGATCCTGTCGCGTGGAACGCCCAACCTTGAGAACGAGACCTGGAACGCATCGGCTCAGGTGATCAAGGGTGAGGAATCGCCCGAGGACGCCGGCAAGCGCCTGCAGGACGGGTTGGCCAGCTGGTACGCCCCGCACCAGTAACCCGTCTTTCGTGACGCAAACGGCTCTGGCCAGACGGCCAGAGCCACCCTGAGCTTTCGAGGAACAACATGGGCAATCGCCGGATCAAATGGCACATCGTGGTGTTTCTGGCACCCGCAGTGCTGGTCTACTCGGCCGTCATGGTCTTTCCGCTGTTCAACACGCTGCGGCTGGCACTGTACACCGAGGTCGATCAGGCCCGTGTGTTCGTAGGCCTGGACAACTTCCACACCCTGTTCGGCGACCCGATTTGGTCGGATGCGTTCTGGAACGCACTGGGCAACAATTTCTGGTTCTTCTTCATCCACATGCTGGTGCAGAATCCGATCGGGATCGCACTGGCGGCGATCCTCAGCCACCCACGCCTGCGCTTTGCGGCGTTTTACCGATCGGCCATCTTCATTCCGACGATCCTGTCCTTCGTGATCGTTGGCTTCGCCTGGAAGCTGATCCTGTCGCCGATCTGGGGCATCGCCCCCGATATGCTGGCCGCGGTCGGACTCAAATCTCTGTTCGCGCCTTGGCTGGGCAAAGAGGAATACGCGCTGACCACGCTGGCCCTGATTTCGGTCTGGCAGTTCGTGGGCATTCCGATGATGTTGATCTATGCCGCCCTGCTGTCGATCCCCGAAGAGATCCTCGAGGCTGCCGAAGTCGAAGGCATCACCGGCATGTCCGCATTCTGGAAGATCAAGCTGCCGCTGATCCTGCCTTCGATCGGCATCATCTCGATCCTGACGTTTGTCGGTAATTTCAATGCGTTCGACCTGATCTACGCATCCCAAGGTGCTCTGGCGGGGCCGGACTTCTCGACCGACATCCTTGGCACGTTCATGTACCGGACCTTCTTCGGGTTCCAATTGCAGCTCGGTGACCCGCATATGGGATCGGCCATCGCAACGGGCATGTTCGCCATCATCCTGACGGGGGTCTGCATCTATCTGTTCCTGATCCAGTCCCGCATCCGCCGGTATCAGTTCTGAGGGGCCCGAGGAGAATGAACAAAGCCCGCAGAAACCCCTTCAACATCGCCGCCATGCATGGCGCGCTGATCCTCTATACGCTGATCGCCCTGTTTCCGGTCTTCGTGATCGTGATCAACAGCTTCAAATCGCGAAAGGCGATCTTCCGTGAACCGTTGGCGCTGCCGGATGCCGACTCGTTCTCGATGATCGGATACCAGACGGTGATGAAACAGGGCGACTTCTTCCTGTATTTCCAGAATTCGATGATTGTCACCGTCGTGTCGCTGTTCCTGATCCTGCTGTTCGGCGCAATGGCGGCTTTCGCGCTCAGCGAATACCGGTTCAAAGGCAACACGCTGATGGGCCTGTACCTTGCATTGGGCATCATGATTCCGATCCGCATCGGCACGGTTGCGATCCTGGACATGATGGTGGCGACCGGTCTGGTCAACACGCTGATGGCGCTGATCCTCGTCTACACCGCACAGGGCCTGCCGCTGGCCGTATTCATCCTGTCCGAGTTCATGCGGCAAGTCAGCGACGACCTCAAGAACGCAGGCCGCATCGACGGGCTGAGCGAATACACCATCTTCTTCCGCCTTGTTCTGCCGCTGGTGCGTCCGGCGATGGCGACCGTGGCCGTGTTCAACATGATCCCGATCTGGAACGACCTGTGGTTCCCGCTGATCCTGGCCCCGGCCGAAGAGACCAAGACCCTGACCCTCGGTAGCCAGGTCTTCATCGGTCAGTTCGTCACCGACTGGAACGCGGTGCTTTCCGCGCTCAGCATGGCGATCCTGCCGGTCATGGTTCTGTATGTCATCTTCTCGCGGCAACTGATCCGCGGGATCACTTCGGGGGCGGTCAAATGATCCGGGTTCTGATCGCAGGTTTGGGAAACATGGGCCTCAGCCACGCGCTGGCGCATCATCACCATCCCGACGCCCAGATCGTGGGTCTGGTGAACCGATCCGGGACAGTGGATCACCCGGATTTGCAGGGGTATCCGGTCTTCACCGATTTCAATACGGCGCTTGCAGACACCAACCCTGATCTGGCCGTGATTGCCACCTATTCCGACAGCCATGCTGACTATGCCTGTGCCGCGATGGACGCCGGTGCGCATGTCTTTGTCGAGAAACCCCTGGCCACCACGGTCGCAGACGCACGCCGTGTGGTAGAAAAGGCCACTGAAGCCAACCGCAAGCTGGTGGTTGGGTACATCCTTCGGCATCACCCCTCGTGGATGCGGCTGATATCCGAGGCGCGCGACCTGGGCGGCCCCTATGTCTTTCGCCTGAACCTGAATCAGCAGTCCGACGGCCCGACATGGGAGACGCACAAGGCGCTGATGCAAACCACCTCACCCATCGTGGACTGCGGTGTGCATTACGTCGACGTCATGTGCCAGATTACCGATGCCCGGCCCGTTCGGGTCAACGGAATGGGCCTGCGTTTGTCGGACGAAATCGCGCCCGACATGTACAATTACGGCCAGTTCCAAGTGGTGTTCGAAGATGGCTCGGTTGGTTGGTATGAGGCTGGTTGGGGTCCTATGATGTCCGAAACGGCGTTCTTCGTGAAAGACATCGTTTCACCCAATGGCGCGGTTTCAATTACCGAAGGCAACAGGGGCGCATCCGATGATGTGGACGGCCACACGAAGGTGGGCGGCATTCTGGTGCACAAAGCCAGCGGCGACACCCTGATCGAGATGGATGGCGAACCCGGCCACCAGGAACTTTGCGACGCCGAACAAGCCTACATGCTGCAAGCCATCGCGCGGGACATCGACCTGACCCGCCATATGAATGACGCGGTGCAATCCCTGCGGATCTGCCTTGCCGCCGACCAAAGCATTCGATCCGGCCAGCCGGTCGACCTGAAGGAGACGTGACGTGACCGCCCTGAAACTGACCAATGTGTGCAAGTCCTTCGGACAGGTGAACGTGCTGAAAAACATCGACCTGACCGTCGAGGAGAACGAATTCGTGGTCTTTGTGGGCCCCTCGGGTTGCGGCAAGTCCACCCTGCTGCGCGTGATAGCGGGGCTTGAAGAGGCGACCTCGGGAACGGTCGAAATCGATGGCCAGACCGTCAACGAGGTCCCACCCGCCAAGCGCGGCATCGCGATGGTGTTCCAGTCTTATGCGCTGTATCCGCATCTGACTGTTCGGGGGAACATGGAACTAGGCTTGAAGCAGGCCGGGCATCCCAAGGACGAAATCGCGCGCCGCATCACCGAAGCCAGCCGCATGTTGTCACTGGATCCCTATCTAGAACGTCGCCCGGCCGAGTTGTCCGGCGGTCAGCGCCAGCGCGTCGCGATCGGCCGCGCGATCGTGCGCAACCCCAAACTGTTCCTGTTCGATGAACCGCTGTCGAACCTGGATGCCGCGCTGCGCCTGAACACCCGGGTCGAAATCGCAAACCTGCACCGCCAGATCGACGCCAGCATGATCTACGTGACCCACGACCAGACCGAGGCGATGACTTTGGCGGACAAGATCGTCGTGTTGCGGGACGGCCGAGTCGAACAGATCGGCAGCCCGATGGAGCTGTACAACAACCCCGCCAACCGGTTCGTGGCCGAGTTCATCGGGTCTCCGGCGATGAATTTCGTGCCCGCCGATCGGGTCGGTGGATCTGGCCGGCAACTCATCGGCATTCGCCCTGAATACGCTCGCCTTGGGCAGTCGGGTCCGCTTTCAGGCACAGTCGTTCACGTGGAAAACCTTGGCGCAGATACCAACGTATTGGTCGATATCGGTACCGAAAAGCCTTTTACCGTTCGGGCCTTTGGTCAGCATCAGGTGTCCCCGGGGACGCAGGTCGGCATCGACTATGATCCGGCCAATGCACTGACGTTCGGAGAGGACGGGTTGCGAGTTTGACCGGGCGCGTTCAGCGCCCCCAGTTGTCGGCCGGATCGCTGTCGGCGTAGTCTCGCAGCTGCGGAATGTCCGAGATTTCGGCATGGTTGCGGTTGATCTTCACCCCCACCGCCTTGAGCCGCGAAAACGCACGGCTCAGGCTTTCGGGCTTCATGCCCAGACGCCCGGCGATCAGCATCTTGTCATAAGGCAGCTCGACTTCGCAGGCGCCTTCGTCGCAGTCACACAGGTTCAGCAGGAACTCGGCCACCCGCTGCGCCCCGGTTTGGGCCTTAAGCTGTTCCAGCTGCGACACCAGCGAATGCAAATGTGTGAAGGTCGAAGCCAGGATCGAGATCCCGATCTCGGGATCGGTCTTCATCAAGGAAATCAGCACCGGGCTGGGAATGTGCATGATCTCGCAGGCCGAGACCGCCTCGGCCGAAACCGGATAGGGCACGTTGCGCAGCGCCACCGCCTCGCCGAAACTTTCGCCGCGGGTGAAAACGCTGACCACGGCCTCGGCCCCGGTGGGCGACATGCGGAACAGCTTGACCCATCCGGCCAGCACCACATGCACGGCCTGGGCGCTTTCTTCCTGCACAAAGATCGTCTCGCCACGGTCATACTGGCGCCAGATCGCGTGGCTCAGCAGGGTTTCGACATGCTGATCCGGCAGGCTTTTGAGCAGCAGCGACTGCCGCGCAATGGCTTTTTGTGCTTCATGCGCCACGAAGGCATCCCCTTTCGTCCGGCCGAAATCCCGGCCCATCCATCCCTGCGCCAGCCTATGCCAAACCCGCGCGCCGCGCACCACCCTTTTCCCGGCGTCGCTTGACTATTGTCATGTTCCCGGCGTGCGCGCACCCATAGTCTGCCCGCCAACAGCCAGTTTTCCGGGGAGATCGAGACATGGATTACGAGCGTTTTTTCAGCCAGAGCCTCAGCGACCTGAAGGCCGAGGGCAACTATCGTGTTTTCATCGACCTGCAGCGCAAATGCGGCGCCTTTCCCAATGCCCGCCAGACCGATGGCGCGGCGGCACGGGACGTGCGCATCTGGTGTTCGAACGACTATCTGGGCATGGGCCAGCACCCCTCGGTGCTGGCGGCGATGCATGATGCGCTGGACCGCTGCGGTGCCGGTGCGGGCGGCACCCGCAACATTTCCGGCACCACCCATGACCACGTCCTGCTGGAGCAGGAACTGGCCGACCTGCACGGGAAAGAGGCGGCGCTGCTGTTCACCTCGGGCTACGTCTCGAACTGGGCGGCGCTGGGGACGCTGGCGGCCAGGATCCCCGGCCTGTTCGTGTTCTCGGACGCGCTGAATCATGCCTCGATGATCGAGGGCATCCGCCATTCGCGCGCGCAGAAGGTGATCTGGAAGCACAACGATCTGGACGACCTGCGCGCCAAGCTGGCCGCCGCCGACCCCGAGGCGCCCAAGATGATCGCCTTTGAATCGGTCTATTCGATGGACGGCGACATCGCTCCGATCAAGGAAATCTGCGACCTGGCCGATGAATTCGGCGCCATGACCTATCTGGACGAGGTCCATGCCGTCGGCCTCTATGGTCCCCGCGGCGGCGGCATCGCCGAGCGCGAGGGTCTGATGCACCGTCTGACCGTGATCGAGGGCACGCTGGGCAAGGCCTTCGGCGTGGTGGGCGGCTATATCGCCGCCTCGGCCGCGCTGTGCGATTTCGTGCGCAGCTTTGCCAGCGGGTTCATCTTTACCACCGCCCTGCCCCCGGCGGTCGCGGCCGGGGCCGCGGCCTCGATCCGGCATCTGAAGCAGTCGAATGCCGAACGCGACCTGCAGAAGGCGCGCGTGGCCCAGGTGCGCGCCCGGCTCGACGCCGAGGGCATCCCGCATCTGCCCAACCCCAGCCACATCATCCCGGTGATGGTGGGCGACCCGGTCAAGTGCAAGTTCATCTCGGACACGCTGCTGGAAGAGTTCGGCATCTACATCCAGCCGATCAACTATCCCACCGTGCCCAAGGGCACCGAGCGGCTGCGCATCACGCCCTCGCCCGTGCATACCGATGCCGATATCGACCATCTGGTCGGCGCGCTGTCGGCTTTGTGGCAGCGGTGCCAGATCGCCCGGATGCCGATGGCCGCGCAATAGATTTCTGTCCCTGAACTGGCAAGCCGCCGTGCCCCTGTGCGCGGCGGTTCTTTTTTGCCTCAGACCAGGCAGAGCGCGAAGATCAGTGCCGCAAAGGCGCTCAGCACCAGCGTGAAGCCCCGCAGCCAGGCCGGGCTGCATTCAAGGTCGAGATACCGCGCCAGGATGATGCGGGCCTTGAACAAGGCCAGCAGCAGGATGCCGCCCCCGACCAGCCGGGGCTCAATGGGCACAAGGGTCAGCAGGGCCGAGGCCAGGCTGAGCGCGATCAGGCCGGCCCAGGCGCGGGTCAGGCGATCCGCGCGGGTGTATCGGGCAAAGGAAAAACTCGGCACCGCATCACCCCAACAGATAGATCACCGGAAACAGCAGGATCCAGACCAGATCGACCATGTGCCAGAACTGGCCGCCGGCCTCGATATTGCGGGGATCGTCGCGCCAGGCGACAAGCAGCAGAATGGCGACCCCGGCCAGCACATGCGCGGCATGGAACCCGGTGAGAAGGTAGTAGAACAGGAAAAACGGGTGGGTCTCGTAGCTGATGCCCTGTGCCGCCTTTCCCGCATATTCCGCGCCCTTGATGATCAGGAACACCAAGCCCAGCAGGGCCGCGCCGATCAGCGCCAGCCTTGTGGCGGCGCGGCGTGCGGCCTGTCGCCAGCGTAGGGCCCGCGCCGCCAGAAAGCCCGAGGTGACCAGAACCCCCGTATTGAGCGCGGCCCCGGTGCGGTAGAGATGCGATTGCGCCTCGGCAAAGCCTGCCGGGTCGGTCAGGCGGACGCCCACGAAGGCGGTCAGCCCGGCCCCGAACACCAGCAGTTCCGAGACGATCAGAACCCACATCAGCAATTCGCCGGGCAGCTCGTCGATCAGCGAAGCATCACTCATGCGCCGACCAGTTGGCGATAGATCTGCGGCAGGGCCATGGTCAGGCGGTTGGGGTCGGGGATCACCGCGAACCCGCCTTGCCCGAACATGCGCGGGAACCAGCTTTTGCCGGTCTTGTCGATGGTGACGCCAAAGACCGACTGCCCCGCCCGGCGCGCCTCGCGCACGGCCATGCAGGTGTCTTCGATGCCGTGGCGGCCCTCGTAGTGGTCCAGATCGTTGGGCTTGCCGTCGGTGATCACCAGCAGCAGCCGGCGTTTGCGCGCCTGCGCCGCCAGATCGGCCGAGGCATGACGGATCGCCGCCCCCAGCCGCGTGTAATGGCCCGGCCGCAGCGACGCGATGCGCTGCTCCACGGTGCCGGTCATGGGCTCATTGAACTTTTTGCAGCGCTGCACATAGACCCGCTGGCGTTTCAGCGAACTGAAGGCGTGAATGGCGAAATCGTCGCCGCAGGCGTTCAGACCCCAGGCCAGCGCCGCCAGTGCCTCGCGTTCGATATCGATAACCGCACGCCCCGCGACCGCGCTTTCGGTCGAGCGGCTGACATCCAGCAGGATCGACACCGCCAGGTCGCGCGCCTCGGGGCGGGATTGCATCCAGACGCGCTCGTTGCCCTCGCCATTGGCGTGGCGGTCCACGGCGCTGCGCACGGCGGCTTCGATGTCCAGCTGGTCGCCGTCCAGATGGCCGCGGGTCATCACCCGGCCCGGGCGCAGGGCCTCGAACTGTCGTTTGACGGCGCGGATGCGGCGGGCGGTGGCCGGGTCCTTGCCGAATTCGGCGGCATCCTCGCGGATCTCGGCTTCCGAGGTCAGAACGTTGACGTGATCGGGCAGATACTGCCCCGTGCGCACGTCCCATTCGGGGTAAAGGATGCGGCCCGAGAGGCGTTCGCGGTCCACGTCCTCGGGGGCGAGGTCGAGGTGCAGCTTCAACCGTGTCGGCGGCGCCTTGGAAATCTGGCCCAGCCCGATCTCGTCCTGATCGTCGGCAGCCTTTTTCGCGTTGTCCGGGTCGTCATCGTCGATCCGGCGGTTGAGGTTCAGGAATTCGGCCCAGCTAAGGATCGCTTCGAACTTGTGCAGGATCAGACTGTCCTGCCGCTCGGCCTGGTCGGATTTGCGGCGGCGGGCGCGGTGGGTCTTTTCGCCCGATTCCTCGGGTGGTCCGTCGGTGTCGCGGCTTTCGACCTCGGTGTGTTCGGAAAAGGCGACCGCGCGCAGTTCGGGCCACAGGGGCACCGGGCGAAACGGCTGGTACCCGCGCGGGGCGGCCACGTCGTCGCCCAAGGCGTCGTAAGCATGGGCGCGGGTGGACAGAGGCGCAGGGTCGCCCAGCATCCGGCGGATCAGCTCTTCGACGGCGGCCTCGGCCGGGGGCAGGCCGGGCAGGTCGCGCTGATACAGCACGCCCTTGCACAGTTCGGTGTAAAGCGGGCGCAGGCCCGACGCGTCCTCGAGCGTTGCGGCGACCATCGCGCGGGCCGCCTGCAGGGCGCGCAGATCGGCGCGCAGGGGGTCGTCCTCGTCGATGCGGGTTCCGGCATGGGCGGCCACCGCCGCCAGCCAGACATAAAGCGCGCCATTGGCTTCGCGTGCGGGAAACACCGCCAGCCGGTCGGGCAGGCGCAGGACCTCGCCGTCGAAACTGGCGCGTGGGATCAGCTCGGCCTCGGTGGCCAGCTTGCGCCGCCAGCCCAGCCGGTGGCGCGAGAGCTCGGGCGAAACCGGGCGCAGCTCGACGCCCGGACTGCCGCCCAGCCCCCGGAAAAGAACGGCCAGCCGCCCCGCGACCTGCGACAGGTCGACCGCGGCTCCTTCGTGCACCTCTGGTGCATCAAGGCGGCTGGCAAGGCTGTGCCACAGTTTCCCGATCGTTTCTTCGGGTTCCCATGGCTCAAAGTCGATCCTGACCATCGCCGGCCTCACCCAAAGACGGCGGTGACAAGATCGAGGAGCCCGCGTTTGATATCCTCATCATCAGTGAGAGGTTCGATCATGGCGGCAAGGATGGCGCGGTCGGTGGACATGCCCTGCGCGATCAGCGACGCGGCATAGACGACCAGGCGGGTGGATACGCCTTCCTCGAGGTCCTGACCCTTGAGCCCGCGCAGCTTGCCCGCCAGCCGCACCAGCGGCTTGCAGCGGTCCAGCGGCAGTCCGCTTTCCTGCGCGACCACCTCGGCCTCCATCTGAGGCGAGGGGAAGTCGAATTCCAGCGAGATGAACCGTTGCCGGGTCGAGGGTTTGAGGGTTTTCAGGATGTTCTGATAGCCGGGGTTGTAGGACGCCACCAGCATGAAGCCGGGCGCGGCCTCAAGCTCTTCGCCGGTGCGGTCGATCGGCAGGATGCGCCGGTCGTCGGTCAGCGGGTGCAGCACCACGGTCACGTCCTTGCGCGCCTCGACCACCTCGTCCAGGTAACAGATCGCGCCCTCGCGCACCGCGCGGGTCAGGGGACCATCGACCCAGACGGTCTCGCCGCCTTTCAGCAGGTAGCGCCCGATCAGGTCGGCGGCGGCCAGGTCGTCGTGGCAGGCCACGGTATAGAGCGGCCGACCCAGACTGGCGGCCATATGGGACACGAAGCGGGTCTTGCCGCAACCTGTCGGGCCTTTCAGCAGGACCGGCAGCTTGTTGGTATAGGCGGCGGCGAACACGTCGCATTCGTCGCCCTGGGGCAGGTAGAAGGGGGCGTCTGCCGCCCCCGTTCCCAGTTTCATGGAGCCGTCCATATTCATCACTCCGCCGGGGTTTCCGCGACGCCGGGTTCGATGACCTCTTTGCGCGGAACCCAGATCGAGTAGATGAACAGCAGCGCACCGATGACCACGACCAGACCGGAGCCGAAGCGCATCCAGTAGAAGATCGCGACCTGATCCTGCACATCCATGTAGTAGTCACCCACCACGCGCTGCATGTGCGTCTGGACGGTGCCGGCAAAGGTCAGCACGAAGGTCATGAAGACCATGCCGCCGGTCATCAGCCAGAACGAGGCCATGTTCAGCACCTGATTGTACGGATCACGGTTCTTCAGGATCGGCATCGCATAGGTGAAGATCGCCAGGTTGAGGCAGACATAGGCGCCGTAGAAGGCCAGGTGCCCGTGCGCCGCCGTGATCTGCGTACCGTGGGTATAGTAGTTCACCCCGTGCAGCGTGTGCAGGAAGCCCCAGACGCCGGCGCCGAAGAAGGCCAGCGTGGCACAGCCCAGCGACCACAGCAGCGCGGCCTTGTTGGGGTGGTCCCGACGGCCCTTCCAGACCATGACGAACGCAAAGGCCATCATCGCAAAGAACGGGATCACCTCGAGGCTTGAGAAGATCGACCCGATCCACTGCCAGTAACCCGGCGTACCGATCCAGTAGTAGTGGTGGCCGGTGCCCAAAATGCCCGAGAACAACGCGGCGGCGACGATGACATACAGCCATTTCTCGACCACCTCGCGGTCAACTCCGGTCAGCTTGAGCATCAGGTAGGCCAGGATCGAGGCCATGATCAGCTCCCACACGCCTTCGACCCACAGGTGAACGACGTACCACCAGTACTGCTTGTCGAGGCTCAGGTTGCCCGGGTTGTAGAAGGCGAACAGGAACAGCAGCGCCAGACCCCACAGGCCCAGCAGCAGGATGTTTGTGATGGCGGTCTTCTTGCCCTTCAGAACGGTCAACGACACGTTGTAGAGGAAGATCAGCGCTGCCACGACGATGCCGGCCTTGACCCATTTGGGTTGTTCAAGGAACTCGCGCCCCTCTTTGCCCAGCAGCCAGTTGCCTTCGAACAGGTTGAAGACATAGGTCAGCACCACACCCAGCGTGCCCAGAATCAGGATCGCCAGCTGGATATAGGCCAGCTTGGTCGAGTGGATCTCGCGCTCGGCCTCTTCGGGGATCAGGAAATAGGCCGCGCCAAAAAAGCCGGTGATCAACCACACGATCAGCGCGTTGGTGTGCAGCATCCGCACGATATTGAACGGCAGAAGCTCGCTCAGAAAGTTGGGGGATACATAGATCCAGCCGGCCAGCAGACCGCCGATCACCTGGATCGCGAACAGGCCCATTGCGAATGCGAAATAGGCATAGGCCACTTTTTGGGATTCGTATTTCATTGCTCCGTTCCCTTCTCAGCCCGCGTCATTCGGGGGCCAGTCCTGAGCGTCGATATTGTCCGTCCAGATCAGGAAGTTGGCCAGATCACGGATCTCTTCGTCGCTGAGGTTGAACCTTGGCATCTGCCGGCGACCGGGAATGCCGGTGGGTTGCGCCTCCATCCAGCCCTTGAGGGTTTCAAAGGCCGATTCCGGGTCGTCCAGAACGCCCCAGCGGGTCATCACGTTGGCGACCTCCGGGGCGAAATAGGCACCCTCACCCATGATCGAGTGACAGTTGATGCAGGCGTGTTTTTCCCAGACGTGTTTGCCCCGGATCACGCTCTCATCCAGCTTCGCCGAGTTCGGCGAATTGACGATGTACAGGTGTGAGTGGGCCGACAGGGCCAGAAAGATTAAAATGAAGAACAGTGACCCGCCATAGAATATGTTGCGGGCCATGCTCTTGGTCATGACTTCTCGCATTGCGCTCTCCTTTGCGCCGCTTTGCTGGTGGGGGGACAATGGCGGGATGGGCGGTTTGCCGCCTTAACGAAAGTCAAGACTCTGTCCTGGCACGCGGCCAATAGGCTACATTCCCTTAAAATAAGCGTGAAATGCCCCGAAATCGCCTTGAACCGCTGCTATCAGGGTGCGAAGTCAGATGGAGTTTCCGGGTCCGTGATGTGCTGTTCCGGTGTCTTTGATTCAGCGAGTGAACGAGTAAGAGATGGCGAACTATTCCTATATCGGCTACGCGCCAGGGGTGATCACGGTCAATTTTATCGGCCCTGATACCGTAACTCTCAGCGCCGGTTTCGACCCGGACACCGACCGTCGGGTTTTCGATGTAGCGGATGCGGCCGGCGGTACGCTCGTGAACGGGGACCCGGACAACGGAACTGATTTCAACGGCGACCGCTTCAACAACGAGATCGGCGATGACCTGACGCAGACAGGCGTTGTCACCAGCCTTGACGGATCAACCACGTTTGATTCCGGGGCCATCTATCTGGAAGAATCCTATGCCCTGACCAAACCGGGCGGCGGTACGATCAACATGTACCGCGTCGAGGTTGAGGGGAATCTGGTCGGGTATATCACCTCTGAACCCCTTGTTCCGGGGACCACCTATTCGATGGTCCGATCGAATGTGACCCCGTCGAACGCACCGGACACCTCCGATCCCACTGCCATTGTCGACGTGCCCTGCTTTACCGCCGGTACGCTGATCGAAACACCCACCGGCGCCAAGGCGATAGAAGATCTGACCGAAGGCGATCTGGTTCTGACGCTCGATCACGGCTCGCAACCGATTCGCTGGGTCGGCTCGCGCATCCTGACGTCGGTCGATTTGCAGGCCAACCCACGCCTGCGTCCGATCTGTGTATCAGCCGGAGCGCTGGGAGCGGGTCTACCGCGGCGCGACCTGCGGGTCTCTCCGCAGCACCGGATGCTGGTTCGCTCGGCGATCGCCGTGCGCATGTTCGACGCCCAAGAGGTGCTGATCCCAGCCCACAAGCTGGTCGGCGTTCCCGGCGTTCATGTCGATGAAACCGCCAGCAGCGTGACGTACTACCACATTCTGTTCGACCGCCATGAAATCGTGACCGCCGAGGGGGCTCCGTCGGAAAGCCTGTACACCGGGCCCGAGGCTCTCAAAAGCATTGGCCGCGATGCCCGAGACGAGATCTTCGAGATTTTCCCCGAGCTTGACGATCCGGATCATGTCCCGATCGCCGCTCGGCCCATTCCCGAAACCGGCAAGCGTGCGCGGCACATGATCCATCGGCATGTCAAAAACGCGCGACCATTGATCGACCGGGCCTGAGCCGCTCAGGACGGTACCGCACGCGGACCCACCAAGGCCGGCCACATCGCCACCACATACAGCGCCATCGCGCTGATCCACAGCCCGTCGGCGACCAGCATGGCGGTCAGAAATTGCGCGTCCAACCCGGACCCAATCCAGCGCAAAATCGCGGCCAGAGCCATCGCGCCATAGGCGACGACCACCGGCGCGGGGGCGACCAGCGCCCGGCCACTATGGCCAAGCGCCGCGCGGCTCATGACCGCCAGGGTCATCCCGCCGACGCAGCCGATGCCCAACACATGCAGCGCACCAAGTTCACTGCCGAAGCCCAACAGGCTCATTCCCCACAGAACCAAGCCAAGGCCCAGCATCCCCAGGGCCAGATGCAGCGCAAACAGGATCGGCTGCCGGAGCGCCCAAGCCCCCCGCCAACCTGACAGGCGCAAGCCCTGTATCACTCCGAGGACCAGTGCCAAAATCGCGACCGCGTACCCGGCCCCGAAGATCAGCATCGCAGCGGGCAGCAGCAGGGCCAGCACCATGTTGCTTTTTTCCATCCAATCACGACTGACAGGCCAGTCAGCTTCGGGCACGCCTGCGCGCTTCATTGCGTTGCGCGTAAAGGCCGGAGTGATCCGACCTCCCAGAATGGCGATCATGGAACACAAGGCCAGCAAACCTGTGCGCAGACCGACATCCAGGGTTCCGGCTGTCACACCGATCCAGTCCAGATGGGTCAACAGGTTGGACACCCAGATGTAGGCCAGCAACAGAAGAAAGATCATGTTCTGCGGTTTTGGTCGCCGGATCAGCTGGGTGGCGATCTTGGCCGCAAGAACCGGCACGAAGGCGAGATCGAGCACCGCGACAATCACCGGGTCGATCACACCCGAAAACCACAGTGCCACGCGACCGGCCAACCACAGCGCCGCTGCAGCGGCAATAAACAAGCGCCGCGCCTCGGGGGCGCCGGTCCAGTTGGGAACTGCGGTCAGAAAGAACCCGCCCAGTGCGGCACTGGCATAACCAAAAATCATCTCGTGCGCGTGCCACATCGGCGGGCTCATGGCATAGGGCGCCTCGGTCCATATTTCGATCCCTGCCAGCGTTGCCAGCCACCCTCCCCAGGCCAGACCGGCAAACACGCCGTAAAGACCTGCAAACAGAAAAAAGACCCGGAACCCCTCACCCATAACGCGCGTGATTGCCGATGGCATGCCTGCTCTCCTTGGCCAAGCTGTTCGATGGCCAAGCACTAGCAACCGGCGGACCCGCGCCCCTTAACCAAAATCAAGCGTCGGCGAAAACATGACCCCAAAAAGCACTTATTTTCATGGCTTTTTTCCACCCCATTTCCCTCTGAACGCCCCCTCCGTTGACTTTCGTCAAGGAGAAGACGCCCATCCCGGCGCAGTGTCCGGCCTGCCTCACCAGCAAACGGAGAGTGATCATGTCACTTGGAATCAGCCATTACACCACCGGCCGCGCCTTCAGGGTCGGTCTGGCCATATTGTTGGGCAGCGTCGCTGCTCCGACATTCGCCGAAGAGCCAACCCTGAGCGACGAAGCCTTCGAGGCTTCGAAACAGCTCTACTTCGAACAATGTGCCGGCTGCCACGGCGTGCTGCGCAAGGGCGCCACCGGCAAGAACCTCGAGCCACACTGGAAGAAAACCGCAGCCGACGGCACCGTGACCGAAGGCGGCACCTTGCAACTGGGCCAGGAGCGCCTTGAAAAGATCATCGCGTGGGGCACCGAAGGCGGTATGAACAACTTCTCGGACATCATGACCGAGGAGCAGATCCGCGACATGGCGACCTACATCATGATGGACCCGCCCAAGCCGCCGGAAATGTCGCTGGAACAGATGAAGGCGACCCGCAAGGTCTATGTCGAAGAGGCAGACTATCCGACCGAGCCGCTGCACGGTCGCAACTGGGAGAACTTCTTCGTCGTCATCGAACGTGACGTGGGCAAGGTGGCCGTAATCGACGGCGACACCAAAGAGGTGCTGACCCACATCCCCACCGGCTATGCCGTGCACGTTCTGAAAGCGTCCGAACACCACAGCCTGACCGAACCGGAACATCCCGGCCGTTTCTGGTACACCATGGGTCGCGACGGCAAGATGACCAAAATCGACCTCTGGCAGACGCCGGACAAGATGTTGGTCTCGGAGGTCAAGATCGCCTATGACGCCCGCGACGTCGCAGTTTCCGGCGATGGCAAATACGTCATCGGTGGTGGTTACTGGCCGCCGCACTTCGCGATCGTTGACGCCAAAACCATGGAACCGCTCAAGGTCGTTTCGACCCGCGGCGTGAACGTGGACGGCGACTATGTCGAAGAAAGCCGCGTGGCCGCGATCTACACGACACCAAACGAACCGACCTGGATCGTCGCCGTGAAAGAGTTGGGCCAGTTGTGGCAGGTCGATTACACAGACCTCGACAACCTGCGCATCGACAAGATCGACAGCGCCAAGTTCCTGCATGACGGGTTCTTTGACCCGACGGGCCGCTATTTCCAGATCGCCGCAAACGCGTCGAACAAAATGGTGGTCGTCGATACCGAAACCCACAAGCTGGAGGCGATGATCGACACCGCTGCCCTGCCGCACCCCGGACCGGGCGCAAACTGGGTCGATCCGAACTGTGGACCGGTTGCCGGCACGACCCACCTGGGTGTGGGTACCGTGACCGTTTGGGGCAACGACCCCGAAGGCCACCCGGATCAGGCTTGGAAGGTCTGCTACGAAGTAGAGACGGACGGCCCCGGCCTGTTTGTCCGTACCCACCCGAACTCGGACTACATCTGGGCTGACCAGACCAAACACCCCGAGCCGGAAATCCAGCAGTCGGTGCAGGTCATCTCGAAAGAGACCGGCGAGATCGTGAAAACGATCCAGATCACCGAGGACGAAGGCAGTGCCGCCGTTCACTTTGAATTCAATGCCGACGGCACCGAGGTCTGGGTCTCCAAGTGGAACCTGTCGGACTCCAAGGAACCCAACGGTCAGATCGTGATCTTCGACGCCAAGACGCTGGAAGAGATCGGCCGCATCGACGGGCTCTATGCGCCGACCGGCAAGTTCAACGTCTACAACCGCTCGAACCACGTCACCTGACGGGTTGGCAGCAAGCACAGGAAAGGGCGGGCCCCTCGCCCGCCCTTTCCACGTTTGTCCGTGGCGCCCTGCCCGGCATCCCAACCGCCATTCCAACCGGCCTGACACCCAAGGCCAGACATGACAGCCAAAACGGAGCCTGGACATGACCCAGTCCGAACCGGAAAAGAAAAAACCGATCTGGCGCCGGTATTTCCTGTGGGGAATGCCCGTGGCCGGCATTGCCGCGGCCTTTGTCGCCGGCATCATCTTCTGGGGCGGGTTCAACACCGCCATGGAAGCCACCAACACCGAGAAATTCTGTGTCTCGTGCCATGAGATGCGCGACTATATCTACACCGAGTACAAGGGCACGATCCATGACGTGAACCGTTCGGGCGTGGGCGCGGTCTGTTCGGACTGCCACGTGCCCAAGGACTGGACGCACAAGATCATCCGCAAGATCAAAGCCTCGAGAGAGCTGTACGGCAAGATGGTTGGCTCGATCAGCACGCCCGAGAAATTCGAGGCCAAGCGCATCCATCTGGCCATGAACGAATGGCAGCGGATGAAAAAGACCGACTCGCGCGAGTGCCGCAACTGCCACGATTTCGAGTCGATGATGCCCGAGTTCCAGAAGCCACGCGCGCGGCAGCAGCACCTGAACGCGATGGAGGTGGGCCAGACCTGCATCGACTGCCACAAGGGTATCGCACACTCGAACATCCGTGACCGCGCACCCGAAGATTTTCTGGAAGAGCTCGAAGCCCCGAACCCGGCCTTCGCCCGTCCGATCCCGCCGGAATACCTGGCCAGCCTGGAGCGGATCGAAGCCAAGGAGGCCGCCGAGGCCGAAGCCGAGAAAGCCGCCCGCAAAGCCCAGCAGGAGGCGGTGCAGGCGCAGATCGCTGCAGCGGTCGACACCGCCTTGGCCGAGGAACGCGCCAAGGCCGATGGCACCGCAACCGACGCCGCGGCCTCGGGCGGCAGCGACGTTGGTGGCAACATCGACTGGAACGACGTGGCCAGCACCGATCTGAAACTGTTCTATCCGGGACAGGCTTCGTTCGAATGGGTGCAGAACGGCAAGACCCACGGTGGCGCACGCCCTCTGACCAAGGGTGGCGACCAGTGCTCGACCTGCCACGCCAAGGAGCTGGACGCGATCGGCAACAAGATCGTCGCTGGCGGTGATCTCGAACCGACCCCCATCCCCGGCAAGCGCGGGGTGATCGACGCTACGGTTCAGGCCGCGCATGACGACGAAAACCTGTATATCCGGCTGCAATGGGCGGATGCGGGCCACAATCCCGCGCCCTTCGTCGACGGCGGTAAGATGGACCCGGACAACCCGATCAAGGTCGCCATGATGATCACCGGCACCGGGATCGAGCTGGGCGAACAGGTGGGGTGCTGGGCCTCGTGCCACGCCGACAACACCTATATGCCCTTTGCGCCCGATGCCGAAACCATCGCCGCCAACCCGGACGTGGCCGCACGCCTGACGGCCAAGGACACCGTCACCAAGTACATCAGCGAAAGCCGCACCGAGGTCGAAGTCAAAGGCCGGCGCGGCAAGCCGCTAGGCGGCTGGGACAAGCTGCAGGCCGAAGAGCAGATCGCGCAATACCTGCAGGACGGCACATTCCTTGACCTGATGCGCGTCTATGCCGACGGCAGCGCCACCAATGGCTATCTGCTGGAACAGCGCGTGGTCAACGATGGCGAGATCTCGGCCTCGGCCAGCCTGTCGGGCGGCATGTGGACGGTGGTGTTCTCGCGGCCGCTGAACTCGGGCGCACCGGGCGACGTGCCGCTGGAGCCGGGCAAGACCTACACGGTGGGCTTTGCCATCCACGATGACCACTCGGCCGCACGGTTCCACCACGTCACGCTGAACACCAGCCTCGCGCTGGATGACGACAGCGCCGACATCAACGTGGTCAAACAGTAACGAAAAGGGGCCGGCGATACGGCCCCTTTTCCACGGCCGAGGAGACACGCGACCATGACGACCAAGCCCCTTCTGACCACAGTCCTGACCCTTGTTGCCGCCGAACCGGCCCTGGCCGATGAAGCCGACCAGATCTGCGCCGAGGCCGAGGAACGCTATGTCGAACTCTTCGGCGGACCTTCTGACGCCGTGCAGGATGCCGAGGTGGTGCTGATGTACAAGTACCACTTCTGCCCGGCCCAGATCACGGTCAAGCCCGGCACCACGGTGCGCTGGGTCAACGTGGACAAGCGCACCAGCCACTCGGTGCTGTTGAAGGACGGCAGCCAGCCCGAATCCGACCGCATCTTCCCCGAGGAATCGGTCGAGATGACGTTCCTTGAACCCGGCCCGCAGAACTATCTGTGCGGCCCGCATTGGGAAACGCAGAACATGGTCGGCATGGTCACCGTCGAGCCCTGAACGCAGGCAGACATACAGGCAAACTAAAGGAGCGCGGGCGCAAATCCCGCGCTCCTTAACTTATGTCAAGGAGGCCTCTTTGCGAATGCGCCAGTCTGCGGCCATGACACGCCCGGCCATCCCAGCAACGTCCCGATCCGCCGCTCTGTCCGCGCTCGGAACCGACCGGAACACCCGGGTCCCGATGACATTCAGACCAAGCGAGATTGCACCATGAGCGGTAAGGTTTTTCTGATCGGCGCCGGACCCGGAGACCCCGAATTGATGACCCTGCGCGCCTTGCGCATGCTGCGCGAGGCGGATG
The DNA here is from genome assembly GCF_056537385.1 of Ruegeria sp. CF2. NCBI lineage: Bacteria > Pseudomonadati > Pseudomonadota > Alphaproteobacteria > Rhodobacterales > Roseobacteraceae > Ruegeria > Ruegeria sp. CF2. Next base: position 292,650 of record NZ_JBQFRL010000004.1, read on the forward strand.
TGGTGGTCTACGACCGTCTGGTTTCGGAGGAGATCCTGGCCATGCACGCCCCCGGTGCGCGGCTGATCCCCGTGGGCAAGGCGCCCAAATGCCATACCGTGCCGCAGGACCGGATCAACCAGATCCTGCTGGAACAGGCCCGCGCGGGCCACAGGGTTGCCCGCCTCAAGGGGGGCGATCCGATGATCTTTGGCCGCGGCTCGGAAGAGGCGGCGTTTCTGATGGACCATGGCATTGCGGTTGAATACGCGCCCGGCATCACCGCGGCGCAGGGGGCAAGCTGTTCGACCGGCGTGCCGCTGACCCATCGCGGGCTGGCCACCTCGGTTCAATATGTCACCGGCCATCGTCAGGCCGATAAGGTGCTGGACCTCGACTGGAAGCGCCTGGCGGACCCTGACACCACCTTGGTCATCTACATGGGCGTCGCCAATATTGGCCAGATCGCCATGGGCCTGATGACCGAGAACCTGCCGGGAACGACCCCCGTCCTGGCCGTCGGCAAGGCGACAACCCCGGACGAACGCCGCCTTGTCTCGCGTCTGGACCGTGTCGCCGCCGACGTGCGCGCGGCCGGTCTGGCCGCCCCTACCCTGTTCATCATCGGCAAGGTCGTGTCGCTCTATGCCGAACGGCCGGTTGCCGAGTTGCTGGAGCACGCTCATGGCTAGGACTCTGCCCATTGAACCGGCCCGCCGGGACTGGCCCGGGCGCGCGGTGCTGACCGCCGCCGTGCTGGTGGCCACCTCAGCCTTTGCCGCCGACACGCTGGACCCCAACGCGCTGAAGCGTCTGGTGCATCAGGATTGCGGGTCCTGCCACGGCCTGACCCTGAAAGGCGGGCTGGGCCCCGATCTGCGGGCCGGAAACCTGCAGCACTATGACCCCGAAATCCTGACCGGCGTAATCCTGGACGGCATCCCCGACACGGCCATGCCGCCCTGGCGGCCCCTCATCAGCGAGGAAGAAGCCGAATGGATCGCCCGTTATCTGCTGAAACCGGAGGCCCAATGAAACAGTTTGTCCTTGGCCTCGCGGCCTCGTTGCTGATGACCGCAGCCCATGCCGAACCCACCGCCACCGGAGACCTGGGGCTGGTGATCGAACGGGCCACCGGCTCGGTCCTGCTGGTCGATCAGTCCGACCGCGCCGCGTTGGCCCGGATCGAAGGACTGGGCGATCTGTCCCATGCCTCGCTGGTCTATTCGCCCGACGAACGCTTCGCCTATGTGTTCGGGCGCGACGGCGGGCTGACCAAGGTCGATATCGTGACCCGTCAGATCGCCAAGCGCGTCGTGCAGGCCGGGAACGCCATCGGCGGGGCGATCTCTGACGACGGCACGCTGGTGGCGGTGTCGAACTATGAACCCGGCGGGGTGCACGTCTTTGACGCCGACACGCTGGATCTGGTGGCCGACATCCCCACCGGCAGCAAGACCATCGGCCTGGTCGATGCGCCCGGCCGCCGTTTCGTGTTCACCATGTGGGATAAGGGCGAAACCTGGATCGCCGATTTCGCGCGCGGCAACGACCCGCAGATCACCAAGATCACCGACATGGGCAAAAACCCCTATGACGCGCTGATCACCGCCAATGGCCGCACCTACATCACCGGCCTGTTCGGGCAGGACGGGCTGACCGCGCTGGACCTGTGGGCAGACACCCCCGAACCGATCCGGGTGCTGCCCGGCTATGGGCGCGGTCAACAGGAAATGCCCGTCTACAAGATGCCCCATCTGGAAGGCTGGGCGCATACGGGCGCCGAATTCGTATTGCCGGCCGTCGGCCATCACCAGGTGCTCTGGGTCGATGCCGACACACTCACGGAAACCGGGCGCACCCAGACGTATGGCCAGCCCGTCTTTGCCATGGCGCGGCCCGACGGCCGGCAGGTCTGGGTGAATTTCGCCCACCCGCTGAACGACACGATCCAGGTGATCGACACGGTCAGCAAACAGGTCATCCACGAGTTCAAACCCGGCCCGGCGGTGCTGCACATGGAGTTCACCCCGCGTGGGCACGAGGTCTGGATCAGCGTGCGCGATGCCAACAAGATCATGGTCTATGACACCCAAGGCTTTGAAAAGCTGCGGGAAATCCCAGCCGACAGCCCCTCGGGCATCTTCTTCACCGCGCGTGCGCACAGAACGGGGTTGTAAGCGATGTGCCATATCACCGACCCGATCGACCGCAGGCTGCTGGATGACTGGCAGCGCGATTTTCCCGTTGCCGACCGGCCGTTCCAAGTGCTGGCCGCGGCGCTGGGGCTGGATGAGGCCGAGGTGATCGACCGCCTCGCCCGCATGCGCGCTGCCGGGCGCATCACCCGCGTCGGCGCAACGGTCGCGCCCGGCGTGGCCTCGGCCAGCACCCTGGCCGCCGTTGCCGCGCCCGAGGACAAGGTGGAACAGATCGCCGCCCTGATCGACGCCGAGCCGGGCGTGAACCACAATTACCAGCGCGAGGATGACTGGAACCTGTGGTTCGTAGCCACTGGCCCCGACCGGGCACATGTGGACGCCACCGTGGCCCGGATCAGCGACCGCACCGGGCTGCGCGTGCTGGACCTGCGGCTGGTCCGCCCGTTCAACGTCGATCTGGGTTTTCGCATGTCCGATTGTTCGCGCCGCGTGCCACGGCCGCGTGCGGTCGACCGAAGTGTTCTGCGGCAAGGCGACCGCGACATCCTGCAGGCGCTCAGCGCGGGGCTGCCGCTGATGGCCGACCCCTATGCGGCGCTGGCCCGGTCCCTGAACCGCACCTCTGAGGACGTAATGGACCGCATCCGGGTATTGCACAGGGCCGGCGTCATCTCGCGCCTGGGGGTCATCGTGCGGCATCGGGCGCTGGGGTGGTCGGCCAACGCCATGGTCGTGTGGGACCTGCCCGCCGAGCGGATCGACCACGCGGGCCCCGCACTGGCCGCGCATCCCGGCGTGACCCTGTGCTATGAACGCCAGCCGGTCGAGGGCGTGTGGCCCTATCGGCTCTATTCCATGATCCACGCCCGGTCGCGCAGCGAGGCGCGGGGCATCCTAGCCGGCGCCGCCGCCCTGCCCGAACTGGAGGGCGCCGCGCAAAAGGTTCTGTTCTCGACCCGCTGCTTCAAACAGACCGGCGCATTGATCAAACCAAAAGAGGCCGCCGCATGACCCCGCTGGACGACACCGACCGCCGCCTGCTGAACCGCCTGCAGGAGGACCTGCCGCTGACCCCCCGCCCCTATGCCGATGTGGCGGCCGAGCTGGGGATCACCGAGCAGGACCTGCTGGACCGGCTGGCGCGGATGAAGGCCGACCGGATCATCACCCGGTTCGGCCCGTTCTTCGACGCCGCCGCCATGGGCGGGGATTTCTGCCTGTGCGCCATGGCGGTGCCCGAGGCCGAGTTTGAAACCGTCCTGACCAAAGTCAATGCGCACCCCGAGGTGGCGCATAATTATGAACGCACGCACCGGCTGAACATGTGGTTCGTTCTGGCGACCGAAACGCCCGAGGCGATCACCGCCACGGCCGACGCGATCGAACGCGAGACGGGACTCACGGTTCACCGGTTCCCGAAACTGCAGGAATTTTTCATCGGCTTCCGGGTGGCAGCATGATCGACGCAACCGACAGACGGATCATCGAGGCGCTGCAGGGCGGGCTGCCCCTGGTGCCCACGCCCTATGCGCAGGTCGCCGACGATCTGGGGATCGAGGAAGCCACCCTGCTGAACCGGCTGGCCGCGCTGAAAGCGCGCGGGGTAATCCGGCGGATCGCTGCGGCCCCCAACCACTACAAGCTGGGCATGACATCGAACGGCATGACCGTCTGGGACGTGCAGGACAACCTGATCGGCGAACTCGGCGCCCATATCGGAGCGCTACCCTTCGTCACCCATTGCTACGAACGGCCCCGCGCCCTGCCCGACTGGCCCTACAACCTGTTCGCCATGGTTCATGGCAGCTCGCCCGACGAGGTCGAACAGAAACGCGGCCAGATAGCCGCAATCCTTGGATCGGCCTGCCGGGGCAGCGACATCCTCTATTCCACGCGCATCCTGAAGAAAACCGGGCTGCGCCTGAAAGCGAAAGGCTGAGACCAATGTTCCGCCTGACCGAATACATGCAGCAGCTGGTCAACCCGACGCCGGTGCGCAAACGCCGCCCCGGACCGGTGAAGCCGGTGGTGATCTGGAACCTGACCCGGCGCTGCAACCTGAAATGCCGCCATTGCTACACCGTGTCTGCGGATGTGGCCTTCCCGGGCGAGCTCAGCCACGAGCAAGCCATGGTCACCCTTGAGGATCTGGGCCAGTTTCGCGTCCCGGCCCTGATCCTCTCGGGCGGGGAGCCATTGGACCGGTTCGATTTCTTTGACATCGCCCGGCGCGCGCGTCAGCTGGTGCCGATGCTGGCCCTGTCGACCAACGGCACGCGGATCCACGACGAAACGGCCGACATGATCGCCGACGTGGGTTTCAACTATGTCGGCATCTCGCTCGACGGGATCGGGGCCACGAATGACTGGTTCCGCGGTGTCGAGGGCGCCTTTGATGACGCCCTGCGCGGTGTGCGCGAATGCAAGAAGCGCGGCATCAAGGTGGGTCTTCGGTTCTGCCTGACCGAAGGCACCCAGCACCACCTGCCCGACCTTCTGAAACTGTGCGACGACGAGGGGGTGGACAAGTTCTATCTCTCGCATCTGGTCTATGCCGGGCGTGGCGACAAGAACCGGGGCGAGGACGCGGAACATCAGCGCACCCGGCAGGGGCTCGACCTGTTGCTGGACCGCGCATGGGAGGCTGCCTCGGGCGGGCGCCCGCTGGACATCGTGACCGGCAACAACGACGCCGATGCCGGGTATTTTCTGAACTGGGCCGCCGCCCGGTTCGACGCCGGCGCCGTCGCGCATGTGCGCGAACACCTGGCCCATTGGGGCGGCAATTCCAGCGGTCTGGGCGTGGCCAATATCGACAATCTGGGCCGCGTCCATCCCGATACCTACTGGTCGGACTACACGGTCGGCAACGTCAAGCTCACTCCGTTCTCCGAGCTGTGGTCCGGCGATGACCCGATGCTGGCCCTGCTGCGCACGCGGCCGCGCCCGTTGAAGGGGCGGTGCGGCACCTGCCGGTTGCAGGATGTCTGCGGCGGCAATACCCGCATCCGGGCCCTGCAACTGACCGGCGATCCGTGGGCCGAAGACCCGGCCTGCTACCTGACCAATGACGAAATCGGCGTGGACGGCGCGGGCGAGCGCCTGCAGGTCACGCCTTTCCGGGGGAAAAGCCATGATCCGGCGCATCAGTTCTTTTAAGGCACTCAAATTCGGTACTTTGTGCTCGGTGTTGCTAGCTGGAACGGCTTGGGCGGATGCTCAATCAGATTACGCCGAACATTGCGCCAGCTGCCATGGCGAGGCGCGGCTGGGCGGCGTCGGCCCGGCGCTGATCCCCGAAACGCTCAAACGCATGCGCGGCCCCCGCGTAGCCGCCGTCATCGCCGAGGGGCGCCCGGCCACCCAAATGCCCGCCTTCGCACACGAACTCGACGCGCTGCAGATCGAGGAACTGGCGGGCTGGCTGAAATCTCCGCTGGAGGTGGACCCCGAATGGGATGCCGAACAGATCATGGCCAGCCGTACTCTGGATGCCGATTACGCACCGGTCGATGCGCCGGTTTGGGACAGCGACCCTATGAACATCACGCTGGTGGTGGAAACCGGCGATCACCATGTCAGCGTTCTGGACGGCGACACGTTCGAGGTTCTGGACCGGTTCGAAACCCCCTTTGCCGTGCATGGCGGCCCCAAGTTCAGCCCCGACGGGCGCTATGTATTCATCATGTCGCGCGATGGCTGGGTGCAGAAATACGACATCTGGGCGTTGAAACAGGTGGGCCGCATCCGCGCCGGCCTGAACAGCCGCAACATCGCCATGTCGGGCGACGGCAAGTGGCTGGCCGTTGCGAACTATCTGCCCAACAGCCTGACCCTGCTGTCGACCGAGGATCTGTCGGTGGCCAGGGTGGTCGAGGTCAAGGGCAAGAAGGGCAAGCCCAGCCGGGTCTCGGCCGTGTACCAGGCCCCGCCGCGCGAAAGCTTCGTGCTGGCGCTCAAGGACGTGCCCGAGATCTGGGAAGTGTTCTATGGCGACAACCCGCCGCAATTCGGGCTGGGCCATGATTTCCGGATCGAGGGGCAGTTCAAGAACCCCGACCCCTTCCCCGTCCGCAAGATCACCACGCCCGACTATCTGGACGATTTCTTTTTCGACCAGAGCTATGAATACGTCATGGGCGCGTCGCGCGATGGCAAGGGCGGTCAGGTGATCGACCTTGTTATCGGGCAGAAAGTGGCGGATCTGGACCTGCCCGGCATGCCGCATCTGGGCTCGGGCATCACCTGGGAACGGGGTGGCACCACGGTGATGGCCACGCCGCACCTGACCGAAGGCACCATCTCGGTCATCGACATGGGCACCTGGGAAACGATCAGGCGGATCGAGACCGAAGGCCCGGGCTTTTTCATGCGCAGCCACGAGAACTCGCCCTATGTCTGGGCCGACGTGTTCTTTGGCCCCAACAAGGATGCGATGCATGTGATCGACAAGCAGAGCCTCGAGATCGTCAAAACCCTGCGGCCTGCGCCGGGCAAGACCGTGGCGCATGTGGAATTCACCCGCGACGGCGCCCATGCGCTGGTGTCGATCTGGGAGGATGACGGCGCGGTGATCGTCTATGACGCGCAGACGCTCGAGGAAATCAAACGCCTGCCGATGCGCAAACCTTCGGGGAAATACAATGTCTGGAACAAGATCACCTTCTCGGAAGGCACCAGCCACTGACGGGCGCTGGCCGGTCTGGAAACTGGCCCTTCTGATGTATCCGGCGACGGCGCTGACCGTCGCCATCAACCTGTTTCTGGCCGGGTTGATCGTCCATGCGCTGGGGTTCGGCGCCGTGACACCGGTGGGCGCGCTGATCTGGTGCGTGCCCCTTGGGGTTCCGGCCAGCTGGCTGGCGGGGCGCTGGGTGCGGCGGCTGATGGATGAGGCCGACGGCTGATCCCGGGCGAACGGCCGCCAAACCGAAGTGCCATTTTTTTGACCACCTGATCGAAGTCAAGTCGCGCCGCCTGCCAATCCCTTACGACTCGGGCAAAATCAGATTCGAGTCGGAGTCTCCATGCCCGCCGCCCGCCAACACCACAGCCTCCCTGTCCGCGCGACACGCGCGGCCGCCGGGCTGGCGGGCATCTTTCTTTTGATGTTGCAGGTGCTTGGGCCAGCGCTGGCGAGTCCCGGCCAGGGCACCTGGATGGAGATCTGCTCGGAGGCAGGAGCGGTCTGGGTCCAGGTGGACCTGGAAGACGACACCGACGACCCGACCGCGCCCTGCCCGAAATGTGCCGATTGCGCCCTGTGCGCAATTACGGCTGCGGCGCCGGTCCCGGACCTGCCGCAGCTGCAGCAGCCCGGGTTTGTACAAATCCCACGGTGTGCGTTCACTGATCTGTTGGATCTGTACAACTCCGAACGGCTGTGGCCCGAAACTCGCGGCCCCCCGGCCGCGCCCGAAATCAGAACCGAACGCGCGCCGCGCGCGTCCATGGCGTCAACCCGAACCGAAGGAGGTGCGCCGTGGTCGTGACCCGCGCAGCCCATTTCCTTGTGGCCCTTGTCCTGTCCTGCCTGCTGGCGCTTGGCGCGCGGGCCGACAGTCTGGCCAGCTTCCTGCCCGAGATCGAACCCGCCGAACTGGCGCCCGGTGCCGATGCCATTGGTCCGGTGCGTGAAGACGTGCCGGTCGCCCCGGTGATGAAGGGCGGCGAAACAGTCGCCTGGGCCTTTCTCACATCCGATTTCGTGGGCACCACCGGCTATTCCGGCAAGCCCATTCACGTCGTCGCCGCCATCGACGGTGATGCGGTGCTGACCGGCGTCAAGCTGGTCAAACATTCCGAACCCATCGTCCTGGTCGGCATTCCCAATTCGCGCATGATCGAGCTGACCGAAGGTTATGCCGGGCTAGACCTCAAGCGCGAAGTCGAAACCGGCGGAGAAAGCCACGACCTGGACATCATCTCGGGTGCGACGGTGACGGTGATGGTCATCGACGACAGCGTCGTGCGCGCCGGGATCAAGGTGGCCCGCGCCATGGGTCTGGGCGGGCTGTCCGAGGTGCAGGCCGACGGACCCAAGCGCGAAGTCGACATGGCCAAGACCGACACCCATGACTGGGCCACGCTCTCGGGCGACGGCTCGATCCGGCGGCTGACGCTGGACGTGGGTCAGGTCAACGCCGCCTTCGAGGCCACCGGCGACCAGCGCGCGATCAAACGCCCCGAGAAGGGCAACCCCGAGGACACCTTCATCGACATGCATGTGGCGCTGGTCTCGGTGCCTTCGATCGGCAAGTCGCTGCTGGGCGAGGCCGAGTACCAGAACCTGGTCAATTGGCTGGACGAGGGCGAACACGCCATCCTGGTGCTGGGCCGTGGCAAGTACAGCTTCAAGGGCTCGGGCTATGTGCGCGGCGGGATCTTCGACCGGATCCAGCTAATCCAGGGCGACAATTCGGTGCGGTTCTTCGACCGTCAGCATCGCCGCCTGGGCACGGTGGCCGCCGAGGATGCGCCCAGCTTTACCGAGCTGGACATCTTCAAGATCCCTGCCGATGCCGAGTTCGACCCGACCGAACCGTTCCGCCTGCAACTGCTGGTGCAGCGGGCCATCGGCGCGGTGGAAAAGACCTTCCTGACCTTCGATCTGGGCTACATTCTGCCCGAACAGTACCTGTTGCCGGTCGCGCCCGCGCCCAAGGTCGTGGACGATGCCACCGGCGAAGCCGCCGCCAAGTCAGCCCTGTGGCAGCGCATCTGGAAGGACCGCCAGGTCGAGATCGCCGTGCTGGGCGCCATGCTGCTGGTGCTGACGGCCACCTTCTTCTTCCAGTTCCACGCCACGATGAACGCACGGGTCTTCTACTGGTTCCGCATCGGGTTCCTGACGATGACGCTGTTCTTCATCGGCTGGTACGCCAATGCGCAGCTGAGCGTGGTGAACATCATGGCGCTGGCCGGCAGCCTGCGCGGCGGCTTCACCTGGGATGCCTTTCTGCTGGATCCGCTGGTGTTCATCCAATGGTTCGCCGTGGCCGCCGCGCTGCTGTTCTGGGGGCGCGGGGCCTATTGCGGCTGGCTGTGCCCCTTCGGCGCCCTGCAGGAGCTGACCAACAAGATCGCCCGGGCGTTGAAAGTTCCGCAATGGACCCTGCCCTGGGGCCTGAACGAGCGCCTGTGGCCGATCAAGTACATGATCTTCCTGGCGCTGTTCGGCCTGAGCATCGTGTCGATCCCGTTGGCCGAGAAATACGCCGAGGTCGAGCCGTTCAAGACCGCGATCATCCTGAAATTCATGCGCGACTGGCCCTTCGTGGTTTTTGCGGTGGGTCTGCTGGTGATCGGGCTGTTCATCGAACGGTTCTATTGCCGCTATCTGTGCCCGCTGGGTGCGGCGCTGGCGATCCCCGCCCGTATCCGCATGTTCGACTGGCTGCGCCGCTACAAGGATTGCGGCAACCCCTGTCAGACCTGCGCTAACGAATGCCCCGTTCAGGCCATCCACCCCACCGGTGAGATCAACCCGAACGAGTGCGTCACCTGCCTGCATTGTCAGGTGCTCTACCAGTCCGAGAGCAAATGTCCCGTCGTCATCCGCCAGCTGAAACGGCGGGCCAAGACCGGGTCGGTCAAACTCAAGACCCCCCTCGGACAACCACCGGCGAACCATCCGAACGCCAAACCGCAAACCGTTTCCTAAAAGGAGGAACGATCATGTCGGATCATGACACCAAACTGAACATCACCCGCCGCGGGTTGCTGGGGGCCTCGGCCACCGGGGCCGTGCTGGCCGGAACCGGGCTGGGCGTCGGCGGCACGCTGATGACCGCCAAACAGGCCAGCGCCGCCGCCAAGGTCGAACTGGCCCCCGGCGAGCTGGACGAATATTACGGCTTCTGGTCCTCGGGCCAGACCGGCGAGCTGCGCATCCTGGGCTTCCCGTCCATGCGCGAGCTGATGCGGGTACCGGTGTTCAACCGCTGCTCGGCCACCGGTTGGGGCCAGACCAACGAGTCGCTGAAGATCCTGACCGAGGGCCTGCTGCCGGAAACCAAGGAGTTTTTGGCCAAGCGCGGCATGAAAACCTATGACAACGGCGACCTGCACCACCCGCACATGTCGTTCACCGACGGCACCTATGACGGCCGTTATCTGTTCATGAACGACAAGGCCAACACCCGCGTGGCCCGCGTACGCTGCGACGTGATGAAATGCGACAAGATCATCGAGATCCCCAACGCCAAGGCGATCCATGGTCTGCGCCCGCAGAAATTCCCGCGCACCGGCTATGTCTTTGCCAATGGCGAGGACGAAACCCCGCTGATCAACGACGGCAGCGTGCTGGACGATCCGTCGCAATACGTCAATATCTTCACCGCCATCGACGGTGACACGATGGAGATCGCCTGGCAGGTGATGGTGTCGGGCAACCTCGACAACACCGATTGCGACTATCAGGGCAAATACGCCTTCTCGACCTCGTACAACTCGGAAATGGGCATGAACCTGGCCGAGATGACCGAGAGCGAGATGGACCACGTGGTCGTCTTCAACCTCAAGGAAATCGAGGCCGGCATCGCCGCGGGCGACTATCAGGAGATCAAGGGCGTCAAGGTTCTGGACGGGCGCAAGGGGTCGAACAAGAAATACACCCGCTACATCCCGATCCCGAACTCGCCGCACGGCATCAACACTGCGCCCGACGGCAAACACGTCTGCATCAACGGCAAGCTGTCGCCGACCGTGTCGATCATGGACGTCACCAAGCTGGACGCGCTGTTCGAAAGCGACGCCGATCCGCGGTCGTGCATCGTGGGCGAGCCGCAACTGGGCCTTGGCCCGCTTCACACCGCCTATGACGGTCAGGGCAACGCCTTCACCACGCTGTTCCTGGACAGCCAGATCGTCAAATGGAACATCGACAAGGCCATCCGCGCCTACAATGGCGAGGACGTGGACCCGATCATCTCGAAGGTCGACGTGCACTACCAGCCGGGCCACAACTCGACCTCGATGGGTGAGACCAAAGAGGCCGACGGCAAGTGGCTGATCTCGATGAACAAGTTCTCGAAGGACCGGTTCCTGAACACCGGCCCGCTCAAGCCCGAGAACGAGCAGGTGATCGACATCTCGACCGACGAGATGAAGGTGGTGCATGACGGCCCGACCTTCGCCGAGCCGCATGACTCGATCATCGTGCGCCGCGACATCGTCAACCCGGTCAACGTCTGGGACCGCAACGACCCGACCTGGGAAGATGCGCGCAAACAGGCCGAGGCCGATGGCGTCGATCTGGAGGAAGGCGCCGAAGAGCCCATCCGCGACGGCAACAAGGTGCGGGTCTACATGGTCTCGCAGGCCCCGACCTTCAGCCTCGAGAAGTTCACCGTCAAACAGGGCGACGAGGTCACGATCTACGTCACCAACCTGGATGACGTGGACGATGTGACCCACGGCTTCTGCCTGGGCAACTACGGCATCGCCTTCGAGGTCGCGCCGCAGGCCACCGCCTCGATCACCTTCACCGCCGACCGTCCGGGCGTGCACTGGTTCTATTGCCAGTGGTTCTGCCACGCGCTGCACATGGAAATGCGCGGCCGGATGCTGGTCGAACCGCAGGGAGCCTGACCCATGCGCTGGCCCCTGCTCATCCCGCTTCTGCTCGGCTCGCCGCTTTGGGCGGCGGACTGGGACGTGCCCAACCGGGCGGGGGCCATCACCGAGACACTGGCGCAGGCGGCGGATGGAGACACCCTCCGCCTGAGCCCCGGCGTCTATGCCGAACGCTTGGTTCTGGACCGGCCCGTCACCATCGACGGACAGGGCCAGGCCACCATCGACGGTCAGGGCACCGGTAGCGTCATCACCGTGACCGGGCCCGGCGTCACTCTGCGCGGCCTGACCGTGATCGGGTCGGGGTCGGACCATGGTGAGATCGACAGCGGCATCCAGCTGACCAAGACGGCCCGCGTGGCCGTGGTGGAAAACAACGTGCTGCTGGGCAATCTCTACGGCATCGACATTCACGGCGCCGATGACAGCATCGTGCGCGGCAACCGGATCGAGGGCCGGCAGGACCGCCGTATGAACGACCGCGGCAACGGGGTCTACGTCTGGAACGCGCCCGGCGCTGTGGTCGAAGGCAATGACATCCGCTTTGGCCGCGACGGAATCTTCGTGAACTCGTCGAAGAAGAACACCTTCACTGGCAACACTTTCCGCGACCTGCGCTTTGCCGTGCACTACATGTATGCCGACGATTCCGTCGTCAGCGACAATGTCTCGATCGGCAACGATCTGGGCTATGCGGTGATGTTCACCTCGAACGTGCAGGTGATCAACAACGTCTCGGTCGGCGACCGCGAACACGGGGTCATGCTGAACTATGCCAATGACAGCGTGATCTCGGGCAACGTGGTGAAAGGCGCCAAGGAAAAGTGCACCTTTCTGTACAATTCCAACAAGAACGAATTCACCGACAACTGGTTCGAAGGCTGCGGCATCGGGATCCATTTCACCGCCGGCAGCGAACGCAACCGGATCGTCGGCAACGCCTTTGTCGGCAACCGGACACAGGTGAAATACGTCTCGACCAGATGGGTCGAGTGGTCGGAAGATGGCCGCGGCAACTACTGGTCCGATTTTGCCGCCTATGACGTGAACGGCGACGGCATCGCCGACGCCCCCTATCGCCCCAACGATAGCATGGACCATGTGCTGTGGACCCAACCCGCAGCCAAGCTGCTGCTCGGCTCGCCTGCCGTGCAGCTGGTGCGCTGGTCGCAATCGGCCTTCCCAGCACTGCTGCCGGGCGGCGTGATCGACAGCCACCCCCTGATGCAAGCCCCTCAACCCCCAGCCATGAAAAAGGTGCCTCATGACGGATAAGGCCCTGACCATCGAAACGGTCTGCAAGGATCGCGGCAAGACCCGCGTTCTGAGCGATATCTCCCTGACGCTCGAGCCCGGACAGCGCGTGGCGCTGCTGGGCCACAACGGCGCCGGAAAATCCACCCTGATCAAGTCGATCCTGGGCCTGACGCCCATCCAGGCCGGCACGATCCGCATCGGCACCGCCGCCCCCGGCAGCGCGCAGGCGCGTCGCGACACGGCCTATCTGCCCGAGGCGGTCTCGTTCCACCCGGCCCTGACCGGACGCGAGCAGCTGACCCTGTTCGCCAAGCTGTCAGGCACGAACGCCGACGTGCTCGCCCTGCTGGACCGTGTCGGGCTGGGCGATGCGATGGACCGCCGGATCGGCGCCTATTCCAAAGGGATGCGGCAGCGGCTGGGCCTTGCGCAGGTGCTGCTGGGTCAGCCGAAACTGGCGCTGCTGGACGAACCCACCTCGGGGTTGGACCCGATCTCGCGCCAGGATCTGTACGCCATCATCGACGAACTGGCCGCGCAGGGCACCGCGGTGCTGATCGCCAGCCATGCCCTGACCGAGGTCGAGGCCCGCACCGACCGCATCGCCATCATGCGCAAGGGCCGGATGGTGGCCGATGACACGCTGGCCAACCTGTCGGCGCTGGCCGGGTTGCCGATCCGTCTGCGGGTCCGCGCGCGTGCCAATGCCGACGCGCTGGCCGCCGAACTGGGCGGCAACCGGATAAACGGCGCCTCGGTCGAATTGCTGTGTTCGCCCGCCGACAAGATGCAGGCGCTGCGCCGCATCGCCGGTCTGGGTGATGCGGTGGCCGACGTGGAAATGACCCCGCCCAAGCTGGAAGACCTCTATCGCCACTATGCTCAGGAGGCGCTGCAATGATCCGTTTCCTTGCCATCACCCGCACCGAGATGCTGATCCTGCGCCGCAACCGCTGGCTGCTGGTGGCGACGCTGATCATGGTTCTGTTCGCGCTGGCGCTGACCTTTGCCGGCAGCGCGCCCACCGGCACGCTGGGGGTCGACATGCTGACGGTGTCAGTCGCCTCGATGACCACGCTGTCGGTGTATCTGGCGCCGCTCTTGGCGCTGATGATTTCCTTTGACGCCATCGCCGGCGATGTGGACAGGGGCAGCCTGTCGCTGCTGCTGTCCTATCCGGCGGGGCGCGGAGAAATTCTGCTGGGCAAATTCACCGCCCACCTAGCGGCGCTGGCCTTTGCCATGACGGTCGGTTTCGGCACCGCCGGGGCGGTCGCCGCGTGGTTCGGCGGCGCGGGCGCGGACAGTCTGTTCGCGCTTGGCCGGCTGATCGTCACCTCGATCCTGCTGGGCGCCGTGTTTCTGGCGCTGGGATACCTGCTGTCCGCCCTGGCGAGGGGCGCAACGGCGGCGGCAGGTCTGTCGGCCGGGCTCTGGCTGGTCTTCGTCGTCCTCTATGATCTTGGGCTGTTGGGAGCCGTCGTCATGGACAAGGGCGGCGTCTTCACCCAATCCGTCTTTCCCTGGGTGATGGTGGCCAACCCGGCCGACGCTTTCCGCCTGTGGAACATCGCCGCGACCGAGGGTGTGGCCATGGCGTCCGGCATGACCGGCGCGGCGCAGGCCCTGCCCGTCTGGGCGGCGCCCGCCTCGCTGCTGATCTGGCCGGTGCTGGGCTTTGCCCTGGCCCGGCTGGCGTTCCGGAGGGTCGAGCCATGACCCGCCTTGCCCTGATCGCGCTGATCGCGCTGGCGGCCTGCAAGGAAGAACAGGCCGCCGCCCCGCCGGATCCGGTCGATCTGACCGAAACCGCGCTCAGCTATTTCTGCCAGATGAACGTGGCCGAACACGGCGGGCCCAAGGGGCAGATCCATCTGGAGGGCTATCCCGCGCCGCTGTTCTTTGCCCAGGTGCGCGACATGGTGGCCTATCTCAAAAGCCCCGAGCGCGATGCCGAAATCACCGCGGTCTATGTCAGCGACATGGGCGCGGCCCACAGCTGGCACGAGCCGGGCATCTCGAACTGGATCGCCGCCGATCAGGCCACCTTCGTGGTGGGCGCCGGCGTGGCCGGCGGCATGGGCGCGCCCGAGATCGTGCCCTTTGCCACGCCGGACGCTGCCGCGCGGTTCATCGAAACATATGGCGGCACCGGCCTGCCCCTGACCGACATTCCGGACGACGCGGCGCTTGGCCCCGTCGATCTGACGCAATCCCTGGAGACACCCGCATGACCCGCCTGTCCCGACGCCGTTTCCTGACCATCTCGGCCGCCTGCGCCGCCTTGCCGACCGTCGCGCGCGCCGCACCGGTGGCCCGCTGGCGCGGCACCGCGCTGGGGGCACCCGCCAGCCTGCAGCTGGTCGGGCTGAGTGACGCGCAGGCCGCGCCGATCATCTCCGCGCTCGAGGCCGAACTGGACCGTCTGGAGAATATCTTCAGCCTGTACCGCCCGGATTCGCAGCTGAGCCGCCTGAACCGGGACGGCACCCTGCCCGCCCCGGCGCCGGAACTGCTGCAGGTGCTGACCCAAAGCGCCGCCCTGCATGACGCGACCTGCGGTGCGTTCGACCCGACCATTCAGCCGCTGTGGATGGCGCTGGCGACCGGCGTGCCGGACGCCGAAGTCGCGCAGGCCCGGGCGCTGGTCGGCTGGCAGGGGGTTTCGGTCTCGGCCGAGGCGATCCGCCTGCCCCATTCGGGCCGCTCGGCGCTGACGCTGAACGGGATCGCGCAGGGCGCCG
Organism: Ruegeria sp. CF2; assembly: GCF_056537385.1. Classification (NCBI taxonomy): domain Bacteria; kingdom Pseudomonadati; phylum Pseudomonadota; class Alphaproteobacteria; order Rhodobacterales; family Roseobacteraceae; genus Ruegeria; species Ruegeria sp. CF2. The sequence continues at coordinate 308,368 of NZ_JBQFRL010000004.1, forward strand.
TGACCGACCGGATCGCAGCGCTGTTGCGGGCGCAGGGGTTGACCGATGTGCTGGTCGACATGGGCGAGATCGCCGCCATCGGCACCCGCGCCGACGGGTCGGACTGGCGCGTCGGCCTAGCCGGCCCCGAGGGCGTGACCCGGCGCATCGAACTGCGCGACCGGGCGGTGGCAACCTCGGCCCCCGATGCGACACAGCTGGCCGGGCGTCATGGCCACATTCTGGGCCCGCAGGGTCAACCGGTCCGACATCGGGCGGTTTCGGTCTCGGCCCCTGACGCGGCGCTGGCCGACGGGCTTTCGACCGCGCTGTGCCTGCTGCCCGCCGACCGGATCGCGCCGGTTCTGCAACGCTTCCCCGAGGCCCGGCTCGAGATGCTGATCTGACCGGAATGACCGTCCCGGAACTCTGCCGTTGAAATTTGTCGCGCGATAAGAAAAGGTAAAACAGCGACAAATTCAGAGCGGCGCGGGCCTGGCCCCGCGCCAGAGGCAAGGCATGGCACCCAGAAAAATCCGGAACATGGAGGAGTTTGCGGCGGTCAGCGGGATCTCGCGCCCGACGGTATCGAAATATTTCAACGATCCCGACAGCGTCCGACGGTCGACCCGCGAACGGATCGAGCAGGCGCTGGAGCGGTTCGACTATCGCCCCAACATCTTTGCCATGAACCAGAACCGCAAGCTGACCAAGAATGTCGGCATCGTGGTGCCCTATCTGGCCGACCCGTTCTTTGCCGAGATCGCCCGCAACATCGAAGAAAAATGCATCGAGGCCGGGTTCCGTCCGACGCTCTACAGCGCCTATGGCGACCCCGCGCAGGAGGCCGAGATCCTCGACAGCCTGCGCGCGCTGAAACCGGCGGGCGTGCTGCTGGCACCGCTGGGGCGCGACTCCGACCGGTCGTTCATCGAGAAATTCTGCAAGGACATCCCCACCATCCTGTTCGACAGCAACCTGGAAGGCATGGGCGCGGCCTTTGTCGGGTCGGACAATGCCAGCTTCATCGAACAGACCGTCGATTACCTGTGCCGCAGCGGCGAACCGCCCGCGTTCTTCGAGATGCGGCACCCGGCCAACCCCAACGCCAACAAACGCCGCATCGCCTACATCAAAAAAATGGAGAGCCTGGGCTTTGAGCCGCAGGTGATCAAGGTCGACGGTCGCGGCTGGGGCTTCGAGGAAATCGGTCGCCAGGGCGCGTTCAAGCTGTTGGATCAGCCCAACCTGCCCTCGCGCACCATTCTTTGCAGCAATGACCGGCTGGCCATCGGGTTCCTGTCGGCCTGCTATGAAAAGGGCCTGCGGGTCGGGTTGGGCGAGGATTGCGACCTGCGCGTCGCTTCGCATGACGACCATCCGTTTTCCAAGTTCACCTGCCCGTCGCTGACCACCGCGGCGCATGACTACACCGCAGTATCGAATCGCTCCGTCGAGACGCTGACGCAACTGGTCGAATCCGGTGGGCGGCTGAGCGCCCGCACCGAAACCCTGTTTCCCGCGCGTCTGATACTGCGGAGTTCGGCCTGATTTTCGACACCTTTTTTACGCGCGTAAAATTTTAGTTGACGCGCGACAAATAATTCGTGATGCTTTCCTCCAGGTAATTCGACACCAGGGAGGAAAGAATGTACCTGAAATCCGTTCTATGGGCGGCAAGCGCAGCGGCTTTGACCGCCGGCGCCGCATCTGCAGAGACGATCACGATCGCCACCGTAAACAACGGCGACATGATCCGGATGCAGAAATACACCGACAAGTTCACCGAAGCGACCGGCCACGAGGTGGAATGGGTCACTCTGGAAGAGAACGTATTGCGCCAGCGTGTGACCACCGACATCTCGACCAAGGGCGGCCAGTTCGACATCATGACCATCGGCATGTACGAAACGCCGATCTGGGGCGCGAACGGCTGGCTTGTGCCGCTGGACGGAATGTCCGCGGAATATGACGTGGACGACATCCTACCCGCCATGCGCGGCGGCCTCAGCCACGACGGCACGCTGTATGCGGCGCCGTTCTATGGCGAAAGCTCGATGATCATGTACCGCACCGACCTTATTGAGAAGGCCGGTCTGGAGATGCCCGAGGCGCCGACCTGGCAGTTCATCCGCGAAGCGGCGGCTGCGATGACGGACCGCGACAACGACATCAACGGCATCTGCCTGCGCGGCAAAGCCGGTTGGGGTGAGGGCGGCGCCTTCATCACCGTGACCGCCAACTCGTTCGGCGCGCGCTGGTTCGACGAAGACTGGAAACCCCAGTTCGATCAGCCCGAGTGGAAAGAGGCGCTGACCTTCTTCGTAGACATGATGAACGAATCCGGCCCCGCCGGGTATGCCACCAACGGCTTCAACGAAAACCTGTCGCTGTTCCAGCAGGGCAAATGCGGCATGTGGATCGACGCCACCGTTGCCGCATCTTTCGTGACCAACCCCGACGACTCGACTGTCGCCGATCAGGTTGGATTTGCTCTGGCGCCGAACTCGGAAGGCGTTGACAAGCGCGCCAACTGGCTGTGGGCCTGGGCCCTGGCCATTCCGGCCGGCACCCAGAAAGAGGACGCCGCCAAGCAGTTCATCGAATGGGCCACTTCGAAGGAATACATCGAACTGGTTGCCGAGAACGAGGGCTGGGCCAACGTTCCGCCGGGTGCGCGCACCTCGCTGTACGAGAACCCCGACTACAAGGACATCCCCTTCGCGCAGATGACGCTGAAGTCGATCCTTGCGGCCGATCCGGAAAACTGCTGCGTCAAGCCGACGCCGTATACCGGGATCCAGTTCGTCGCCATCCCCGAATTCGCGGGCATCGCCACCCAGGTGAGCCAGGAATTCTCGGCGGTCTATGCCGGACAGCAGTCGGTTGACGAAGCTCTGGCCAAGGCACAGGCCTTCACGGCCGAAGAAATGGAAGCCGCAGGGTACTGAGGCCTCCTCCCGGCGGGTGGGCAGGTTTCTGTCCCCCGCTCTCCCCCTTCCACAACCCGTGTTAGTCTCGCAGGCAACAAGTCGCCTGAACAGAGAGGTCTTGCGTCATGGCAACTCAACACTCCCGATCCGTCGCACGCCTGATGATGGCGCCCGCCGTGGTCCTGCTGCTGGGCTGGATGCTGGTTCCGCTGACGATGACTCTGTATTTTTCCTTCAAGAAATACCTGCCGCTGCGCGGCGGTGACTTGGGTTGGGTCGGGTTCGACAACTACGTCCGGTTCGTGACCTCGAGTTCCTTCTGGCCCGCCGTTCAGGCGACGCTGGTGATCGTGGGCGGTGTGCTGGCCATCACCGTGGTGCTGGGCATCCTGCTGGCGCTGCTGCTGGATCAGCCGATGTGGGGCCAGGGCGTGGTGCGCATTCTGGTGATCGCCCCGTTCTTCGTAATGCCCACCGTTTCGGCGCTGGTCTGGAAGAACATGTTCATGGATCCGGTCAACGGCCTGTTTGCCCATCTGTGGCGGTTCTTCGGGGCCGAGCCAATCTCGTGGCTGTCCGAGGCGTCGATGCCGTCGATCGTGATGATCGTGTCCTGGCAATGGCTGCCCTTTGCCACCCTGATCCTGCTGACCGCGATCCAGTCGCTGGACAGCGAACAGCTGGAGGCCGCCGAAATGGATGGCGCGCCACCGCTGAAACGCTTCTTTTTCATCATTCTGCCGCATCTGAGCCGCGCGATCACGATCGTCATCCTGATCCAGACGATCTTCCTGCTGTCGATCTTCGCCGAGATCTTCGTGACCACCGGCGGCGCCTTCGGCACCCGCACCCTGACCTATCTGATCTACCAGCGCGTGCTGGAAAGCCAGAATGTCGGGCTGGGCTCGGCCGGCGGGGTCTATGCCATCATCCTTGCCAACATCGTCGCCATCTTCCTGATGCGCATCGTCGGCAAAAACCTGGACGCGTGAGGAGGACGAAAACATGGCCCGCACCGTCACCACACCACGCAAGCTGATCAACACCGCCTTTGCCTGGGCTGTCGGCCTGCTGATCTTCTTCCCGATCCTCTGGACGATCCTGACCAGCTTCAAGACCGAGGCCCAGGCCATCGCCAGCCCGCCGATCTTTCTGAACTTCGACTGGACGCTGGAGAACTATGCCGTGGTTCAGGAACGGTCGAACTACATGCGGTATCTGTGGAACTCGATCATCATCGCGGGCGGGTCCACCCTTCTGGGCGTGATCGTCGCGGTGCCCGCCGCCTGGGCCATGGCCTTTGTGCCCTCGGCGCGCACCAAGGACATCCTGTTGTGGATGCTGTCCACCAAGATGCTGCCGGCGGTGGGGGTTCTGTACCCGATCTACCTGCTGTTCATCCAACTTGGCCTGTTGGACAGCCGCGCCGGGCTGGTGGTGGTGCTGATGCTGATCAACCTGCCGATCATCGTCTGGATGCTGTACACCTATTTCCGCGAAATTCCCGGCGACATCCTGGAAGCCGCGCGCATGGACGGCGCCACGCTGAAAGAAGAAATCCTTTACATCCTGACGCCGATGGCGGTGCCGGGCATCGCCTCGACCGTGCTGCTGAATTTCATCCTGGCCTGGAACGAGGCGTTCTGGACCCTGAACCTGACCGCCGTCGACGCGGCCCCGCTGACCGCGTTCATCGCCAGCTATTCCAGCCCCGAGGGCCTGTTCTTCGCCAAGCTCAGCGCGGCATCGACCATGGCCATCGCCCCGATCCTGATCCTTGGGTGGTTCAGTCAGAAACAACTGGTCCGCGGCCTGACCTTCGGCGCCGTGAAGTAAGGAAAGTCACATGGGACGCATCGTACTTGAGAAAGTCAGCAAGAGCTTTGGCGACGTGGAGGTCATTCCGCCGCTGGATCTGGAAATCAACGACGGCGAATTCGTGGTGTTCGTGGGCCCATCGGGCTGCGGAAAATCCACCCTGCTGCGCCTGATCGCGGGGCTAGAGGACGTCAGCGGCGGCCGCATCCTGATCGACGATCAGGACGCCACCGCGGTGCCGCCGGCCAAGCGGGGCCTGGCCATGGTATTCCAGTCCTACGCACTTTATCCGCACATGACCGTGCGCAAGAACATCGCCTTTCCGCTGCGCATGGCCGGGCTGGACAAGGCCGAGCAGGACCGCCGCGTCGAACAGGCGGCCGAGGTTCTGAACCTGACCGACTATCTGGACCGCCGCCCCGGCCAGCTTTCGGGTGGCCAGCGCCAGCGGGTCGCCATCGGTCGCGCCATCGTGCGCGAACCGGCGGCCTTCCTGTTCGACGAGCCGCTGTCGAACCTGGACGCGGCGCTGCGCGTAGGCATGCGGCTGGAGATATCCGAGCTGCACAACCGGCTGGAAACCACGATGATCTACGTCACCCATGACCAGGTCGAGGCCATGACCATGGCCGACAAGATCGTGGTCCTGCAGGCGGGCGTGATCGAACAGGTGGGCTCGCCTCTCGAACTGTACCGCGCGCCGCGCAACAAGTTCGTGGCCGGCTTCATCGGCTCGCCCAAGATGAATTTCATCGAAGGCCCCGAGGCCGATAAACATGGTGCCCACACGATCGGCGTCCGCCCCGAGCACATTGCCGCCTCGCCCAACAAGGGCCTGTGGAAGGGCACGGTCGGGGTGTCCGAACATCTGGGCTCGGACACGTTCTTTCACGTCCATGTCGACGGCTTCGCCGAGCCGATGACCGTGCGCGCCGGCGGCGAGGTCGGCCTGCGCCACGGCGACACGATCCATCTGACGCCGGAGGAGGACAAGATCCACCGGTTCGACGCGGCGGGGCTGCGGATCGCATGAACCGGCTGGTGGGAAAACGGGCCCTGATCACCGGGGCGGCGCGGGGCATCGGGCTGGCCTTTGCCCGGGCCTATGCCGCCGAGGGCGCGCAGGTGGCGCTGGCCGACATCGACGTGCAGCAGGCGCGCAAAGCCGCGCGCGAGATCGGGCCTCAGGCGATTGCGGTCGAAATGGATGTCTCGCAGCAGGACAGCATCGAGGCGGGCGTGGCCGACGCCGCGGCGCGGATGGGCGGGATCGACATCCTGATCAACAACGCCGCGATCTTCACCGCCGCCCCGATCGTGGAAATCACCCGCGCGGATTACCAGCGCGTGTTCGACATCAACGTCGCCGGCACCTTGTTCACCCTGCAGGCGGTCGCGCGCCACATGATCGAGCAGGGCACCGGCGGCAAGATCATCAACATGGCCAGCCAAGCCGGCCGCCGGGGCGAGCCACTCGTGGCGGTCTATTGCGCCAGCAAGGCGGCGGTGATCAGCCTGACCCAATCGGCGGGGCTGAACCTGATCAAACACGGGATCAACGTGAATGCCATCGCCCCCGGCGTGGTGGATGGCGAGCACTGGGACGGCGTCGATGCCTTCTTTGCCAAATACGAGGGCAAGGCGCCGGGTCAGAAAAAGAAGGAAGTGGGCGAAGCGGTGCCCTTCGGCCGGATGGGCCGGGCCGAGGACCTGACCGGAATGGCGGTCTTTCTGGCCTCGTCCGAGGCCGACTACATCGTGGCCCAGACATACAACGTGGATGGTGGAAATTGGATGAGCTGATGGTGGAGCGCCCCGCGGATACCCGACCGGTCCGGTTGTGTCAGGCCAATTTGGACGCGTTGCCCAAGGGCGTGCTGCGGCCCGAATACGATCGCGCGGCACTGACGCCGGGGATCGTGCATATCGGGGTGGGCAATTTTCATCGCGCGCATCAGGCTTGGTACCTGCACCGGCTGATGCAACAGGGCGCGGCGCAGGATTGGGCCATCATCGGCGCCGGCGTGCGCGCCTATGACGCCGAGATGCGGCGCAAGCTGCTGGCGCAGGACTGTCTGACCACGCTGGTCGAGCTGACCGAGGGCCAGCGTCGTGCCGAGGTGACGGGCGCGATGATCGATTACCTGCCCCCGCAAGAGGACAACGGCCCGCTGATCGCGCAACTGGCCGATCCGGCGATCCGCATCGTCTCGCTGACCGTGACCGAGGGCGGCTATTTCGTGCACCCTGTGACCAAAGGGCTGGACACCGACCACCCCGACATCCGCCACGATGCCGCCAACCCCGACCGTCCGCGCACCGCCTTCGGTGCCATCGTCGCGGGCCTGCGACGGCGGCGCGATGCTGGCGTTGGTCCGCTGACCGGGCTGAGCTGCGACAACCTGATCGGCAACGGGCAGGTTCTGCGTCAGGCGGTGGTGGGGCTGGCGCGACTATCGGACGTGGATCTGGCCGACTGGATCAACACGCAATGCACCTTTCCCAATTCGATGGTCGATTGCATCGTGCCCGCCACCGGCCCGACCGAGCTGGAGCTGGTGCGCGCGCTGGGGATCGACGACGCCGCCCCCGTCACCCATGAAAGCTTCCGCCAATGGGTGATCGAGGATGCCTTTTGCGCCGGTCGCCCGGATTGGGACAAGGTCGGCGCCACATTTACTGTCCGCGTTCATGACTATGAGGTCATGAAGCTGCGCATTCTGAACGCGGGCCACCAGGTTCTGGCCAATGTCGGCGAGATCCTGGGCCTGAATACGATCGCAGACTGCATGGCCGATCCGCTGGTTTCAGCATTCTTCCGAAAGGTTTTGGTCGAAGAAATCGCGCCTTTCGTGCGGCCGGTGCCCAATCAGTCGGTTGCGGACTACGTAACCTTGATCGAGGAGCGGTTCCGCAATCCAGCCATCGTCGACACCACGCGTCGCGTTGCTTTTGACGGATCATCCCGGCATGTGGGCTTTGTACTTCCCACAGTCTATGATGCGTTGGCTGCCGGCGCGCCGATCAATGGGCTGGCCCTGGTCGAGGCGCTGTGGGCCCGCATGTGTGCCGGCACTCGCGAGGATGGAAGTATTATCGAACCCAACGATCCCAACTGGTCCGATCTGGTCACCTCGGCCAACGCGGCCCGTGACAACCCGACCACCTGGCTTGAGCAGACCCAGTACTATCAGGACCTGTCACAATCCGGCGCGTTTCGCGACGCGTTTGACCGCTGGCTCAGGGTGGTCTGGGATCAGGGAGCGCGTCAGGCCCTGACGACGTATCTGGGCGACCAAACCTGACCGGTGCAGGATCTAGCAGTGTGCGGCTTTGCCCAAGCCCTCTTCTGCATCGAACAGGGTCTCGACAACCGACGCCGCATCGTCCAGATGCCGTTCGACGGCTCGGCGCGCGGCGGAGGGGTCGCCGGACTGAATCGCAGAACAGATGGCCTCCATATGTTCGATCCCGGGGCGGTCGCGTTCTGTTGCCGCCAAGGTTATCATCCGCAACCGGCTGATCCGACCATTCAGGCGCTGGACTACATCCCAAGCCACATGATGCCCTGCCCCCTCAAAAATCTCTGAGTAGAAATCGGAAGTGGCGCGGAAGATCGAGCCCGGTGTCTTGTCCACGAAACCTTGCTTGAGCCGCACCAGCGCCCCATGCAGGCTGCTGGCCCTGTCTGATGTGATATTGCGCGCGCAGTTCTCGGCGGCCGCGGTTTCCAGCATGCGGCGGATATCGTAGATCTGCCGTGCCTCGTCCCGTGTGATCGAAGCCACGATCGGCCCGCGCCCGGGCAGAATTTCGACCAGCCCCTCGGCCTCGAGATAGCGGATCGTTTCCCGGATGACTGTCCTGCTGACACCAAGCTGATCACATAGCGGACGTTCCACCAGCCGTTCGCCGGGCTGGAAAACACCTTCGATGATGGCCTCGCGCATACGCTCCTGCACCATGTCGCGCAGGGTTGCCGGAGGATAATCGATCTTGGTGAGTCTTGGCGTTGTCATGGACGGGAATCTACCGGTCGTGCGTTGCCTCAGCAAGGTATGATTGACATCCTGTCTTATGGTATACCATCATGCCGGAAACGGAATCACAGGACCTTTGCGATGCCCGCCACCATCCGTAAAACACTGCTGCATGTCGAAAACACGCTGATCGAAGGTAGCAAAGCCGCCGAGCGCCCTTTGACCTTGATCGCGGCGGTCGCCGTCGTCACCAATCCCTGGGCGGGCCGCGGTTTTGTCGAAGATCTACGCCCAGAGATACACGATTGTGCTCCGGGGCTGGGCCACATGCTGACCGAGATGATTCTCGAGGCGGCCGGCGGCGGTGACCGGGTTGAAGCCTATGGCAAAGCCGCCGTTGTCGGAGTGAATGGCGAGGTCGAGCACGGGTCGGCCCTGATCCATACCCTGAGGTTCGGAAATGCCTATCGCGAGGCGGTTGGTGCAAAATCCTACCTTGCCTTCACCAACACGCGCGGACCGGCGAATGCGGCCATGCAAATTCCCCTGATGGACAAGAATGATGGTGGGCGGCGCAGCCACTATCTGACCATCCACCTGCAGGTCGCCGACGCTCCGGCCCCGGATGAGATCATGATCGCTTTGGGCGCCTCGATCGGAGGGCGCCCGCATCACCGCATCGGAGATCGGTATCAGGATCTGAAGGATTTGGGACATGACGTCGACAATCCGGCAGCTGTCTGAACCATTCGGGCGTCTTGGCTTGCGCTTTGCCGGCCCCCCCGATGGCGAACCTCTGGTCCTGTTGCACGGGGTCGGTATGCAGTCGGAGGCCTGGGCGCCGCAGATCGATACCTTGTCCGACTTGCACGCGGTCTACGCACTGGATCTGCCAGGGCATGGCCAATCCGACCCGATCGCTGTGGGGGCGCAGTTACCAGCATTTGTGGAGTGGCTCCAGGCGGCGCTGGACGCTTTGAACCTGGATCGCGTGAACCTTGCCGGTCATTCGATGGGCGCACTGATTGCCGGCGGGTTTGCGGTCGAACATCCCGATCGGGTCCGGCGCGTCGCCTTGCTGAACGGAGTGTTTCGTCGGGATGACCAGGCCCGGGACTCTGTGCTGGCGCGCGCCGGCTTGATCAGCGCCGGAACGTTTGATCTGGAAACCCCGCTGCAACGCTGGTTCGCAAACAGTCCGGCCGACCGCGCCGCTCGGGACAGGGTCGCCGCATGGTTGGCCGCGGTCGAAATAAACGGCTATTCGGCGGCCTACGATGCCTTTGCCCGGGGCGACATGGTCTACGCTGATCGCTACCCTCAGATCTCTTGCCCTTTGCTGGCGTTGACGGGTGCTGAGGATCCGAATTCCACACCCGACATGACCCGCGCCATCGCCGCGGCCGCCAAAGGGCAGGCGGTTATCGTCGAGGGTCATCGGCACATGGTGAACCTCACTGATCCAAAGACTGTCAACGCGGCCCTTGTTCAATGGCTGAAGACCCCAACGCACGAAAGGTCGCCCGCATGACCGATTTCGACCCTCGCGCCCTGCGCAGCGCGTTCGGAACCTTTCTCACCGGTGTCACGGTGGTCACGACCCATGACGAATCCGGCCGACCGATCGGCTTTACCGCCAATTCATTTTCCTCGGTTTCGCTGGACCCTCCGCTGATCTCGGTCTGTCTTGCCAATACTTCCAGCAATTTCAACACATTCTCTGAAGCCGCCGGTTTCGCCGTCAACATCCTGTCGGAGGATCAGATCAGCGTTTCGAACACCTTCGCACGCCCTTCGCAGGACCGGTTTGCCGGTGTCGATTGGAAGCCAGGACCCAACGGCGCACCAATCCTTGACGGGGTTTCAGCCTGGTTTGACAGCTCGGTTTTCAAGACGGTCGAAGCCGGCGACCACCTGATCCTGATCGGTCGGGTCGAGGCCTTCGACCACTCGATCGCACCTGGCCTGGGCTATGCCCGCGGCGCCTATGTGACGCCTGCCGCCGAAGCCCGGGCGCTCAACCGTCGCGCGGGCGTCGTGGTTTCCGCGCTGATCGAGCGGGACGGCCAGATTCTGCTGCTGGACGATGGCAACGGCGGACTGACCATTCCGGCAACCGAGGACATGGCCAACGGCGCCGATACTGCGCTAGCCCAGCTGATCGCGGGATGTGGGATCAAGGCAGAACCGGGCTTCATCTATTCGGTCTACCAAGACAAGTCGCGACGACAGCATATCTCGTTCCTTTGCCAAGCCGAGGACGGCACCCCAGCCAACGGAGCTTTTACGCAAATCGTCAAGTCGACGCTGATGGATGTCGCGGACCCGGCGATCTGTACGATGCTGGAACGTTTCGCCCGAGAAAGCCGCATGGGCAATTTCGGCATATACTACGGAGATGAAACCAGCGGACGGGTCAAACCGTTGGTTCGGGGGAGTTGAAATGAAGTTCTCGCTGTTTGCGCATATGGAGCGGATTTCGCCAGAGCAGGACCAGAAGCAGTTGTATGACGAGTTCATCCAACTGTGCAAAATCGCCGACGACGGCGGGATGCATGCCGTCTGGACGGGCGAACACCACGGGATGAATTTTACAATCGCACCCAACCCGTTTCTCAGCCTGATTGACGTGGCTCGGCACACCCGGAATGTCCGGCTGGGCACCGGCACCGTGATCGCGCCGTTCTGGCATCCGATCCGTTTGGCCGGTGAGGCCGCGATGACGGACATCATAGCCGACGGACGGCTGGATCTGGGCATTGCCCGCGGTGCCTACAGTTACGAATACGAACGCATGATGCCTGGCATGGATGCGTGGGAAGCCGGGCAGCGCATGCGCGAACTCATCCCTGCCGTGAAACAGCTCTGGCAGGGAGATTACGCCCATGACGGCGAATTCCACCAATTTCCCAAGACCACCTCGTCGCCCCTGCCCCTGCAACCTGGTGGGCCGCCCATCTGGGTGGCCGCACGCGACCCCAACAGCCACGAATTCGCCGTAAGCTCAGGGTGCAACGTACAGGTCACGCCATTGTGGAACGGCGACGACGAGGTCATCGACCTGATGGCCAAGTTCAATGCCGCCTGCTCAAAGTTTCCTGACATGCCGCGCCCCAAGATCATGTTGCTGCGCCACACTTACGTGGCCGAAAATCAGAACGACGTAAAACAGGCCGCCATCGAGTTGAACCGGTTCTACTGCTATTTCGGCGCATGGTTCATGAACAAGCGTGACGTTACCCAGGGGCTGATTGCCCCGCTGAGTGATGCCGAAATAGCCGAGCATCCGTTCTATTCGCCCCAGAACATGGAGCGAGACCTTGTCATCGGAACAGCCGATACCGTGATCGACCGGCTTCGGAGAAGCGAGGAACTGGGGTATGACGAGTATTCATTCTGGATCGACTCCAGCATGCCGTTTGAACGCAAAAAGGCCTCGTTGGAGCGTTTCATCAAGGATGTGATGCCGGCCTTTCAATAGGGGAATTCTGGATGCAACGGTTTCAGAACTATATCGGCGGCAATTTCCGCGATGGCGACACCTGGTTCGAAAGTGTCGACCCATCCACAGGTGAGGCTTGGGCGCAGATGCCCGCCGCCAGCCAAGCTGATGTGGACCAGGCCGTGATGGCTGCGGACAAGGCCTTCAAATCCCCGGAATGGGCGTCATTGACCGCAACGGCGCGGGGCAAGCTGCTATACCGATTGGCAGATCTGATTGCTGAAAACGCGCCCAGACTGGCCGAGCTGGAAACCCGCGACACAGGCAAAATCATCCGCGAAACCTCGGCGCAGATCGCCTATGTCGCGGATTACTATCGTTACTACGCGGGCCTCGCGGACAAGATCGAAGGCGCCCATTTGCCCATCGACAAGCCAGATATGGAAGTTTGGCTGCGGCGAGAACCCGTGGGGGTTGTCGCGGCGATCGTGCCCTGGAACTCACAATTGTTCCTGTCGGCGGTCAAGATCGGCCCGGCCCTGGCGGCCGGTTGCACAGTGGTGCTGAAGGCCTCGGAAGAGGCCCCTGCCCCAATGCTGGAATTCGCGCGGATCTTTCACAAGGCCGGATTTCCGGAAGGCGTACTGAATGTCCTGACGGGCGGGCCCGATGTCGGCGCTGCCTTGACCCGGCACGAAAGAATTGCCCATGTCGCCTTTACCGGCGGGCCGGAAACGGCTCGGCATATCGTGCGAAACTCGGCAGAGAACCTGGCGTCTACCTCTTTGGAACTGGGTGGAAAGTCGCCCTTTATCGTGTTCGAGGATGCGGATCTGGACAGTGCGGTCAACGCTCAGGTTTCCGGAATTTTCGCGGCGTCGGGTCAAAGCTGCGTTGCCGGGTCGCGGCTTGTGGTTCAGGCATCGATCAAGGACGCGGTCCTGGACCGTCTGCGGCAAAAGGCCGAAGCGGTCGTGATCGGCGCACCGGATGATATGGCGACCGAAGTCGGGCCCCTGTGCACGCAGCGGCAGCAGAAATGGGCCGCCGAACTTGTCACCCGGTCGCAGGCCCAAGGCGCGCAATTGATTACTGGCGGCCAGCCACTTGATCGCGCGGGATTCTACTTTCCGCCGACCATTCTGGATTGCAGTCGGGCGCGCGATGCTGATTGCTTGACGCACGAATTCTTCGGCCCCGTCCTGTCGGTCGTTTCCTTCGAAACAGAGGATGAGGCCATCGCGATCGCAAACGATACCCGGTTTGGCCTGGCCTCGGGCGTGTTCACGCAAAACCTCACGCGGGCCCATCGGATGGTTCGGTCAATCCGAGCCGGCATTGTCTGGGTCAACACCTACCGCGCAGTCAGTCCGATCGCTCCGTTTGGGGGGCATGGATTGTCGGGGCATGGGCGCGAGGGCGGGCTGCAGGCTGCATTGGACTACACCAAAATCAAGTCCGTTTGGCTGCGCACCAGCGACGACCCTATTCCTGATCCTTTTGTCATGCGCTGACCCGCCGGCCACCTCGAAATGCGTAAAACTCGGCAGGAAACTCAGAGACCACGAAACAGATCGGCTTGGCAGTAGCTTGCCCACCGTTACACACTGCGCATCCCGGTTGCAGCGTATTCGAGTTGCAAAACAAGGGTTCAGATTCCACAAGCCGATTTCGAATAGTGCGTGAGATTAACCGCGCCCGAGTTCACTTCGCTCTGCCCGATGAAGGGACAGGCTGACTTTGTTGTTCTGGTGATCGATTGTATTCCGGGAAGCTGGCTTGTCAGGTCGAAGTCTTTGAAGCTCTCCGTGTGGTCTTTCCGAAACCACGGCGCCTTCCGAGAGGACTGCTCCGTTTCCATCGCCCGGCGCCGGGTCAGGTTCCTGACGCATCGATGGTTGTGGATTGGAGGCTACTGGTATCCACATGCGGCATTCCGATCGACCTGTCCTGGCAAACAGGCGCCATGCCCGGAAATGTCTCGATCTCCGATCAGTGTGTGCCCGCCCGATCGCGGAAGGAGGTAATCTTTGAAAAACCCCGCGCCTCGATCAATCGACAAATGTCGCGGGCGCAGGGTCTGCGGTTTGGTCAAACCGGAACAGAAGCAGCCTTACTTGGTGGCACTGACATCTCCGGGGATGCACCCACGGGCGCAGAACCTCATGTCGCTGGGCGCAACAGACCAAACGTCAACATCATTCGGCGGCTTGTTCTTGAAGTCGATATCAAGGCAACTTGCGGCCTTCGGAGTGTAGTACTTGTTTCTGGGGTCGACATTGCCGAGTTGGTCAAACCCGGAAATTAGACGCATATTCGGTCCCCATCTTTCGCCATGCAGTGTCAGATTGGAGTAATAAGCCATCAGCTTGATCGATTTACCCTGCGCGAACATCTTGTAGGTCATCTGGACCCCACCGATTGTCTTGTCGATCGGCCCCTGCTCCAACCCGGAACCAATCGAGATGACCCACCGGCGCTTGAGCGGGATGGAAATATCAACTCCGTCTTCACTGCATTCCAGCAATTTGTACGAAAAAATGTTCAGCACGGCGTTTGTTCTAATCGGGTTCGTGTGAAGCCTCAGAACGCTGTAAACCGGCTTGATGGTGGCACTTTGGATCGGAGCACCGTTGACGACACAATTTTTCTGCAGTACCGCAAGTTCCGTCAGAACCATGTCCGAAAAGGACGACGCAAAACCACCCTCCAGGGACTGCGCCATAAGCGCCGACATTCCGGGGGCCTCTCCAACCACGCCTTGATGTCAGCCATCTTCAGTCCTCGGTCGAAATTACTTCAATGTGCTTTGCCTTTTGTTCAATCGGCGTCAGTCAGAGGGACCTGGTTTCTGACGAAGCTAAAATATGTCCGACCGTGTGCCGGCCCTTATAGTCAGCGCGTTGCGTATTAATTGCCAATGCAAGGCAGAACGCCCGCATTGTTGCCCCAACACGAACCTATCCCAAGTCGGAATTTGCGTCTACTGGCTGGCAAAATGCACCTGCGGGCCAAGCGGGATTCAATCAAGAACGCATCCAGCCAGAATTGGCCCAGCCGACGTTCACACTACCCAAGTTTCAGTCTGTCTCTCCGCTACTCATAGCGGTGGCGGTTCGGCGTCAAAATGGTCAAACGCCGGCGTATTGGAAACAAACCGAGCGTCCGTCATAATGATCATAATTATGCCTTTTTGCATACTACAGGGGAAGTGGCGGAAAGGTACCTGTTTACAGGAAGGTTTGGCCGGTGGAAGCACAGGCCAAACCAATGGTTAAAAATGGTCAGCCCAAATGCTCAACTAGCCGTTCCAACAACCGCGCGGCTTCGTCTACGCTCAGAGTCCGGCCGCGAAGATGTATCCGCAATTCGCCCGCTGATACCTCTGCTCGCAATTCTCCGCCTTTGGGCAGCGTCTGAATAGGCAGCCGTTGAATCTGTTTCGGGCGGCCCCCACGCGGCTTTTCCTGAGTCGGTACAGGCGCGTCTTTCAACGCAGCCTCTATCACGGCCAGTTCCGATTTCGGGTCCGTGGCTTCACCCCGGGACAAGGCCTCCCTCAGCTTGGCCTGCGCGCCATCCCGGATAGCCGCGGCAATCCTGAGACCTGCCTTTTCCGACAACGCAACCGGGTACTGCAGTAGGTCGCCCAAGGCTTCGTGAACCACTGCAAAGCTGCGGACCTTGGACCTTTTGGCCTTGGAGGCTGCGGCGAACAGAACATCCACGGCGGCTTCGGTCGACGGGAACACACCCTGCCCCACAGCGAGGACAGCGATGCGCCCACGTTCATACGGGCTGAGGTTTGATCGAAGTTCGTTCTCCTCGACCATCGAAACATACGCCCCTTGCCCTGCGCCAGCCTGCCGCACGAACGCAGGAATTTGGGCGAATTTCGGGTCACCGCCGGCCAAACGGCGGAAGGCGTCCAACCGGCGATAGCCCGATATCAGACCATAGCCATCCTCGGTTTTGGTCACCTCGATCGGCGTCCGCAGCCCGTTGGAGCGCAGAGATTCCAGCAGTTCGGACATTGCCTCTTCGTCATCGACCATGCGGTCGCGCCGCAAGAAATCGGCATCGATCTGATCTATGGGCACCATCTCTGCGACCAGACCGGCGTCCTGGGCATCCCGCCAACGCGCAGCGTCGCCTTGGTCTTTTGCAAGGGTTGCACGGTCGGTCACTGCTGCCATGCCATTCAGCGCCGCGGCCTCGGCCGCGACCTGCGCGATTGGCGGAGTTGACGGGTTGGCCTCGAACGGACTGATCGAGGGTTTCGCGGCGAAACCAGCCTCGAGTTGTTCAAGCTCCGCCGCATCCGGCGCCGTCAGTCTTCTGCGTTTAGCCATCTGCCTGTCCTCCCATCTGGGCGTCGCGCCACCAACACCCGATCAGCACTTCTTTGAATTCCGCGTAAGTTCGATCGAAGGTCTCTCGCCCCCGGACATAGGTGTCGCGGTTAAAGTCACGGTAGTCCGCTTCGTAGATTCCGTTCACCTGTTCTCCGGCCTGCCCTACCAAAGCGGTGTAATCCTGCCGATAGGCGTTCATGAAATCACCGAAATACGCCTGGATCACGTTGGCCATGTCCGTCTGCTGGCTGGCGTCGAACCGGGTGATGATCGCGCGCACGACATCCCATTCGAACTTGAGTTCGGGCAACCCAGCTGCCCTTTGTGCCGCGTTCTCGCCATCCTCGATACTGGCGAATGTGGTGTAGAGCATGTCGAAGAAGCGCCCGGTGGAATCAAATTCCAGGAATGAAGCTCCGAGCGGCACCAGCAAAATATCCGCTGCGGCCAGCGCATTGATCGTTAGGTACCCAAGTGCAGGAGGAGTATCGAGGAACACGATGTCGTAATCATTCAATACCGCCTCGTCCTGCAAGAAGTTGGTGAGCCCGTCCCACAGCGGCCAACTGCGAAGGCCCATCCGCCAGACCGGGATCTGAAATTCAGCCCAATAAAGGTTCAGTTGAGCACCAATGAGATCAATGTTGGGCCAATGGGTCTTCTGGATGACATCTTGAGGTTGGGTTCTCAGTGCCTCTTGCAGAGTTTCATCCAATGGGATTTCGGGTTGACCGGCAGCGGCGCGGACCCTGTTCTCTTCCTGAACCGCGCGCGCATAGTCTTTTGCGATCAAGGGGAAGACTGTCTGCCATTCATCCGCGACGCGACCACCCAGGATCGACGTCATGGATCCCTGGCTATCAAGATCAATCACCAGCACTTTATAACCGTCCAACGCGGCCGACATTGCCAGATGAGCAGCGGTGGACGTCTTGCCCACGCCACCTTTGAAATTGGCAACGGCAACAACTTTTGCCGGCAGATTTTCTGGCCGGTAGGGCAGGTATTCCTTGGTGCTTACACCTTCGGCCGCGAAATGGCGCCTCAAGGTCAGAACTTCTTCGAGGGTGAACCATTTCGATCCTGCTTCGCCTTCGCCTTGCGGGAGGTCAGGATTTGCCTTGAGGACGCGGCGCAGGTGGGCCGGAGCCACCGGGATCAGGTATTTGGTAATCTCCCAAATCGAAAACCGGCGGAGGCGCTTTTCGCCATCGGGCGCATACCCGCGGCGGGCTAGATCTTCGCGCCCTTTGGCACAGAAGGTTGCAGCTTTTGCGAATCGTGATGTCCCGATAGGATCGGGTAACTTTGATGCAGCCTTGGCCGGATCCAGGTTGAAGTACGGCGGTAGAGCAGGTTGTTTAGATTTTGTCACTGTCGATGCCTCGAATAATGTTCGCCTTTCCGGCGTATATCAGGAAATGTACCGAACATTTTCCTTCTGCGCTATCCTCGAAAAAGCAGTTTTCCACAGAAGAATGCCGAAGAGTTCGGTTTCGCGACGAAACCGGCATTTATTCTCAGAAAAGGGCACACCAAAGAGTTTATTTTCTTTAAGGGTTTTAGATTCTTTGACGACAGAAACCATAAATAAATCATATATTTGTGGTCGCATCGGCACCCGGATACAGGACCAAGGGTTCCTGGCTTCGGGTTAAAAGGGACCTGTATACAGGATCAAAGGGTCCCGAATCCGGGGAGAAGGGCACCGATTCGCGGTTCGGCTCTATCGTGGACTATTTAGGGTCTAATCCGAGTGCGTTGATCGCCGCCTACGCGGGTCACGACTCCAAGTTTGAACCAATTGGCGCCCGCTTCTGTGGATAACTGGGTCGCCGATTCGGATAGGTACCTGTCTACGGGATTCACTCCGTCCTGCATATGGGGACCCAAATTTGGTTGATCCACGGGTACCTTTTGTGTCACAAACTTGGGAAACGAGCAGCCGGGCAGAATCATGCCGGATACACAACTGGACACGGATCACCTTTCAGGCGCTTTGCGTCGGGAAACGGTGAAAAAGAATGTGGCCGCGATCCATATTAGCGGCAAGCTGACGCTGTTGCAGCGCAAGCTGTCCAACGTGTTGCTGCTCAATGCCTACGACTCTCTGACCACGGCGCAGACCCATACGATTGATGCCCGCACCCTGGCGATGATGGTGGGCTACAACTCGAACGACTTCGACACTTTGCGCGCCAGCCTGAGAGCGCTTGCCGAGACAGTGGCCGAATGGGACATGCTCGATGAAAAAGGGCGGCAAGAGTGGGGCGTGTCGTCGTTGCTGAGTTTCGCCAAGCTCAAGGGCGGGATCTGCGAATACGCCTATTCCCCGGCCTTGGCGCAGAAGCTGTACGATCCGAAGATCTATGCGTTGATCAATGTGCATATCCAGCGCAATTTCAGCTCGGGGCACGGGTTGGCCTTGTATGAAAACTGTTATCGATTCGTGCGCACCGGGTCGACCGGGTGGTGGGCGCTCGAGGTGTTCCGCAAATTGATGGGTGTGGACGGCAGCGACTATTACACGAGCTTCAAACACCTGAATGCCAAGATCATCAAACCCGCAGTGGCTGAGGTGAACAAAAGCTCCGATATTCTGATCGAACCCGAGTTCCGCAAGAAGGGCCGCAGCGTCACCGACATTCGGTTCCTGATCAAGGCGAACCCGCAGAAGGCAATGTTCGAGATCGACGACAGCGATGGGGTGCGCAACCTGGCGGTCTACAAGACCTTGCGCAAACAAGGGGTGTCCGATCGGCTGGCGCGTCAGTGGATCTCTGAGCATGGTGAGGATTACGTACAGCAGAAGCTGGACTATGTAGCCGGGCAGGGGGACGTGAAATCAACGCTGGGATATCTTTCGGCCGCCCTGCGCGATGACTACAAGGCCCCCGCGGCAGAGACCGTGAAACCGCCTAGTCCCGAGGCGCTGACCGCAGCCAAGCAGCGGGAGGAAGAGAAGGCACGCGAAGATCAAGCTTATGCCGCGCGCGTGGCGGAGCGCGCCGAGCGTGCCCGCAAGCTGGCCATCGTCGAAGACCTGGTTTCGCGGCGAAACCCCACTCAACGGGATGCCGACAAACGCTTGTTCATGTCGACTTTGTCGGACGAGCTAGACCGAGAGAACTTCCGGCAACACGGATGGCGATCAGGTTTGAACGCCAACGCCATTTTTGCCTTTTGGGAGGAGTTGGAGCCCGACGCGTTCCAGACGGAAACCCCCGCCTGAGGCTCAGGCGGGGCAGGGGGCTTATTGATTTTTCAGTGCATTTCGCAGCGCATCCCCAATCGCGCTGTGCTGCGCATTGTGAGAAGATTTTGCGCGTTGTGATTTCGGGATGCCTTTATTCTTTTCACGCGCGTTCTGGCCTTTGACGTCGCGAACTTGCCGGGCAGAAGCTCCGCCATCCTTGCGCATGCTCAACCCGATCCGCTTGCGCGGCACGTCCACTTCAACGACCCGGACGCGCACGACCTGACCGGCCTTGACCACCTCATGCGGGTCTTTCACGAACCGGTCGGCCAACTGGCTGACATGCACCAGCCCGTCCTGATGCACGCCGATATCGACAAAGGCGCCAAAGGCAGCGACGTTGGTCACGGTGCCTTCCAGCACCATGCCGGGTTTGAGGTCGGTGATCTCTTCGACACCCTCCTTGAAGCTGGCGGTCACGAAGCTGGGACGCGGGTCGCGGCCGGGTTTTTCCAATTCAGCAAAGATGTCGCGCACCGTGGGCAGGCCGAACCGGTCATCCACGAACTGTTCGGCACGCAGACCATGCAGCGCACCATCATTTCCCATGATCTGGCGGATGTCGCGGCCGCAGGCCTGCACGATGCGGCGGGCCACGTCATAGGCCTCGGGGTGGACGACCGAGGCGTCCAGCGGCTCATCCCCGTCGCGGATGCGCAAAAAGCCCGCGCATTGTTCAAAGGCGCGGGGGCCGAGGCGCGCGACCTTCAGCAGATCCTGCCGCGACCGGAACGCGCCGTTCAGGTCGCGATGCGCCACGATGGCTTCGGCCAGACCGGGGCCCAGGCCCGAGACATGGGCCAGCAGCGGCGCCGAAGCGGTGTTCAGATCGACGCCAACGGCGTTCACCACATCCTCGATCACGGCTTCTAGAGACTGGCTCAGCCGGTGTTGATCAACGTCGTGTTGATATTGGCCGACGCCGATGCTCTTGGGTTCGATCTTGACCAGCTCGGCCAGCGGGTCCTGCAGGCGGCGGGCGATCGACACCGCGCCACGTAGCGAGACATCGAGATCGGGAAACTCGCGCGCGGCCAGTTCCGAGGCGGAATAGACCGAGGCCCCAGCCTCGGACACCACGACCTTGGTAGGCGCCTGCACCCCTTTGGGCAGCAGTTTCAGCGTGTCGGCCACCAGCCGCTCGGTCTCGCGGCTGGCGGTGCCGTTGCCGATGGCGATCAGTTCGACGTTGTGGGTGGCTATGAGGTTCAGAATGGTGGCCTGTGCGCCGCGCAGATCGTTCTTGGGTTGGAACGGATACAGCGTGTCGGTCGCCACCAGCTTGCCCGTCGCGTCCACCACCGCAGCCTTGACGCCGGTGCGGATGCCCGGGTCCAGCCCTAGGGTGGGGCGGGGGCCCGCCGGAGCGGCAAACAGCAAATCCTTGAGATTGCGCGCAAAAACCTGAATGGCCTCCTCCTGCGCGCGGCTGCGCAGATCGGCTATCAGCTCGACCATCATTGACAGCGATAGTTTCACCCGCCAGGTCCAGCCCGCAACCTTGCGCAGCCAGACATCGCCGGGCCCGTCGCTGCGCGTCTGCAGATGGGCGGCCACGATCGCCTCGGCCCGGGCGGCGCCGGTTTCGGGGTCGGGGGCGATGTCCAGCGTCACGATCCCCTCTTTCGACGCGCGCAGCATCGCCAGCGCCCGGTGCGAGGGCACCTTGGCCCAGGGCTCGGCATGGTCGAAATAGTCGCTGAACTTGGCGCCTTCCTGTTCCTTGCCCTCGATCACCTTCGAGGTCAGCAGTGCCTCGGCCTGCATGAAGCTGCGCAGCTCGCCCAGAAGGGCCGCGTTTTCGGTCAGACGCTCGGTGATGATGTCGCGCGCGCCGTTCAGCGCGTCTTTGGTGGTGGGCACGGCCTCGGTCACATAGGCCTGGGCCAGCGCTTCAGGCTCGGCGCTGCGGTCGGCCAGGATCGCGTCGGCCAGCGGCTCCAGCCCGTTTTCCCGCGCAATCATTGCCTTGGTGCGGCGCTTGGGTTTGTAGGGCAGGTAGATGTCTTCCAGCTGCGCCTTGGTTTCGGCCTGGGCGATGGATTTGGCCAGATCGTCGGTCAGCTTCCGTTGATCCTTGATCGAGTTCAGGATCGTCTCGCGCCGCGCCTCAAGCTCGCGCAGATAGGCCAGCCGGTCGGACAGGGTGCGCAGCTGGTTGTCATCCAGCCCGCCCGTCACCTCTTTGCGGTAGCGCGCTACGAAGGGCACGGTGGCGCCTTCGTCCAGCAGTTTGACCGCCGCGTCCACCTGTTCGGGGCGGGCATTGATTTCCGTGGCGATGGTGCGGGCGATACGGTCCAACGGGGCCTCCTTGATCTTGGGTTGGAGAACCGTCTTAGCCAGCGCCCGCGCCAAGGGAAAGGCGTCGCGTATCGTCGGCGGGCTGAAAATACGGGCATATGCGCGGTTTTGCGCAAACTGGGTCAAAATGCGCGTTCAGATGCGATTGATCCCGGGCCTCGGGTGATTTAAGGGAAGCCCTGTCAAATCAGAGTCACCCCGGAGCGGAACAGCATTCACGCTCCTCGCACGCCGCGCTGCACGCGGCACAACTCTCGGATCGCACGCCCCTGAAAGGCTTAAAAAAGGTAAGGGAACATGGCAGAAAAATCGAACTTCGACATATTGTATACCATCGTAGACGAAGCGCCGGAGCTGGCCAGTGCCTCGTTCCTGCCCATCATCCGCAAATTCGCCGCGGCCGCGGGCGTCAGCGTCGGTACCAAAGACATTTCGCTGGCCGGGCGCATCATCGCGGCCTTCCCCGAAAACCTGACCGAAGAGCAGCGTCAGCCCGACGATCTGGCCGCCTTGGGTGAGCTGGTGAAAACCCCCGAGGCCAACGTGATCAAGCTGCCTAACATCTCGGCCTCGGTGCCGCAGCTGGTCGCCGCCATCAAGGAACTGCAGGGGCAGGGCTATGACATCCCGGACTACCCCGAGGATCCCAAGACCGACGCCGAGAAAGAGATCCGCGCCCGCTATGATGCGATCAAGGGCTCGGCCGTGAACCCGGTTCTGCGCGAGGGCAACAGCGACCGCCGCGCCGCCAAGGCAGTCAAGCGCTATGCGCAACAGCACCCGCACTCGATGGGCGAATGGTCGGCCGACAGCAAGACCAAGGTGTCGTCGATGCCGGGCAATGATTTCTATGCCAACGAGAAATCGGCCACCATCACCGCAGACCAGACCGGTGATGCGCGGATCGAATTCGTGGGCAAGGATGGCAGTGTTACCGTCCTTAAAGACGGCTGGACACTGGAGGAAGGCACCGTTGCCGATGCCACTTTCATGTCGGTCAAGGCGCTGTCGGAGTTCCTGGATGCCGCGATCGAGGACACCAAGAAAGACGGCACGATGTTTTCGCTGCACATGAAGGCGACGATGATGAAGGTCAGTGACCCGATCATCTTCGGCTATGCGGTCAAGTCGTGGCTGGCGCCGGTGTTCGAAAAATTTGGCGACCGCATGGCACAGCTGGGGGTCAACCCGAACTCGGGCCTGGGCGATCTGCTGAACCGCGTCAAGGACGATGCCGAGATCATGGCCGCGATCGAAGCGGTCAAGGCAGACCGTCCCTCAATGTACATGGTGGACAGCGACAAGGGCATCACCAACCTGCACGTGCCGTCGGACGTGATCATCGACGCCTCGATGCCCGCCGTGATCCGCGCGGGCGGCAAGGGCTGGGACGAGAGCGGCAAGAAGGGCGACACCAACTGCGTGATCCCCGACCGCTGCTATGCGCCGGTCTATGACGAGACCATCAATTTCTTCAAAGCCAACGGTGCGCTGAACCCGGCGACCGCGGGTTCGGTGGCCAATGTGGGTCTGATGGCCCAGAAGGCCGAGGAATACGGCAGCCACCCGACCACATTTGAGGCGCCCGCCGACGGCACGATCCGCGTCGTTCCGGCCAATGGCGAAACCCTGCATTCGCACGAGGTCGAAAAGGGTGACATCTGGCGCGCTTGCACCGCCAAGAAAGCCCCGATTGAAAACTGGATCCAACTGGCGATGGACCGTCAGCGTCTGACCGGCTCCGAGGCGATCTTCTGGCTGGATGCGAACCGCGCCCATGACGCCGAGCTGATCAAATACGTCAAGCAGGCGCTCGAGGCTGCGGGCGTAGCTGACAAGTTCCTGATCATGGCCCCGCGTGAGGCGACCCGCAAGTCGCTGGAAACCATCACCGCCGGCAAGGACAGCATCGCGATCACGGGCAACGTGCTGCGTGACTATCTGACCGACCTGTTCCCGATCCTCGAACTGGGCACCTCGGCCAAGATGCTGTCGATCGTCAAGCTGATGAATGGCGGCGGCCTGTTCGAGACCGGTGCAGGTGGCTCGGCGCCCAAGCACGTTCAGCAGCTGGTCGAGGAAAACCACCTGCGTTGGGACTCGATGGGCGAATTCTGCGCGCTGGGGGAATCTTTGAACTTCCTGGCCGACAGCAGCGGCAACGCCAAGGCCGCGGTTCTGGGCGCTGCGGCCGAGGCCGCAACGCAGGGCATCCTGGACCACGACCGCTCGCCCAGCCGCAAGGTTGGCGAGCCGGACAACCGCGACAGCCACTATTGGTTCGCCCGCTACTGGGCCGAGGCACTGGCCGCGCAGTCGGATGATGCTGAACTGGCCGCGCATTTTGCTCCGATCGCCAAAGAGCTGGCGGAGAAGGAAGAGCAGATCCTCTCCGAACTGCTGGCCGCTCAAGGCAAACCTGCAGATCTGGGCGGCTATTACCAAGGCGATCGCACTAAAACTGCGGCGGTGATGCGCCCCAGCGCGACACTGAACGCGATCATTGGCTGATCACAAAAGGCCGGGTTAGACCAAAGCTAAGGTCGGCATCGAACAATGCGTGTTGTTTCGATGCCGATTAGGCAAAGAAGTTTGTGGCAACGTTCTTGCAAGTCGAGGGCGCTGGCAATGGCAGAGACGTCATTTGGCGGATACGCCCGGCCCAAAAAGGGGCAGAAGGGAGTACTGCAGGGCACCCGCACCAAGATCTCAAGTACCTTGAGAATTGATCCTGCAGTTACTCATACTTCCGACTTTCTCTCTTTGGCGCTGTGATTGCCACTCTCTAAATGTGCTTATGTCCAAGGCAAGACTTCAACTGTGAAGTTGAAACAAGTCCGTCGTTTGGACACACAGCGCTGTACCCATAGACTTTTGGCTTAGGCGGATTGCGCGGATGTAAGCTGAGTGCACAGCGTCAGGTGAGTTGTTTTTCGATCCATTGGCCTTAGAAGTCGCTACCGATGACTTGAATTGATCAAAGACTAAGACGATCGAAGTGAAATACCTGGGCTACGGCGTCGATCTGTTCCTGATCATAGATGGGCCACATCTGCATTTTGCACCTCCTGTCAAATCACCGATCGGACCAGAACAAAGCCTTCAGCCGCCGACCGGTGCACCGTCGCGCCGCGCAGGGTGGCCAGTGCGCGCAAGCTGTCGACCGATCGTTCGTGCGGTGCCTGTTTGACCTGGCTTTCGAACTTGCCGAACGCTTCCAGCTTCCGCTCGATCGTGTCCGAGATGTCGACAAACACGTTTGGCACGAAGGCCGGGGTCAGATAGGGGGCGTTCCAATTTGTTTCGGAAAGGGTTTCGTAGGCCAGAATATTGGCTGGATAGTCATGTTGATGCGGGCGGCTTGCCACCAGCGTGGACAGAAAACTCAACTGGTGATCCATATGAATGTCGCCCGGATGCGGAGCGAGGATCAGGCTGGGGGCAATGTCGCGGACCAGCTTTCCCAGTGCACCGTTCAGGTCCGAATGGGCATGTTCTGACAACTCCGCCGCGTCGAAGTCCATCCAATGTGTCTCGGTGACGCCCAGCAGATCATGCGCATTGCGCGCCTCGCGCCGTGTGGTTGCGACCTGTTCATCGGTAAACTTCGGGGGTTTGCCACGAGTGACGACAACCACGTGCACTTCGCGCCCAGCATCGGCCATGCGGGCCATCGTGCCGCCGGCGCCCAGAACCTCATCATCGGGATGTGGAGCGACGATCAGCGCGGGGCCGGCGTGGCCAGTTGTCAGGTCGGAAGCGATCATGGATGTGTCCTCAGTTTCGCGTGAAGGGCAGGGGGTGTATCGGCCCCTGACCATTCAGTTATGTCCAGACAGCGCCCGTCACCGCAGGCCACCGTAAAGCCGCCGTTGCCGATGACCTGGATCTGGCCGGGCAAGCCGATGAAGTAGCCCTCCGGTTCGGTATACCTGACCCCCGTCAGAACCAGTTTCACGCCATCGGGGCCATAGGTGTAGGCGCCGGGGTAGGGCGGACCCGAAGCACGGATCAGGCGATGAATGTCCGCGGCAGGATTGGTCCAGTCAATCAGGCCGTCCTCGGGGCGGCGGCGGGCGCACAGGCTGGCTCCGTCGGTGCGTTGCGGTTCGGCCGGGATGTCGCCATTGTAAATCTGGTTCAGCAAAGGCGGCAGCAGTCCTGAGACGGCACGCAAAGCTCGATTGTACAATTCGCGTGCGGTGACGGTTTCGGGATCCACCGCATAGATGGCCTGAGCGGCAATAGGGCCGTCATCGGTATCTTCGCCCAACCAGAAAAGCGAGGACCCGACGTTTCGTTCTTGCAACAGGATCGTCCAGGGGATGACACCGCGCCCCCGCAAGCGGGGCAGGGCCGATGGGTGAAATCCGATGCAGCCAATCCGCGCCAACGCCCGGAACTCGGGGCCGCAGATCTGTGACCAACCGAGCACAAGGATCAGGTCGGGTTTGACCTTGGCAATCTGTTCGAGAGTCGCGGGGTCGTTGGTTTTCTCGATATGCAGAACCGGGACACCATACTTCGCTGCCGCCGGTGACAGGTCGACGAAATCCGAATGCCGTGCAGACAGGCGCGGCGACAAGGTTACCAGAAGGGCCGGCACATGCCCGGCACCGCACATCGACATCAGGGCTGCAAGCGTAGTCTCGACGGCGCCGACAAGTACGATATTCACGCGTTCATCTCCTGCATGTCCTGGGCCAGCGGGCCATTCGAGTCCATCCATTTCCGGGCCGCCTCGATCCGGTCGTCGCGGCGGGGTTCGTTGTGCAGGGCCGCACCGACTGTTTCGCCCAGAATCTGCAGGTCCAGCGCCAGTGACCGATGCGCCACATACCATAGATCAAGGCTCAGTTTTTCACTGTTGCTGAGGTTGGTGTTGCCGCTGACCTGCGCCCACCCGGTCAACCCCGGCCGAACGGAACATCGGTATTGTCCGGCGGGTCCGAAGTCTTCGATCGTTTCAGGCAGCAAGGGGCGAGGCCCAACCAGGGCCATTTTGTTTTGCAGGATCAGAAGGAGTTGCGGGATCTCGTCGAGGCGCAGGCGTCGGATCATTGCCGTGGCGCGCGTCTGGCGATCCGCATCGGGGTGCAAAGATCCATCCACCGCGCGCGTCTCTTTCATGCTGCGCAGTTTGTAGAGTCGGAAATTGCGACCCTGTCGTCCGGCTCGGATCTGCGAAAACATCAATGGACGGCCGATGGACAAAAGCACCACGACACACGCAATGACAAAGAAGGGAAGCGCGAGCAGGCCCAGCAGCAGGCAGATCAGGATTTCAAGCAACCGGTTCACAAATCAAATCCAACTCGCAACACGCGGGGTCCCGCGACACACAAAAAATCAACCAATACAAAGGGACGCGACACGCCACCCGAGCAACCGCGACTGAAATACCGACAACCCGGGTCGACAAGCGGCGATGCAGCAAGATTGGTCGAAACGGATTCTGTTTGCAAGCCGTCGATGCCGCCGCGGGATGCAGGGGCTGAGAATGCAGGGTTGACCAGAAGATGACGCTGATTTGCCCTCCGTGTTGCGTCAACGATTCGAGCCAAAGTCTGAAACTGTTTCTGACTTGGAGGCTCCGGTTCTAGCACGGAACTTTTTTCTGACTGCTGTTGAGAACTTCAGTGTTGATGTTTGAACATGGTGGATTCGAGCTGTGGATTGCCATGGATAGGCCATGGGGCTGCCGTTGAAGAGAGTAAACAGTTGGGCGAGCGGTTCGCATTTGCCGAACGAAGAGCGGCTGTGGAACCGTGCTTGTGGTGCAGTGATTTTTTTCAACTCTCTGAAACACAAAAAACACCGCACGAGCATACCCACTTTAATAGTAATGTGAGACCCGCTTTCGCACTCCAAGCTCCTAAATTGATGGCGCAGTGGCACAGGCCTCCTTTTTCGCGGATGCAAAGATGTGCAACGGCCCAC
>NZ_JBQFRL010000005.1:0-122239 GCF_056537385.1 Ruegeria sp. CF2
AACCCAAAGTGTCGCGGGATGGAGCAGCCCGGTAGCTCGTCAGGCTCATAACCTGAAGGTCGCAGGTTCAAATCCTGCTCCCGCAACCAAAACAGTCGAACAAAGCACCAAACGAGCCGCCCAAGGGCGGCTTTGCTCGTTCTCAACAACCCAACCACCGCCGCCACAAAAAAGAAAGATAGGCGGAGGCGGCATTAATGCGCAATCGAAGCTCCCAAGACGCAGGCTACGACCGACAAACGAACCACCGAGCCACGTCAGCGATCGGTCAGACTGCGTACACCCTTACACGCGCGCTTTTTCAAATGCAGCCCAAGCGACTTCAAACTTCTCGAAATTGAAGCCGGGTTCAGAAGCCGCGCTCAGAATTATTCGTTCGGTTTCAAAGAGTTTCAGAATGGCGTGTTCGATCCGATCAATCAGATCAGCAGGTACGACAACAGCACCATGCCGGTCCGCATGGATAAGATCCGATGGATTGACCGTCAGGCCGAAGATCGAAACAGGCGTGTCGATTTCTCGGACGTGAACGAAACCATGGCTGGGCCCGATAGAGCCGGCGATGACCGGGAATCCTTGCTGCATGTCACCAAGGTCCCGCATGACCCCGTTGGTGAGTGCGCCGGCCATTCCGAACCCTTTGTGCAAAGACGTATTGATTTCGCCCCAATAGGCGCCGATGCAGGAGGGGAAATCGACATCCTCAACCACTGCAACAGAGGGAGCCGGGGCCTCGGCCATGTATCTGTAATAGTCCATTCGCCGCTGCCTGATGACTTCTGGCGCTTCGGAGGGCGGCTGCACCGCAGCGATCTTGGCTGTACGGGCAAATCCGACGATTGCGCCCTCGGACGGGGCCGAGCAGAACATCGTACCACGCGTGAATTGGTCAAACCCGCGCTTGCCTTGTGCCATCTCGATGGCGTTGCAGACTGTGGGTGTGTCGACCTTGCGTAGCAAGGCAAGTAGGGACGGTGTCATGGAACCTCCAACCAACGGCGCAACGCCGCTGTGGTTTCCTGGGGTCGCTCGAGGGTGGGCAGGTGCCCCGCACCGATTACGACCTCCAGCGTGCTGTTTCCGAGAAGCTTGTGCATCAGTTCGTGCCGCTCCAACGGACATAGTCTGTCATCCTCGCCGCATAGAACGAGGCTTGGACCTTGAAATGCGGACAAGGTGTCCGTTTGATCCGGGCGGCCCATGAGTGCGATGGACTGGCGAAGAAAGACCTCGGGGCCCAGATCGGCTGCCATGGCCATGCAAAGGTCAAGAATTGCGCCCTGCCGAGGGCCATCGGCCAGATAGTTCGGCTTCAACTCGTCACGCATTACCTGCCGCAATCCACCTTGGCGCACGGCCTCCATCTGCGGACCGCGCCGGGTTTTGACCTCGTCTGCTTCGGCCAGAGGGTTCGTGTCCAGAAGGGCCAGCCGTTCCACACGTTCTGGCGCCTGGCGCAGAACTTCCATGGCAACGATCCCGCCCATGGAAAGTCCCGCAAGGGCAAATACCGGCGGTGCATGGCTCAGTACATCGGCGGCCATTGCCTCGACGCTGTCTTGGACGCTCAGCGGGTGGGTCATCAACGGCACCCGTCCGGACAGGGCCTCGATTTGCGGCCCGAACAGTCGGGCATCGCACATCATTCCGGGAAGAAGAACCAGGGGCGTCATGCCGATGCCAATCTTGCACCTTCGGCCAGGGAGGCCAGCTTGGCATAGGCGATGTCGGGGTCGACCGCGCCGAAGCCGGCAAAAGTGCCAAACCCACAGTCACTCCCGGCGATGACCCGTTCCGCCCCAACGATGTTGGTGAACCGCTCGATGCGTTGCCGCACCAGCTCGGGGTGTTCGATGAAATTCGTTGTCGTGTCTACGACGCCGGGCACAAGGATCTTGTCGTCCGGGATTTCGCTCTTGCGATCTCGGAAAACGGTCCACTCATGGGCGTGGCGCGGGTTCGATGTTTCGAACAGAACATAGCGGGATTTGGTTGCCATCAGGGTTGTGAACACCTGATCCATCGCAATGTCGCAGCAATGCGGGCCTTCGTAGTTGCCCCAGCAGATATGCACCCGGACCCGATCTTGCGGGACATTCTGCAGCGCGTGGTTCAGGGCTTCGACATGCATCTCGGCGATCGCGATGAATTCGGCATCGGACAGATCAGCGAACAGCATGTGCCGGGACAGGGCCAGATCGGGGCAGTCCAGCTGAAGATCCAGTCCCTCTGCGACGATCGTTTCATATTCCTGCTTCATCGCATCGGCGAGTGCGGCCAGATAGGCCTCGCGGCTGGGGTAGTGGGCGTTCTGCAGAAACAAAGAAATCACC
The DNA here is from genome assembly GCF_056537385.1 of Ruegeria sp. CF2. Classification (NCBI taxonomy): domain Bacteria; kingdom Pseudomonadati; phylum Pseudomonadota; class Alphaproteobacteria; order Rhodobacterales; family Roseobacteraceae; genus Ruegeria; species Ruegeria sp. CF2. Next base: position 2,334 of record NZ_JBQFRL010000005.1, read on the forward strand.
CCGGGCGAGGCGGCGTTCATGAAGCCATGTTCGACTCCGTACTCAGCCATTGCCTGCTTGAGGTTGCGGATATCCTTGTTCAGTTCGTCCTGGCCTTTCGAGCGAACGTCGCCCGTGCATTGCGGCCGGGCGTATTGGGGTGTGCCCCCTTCGTTGGCAAGACGTTGCAAAAAGCTGGGAAACATCTTCAGGTCCGCGGGGGCATTCCGTGGACTGTCCCCCGAGAAACCTGTGTAGCGGTCCTTTACGTATGTCGCATACGAGATTTTTGAGGTCTCTCCGTCGCTGACGATGTCCACACCGGCCTCGACCTGACGCCGAACCGTTTCAGACACGGCCTTGGTCATGCAACTGTCGAACGCAGCGGCGTCATAGGGCTCATTCCGCTCGCGCGCAAAGATGAAGTCGACAACTTCCTGGGATCGGGGCAGAGACCCCACATGGGTGGTGAGTATCTTTGTCATGCGGGGTCCTTTCTTGATCAGTCGCCGGTCCAGGTTGCGCCAGCAGGATCGTCGGTCGCGGTGATGCGATACAACCCGGCCGTTCCGGTCATGGATGGAGTGATGGTATAGGCTTCGCCGGGCAGCACCAGTACAGTATCCCCGCCCGAAATCGTGGTTTCGACATCCTCGACAGTGACCCGCCAATGGCCGCTTGCCGGCATCAGCACGACGGGCTTGGCCGATTTGGTGGGGTCTTGAACACCAGAGCCACGGGTCAGGAAGTCGACCTCAAAGCCGGGCTTGTCCTTGATCAGACCGTTTTCACCGATCACCTTGGCGGGTTTGTCGGCCGCCAGCGCCATCAGGTCCCAGTAGCGTGCCACGTATTTTCCAATCACGGCTTCGACCGGCACTTCGGGATAGGATTTCAGCTGCTCCTCGGTCAGCAAGGGCATAGGCCGGACGTTGTGCGGAAGGTCCTGACCCTTCTTGCTGTCGTAGAGTACGCCGTTGTCACCCAGCATCAATCCATGCGCACGGGCGTCTTCAATGACCTGAGGTGCCCAGGTTACGCCGCCGCCGGCATCGTCACCGCCCAGAATGGACATGATCATCCCGTAGTCGTCGCCCACGTTCTCGAACCCGCGGAAAATGCCGGTAGGAATGTTGAAGATGTCACCTTCCTCGGCAATGAACTCGCCCGCCGTGCCGTAGCGACCCCAGAAAAACCGCCAGCGGCCCTTGGCGACAAAAAAGACCTCGGCCGTCGTATGGCTGTGCAGCGAGTTGCGGCATTTGGGCGGCTGGCCGGCGGCCCCGATATTGAAGCCGATCTTGTCGGTAATATGAACGTGCTGATCCGGCGACTCCGAAACACCGCCGCCGATGATGGTAAAGTTCTCTTTCTGATCGCTGCCCGGCGTGTGGGCATCAATGAAGGCCGTCTTGCACGGCTTGAGCTCTCCATAACGGACGATGCGTGATGCGATGGTTGATTGTGTCATGGTACTGGTTCCGGATTATGCGTTTGAGGGAATGGTCGGCAGATGCTCGATCACGTTCCCGGAGGCCGCAAATTCAGGCGGCGCGCTCGAAGGCTTTGCCGGAATAGGTGAAAGCGCCGGCTTGCACCGGTCTCGCGCAGGCCACAGGCCAGAACACGATATTCGACCGGAGCGAGCATTCAGACCTCTGTGCCCTGCAGAAGGATCTGCTTCCAGACCGAGGTTTCATCAAACAGGGTGTATTCGCGGCGCAGCTTGGGCTGGCCACTGATCAGTTCACCGAATTCGGCATGGCTGATGCCCAGAACATAGACCTGCGCTCCGGTGGGGGCTCCAAACACCCCCCAGCCGTCATTCTTGCCCCACAGGCTCCAGCGCAGTGCGGCACGGGGTGGCATGTTGGGATCGTCGCGGCCGATCTGGTGCTCGATGCGGAACTCGGCGTTGGGGAAGCTGGCCCGCAATCCCATCCAGAACCGGTCGACCGAGTCCCAACCGTGTCCGGTGACCCCGCCGACATATTCCGACTGCACCGCGCGGTCGTATTCAGCCCCGATCGCGCCCATGTCGGCGTTCATGATCCGGGTCAGAATATCGGCATAGCGCTGGCCCCATTCATTGTCGTTGCCTCGACCCTTGTAAGGGCCGGGCTGGTCGATCTCGGGCGTCAGAGGTTTCACGCAGTTTTCCGGCCCACCTTCGCGAGCGATCAGGTCGGCTGCGTATTCCTTGGGGTCCCAGCCCATCTGGCGCACGATAGCCCCCTGATCGCGGATCAGCCATTCATCGTTGATCTGATTGTCGATCGCATGGCAATCGGCCAGAATCCGGTACCGCAGCTTGGTTCCGGTTGGTTTGCCATAGACACCTTCGGCAAGGTGCGTAGCGGTCGAGATAATGCGGTGGGAACTCAGCATCCCCTCTTCGGGCGTGCCCGACCAGATCACGTCTTCGCCCAGAAGCTGCCGGTCGGGAAATTCGGCCAGGGTCGCCATCGTCGCGCCGATGACGCTTTGATTGCCCAGCACGACTGAACCCGGTGAACGGACAACGATGTCGTCGCTGTAATATTCATGCAGCGTGGCGATCCCGCGATCTTCCCAGATTTCCTTGGTGATGCCGATGATATAGTCGGGAAAATCCCGGAATTTGGGGTCAAATCCCTTCATGTGTTCGTCCTTTTCGGGTTCCATCCCTTGGGCAACCGGGCCGAGGTTCGTACGATCAGCGGTCCGTCAATTGCCACCTTGCGGGGTTCAGAAGTCTTGGGTTCTTCGATGTGATCAAGCAGCGCGGCAACGGTTTCCGCGACCATCAGGTTCGCCCGCTGCCGGATCGTCGTCAGATTGTATGCGGGCCATCCGGCGGGGGGCACATCGTCATACCCCACGACCGAGACGTCTTCGGGGATGCGCAGGCCCAGCTCAAAGCGTAGAACATCCATGACCGCCAAAGCCATGTGATCGTTGGCGACGAAAACCGCGTCAGGTCGGCGCTCCGGTGCCACGTCGAACATGGTTCGGGCCGCCGCACGGGCATTTTCGGTGTGAAACTCGCCGATCCCATGTGCAAAAAGATCGCTCCCGGCGTCGCGCAGTGCGGCAAGGAAACCAGCCTCGCGGTCGCGCTGGGTCGAGGCACCCTGCCAGCCCGCGATATAGGCGATACGTTGATGCCCGCCCGCCAGCAGAAACTCGGCCACCTTGCGGCCGCCGGCATAGTTGTCCGAGGTCACGGTGGTGATACCCTCAAGATCCTGGCTTCGGTTGAACAGCACCACCGGAACGCCCGCTTGCTGGCAACGGGTAGCGATATCCGACGACATCGGCACCGAGGCCAGAATGACCCCGTCCACCTGATAATCCAGGATCTCTTCCATCACGTCGTCGATGTTTCCGGCCGAGCGCGAGGCCATGAAGATCAGCACGTGATAGCCATGCTCCTGCAGGCGGTTGGACAGTTTCTCCAACGCCTCGGGATAGAAGTAGTTGTCCAGGTAGCCGACCACCAGGCCGATGATCCGGCTTTTGCCCGACACCATCGCCCGCGCCAGCACGTTGGGACGATAGCCCAATTCGGCCGCCGCCTTTCGCACCTTTTCCTCGGTCTTCTTGCTGACCGAAGCGCCGGGCGTGAAAACCCGGCTGACCGCCGACTGGCTGACGCCGGCCAATTGCGCGACCTGAAGCGATGTGACCTTTTCCGCCATCAGTCCGCCGTCCATCCGCCGTCGATCAGCATCGACGTGCCGGTGACCAGACCCGAGGCGTCGGAGGCAAGATAGAGAACCGCGCCCATGATATCCTCGACCTCGCCCACGCGGTTCAGCTTGATCTTGTCCATGATCCAGGCCGCGCGTTCGGGGTTGTCGAAAGTCGATTGCGTCAGCGGGGTTCGGATGAAGGTCGGGCAGACCGTGTTGATGCGGATGCCCTGCTTGCCCCATTCGATCGCCATCGCCTTGACCATACCTTCCAGCCCGTGCTTGGTCGCACAGTACAGCGCCCGGTCGATGCCGCCGACATGGCCCATCTGGCTGGAGATATGGATGATCGAACCGGGCCGCCCGGCCGCCATCAGCGCCTTGGCCGCGTAGGCCGACAGGAAATAGGCCGAGCGTAGGTTGACACTCGTGACCGCGTCGAAATCCTCGGGCGTGGTGTCGACCGCCGGCCCGTGCCGCGCGGTCCCGGCCGAGTTCACCACCACGTCAAAGACCCGGCCGTTAAACAGCGCATGCAACGCGGTCAGGTCGCCCTGATCCATCACCCGCCCCTCGGCCGACCAGCCCTGCGCCTGCAGGGCGGACACCGCTTCGTCCAGCCGCTCGGCCCCGCGCGCGGCGCAGACCACATGCGCCCCGGCCTCGGCCAGGGCGACAGCGCACCCCAATCCGATGCCCGAAGACGCGCCGGTGACCAATGCGGTCTTGCCGCTCAGCGAGAACGAAGGGGTGCGGGGCAGTTGTGTCATCAGCTCATTCCATCCGGGGTTTCAATGCGGCCCAGGTTCCGGGCCTTGTTGAATTCCCGCAGGCGGGCAAAGACGTCAACACCAAGCTGCGCATAGGCGTCCAGAAGATCGACCAGAACCCAGTTTTCGCGAAGCAGTCCGTTCTCCAGTCGCCAGAAATCGAGGCTGCGCATGGTGATCCGCTTGCCCGAGGGCGCAATGCCCATCCACCCGTCATGGGTGACGGTCTGGATCATGTTGGGCCAGCCGGTCACCGCCGCGTAATCGCCATCGCCGAAGAAATGATAAGTGATGTCATCGACATATTGCCCGCGATCCGGCATTCCGTTCAGGAACGGGATCTGGTGCCAGTTGCGGAACCCGGCATAGCCGCGCCCGGTGCCGATACCCGAAGGCCCGTACCAGTTCATGCGCGGATGCCAGAACCGCTCCATCTCCATCACCTCGGGGCCACCTTGCGAAGGGTGTTTTTTCAGATGTTCCAGCATGTCGATGATGTGCTGGCAGGTGGCGCGGCCCTGGTCGGCGTCATAGGGCCCCGGCACCAGACCGTCCTGCGTGGCCGGGCCGGGCACATGCCATTCGCGGCCCAGGCTAGGCGCCATCGGCCAGGCACGGGCCTGCATCATCACCTCGGGGATGTCCCACAGGGCCTGCATTTCAACGATCCGGCCGTTCTCGAACCGGTAGAACTCGTGAAACCGCATGGTGACCTGATGGCCGGTGGGCGGGATGTCCAGCCACGGACCGGTGAAAGTGCCGGTGTAGTAGCCGCCGCAGCCGACCCAGTCGGCGCCGAACTCGTCCGGCCCGGCCATCACGATATAGTCGCGCCGCTCGAGGTCCGGCCAGGCATCCAGCAGGCCCTTGTAGGCCAGATCGTAGAACGCCTCGCTGCCGGTGCTGTCACCGAAGGGGTGGCACAGGCGGAACAGGGCGTCGGGCGCGGTCACCTGGGCCAGCGCGGCCCGCACGCCGGGTTCGTCGAAATCATACATCGCCGCCCGAAGCGGCGCGATCAGCGCTTTGTGCTGCGTATGCCTGTCACTCATTCGGCGGCATCCCGGTATGGGGCCGGCGCGCCATAGGGCACGTTGATGCCGCCATAGCGGCGCACCCGCACGTTGCATTGTTCGGCATGCCCCACGAAGCCTTCCAGCAGACACAGGCGCGAGCCGTACTCGCCGATCAGGGTTGCCGCCTCGTCGGTCAGAATTTTCTGATAGCTGTGGGTCTTCAGGAATTTGCCCACCCACAACCCGCCGGTATAACGCCCGGCCTTCTTGGTGGGCAGCGTGTGGTTGGTGCCGATCACCTTGTCACCGTTTGATACGTTGGTGCGCGGCCCCAAGAACAGTGCGCCATAGCAGGTCATGTTCTCCAGAAACCAGTCATCGCGGTCGGTCATGACCTGAACATGCTCCGAGGCGATCTCGTCGGCGACCTGCAGCATCTCGTCATAGCTGTCGCACAGGATCACCTCGCCATAGTCCTGCCAGCTGACCCGCGCGGTGTCGGCCGTCGGCAGGATGCCCAGCAGGCGGTCGATCTCGGACAGGGTCTCTTCGGCCAGCTTGCGCGAGTTGGTGACCAGAACCGCGGGCGAGTTGTAGCCGTGTTCGGCCTGCCCCAGCAGGTCGGTGGCGCAGATCTCGGCGTCGACGGTTTCGTCGGCGATCACCATGGTCTCGGTCGGGCCGGCGAACAGGTCGATGCCGACGCGGCCGAACAGCTGGCGCTTGGCCTCGGCCACGAAGGCATTGCCGGGGCCAACCAGCATGTGCACCGGGTCGATCGTTTCGGTCCCCAGCGCCATGGCGCCGATGGCCTGGATGCCACCCATGACATAGATCTCATGCGCGCCGCCCAGATGCATGGCGGCGATCACCGCCGGATTCGGCTTGCCCTGGAACGGAGGGGTGCAGGCGATGATGCGCGGCACACCCGCAACGCTGGCCGTTGCCACGGACATATGGGCCGAGGCCACCATCGGGAACTTGCCGCCGGGCACATAGCAGCCCACCGACTGCACGGGGATGTTCTTGTGGCCCAGGATCACGCCCGGCAGGGTCTCGACCTCGATATCGGTCATCGAGGCGCGTTGCGCGCGGGCAAAGTTCGTCACCTGCGCTTGCGCGAACTTGATGTCGGCCAGCTCGCGGTCTGACAGCTGAGCGATCAAGTCGTCGATCTCGTCCTGCGACAGGCGGAACGAGGCGGGCGAATAGTTGTCGAACTTCTCGCTCAGCTCGCGCACCGCGGCGTCGCCACGGATTTCGATATCCTTCAGAGTCGCCTCGACCACGGCGCGGGTCTTGGCGTCATCCTCGGCCCGGTCTGCGTCGGACTTGCCGCGTTTGAGATACTCGATTGCCATTGTCTTGATCCTCAGTTGTCGGGGCGGGGCGGAGTTTTCTCTCCCCGGTCATATGCTTCCCAGCCGTGGCCCTGGAACAGGTCGACGCCCAGCTGCGCGGCGACATGGGCGAAATCAACGTTCACCCAGTTGTCGACGATCTTGCCGTCGACCACTTTCCAGAAATCCATGTAGCGGATCTCGACCCGCTTGCCGGTGGGCGGGATGCCCAGGAATTCGCCCGAATGGGTCGCCTCCTGCCGGCCGAAGGCCGCGGCCCATTCACCCATGTAAAGCCGCGCCTCGTCGATGCAGACCTTGTCGGAAAACGCGGCCTGGAAGGGGCGCTGCCAGTTGTCCTGAAACTCTTGCAGACCGTTCTTCGTGCCGCAGCCCTGGTTGCCCATCCAGCGGAATCCTTCGGCGAAGAACTCGCCGATGTCGTTGATGCGGTGGTCATTCAGGCCGTCGACCATGGATTCGATCACGCGGCGCGTGTCTTCGGTCTTGGTCAGGTCAGTGTCGCGGGTCAGAACCGCTTGTTCAGGTCGGGAACCTTTCATCGTCTTGTCCTTGTCAGGTTGTCAGGGATTGGGGATCGGGGGGACATGCCCCCAAATCCGGGAAAATCCCTGGGCAACCTGTTCAGCGCCGGATGGCGCGTCAGGGCGTTATGGCGGAACCGGCGGCTCATCAGCCTTTGACCGCGCCGGCGGTCAGGCCGCTGACGATCTGGCGCTGGAAGATCATGACCAGGAAGAACAGCGGCGCGGTGATCGACACGGCGGCGGCCACGGCGACGACCTGGTCGGTGGTGGTGGTTTCGCGGTTGAACATGCCGGCGATGGCCGGAACCATGGTCTGGTTCTGCGCGTCCAGCAGCAGCGAGGTCACCAGAAAGTCGTTGTAGGCCAGCAAGAAGCTGAACAGCCCGGTGGTGATGACGCCCGGCCACATCACAGGCATGATCACCCGACGGAAGGCTTGGAAATGGTTGCAGCCATCCACGCGCGCGGCTTCGTCCAGCTCGGCCGGGATGTTCTGGAAGAACGACCGCAGCATCCAAATGGTAAAGGGCTGGTTGATCGCCACCAGAACCGCGATTACGGCAAAGGGCTTGCCGTACAGCGTGGGCGCGTTTTCCCCCAAGATCGGGCGCAGCCATTCGGCCGAGTTGATGAAGACGGGCAGATAGCCCGCCACCAGAACCGAGTGCGGCAGCGCGCGAAACACCAACGCGACAATCAGGATCCAGAACGCTAGCGTCGAGCCCGACCGCGCCAGCCCATAACCCGCCAGCGTGCCCACGGTCAGCGACACGGTCACGACGCCCGCGGTAACGATCAGCGAGTTCTTGAAGTTGTTGGAAAAGCCGCGGTCGATCCAGACGGTCTTGTAGTGCTCGGTCGTCAGACCAATCACGTCCCGCCCCAGCGGGCCGAACAGTGGGTTCAACACGTTCAGAACGGCCGGCAAGATCACGAAAAACACCAACAGAAAACCCATCACCAAGGCCAAACCGCCGATGATCCAGCCGAACCAGGCCTGACCCGGCTTGGTGTAGGTTCTGACCATCGAGGGCAGTGTCTTGGTCGTCGCAATCACCGCGACCCAAATGGTGACGATGCCGAGGATGATGTCGAGGATGGAAAGGCCTTCCCCGGTCGCAAGAGTCGCTGGACCGAAGATCACGTTCAGCGCGTTGCTGTCGAATGCGTCCACGGGTGATTTGAAGCTCATCACCGCGATCCAGAAGATCGGGAAGGCCGCCACCAGGCACCAGAACGCCAGAAACAGGTTCGACGACAGGCGTAGGCCGAGCGGTTGGCGAAGGGCGCGCGAGGACATATCAGTGACCTCCTTTGTGGTCGCGCCATGTCCGGCGCAGCGGTGCGATGAGAAGGATGACGATGCCGACCATGGTCAGCATGGCGCTGGCCGAAGCCCGACTGATCGAACGGTTGCCCGCCTGATCCGGCACGAGGAAGTCGTAGGTCAGCCATTGCAGCGAGATGACGTAGCCCTGGCTTGAGAAGCCGACGATTTCTTCGAACACCCGGTAGGAGTCCATCAGATGGATCATCGACACGAAGATAATCAGCGGCATCAGGTGTGGGATGACGATGTATTTCAGGCGCTGCCAGCGGCTTGCGCCGTCGATCACCGCACTTTCAAGGCTGTCCTGGTTCACGGTCTGAAGACCGGCGTAAAACACGATCGCGGCAAAGGGTGCGACGTGCCAGACGCGGTACAGCATCATCAGCAACTCGATCGTCCAGGCCTGCGCGAACAGCGCGATGTCGCGGTTCAGCCACCATTCCAGCAGGGCCGTGAGGATACCGTCGCCGCGAAACAGCCAGTTGATCGAAAGGGCCCCGATGACCGGCGTGATGATGAAGGGCAGGAGCGACACAAAGATCACCGGACCACGTATTGCCGATGCAGCATTGTTGATCACGATGGCGATCAGCAGCCCGGTACCGATCACCAAGGGCAAAGTGATCAAGGTAAAGGTCAACGTAAAGCGCAGCGCCTTCCAGAAATTGATCGTGGACAGCACGCTCCAGCTGCCCTCGCTGATCGCGCGCCAGGCGCGTTCGGGCTCCAGCACGTTGCGATAGCTTTCCAGCCCGACAAACTGGGTCTGCGTGATGATCTCGCCCTCTTCGTCCAGCCTCGGAATGGACTTTTCCTCGGTCACGCAGGTCTGTGTCAGGAAGCCCGGCGTGCAGGTCTCGACCTCGACCGTCTCATAGATGGGCTGGGTGACGTAGAAACTCTGCTTGAACACGCTGACCAGCGGGAAAGCGATAAAGAGAAGCATCATAAAGACAGAGGGGCCGACAAAGGCGGCAAATGTCCGGAAATTCATGGCTCTGCCTTTCTCATGGTTCTCGTTGGATTGGGTGCGGGAGGGTCTAGGCCCTCCCGCGGCAGGATCAGTTGTTGACCAGTCCGGCCTCTTTCGCGGCAGTCAGATAGTCCGCCTCGATGTCTGCCAGCGTGGTCTGTGCGTCCTTGGCGCCAGTCAGGTAATCGGCCAGGCCATTGCCAAGCGCGGTGTGCATGATCCCCATCGGGCCAGATGCGGGATAGGCTTTGGCGCCGGCTTCTGCCGAAGCGGCTGCACCTGCGGCCAGATCACCGGGCTTGTAGGCAGGGTTCAGCCAGACGGCGGCGTTGTTGTTGGCCTCGACCATTTCTGCGTCCATGCCTTCCAGCGCCACGCGGAATGCGGCATCGGCTTCCTCGTCGCTCATGTTCGAGGCAAGAACGATACCGTCCCACCAGATCGTGGTTGCCGGAGCGGCCGAGCCCATCGGAGCGGCCGCCATGACGACCTTGCCGACGACCTGGCTTTCGGCCTCATCGTTCATTGCGGCCGCGCGGCTGGCCCACAGGTTGGCCATGGCGATCTTGCCTTGTTGGAACTGCTGCTGAACGTATGTGGAATCCGACACCAGATACTCGGGGTCCATGTATTCGGTCATGGCCTTGAGCGTCTCCAGAGCCTTCACGCCCTGATCGTTGTTGATCGCAGGCATGTTGCCGTCAGCAAAGAACTCACCGCCTTCGCCCAGGTACATGTTCACGAATTCCTGACCCAGGTTCCAGCCGGTCTTGAAAGTGCCACCGATGGGGTAATCCATGACGCCGGCCTCTTTGATCTTGGCTGCAGCGGCCAGAACATCGTCATAGGTCTTGGGTTCTTCGATCCCCAGATCGGCCAGAACGTCGCTGCGGTACATCAGGTGCTGGGCGTTCACCATCATGGCGATGGCCATGGTTTGGCCGTCCACCTTGATCAGCTGGTTCGGCAGCAGGTCCTGGCCATATTTCGCGACCAGATCATCCAGCGGACGAATGGTGCCCGCGTTCAGCAACGGCACCAGCGTCGCGTTCGACACGCCGCCGATCTGGTACAGAGCCGGATCCGCCGCGAAGGCTTCGGGCTGCTTCTCGCGGAACTCCTGGTCCAGCGATGCGCCGAAATTGCCGCACTCGGCCATCGCGTCGGTGACAGCCTTCCAGGCTTCGAACCCGGCGGACAGTGATTTGAGCGGAACGGTGTTCTCGAACGAACACGCCGCCCATGCTGTGCTGGTCACCATGGTCATGGCGCCTGCCATCAGAATTGTCTTGAGTTTCATGCGTTTCTCCCTGTCAGGATCGGTCCGTCGTCGACGTCCGGACCGTTGGTTGGCCCTTTCGGGCTTTGGTTGGGGTCAGCCCCCGATCCGCGCACCGCTCTCTGCTTCGAACAGGTGACAGATTTCTTTCGGCACCGAGAACGAGACCATCTCGCCTATTTCGGCGCGGAATGCTTTGTCGGCTTTGACCGAGACCAGTGCACCGCCGACCCGGACCGATATCATGGTCGCGTCGCCCAGCAGCTCGAGCGTGTAGATCGGTGCAGTGATCTGGCCCTGACCTTCGGCCAGTGTCGCATCCTCGGCGCGGAACCCCAAGGTCAGCGGGCCATCAGCAACATCCAGTCCCGGGATTTCGACACCCTTGGTCCGGAATACGCCGCCCTCAACCTGACCATCCATCAGGTTCATGGCGGGCGAGCCGATGAAACTGGCGACGAAAGTGTTGGCCGGGCGGTCGTAGATTTCGGTCGGGCTGCCGACCTGTTGTACGATGCCCTTTTTCATCACCACCACGCGGTCGGCCAGCGTCATGGCCTCGATCTGGTCATGGGTGACATAGATCGTGGTGACGGCCAGTTCGTGGCTGAGATTCTTGATCTGCGCGCGGGTGGATACACGCAGCTTGGCGTCGAGGTTGGACAGCGGCTCGTCCATCAGGAACACGTTCGGTTCGCGCACGATCGCGCGGGCCAGGGCGACCCGCTGGCGCTGACCGCCCGACAGTTCAGCGGGCTTGCGATGGAGAAAATCGTCCAGCTCGACCATGGCGCTGGCGCGGCGCACCTTTTCGTCATGGGTTGCGGGGTCGATCCCGCGGACCTTCAGCGGGAAGCGGATATTTTCATAGACATTCATGTTGGGGTACAGGGCATAGCTCTGGAACACCATCGCCACGTCGCGGTCCTTGGGTTCAAGATCGTTGACCACCTTGCCGTCGATCAGGATGTCGCCCTCGGTCACGTCCTCAAGCCCCGCGATCATGCGCATTGTCGTGGTCTTGCCGCAGCCGGACGGGCCAAGCAGAACCAGAAACTCGCGATCGGCAATCGTCAGATCGAAGTTGTGAACCCCAACAAACGATCCCCATCGCTTGCCGACATTGCGCAGTTGAATTTCCGCCATGAAGCCCCCCGGGAAGGAATCGTTTTGCATACGTTTGCAAAAGGGTATTATTGGTTTACCAATTCTGGCAAGACATTTTTGCATACGTATGCAAATATACCTGAAATCAGTGATTCACCCCCAGGCAATAACAGGCGCAAGATGCTGCAAAACAATGAAAAACAGATGAGCTTTCAAAAAGAGAAAGATCTGGTGAAGGCGTTCTATGAGGACCTGCAGTTGGCCACCAACGACAAGCTGTCAGATGTCATGGGGCGATTCTGCACGCCGAATCTGCTGTGGCGCGGCTTTCACCCGTTCGGTCAGATTTCGGGGGTCCACGACGTAGCAGAAAACTTCTGGGGCCCGCTGCGAAACAGCCTCAAACGCATGCAGCGGCGTCAGGACATATTCTTTGCGGGGTGCAACTCGCTGACCGACGAGCGCGAGGTCTGGGTGGTTTCCATGGGCCACCTGATGGGTCTGTTCGACCACTCCTGGTTGGGTATTCGACCGACAGGCAAAATGGCATTCCTGCGCTATTGCGAGTTCAACAAGGTGCAAGACGGCAAGATCGTCGAGACCGCGATGTATTTCGATATCCCGCATCTGATGGTGCAGGCCGGTCAGAACCCGTTTCCGCCCCAAACCGCAGCCCATCTTATACAGCCCGGGCCCCTGACACACGACGGTATCCTAGGCACGGATCAACCCGCCGAAGAAGGGGAGCAGACTCTGGCGCTGATCAACGCCATGATTTCTGACCTGGGCCAGTGGAAAAGTGGCCTGACCCTGAGCGAAGAGCTGAGCCGTACCTGGCATGACGACATGATCTGGTGGGGGCCCGAGGGAATTGGCGCTACTTACACGATTGAACGGTATGGCAAGCAACACGCCGGTCCCTTCCGCGCGGCATTCGCCGAGCGGTCAAAGACCAAACATGTCTGCCGGCTGGCCGAAGGTCACTACGGCGGATTTTTTGGCTGGCCGAACTTCACGGCTGTTCCGACCGGAGGGTTCATGGGTATGCCGGCGACCCAAAAGCCCGGTGAGTTTCGGGTGATCGACATCTATCGCCGCGCTGGCGACAAACTGGCCGAGAACTGGATCTTCATCGACCTTCTGCATTTCTGGAAACAGCAGGGCGTGGACGTACTGGAAAGAACCACGGGCATCGGAACGGCGCAGATTTAGCCCGGGGGGGGCGATCTGGATGCGATGGAAGGGGATTTGGTGGAGCCTAGGGGAGTCGAACCCCTGACCTCTTGCATGCCATGCAAGCGCTCTCCCAACTGAGCTAAGGCCCCTTTCCGGTACCGCCTGTGCGGTGGACGGACGTTTATGAAACGACGTGCGCGAGTGCAAGACCAAAAAATCGGATTCGGTGAAAAAAGATGCGCGGCGCACGGGGCGCGGGGCAGCCTGCGCCGCCCCGGCCGGATCACGAGTCTTCGTCTTCCGACGCGACGTCGGTGATGTCGTCCAACGAGACGTTGTCTTCGTCGTCGTCCTCAAGCAGATCATCGTCCAGATCGACATCGACTGCGTCATCATCGTCCAGCAGTTCGTCATCGGACGAGGCTTCGCGCGCCTTGACCGACGCTGCATCTTCAGCGTCGGCTGCGATCATCCGGCTTTTGCCGGTTTCCAATTCCACGATCTCGCCGGTATAGGGGCTGATGATCGGGTCCTTGTTCAGGTCATAAAACCGCTTGCCAGTGGTCGGACAAACGCGCTTTACGCCCCATTCTTCCTTGGGCATGTCAATTCCCCTTGATATCAGGTGAGTCGTATCAACGATTCAGGTCACCTGCCACATGCGGCGGGTACTGTCAAAGCCTTTGCGCCAAGGAGATCGCACCATGGGGCGACATTCATTGCCCGGACAGCCTCCCGTTGCGCTGACCTTGCGCAAATCGGCGCGGGCACGCCGCATAAGCCTGCGGATTTCCCAGTTGGATGGCCGGGTTACGTTGACTTATCCGCAGGGTGTGTCCGAATCCGAGGCGATCGGCTTTGCGCGCTCAAAGGAAGACTGGATCCGCCAGCATCTGGGCGCGCGACCCGTTCCGGCGTCAGTCGGCTTCGGGGAAACCCTGCCGGTCGAAGGTGTGCCAAGGCGAATCGTGCCGGCGGAGGGGCGCCGGGTCAGTTTGCACGCCGATCAGGTTGCGGTGCCCGAAGGGGCCGAGGCGCGGCGCCTCGCCCGCTTTTTGAAAGAGCTGGCGCGTAATCGCCTGACCGAAGCCTGCGACGACTACGCGGCCATGCTGGGGCGGGGCTACTCCAGTCTGACGATGCGCGATACACGGTCGCGGTGGGGGTCGTGCAGTGCAGCGGGGGGGTTGATGTTTTCGTGGCGGCTGATCCTAGCGCCCCCCGAAATCCTGCACTATGTCGCGGCTCATGAGGTCGCGCATCTGGCCGAGATGAACCATTCGGCGGCGTTCTGGGCGCAGGTCGAGCGGCTTTTCGGGCCGTACAAAGCGGCCCGGCACTGGCTGCGCGACAATGGGGCCGAACTGCACCGTTACAGGTTCGATGCGCCCGCCGGTTGACGTCACGGGGATTTGTGATCACATGAGGGGATGTTGACCACCCGCAGCTCCGACTCCCAGATCGCGACCCATGATCAGGTATACCGCGCCCTGCGGTCTCGAATCATGCATGGAGAAATCCCGCCCGGTCAGGCGCTGACGCTGCGCGGCATCGGCAAGGAGTTCGGTGTGTCCATGACGCCGGCGCGCGAAGCCGTTCGCCGTCTGGCCGCCGAAGGGGCGCTGTTTCTGTCCAACTCGGGTCGGGTTTCCACGCCCGAACTCACCAACGACCGGATCGAAGAATTGGCCGCGCTGCGGGCCCTGCTGGAGGTCGAGCTGGCCAGCCGTGCGCTGCCTCGGGCGCATATGGCTCTGATCGACCGGTTGCAGAGCATCAACATGACCGTGGCCGAAATGGTGACCAAGCGCGATGCGGTCGGCTACATCCGAACGAACCTCGAGTTTCACCGCACGCTTTATCTGCGGGCGCAGGCTCCGGCCATGCTTGCGATGGCCGAAACAGTCTGGCTGCAGCTTGGTCCGACCATGCGGGCTCTTTATGGCCGCCTGCGACGGACCGAGCCGCCGCATTACCACAAGCTGATCATCGCCGCTCTGAAGGCGGGGGACGAACCGGGTTTGCGGTTGGCGGTGCGATCGGATGTGACCCAGGGTCTGCGCCTGCTGGTCAGCTGAGCGGGCCTTTGCTCAAAGTGTGAAATCCAAACGGGCGGCGGTTGCGAAGCTAGCCTCAAGGCATTTGCTGCGCTACGCTGCTGCCAACAACAAACAAGAGCAGATTTCAGCCATGATCAATCGACGCACATTCTCACTGGGCCTCGGTGCAGGTTTCCTGAGCGCCTGCGCGGGCGGGTCCGCGCCAACCGGAACAACTGCGTCGCGAATGCGGGCAGTGCCCAATGCCGGCTGGGATTCTTGGGTTGCAAGTTTCAAGGCGCGCGCGGCGGGGCAGGGTATTTCGCAAGCGACGATCGACCGGGCGTTTCAGGGGGCCGGTTACCTGCCAGATGTGATCGAACGCGACCGCAACCAGGTCGAGTTCAAGCGCTCGCTCGAAGATTATCTGGCCATTGCAGCGTCAGACGAGCGGATCAGTACCGGCAAGCAGATGCTGCAACGCCACAACGCGACCCTCACGCAGATCGAGTCGCGCTATGGCGTGGACAAAGAGGTCATCGTGGCGGTCTGGGGGCTGGAAAGCCGCTATGGGCAGCGGCGGGGCGATGTGCCCGTGATTTCGGCCCTTTCCACGCTGGCCTACGACGGGCGTCGCGGGGCGTTCTTCGAAAGCCAGCTGATTGCGGCGTTGAAGATCCTTCAGAACGGTGACACGTCGCCGGCGAACATGACCGGTAGCTGGGCCGGCGCCATGGGGCATACGCAATTCATCCCGACCTCGTATCTGGCCTACGCAGTGGATTTCACCGGAGACGGCCGACGCGACATCTGGTCCGACGATCCGACAGACTCGCTGGCTTCGACAGCCGCCTACCTGTCGCGGGCGGGTTGGGTGCGGGGCCAGCCTTGGGGAGGTGAGGTCGGATCTGCAGCGGCAAATTCGGGCACACCGGTAGCAGTTCTGCAGCCGCAGAAACCCGGACCGCGCATAGCGGTGTTCCGCAATTTCCAGGTGATCAAACGCTACAACAACTCGGACAGCTACGCGATCGGGGTCGGGCACCTGTCCGATCGGATCGCTGGTGGCGCACCCTTTCAGGCGTCATTCGGGCCCGACGAAACCGGCCTGACGCTGGAAGATCGCAAAGAGTTGCAGCGGCGTTTGACTGCTGCCGGGTATGACACGCAAGGGGCTGATGGGGTGATCGGCAAGAACACCACCGCGGCCATCACCGCGTATCAGCAAGCCAAGGGCCTGCCCGTTACGGGCGTGCCCTCGGTCAGCTTGTTGCGCTCTTTGGGTGGCTGACGGATCAGGCCGCCAGTCCCTTGGATCCGAGGTCCAGGAACTTCTGACGCCGGTCCTTGATCAGTGCGGCGGCATCCCTGCCGTTCAGATCCTTCAGCATCTTGGCGATCGCCTTGCCTACGGATTCGATCGTGGCCGGGCGGTCGCGATGCGCGCCACCTTTGGGTTCGGGGATGATCAGGTCGCAGACGCCCAGCTTTTGAAGGTCCTGCGCGGTCAGGCGCAGCGCCTCGGCGGCCTCACGCATTTTTTCGGCATCTTTCCACAGGATCGACGCGCAGCCCTCGGGCGAAATAACCGAGTAGATCGAGTGCTCCAGCATCGCTACCCGGTTGGCCGTGGCAAAAGCCACCGCGCCGCCCGAGCCGCCTTCGCCGATGATGACAGACACCAGCGGCACACCGATTTTCAGACACATCTCGGTTGAACGGGCGATCGCTTCGGATTGCCCGCGTTCTTCGGCGCCCTTGCCCGGATACGCGCCGGCAGTATCCACCAAGGTGATCACCGGCAGACCAAACCGACCAGCCATTTCCATAAGGCGCACGGCTTTGCGATAGCCTTCGGGGCGGGCCATGCCGAAGTTGCGCTCGATCCGCGATTTGGTGTCCGAGCCTTTTTCATGGCCGATCACCATCACCGGCTGATCGTTGAACCGTGCCAGGCCGCCGATGACCGCCAGATCGTCGGCAAAATTTCGGTCACCAGCCAGCGGGGTGAATTCGGTGAACAGGGCCTCGACATAATCCTTGCAGTGCGGACGTTGGGGATGGCGGGCTACCTGGCATTTTCGCCAGGGCGTAAGGTCCTTGTACAACTCGTCCAGCAGCTTGGCCGCCTTGGCGTCCAGCGCGGCGGCTTCGTCAGCTACGTCCATCTCTTCGTTGGCGCGGGCCAGGGCGCGCAGCTCTTCGGCTTTGCCTTCTATCTCGGCCAGCGGTTTTTCGAAATCCAGATACTGGGTCATGACGCCTCTCAACGCGAAAGTTCTCCGCTATATGACCCGAGGTCGCCCCGGATGCAACTCGGCACCGCATGTCAGGGTACGTTTCCCTGCGCGTGGCGAAAAGGTACGCGGTCAGGCGACCTCAGTCTGGCCACAGCACCGGGTGCAAGGAAATCACCAGAAGAACCGCCATCGACCAGTTGAACACGGTCAGACGTCGCCGGTTGGTCAGCACGCGCGCCATCTGCTGGCCCAGAACCGTCCAGGTGCTGACAGATGGCAGATTCACGCAGCCGAATACAATGGCAACCAGCGCAATGGCTTGCAGGGTCTGGCCCGGGGCATAGGCGGTCGTCGCCGTCAACGCCATGGCCCAGGCTTTGGGGTTCACCCATTGAAACGCCGCCGCCTGCAGAAACGTCATGGGTCGTCCGGCGTGTCCCGGGCCCTTGGCAGGAGCCGCATTGGCAATTCGCCACGCGAGGAATAGCAGATAGGCCACCGACGCGATTTTGAGGATCACGTGGCTGACGGGATAGGCTTCGAACACCTGCACCAACCCTGCGCCGACCAACAAAACCATCAGCATGAAACCCAGGCCGATACCCAGCATATGGGGGATTGTCCGCCGGAACCCGAAATTCGCCCCTGAGGCCATGAGCATCAGATTGTTCGGTCCCGGCGTGATGGACGAGACAAAGGCAAAGGCGACCAGCGCAAGTAGAATGTCGTAAGTCATGGCGCAAAGATCGCCCAGGTTTGGTCAAATGAAATTGCGATTTCGCGCTCGATTACATAATGCTTGCAACAAATGGCGAGTATTGACCTCAAGAATCAGCAAATATTGCAAGAGCTGGCCCGGAATGGCCGGATCAGCAACCTTGAACTGGCGGACCGCGTAGGGCTTTCGCCGTCAGCCTGTCTGCGCCGGGTTCAAGAGCTTGAGCGGTCGGGCATTATCAGCGGGTATCGCGCCGTTTTGAACCCTGCGGCGATGGGTGTCGGTTTTGTCGCCTATATCGGCGTCGGACTGGGTGAGCATACAAAGACCGCCCAGGAAGGTTTTGAAAAAGCGGTGCAATTGGCGCCCGAAGTGGTCGAATGCCACAACATCACCGGTACGATCGAATACTTGTTGCGGGTGGAATGCGCCGACCTGTCGGCCTACAAGACCTTCCATACCGACGTATTGGGCACGTTGCCCCATGTCACCTCGATCACGTCCTACGTGGTCATGGGATCCCCGAAAGACCTGAGGGCCTGAGCTTGAACCCACTGCCGCAAGGACCTTGCAGGCATATGTATCCCGGAATATCGTCAGCCTGAAAGCGCCAGAAACTCGGCATCAGATCGAACAGGGCGCGATGTCAGGGAGACACGATCATGAGTTTTGTTCGGACAGGCGTACTGGCGGCCGTGATGGCGATTGTCGCCGGTGCCGCATTTGCCGCGCCTTTGAAATTGCAGCCCGCCAACCCGCAGCCCAATCCCAAGGCGGGGTTGAACGTGAAATATGTGGGGCAGGGTACTCAGAGAAAGATCCGCGATCTGAGCCAGGCCAAAAGCGTGTTGTCCAAGGCCAAGCCGGGCAAGCCACTGCGCGGGCTGGACTACGCCGACACCAACAAGGGCGAGCCGGTTTTGACATTCACGGACCCCTACAATGTTGCCGCTGAAATCACCGGGTACATGCGCTTTGATTCTCCGGGCATTTACGAGCTTGAAACATGGTCCAATGACGGGATCGAGGCCTATGTCGGTGGTCAGCAGATCGGCCGTGTCACCGGGATCCAGGGGTGTGAAGCCAACCAGCGCACCGAGGTCGAAGTTCCAAAGGCGGGCTGGTACCCTCTGAAGATCATCTATTTCCAGAAGCTGGGAACGTCCTGCCTGATGATGAAATCCGGCAAGCAGGGTGAGAAGTTTACCTGGACCCCAAACAACGTGTTCGGCCGCTGAGGCCAACCGAAGTCAGGAAAAGGCGCTCGGAACGAGCGCCTTTTTTTTGAAGCCCCCATCAGCCGTTTGCGGCAATCAGCTCGGCCTGCGCCACGATCACCTCGGCCTGCTTGATCGAGGCGATGTCGACCAACCGCCCCTTGTAGACCGTGGCGCCTTCGCCATTGGCCTTGGCTTGCTCCATCGCGGCCAGGATCTCGCGCGCTTCGGCCACCGCCTCGTCCGACGGGGTGAAGACCTGATTGGCCAGCGCGATCTGCTTGGGGTGGATCGCCCATTTACCGACCATGCCCAGCGTCGCCGAACGGCGCGCCTGGGCGATATAGCCTTCGTCGTCCGAGAAGTCGCCGAACGGCCCGTCGACCGGCAGCACCCCATGGGTGCGGCAGGCGGCCACGATGGCAGCCTGTGCCCAGTGCCACGGGTCCGACCAGTATTTCTGACCCTCGCGCAGCATGTAGTAGTTTTCCTGCGTGCCGCCGATTCCCGTGGTCTGCATCCCCATCGAGGCGGCGAAATCGGCCGCGCCCAGGCTCATGGCCTGCAGGCGTGGGGAGGAGGCCGCGATTTCCTCGACATGGGCGATACCGGCGGCGGATTCGATGATGACCTCGAAGCTGATGGGCTTGGTGCGGCCCTTCGCGCGTTCGATCGCAGTGACCAAGGCGTCAACCGCATAGACATCCTCGGCGCAGCCCACCTTGGGGATCATGATCTGATCCAGCCGGTCGCTGGCCTGTTCCAGCAGGTCAACGACATCGCGGTACCAATAGGGCGTATCCAGCCCGTTGATGCGCACCGACATGTACTTGTTGCCCCAATCCACGGTGTTCAGCGCCTCGATCACATTGGCGCGGGCGGTGTCCTTGTCGGACGGGGCCACCGAATCTTCGAGGTCGAGGTTGATCACGTCCGCGGCCGAGGCGGCCATCTTGGGGAACAGCTTGGTGTTGGAACCGGGGCCGAACAGCTGACAGCGGTTTGGTCGCGCCGGGGCGGCGGGTTGGATACGAAAGCTCATCGGCACCTCGTTGGGTAATGAAATTGCGATTTCAGTTGGCAATTGGGTATTAAATTGCGCGACCCTGCGCAAGCCTGATTGTGCAACTGCGGCAATGCTGTTGCAGAAAGCTGTGCGCAACCCCCGGAATGCGGCGGTCAAAGTTTCATCGTTTTGAAAATTTCGAAGCTTTTTGCGCCGTTCGGGGAAATCTTGCAAAATTCTCCGGTCGAGGTGCGGGAGGTCGGAGGAAAACGAGAAACGCTCGTTGACGGCCTTCAATAGGTTGGGGCGGAAGAAAAGGAGAGCGCGCGATGATCGAGACACCGTATCTGCTGTTTTTGGGTGATGCCCCCGACCAACTGGCCGCCAAGGTCGCGATCGGCATTCGGGACTGGCGCCCGGAAAACGCCGTGGGTCAGCTGCGGATGGAGGGCTGCAAGGCCGATCTGGGCCTGACCGACATGACCCTGGCCGAAGGCAAGGCCGCCGGCGCCAAGACGCTGGTCATCGGTGTCGCGAACCGCGGTGGCGTCATCAGCCAGGCTTGGAAAGAGGTCCTGATCGCCGCGCTGGAAATGGGCTATGACCTGGCCTCGGGCCTGCACAACCTGCTGCGCGACGAAGGCGATCTGGTCGCCGCCGCCCAGACCCATGGCTGCACGCTGCATGACGTTCGCGTGCCCACGGTGGGCTATCCGATCGCCAACGGCCGCAAGCGCAGCGGCAAGCGCTGTCTGGCGGTGGGCACCGATTGTTCGGCGGGCAAGATGTACACGGCCATGTCGATGGATGCCGAGATGCGCAAGCGCGGCATGAAATCGACCTTCCGCGCCACCGGCCAGACCGGCATTCTGATCACCGGCCAGGGCGTACCGCTGGACGCCGTGGTGGCCGATTTCATGGCCGGTTCCGTCGAGTACCTGACGCCCGAGAACGATCCTGATCACTGGGATCACATCGAGGGGCAGGGGTCGCTGTTCCATGTCTCGTATTCCGGCGTGACCATGGCCTTGATCCATGGCGGTCAGCCGGATGCTCTGGTTCTGTGCCACGAGCCGACCCGCACCCATATGCGCGGTCTGCCGGAATACTCTTTGCCGACGCTGGAACAGCTGCGCGACACGGCTTTGCCTTTGGCGCGCGTGGCGAACCCCGCCTGTCAGGTCGCGGGTGTGTCGATCAACACACAGCACCTGAGCGAGGAGGACGCGAAAGCCTACATCGCCAAGGTCGAGGCCGAGATGGGCCTGCCGACCACGGATCCGTACCGGTTCGGCGCGGGCAAGCTGGTGGACGCGCTGGCCGCGATGTGATCCAACCGGGGCGCCGATGGCGGGGATACCTGCCTCCGGCGCTGGAAACTGCAAAGACCAAGGAGTGGGCGCGTGCAGATCGACGTCTCTCGTGATGTGTTCCGGCTGGCGCAGGTGTTCACCATCTCGCGCGGGTCGCGGACCGAGGCCAAGGTACTGACGGTGCGCCTGACGGATGGGGCGCATCAGGGCTGGGGCGAATGTGTGCCTTATGCCCGGTATGACGAATCGCTGGAATCGGTCGAAGCCGAGATCCGCGGTTTGCCCAACACGTTCACGCGCCAGTCGCTGATGGACCTGCTGCCCGCCGGTGCCGCGCGCAATGCGGTGGATTGCGCCCTGTGGGACCTTGAGGCCAAGCGGGCGGGCAAGCGCGCCTGGGAACTGGCCGGCCTGCCCGCGCCCAAGCCCGAGATCACCGCCTATACCCTGTCGTTGGACACGCCCGACGCCATGCGGGCGCAGGCGGCGAAGAACGCGCATCGTCCGCTGTTGAAGATCAAGCTGGGCACGCCCGACGACATGCCGCGGCTCGAGGCCGTGCGGGCCGGGGCGCCGGATGCGAAGATCATCGTGGATGCCAACGAGGGCTGGTCGGCCGAGGTCTATGCCGATCTGGCGCCGCATCTGGTGCGGTTGGGCGTCGCGCTGGTCGAACAGCCGCTGCCCGCCGGCGATGACGAGGCGCTGATCGGGCTGGAGCGCCCGGTGCCGGTCTGCGCCGACGAAAGCTGCCACGATCGCGCCAGCCTGCCCGGATTGAAGGGCAAATATGACGTGATCAACATCAAGCTGGACAAGACCGGCGGTCTGACCGAGGCGCTGGAACTGCGCCGCGGGGCGCAGGCCGAGGGCTATGGCATCATGGTGGGTTGCATGGTCGGCAGCTCTTTGGCGATGGCGCCTGCGACACTGGTGGCGCAGGGCGCGCTGGTGACGGACCTTGACGGCCCGCTTCTGTTGGCCGAAGACCGCGACACCCCGCTGGTTTTCGACGCGGCCGGAGTACACCCGCCGCAGGCGGCGCTCTGGGGGTGACGCGCTGAGGTGAGGAATGGGCGCAGCCCAAGGACGAGAAGGATATGACATGACCCGCACCGTTTACGTGAACGGCGAATACCTGCCCGAGACCGAAGCCAAGGTCTCGATCTTCGACCGAGGCTTTCTGATGGCGGATGCCGTCTATGAGGTGACCAGCGTGCTGGACGGCAAGCTGATCGACTTCGAAGGGCACGCGGTGCGCCTGAAGCGGTCGCTGGACGAATTGCAGATGGCCGAGCCCTGCAGTAAGGACGAGCTGCTCGAAATCCACCGCAAGCTGGTCGAGCTGAACAGCATCACTGAGGGGCTGGTCTATCTGCAGGTCACCCGCGGCAGCGACGGCGACCGCGATTTCGTCTTCCCCTCGGCTGACACCAAACCGACGCTGGTTCTGTTCACCCAGAACAAGCCCGGGCTGGCGGATAACCCGGCGGCGAAGAAAGGGGCCAAGATCATCTCGATCGAGGATATCCGCTGGGGCCGCCGCGACATCAAGACGGTGCAACTGTTGTACCCGTCTATGGGCAAGATGATGGCCAAGGCCGCAGGGTGCGATGATGCCTGGATGATCGAAGACGGGTACGTGACCGAGGGCACCAGCAACAACGCCTATATCGTCAAGAACGGCAAGATCGTTACCCGCCCGCTGTCAAACGACATTCTGCACGGGATCACCCGCAAGGCGGTGCTGCGCATGGCGACCGAGGCGCAGATGGAAGTCGAGGAGCGCCTGTTCACGATCGACGAAGCAAAAGAGGCCGACGAGGCCTTCACCACCTCGGCCAGCGCTTTCGTGATGCCGGTGGTCGAGATCGACGGCGTAGCGCTGGGCGACGGCACGCCGGGCCCGATCGCCAAGCGGCTGCGCGAGATCTATCTGGACGAAAGCCTGAAGGCAGCGATTTGAATGCAAAGGCCCGCCGATCTGGCGGGCCTTTTCGTTATGGTGTCAGTCTTTTTTGCCCACGTTCTCTTCGAACGCGACCTTGAAGGCGGCCTGTTTTTCGGGGCTGGCCTCGGTCTGGTATTTGGACTTCCACTCATCCATGGTCATGCCATAGAAAATTTCGCGGGCTTCGTCCTTGCCCATTTCAATGCCTTTTTCATTGGCCGCCTCTTGATACCACCGTGCCAGGCAGTTTCGGCAGAACCCGGCCAAGTTCATCATGTCAATGTTCTGAACGTCGGTGCGGTCCTGCATCAGGTGTTTCTGCAGACGGCGGAAAGCGGCGGCCTGAAGTTCGATCTCGGTCTGGGGGTCCATGGTCGGGCTCCGGTTTGAAGGGATTTGATCCAGACCTAGCAAGCCCGAGGCCATTGCACAACGCGCGCCGGTTCAGACCAGCTTGAGGGCAATCCAGGGCATCAGGCAGAAGATCAGGGTCAGGATCTTGTAGTTGGCAAGATACTTGAAATAGGCCTTTCTGACCTCGGCCTTTTCCATCTGGAACATGCGGCCGTGAATGGCGGCGATGCGGTCCTGCAGGGCCACCACCATCAGGGTCGACAGCAGCAGGACCGCAAAGTTCAGAACGGTCATCCAGCCGAAAAAGGCTGTCAGGGTTTCAGGTGTCATGACGGCCTCCTTTCATCCCAGAGAATGGGGGCCGCCCGCGCGCCGCGCAAGAGCACGGGCGTCGTTTGGTCGCGGATATTTCCAGCGTTACAGCCCGCTTGCGGCAAGCGCATCCTGCAGGATCGGCGCCAGGCGCTCGGCCCAGGCGCGTTGCCCGGCATGATCGGCGATCAGGTCGTTGCGCAGCTCGATCAGTGCGTTGGGGCGGCCAAAAGCGGTGGCGTGCCGGTCGATCGCATCCCCCGGCAACACGCCGGTGTAGGGTTCGTTGACGCCGACGCACAGATCCTCCTCGGCCCGAAGCCGGTCGATCAGCGGGGCCGAGAACCGCTCGTCTGCGGTGTGCAAGATACCGACATGCCAGGGGCGCGGCGGGCGGCCCCGCAACTGGCGCGTGAAGGAATGCATCGAAACGATAACAGCGTGGGGCAGCGCGGCCATCTTGGCCAGCGCCTCGTGATAGGGGCGATAGCACAGGTTCAGGCGCCGTTCGCGTTCGGCGGCGTCGGCGTGACGGTTGGCTGGAATGATCGACCCGTCATACAGTTTCATCAGCAGCGTCGGGTCGTCCTCGCCCCGGTTCGGGTCGATCACCAGCCGCGAGAAATTGGCCGCGATCACCGGCGCGTTCAGGATCTCGCCCAGATGTTTTGACACCTCGTAGGCGCCTACGTCATAGGCGATGTGGCGCTCCATGTCCTCACGCGGAAGGCCAAGATCGCCGCCGTTGATCTGCGGCGGTACGGTGTTGGTGGCATGGTCACACGTGATCAGCCAGCGGGACGGGCGATCCGCCCCGTGCACATAAAACGGAGTGTATGTCATGAGCCTGTCATCTAGTTTGCCGCAGGTGTAGGACAGTTGCCACGGAAAGGGAATTGCGCAATAAGCGACCCGAACACTGTTTGCGGTAACATTCGGCCATCAAGGAGAGCAAGCGCGATGCGACGCCTGAGAAATGTGAAAATCGTGGCGACGCTGGGCCCGGCGTCCAACGACTATGATATGATCCGTGCTCTGCACGAGGCCGGCGCCGATGTTTTCCGCCTGAACATGAGCCATGGCAGCCACGACGAAATCCGTGAGCGCCACCGGATCATCCGTCAGATCGAAAAGGATCTCGACAGTCCGATCGCCATTCTGGCTGACCTTCAAGGCCCGAAACTGCGGGTCGGTGTGTTTGCGAATGATGCAGAAGAGTTGGTCGAAGGTGCCGCGTTCCGTCTGGATCTGGACGAAACTCCGGGCGATGTCAGCCGGGTCTGCCTGCCGCATCCCGAGATTTTTCAGGCGTTGGAAGCGGGGGCGCATCTGCTGGTCAACGACGGCAAGATCCGGCTTGTGGTTGAGAAATGCGGCCCCGATTTCGCGGATTGCAAAGTTGAAATCGGCGGGACCATCTCGAACCGCAAGGGTGTGAACGTGCCCGACGTAGTACTGCCGCTGGCGGCCCTGTCGGAGAAGGACCGGGACGATCTGGAGTTCGTTTGCCAGCTGGGTGTCGACTGGCTTGCGCTGAGCTTCGTGCAGCGGGCCAAGGACGTGTACGAAGCGCGCGCCCTGGCCGATGGCCGTGCCGCCATCCTGTCCAAGATTGAAAAACCCGCCGCGGTCGAGGCGTTCGACGAAATTCTCGACGCATCGGACGGTATCATGGTCGCCCGTGGCGATCTGGGGGTCGAACTCCCGGTCTCGGCCGTGCCTCCGATTCAAAAGCGACTGGTCCGCAAGTGCCGCGCCGCCGCCAAGCCGGTGATCGTTGCCACCCAGATGCTGGAAAGCATGATCGAAAGCCCGATGCCCACCCGCGCCGAGGTGTCGGACGTCGCCACCGCGATCTATGAGGGAACCGACGCCATCATGCTGAGCGCCGAGTCGGCCGCGGGCTCGTATCCGATCGAGGCCGTTCAGACCATGAACAAGGTCGCGATCGAGGTCGAAGCCGACCCAACATACAAACAGATCATCGACGCCTCGCGCCAGACCAAGGGAACGACCGTTGCCGACGGCATCGTGGCCGCGGCCCGTGAAATTGCCGAAAAGACCGACATCAAGGCGATCTGCTGCTTTACCCAAAGCGGCACCACCGCGCTGCTCACCGCCCGCGAGCGTCCCGGTGTCCCGATCATCGCCATGACGTCGCTGTGCGGCACCGCGCGGCGTCTGTGCCTCAGCTGGGGCTGTCACTGCGTGATGACGCCCGAGCTCGAGCGGTTCAAAAGCGCCGTGGTCAATGCGGCGCGCGCGGCGCGTGCCAGCGGATTTGCCGGCGCCTCGGATCAGATCGTGGTGACCGCCGGTGTTCCGTTCAACGTGCCAGGCTCGACAAACATCCTGCGCGTCGCCCCCTGCGACGAGCGTCTGATCTACTCGACGGATCCCGAATAGGATCAGCCACCCGGTCCGCCGGGTCTTGCTTTGGCGCCGACATGTTCTTTGACGGTCTCCATCACCGTGAAAGAGCTTGTCTGGTGTATCCCCGGAAGCTTGTTGATCTTGTCGCCCAGAACGGTTCGGAAATGCGCGATGTCGCGTGTCCGCACGGTCAGCATGTAGTCGAATGATCCGGCGACCATCAGGCAGGTTTCGATTTCAGGTACCCGTCGCACGGCCTCGTTGAAACGATCCAGCGAGTGTTCGGCTGTGGCCGTCAGCGAAACCTGCACCACCGTCAAGTGCCCCAGCCCCAGCCTCTCCTTGTCGATCACCGCGCTGTAGCCGGTAATGTACCCGCTCTTTTCCAGCCGTTTCACCCGCTCGGAACACGGCGTGTTGGTCAGGTTTACTCGGGCCGCCAGTTCGACTATTGGCAGGCGTCCATTGGCCTCGAGCTCGGCCAATATCCGTTGATCGATCTTATCCAAATCCCTGTCCATCAGGCAATTTCCCTGCGTTTTTGAGGTCTGGCGGCATATTTTCCTGAAAATAGACCGAAAAAATCTCCTTTTCCTAGTGATTTTTCCTGATACTTGACCGAAGGGCAGTCTTGTAAAACGAGTTCCAGGTTCCGGCTGCCCTGCCGGGGGCACGGGCCCCGGCCAAATCAACAAAAACGGAGGAACGAGATGACAACGAAAATTGTCATAGGACTGGACGGGACAGAGACCGGGGATCGCGCGGTCGGCTTTGCCAAGGATCTGGCAAGTCGGATTGGATCGTGTGAACTGCTGGTTGCCTATGTCATCGAATGGTCGCCCTATACTTTCCAAACTCCCGAGGAAAACGCCCTGCGGCACAAGCGGCGCGAGGAGGAGATCGCGCTTGCCACCAGCCGCGTGGTGGAACCCGCCGTCGAGGCCCTGAAGGCCGCAGGCTTCAGCGCCCGCGGTATTGTCCGCCATGGCGATGTGGCCGAAACGCTGAACGCGATCACGGTCGAAAACGGCGGATCGCAGATCGTCGTGGGACGATCCTCGGCTGACGGCATCAAAAAGCGAATCTTCGGCAGTTCGACCCAGAATCTGGTCATGCACGCCGACGTTCCGGTCACAGTCGTGAACTGACGGGAGGAGCAGACATGAAATCGATCAAAACCCTGGGCCTGTCCGGTGCGGCCGCGGCCCTGCTGGCCAACCCCGCATTTGCGCAGGAGGCCCCCGGTCTGGATGAAAAGATCAACCAGACTTTCGCGAATCTGACGGGCCCCTTCGTCAGCTTCATCTTCGCACCTTTTCCGGGGACGAGCTTTCCCTGGATCGTGATGTGGCTGGTCGTGGCCGCGACGGTGTTCACGCTGTATTTCGCCTTTGTGCAGATGCGGTTCTTCAGCCATGCGATCAGCTTGGTCAAAGGTGACTATTCCGACCCCAACGATGCGGGCGAGGTCAGTCACTTCCAGGCGCTGGCAACGGCGCTGTCCGGTACGGTCGGCCTGGGCAACATCGCGGGCGTCGCGGTGGCCGTCGGCATCGGCGGCCCCGGTGCGACCTTCTGGATGATCCTCGCCGGCCTTCTGGGCATGGCGTCGAAATTCACCGAATGTACGCTGGGTGTGAAGTACCGTAACGAGTACGAAGACGGCACCGTTTCGGGCGGCCCGATGTACTATATGTCCAAGGGCTTTGCCGAGCTGGGTCTGCCCGGCGGCAAGATCCTGGCGGTCCTGTTCTCGATCTTCTGTATCCTTGGCGCGCTGGGCGGGGGCAACATGTTCCAGGCCAACCAGGCGCACCAGCAGATCGCGGGCATCGTCGGTGACTATCCCGGTTGGATCACCGGCCTGGTCTTCGCGGCCGTGGTGTTCATGGTCATCGTGGGCGGCCTGAAGTCGATCGCCCGCGTGACCGAGAAGGTCGTGCCGTTCATGGGCATCCTGTATGTCGCCACTGCGCTGGTTATCATCATCATGAACGCTGACATGATCGGCTGGGCCTTCGGTCAGATCTTCGCTGGTGCCTTCACCGGTCTGGGTGTCGCCGGCGGCATGGTCGGTGCTCTGATCCAGGGCTTCAAGCGCGCCGCATTCTCGAACGAGGCAGGCGTTGGCTCGGCGGCCATTGCACACTCGGCTGTCCGTACCAAAGAGCCGATCACCGAAGGCTTTGTTTCGCTGCTTGAGCCGTTCATCGACACCGTGGTGATCTGCACCATGACCGCGCTGGTGATCATCATCACCCAGCAGCTGGTGATCGACCCGGCAACCGGCCTGTACGTGCTGAACGAAGCCGGCACGGCGATCGCAACCGTGGATGGCAACTCTGGCGTCAGCCTGACTTCGGCCGCTTTCGGCAGCGCCTTCAGCTGGTTCCCCTACATCCTTGCCATCGCGGTGATCCTGTTCGCCTTCTCGACCATGATCAGCTGGTCCTACTATGGCCTCAAGGCCTGGACCTATCTGTTTGGCGAGGGCCACACCAAGGAGCTGGCGTTCAAGCTGATCTTCTGCGTCTTCGTGGTGATCGGGGCTGCGGCCAACCTGGGCCCGGTCATCGACTTCTCGGACGCGGCGATCTTTGCCATGGCCGTGGTCAACGTCTTTGCGCTCTACTTCCTGATGAAAGTGGTGCGTCAGGAACTGGCCTCGTACAGCGCGCGACTGAAAAGCGGCGAAATCCGCAAGTTCGCCGACTGATGACACCAACCGGGGCGGCCCTGCTGCCCCGGTTCCCGACCCCGGTGCAAAAAGCACCCGAACGGGTCAAAAACCCCTTGCCAGCATGACCGAACTTGCGTAAACGGCGCATCTGATCGCGCGACCGGCCGATGTGGCATGCCGAGTCGCGTTTCGTACCGAACCCTGAAAGGAGACGGAAATGCCCAAGATGAAGACCAAATCGAGCGCCAAGAAGCGCTTCAAGGTGACCGCGACCGGTAAGGTCATGTCAGCTCAGGCCGGCAAGCGGCACGGCATGATCAAGCGGACCAAGAAGTTCATCCGCGACGCCCGTGGCACCACCACCCTGTCCGCCCCCGACGCCAAGATCGTCAAGGGCTACATGCCCTACGACCGCTAAGAGGAGATACCGATATGTCCCGCGTTAAAGGTGGAACCGTAACTCACGCCCGTCACAAGAAGGTCATCAAGGCCGCCAAAGGTTACTATGGCCGCCGCAAGAACACCTTCAAGGTTGCCCGTCAGGCCGTCGACAAGGCCAACCAGTACGCAACCCGCGACCGCAAGAACCGCAAGCGCAACTTCCGCGCCCTGTGGATCCAGCGCATCAACGCCGCTGTTCGTTCGCATGACGAAGCTCTGACCTATTCCCGCTTCATCAACGGCCTGAACCTGGCCGGTATCGAAGTGGACCGCAAAGTCCTGGCCGATCTGGCCGTGCACGAACCGGAAGCGTTCGGCGCGATCGTCGCCAAGGCACAGGCCGCTCTGACCGCCTGATCCTCTTTCGAGAGACAGTGAAAGAAAGGCCGTCCCGTTCGGGGCGGCTTTTTTCTTTGGATCGACCAGATTGGATTTCGCATAAACCAAGTATGGGATTCCGTCATGGTCACTACACGCATTTGGTGCAATCATCTGTTAAGTTTCACTGATGAATTGAATGCGGAATACTGAAATGCCTATTTGCCAAAGACTTACACAAGCCCTTCTTGTCTTGACGGCAGTGGCGATCTGCCACCCGACAGTGGCAAGATCACAGGACACGATCACCGAACCTGACCTTCCTGACGTTTTGGTTGAAACCTTTGATGGCGACGACACGACGCTCATGCTGGGTGGGCAGATCGACTTTCAATCGGCCAAGCCGCCCTGGGCTGTTTATGTGGCCGATGAAAAATTCGTCATGGAGAACAGACAGGATGCGCGTAGCCTTCAGTTCAACGATGTGGCGTGGGTGAAGTTTCCCGGCTCGGATTCGTTGGAGAGCACGCAGGACATGGTAATCTCTGCCGTGGTGGACGGAGAGTTCAGCGGCAAAAGCGGTGTGGGCATTCTGGTTGGCAGCGGAAAGTCCGGGAAGTATGTGGCGTTCACTGTGGACGACAAAGGGCGCTATCACGTACTGCAAAAGGACGGTCGCCAATTGCGGCTGGTACACGCGGACAGACATGACGCGATACGTGTCGGCGCCCCGAACAAGCTGACCTTCCAGGTCCGTGGGGCGCATGTGGTTTTCTTTGCCAACGGGACCAAGGTCGTTCAAACGCTGTTCTCAAAGCGAACGTCCACGAACTCCAGCCAGGGCGCTCGTGCGGGGATAGGCCTGGCAGCCTTTGGAACTGGCCGTTTCGAATTTGATGAAGTCGAAATCAAAAGGGCGAACTGACGCACAAAAACGCAGGTTGCACGAACTGGAGCTGCTTGGTGGGGTGGTTTCTAGGGTACTTGCCCCTCTGGCCTCCTCATTCAGTAAACAGTGAAAGAAAGGCCGCGCTACAAGGGGCGGCTTTTTTTGATGCCTGAGTGCCTGCTTTTTTGCGCAGGCAGACAATTAGACCAAAAACCGCTAGGCTTGCACGTGCTGAATTGACCAACATTGGTTTTGCGAGTGCCATGCTTGAATTTGATGCAGCAACAACGCGTCTACTCGATAGCGTGTATCAAGGTGCCGATGTCACCCGGCGGCGGCGAGGGTCTTTTGACGCGTTGCGACCAGCCCCGGGTGATACCATTGCGGACGTTGGATGCGGCAACGGTCTTTTGACAGCAGAGCTCGCGCGGGCGGTTGGTCCGACCGGGCGTGTTTTGGGGATCGATCCAAGTGAGGCGATGCGGAGTTCCGCCAAAAACCGCTGCCATGAATATGACTGGGTCCAGATCATGGAGGGTGAGGCAGGCCAACTTCCGGTCGAGGATGCGTCACTCGACAAGGCGGTATCGGTTCAGGTTTACGAGTATTTAGACGACATTGCCGCCGCGGTGGCGGAGGCCCATCGCTGTCTCAGGACGGCTGGTCTGCTTGTCGTGGGCGACATCCATTTCGACAGTCTGGTTTGGTACAGTGATGATCCGGCAAGAATGGATCAGATGATAAAAGCCTGGGACGAGCACTTTGTCGGGAGAGACGTGCCCGCACGACTGCCACCGATATTGAGAGACGCGGGTTTCAATGTGGAAAGCATCACGCCGATCACGATTTGCGATAACGAACTCCGGCCAGATGGGCTGGCCAATATGATGATCACCCTGCTGAAAAGGTTTGCCGAGTCCAACAAGCTCGTTCCGGATCAGGAAGCCAAGGAATGGGCGGATGAGCAGAGATCCTTGGCCGCGAGGGGCCGGTTTTTCTTTTCGCTAACTCATTTTGTCATCAGCGGGCGCAAATCCTAGACTTTGGTCTGGATGCGCTGATTGACTCAAACAAAGGCTATTGCCTGAGCAAATGGAGCTAAAAAAAGAAACCGGCGCGAAGAACGCCGGCTTCACTTGGTCTTTTATCCCGCGCTGGGTTTACCCGAACACACGCCCCAGTGCGCCATCAACCGCATCGGTGATTTGGTCGATGTCGTCCGCCGTGGCGATCAAAGCCGGAGAGAAGCATAGCGTGTTGTTGCGGCCGGGGACCGAGCGGTTGGTGACACCGATGATTACCCCTTGCGCCATGCAATCGGCCACGACCGCTTGGGCCAGCTTTTCATCCACCGGTTCTTTGGACGCCCGATCCGCGACCAGTTCGGCACCCAGGAACAGGCCCTTGCCGCGCACGTCGCCGATGACCTTGTGCTTGTCCATCAGTGCCTGCAGGTTGCCCATCATGCGATCCCCCATCGCTGCGCAATTGCCCAGCAGGTTCTCGTCTTCGATGATGCGCATGTTCTCGATCGCCGCCGCCGGCCCGGCGGTGCAGCCGCCAAAGGTCGAGATGTCGCGGAAATAGTTCATCGGGTCCGCGGCATCGTCTTTGAACATGTCAAAGACTTCCTCGGTGGTCACCATGCAGGCAATCGCGGCATAGCCCGAGGCCACGCCTTTGGCCATGGTCACGAAGTCGGGTTTCACCCCGTATTGCTGGTACCCGAACCAGGTGCCGGTGCGACCCACGCCGCAGACGACCTCGTCGATATGCAGCAGGATGTCGTACTTCTTGCAGATCTCCTGCACGCGCTGCCAGTAGCCTTCGGGCGCTTCGATCACGCCGCCGCCGGCGGTCACCGGCTCAAGGCACAGCGCGCCCACGGTGTCGGGACCTTCGCGCAGGATCACCGCTTCGATCTGATCGGCGGCCCATTCGCCAAAGTTCTCTTCGGGTGCGCCGTCCAGTTCGTGCTTGCGGTATTCCATGCAGTGCGGAACGCGCACGAAATCCGGCGCAAAGGGGCCGTATTGCGCGTTGCGCTCATCCTGACCGCCCGCCGACATCGCCGCCAGGGTCGAGCCGTGATAATCGCGGTCGCGATACAGGATCTTGGTCTTCTTGCCGCCGTACTTCTTGTGGGCGATCTGGCGGACCATCTTGAACGCCTTCTCGTTCGCCTCGCTCCCCGAGTTGGTGTAGTAGACCCGGCTCATGCCTGGCATCTTCTCGATCAGCTTTTCGGCGAAAAGCGCCCCGGGGATCGAGCCCGCCGAGTTCGCAAAATAGCACAGCTTCATCAGCTGGTCGTAGACCGCCTTGCAGATGGATTCGCGGCCATAGCCCACGTTCACCGTCCAGACGCCGCCCGAGACGGCATCCAGGTGTTCCTTGCCTTTCTGATCCCAGACGCGCATTCCCTTGCCTTCGACGATGATGCGCGGATCGTTCGTCTCGAACGGCTTGTGCTGGATCAGATGGTGCCAGATATGGGCGCGGTCGGCCTCGACCACGCGGGAAAGATCGTTTTCGTTGAACGTGCCGTCCATGACATGTCCTTTCAGTAAGACGCGACGCGCGGGAATCACGATGCCCGGCAGGCGCGGATGAACCAGATACCGCAGATCAGCCCGAAAGCCCGGTACGCAGTAGGGCCAGATTACCCGATCGCGTAGCTCCAGTATATTCGCCTCGCGTATTTTTACGGGTTTGTTTTGCGGCAACCTTTGTGCTCAATACGAAAAATCCGACGAATTGGGGAGGAGAGGCGGATGGCGACCCACAGCATTTATCAGCGCGATCTGGACAAAGGCCCGGCCAATTTCACGGCCCTGTCCCCGCTTAGTTATATCGAGCGGACGGCAGCCGTTTACCCTGACTATCCGGCCTTGGTCTATGGCGACCGGCGCCATAGCTGGGCGCAGACCTATGCGCGCTGCCGCCGGTTGGCCAGTGCGCTGGCCGCGCGTGGGGTGGGCACGGGCGATACGGTGTCGATCATCGCCGCCAACATCCCCGAAATGTACGAGGCGCATTTCGGCGTGCCAATGGCAGGCGCGGTGCTGAACGCCATCAACACAAGGCTGGACGCGCCGATCATCGCCTTCATCCTGAACCACGCCGAATCCAAGGTGCTGCTGGTCGATCCCGAATTCTCGGGTGTGGTGAAGCAGGCGCTGGAGCAGGTGGATCACGACATTCTGGTGATCGACATCGAGGATCCCAGTTTCGACGGCGGTGAGAAGCTGGGCGCGCTGACCTATGACGCGCTGCTGGCCGAGGGCGACCCGGAATTCGACTGGTCGCTGCCGCAGGACGAGTGGGACGCCATCACCCTGAACTACACCTCTGGCACCACCGGCAACCCCAAGGGCGTGGTCTATCACCACCGTGGCGCGGCGCTGAACGCCACCTCGAACATCCTGACCTGGGGCATGCCGCAACATTCGGTCTATCTGTGGACGCTGCCGATGTTCCACTGCAACGGCTGGTGTTTTCCGTGGACCATGGCCGCGAACGCGGGCACGTCCGTCTGCCTGCGCGCGGTGCGGGACGAGCCGATCTACCGCGCCTTCCGGAACGAGCGCGTGACCCATTTCTGCGGCGCCCCCATCGTGCTGAACATGCTGGCCAACGCACCCGATCACCTGAAGGATTTCGACCATGAAATCAAGGTAATGACCGCAGGCGCTCCCCCGCCTGCCGCAGTGATCGCCGCGATGGAGGGGATGGGGATCAAGGTCACCCATGTCTATGGCCTGACCGAAACCTACGGGCCGTCGGTCGTGTGCGCGTGGAAGGACGAATGGAACGACAAGCCCGCCGAGGAGCGCGCCGCGCTCAAGGTGCGGCAAGGGGTGAAATACGTCGCGCTGTCGGGGCTGATGGTGGCTGATCCCGAAACGCTCGAACCGGTGCCGGCCGATGGCGAGACCATGGGCGAGATCTTCATGCAGGGCAATATCGTGATGAAAGGGTATCTCAAGAACCCCGAGGCCACGCAGAAAGCGTTCCGCGGCGGCTGGTTCGCCTCGGGCGATCTGGGGGTGATGCATCCCGACGGCTATATCGCGCTGAAGGACCGGTCAAAGGACATCATCATTTCGGGGGGCGAGAACATCTCGTCGGTCGAGGTCGAGGATATCCTCTACAAACACCCCGCCGTGATGGAGGCCGCCGTGGTCGCCAAGCCGGACGAGAAATGGGGCGAGACGCCTTGCGCCTTTGTCGAGTTGAAGCCGGGCGCCGATGCGACCGAGGCCGATCTGATCGCGTTCTGCCGCGACCACATGGCCCATTTCAAGGCACCCAAGACGGTGGTGTTCGGGCCGCTGCCCAAGACATCGACAGGCAAGATCCAGAAATTCAAGCTCAGGGAACAGACGCGGGCGCTGGGCTAGGCGCCCAGCCGGTCAAAGATCGACAGGTCCAGGTCCAGCATCTCGCCCATCCAGATCGCCCTGTCGCGGTGATCGGGCAGGTGCTCGCCGGTTTCGGGGTGGGTGAACACGGTCAGCCCCTGCCGGTTCAGCATCAGCCACGGGATCACCTTGTCGAAGGCATCGGCGGCAAAGCTCAGCTGGCAGCTCCAACGCGGGTGGGGGCCGACATTGCGGCTGTGCATGCGGCCCATCTGGGCGGGGAACAGGCGGGCAGCCTCTTCGCAGACACGGCGGGCGGTCTCCTGCGTTTCGGCGTCGAAATAGACATGGGCGTGATAGCCGGTGATCTGTGGCATCGGGGGCCTCGTGCGGTGATTTCCGGCACAAGGCTAGGCCCGATCGGCGCCGGTGCACAGACGCATCGGCACACAGACCCTGTGCGCGGCTCAGCCCGGCGCGTGGGCGTCCGGGTGGGCCGCTGCAAATGCAGGGTGGTCGGCGCAGGCCGCCTCGACCGCCAGAACGCGCGGCAAGTCCGACAGGTCGACCTGCCAGCGCCGGGCGTTGTACATCTGCGGGATCAGGCAGAGATCGGCCAGCCCGGGCGCCGAACCCGTGCAATAGGGGGCCTGTTCGAATCCGGCCAGCATTGCCTCGAAGGCCAGCAGACCGGGGCGGATGAAATGGCGCATCCAGTCGCCGGGCATGTCGCCCCGGCCTCCGCTCAGCTGCGTGGCGTGGCGGGCGACTTTCAGGTTGCAGACCGGGTGCAAATCCACCGCGATGGCATGGGCCAGCGCCTGCGCCCTGGCCCGCGCAACCGGCTCGTCCGGCAGCAGGTTCAGACCCCGCGTCCGGTCGAGATAGTCGAGAATGGCCAGTGACTGGGTCAATTGCACGCCGTCGATCTCGAGCACCGGAACAAAGCCCTGCGGGTTGCGCGCCAGATGCGCGGGCGCGGTCTGCTCGCCCTTGACCAGATCGACGGTCTGCGTGCGATAGGCGATCCCGGCCAGGTTCAGCGCGATACGCACCCGATAGCTGGCCGAGGATCGCCAATAGTCATACAGGACGACGTCACTCATCGGGCTTTGGCCGCGTCGATCGCCTGTTTCAGGATGGTCCGGTCGCCGATGTGGTTGGCCAGCACCAGCACCAGCCGCGCATTCAGCGCATCGCTTTCGGCCTTGTCCAGACCGTCGTGCGCGGCCAGCAGATCGGCATAGAAATCATCCGCGCCGTCGATATTCGGGGTGAGGATCAGTTCATCCATTGTGCCTACTCCTTGCCGATGGCCCGGCGGATCGCATGCCGGAACGCGTTATCTTCATAGCTGTCGCGCCGCGCCGCCACATGCTGATCGGGCCGGATTAGATAGACCGCACCTTCCGCGTCGCCCAGATACCGCCGCTTCAGCGCCAGCGTGCGGTCATCCTTGACCGACAGCGCCAGTCGCTCGACCGTCACGCCCTCTTCCTCGATCGTTTCCGGGGCGTCGGCGTCGATGGTCAGCAGGGTGAACTTGCCTGCCAGCTTGGGCAACAGGAATTCATCCCCCAGCGGCGCATCGGGGCAGGGCGAACCGGGGCGCGTTTCGGCCGGGCCATCCAGCGCATCCGCCGAACTCAGCGGCGAGCCGTCATAGGTGCAGGGCACGCTCAGCCGTCCGGAATTCACCAGCGGGCGGGCGAACTCATAGTGTTCGCTTAGGTCCAGAACCGCGTCGCGCAGGATGCGCGACATTTCCGATTTCGGCGTGATGAAATCGGTCGAGCGGGTCGAGTTCAGGATGTTCTCGTCTGCGCCGTGGATGCGCTCGACATCATAGCTGTCCAGCAGGCTGTCGGGCGCGGTGCCGTCAAGGACCATCTTCAGCTTCCAGCACAGGTTGTCGGTGTCCTGCAGGCCCGAATTGGCCCCCCGCGCGCCGAAGGGGCTGACCTGATGGGCGCTGTCGCCGGCAAACAGGACGCGGCCGTGGCGAAATTTCTCCATCCGGCGGCACTGGAAGGTATAGATGCTGACCCATTCCAGCTCGAACTGGACATCCGCGCCCAGCATCGCCTTGAGGCGCGGGATCACGTTTTCGGGGCGCTTTTCGCGTTCCTTGTCGATGTCCCAGCCCAGTTGCAGGTCGATGCGCCAGACATTGTCGGGCTGTTTGTGCAGCAGCGCCGACTGGCCGCGGTTGAAGGGCGGGTCGAACCAGAACCAGCGCTCGGACGGGAAATCGGCCTCCATGATCACGTCGGCGATCAGGAAGTTGTCCTCGAACACGCGGCCCACGAAATCCAGCCCCAGCATCCGGCGGGTGGGCGAATTGGCCCCGTCGCAGGCGATCAGCCAGTCGGCCTCGACGGTGTACGACCCCTCGGGCGTTTCCACCTCGAGCTTGACGTGGTCGTCATGGGTGCCGATCGCCTCGACCTTGTTGCGGCCGCGGATCTCGAGCGGTGCGCCCTGGGCCTGCAACGCGCGGACCCGTTCGACCATGAACTGCTCAAAGTAGTATTGCTGAAGGTTGATGAAGGCCGGATGGGCATAGCCCTCATCGGGCTGAAGGTTGAATTCATAGACCTTGCGGTCGTCGAAGAACACCTTGCCGGTGTTCCACAGCACGCCCTTGCCCACCATAGGCCGGGCACACCCCAGCCGGTCGGCGATTTCCAGCGTGCGCTGGGCGAAACAGATGGCGCGGCTGCCGAAACTGACCTTGTCGTTGTCGTCCAGCACCACCACCTCGACGCCCTGCTGGGCCAAGTCGATGGCGGCGGCCAGCCCGACCGGGCCCGCGCCGATCACGATCACCTGATGCCGCACCGGGGCGGGGGCATCCTGATCGGGGCTGCGGGCATAGGCATAGAGCGGCTGTTCAAAAATCTTGTTCATGGGCTCTCTCCCCAAGTTCTGTGCGCCGGGCGCACATTCCCTGCCCACCGGCGCGGGGCGCCGATGGCTCTCCTCCATGGTTGCATCGTTTTCAGGCCGGCAACACGATCTGGATCAAGTTGCCGGGCCATTTCTCAGCCCTGCAGGGCTTCCCACATCTCCAGATCGCGCTGGGCGGTCCAGATGCGCGGGGTGTCAATGCCGCGCGCCTCGTCATAGGCGCGGGCCACGTTGAAGGGCAGGCAGTGTTCGTAGATGGCGTAGTCCGAGAATTTCGGATCGCATTCCGCACGCACCGCGTCCCAGGCCTCTTTCAAGCTGCCGCCGCGCGCCGCCACCTTGGCCGCCGGGCGATAGGTGCTTTCGACGAAATCGCGGGTGTTCTCGATGGCGGCGTTCACCATTTCCTTACCGACAAGCGCATCGCCGCGCCCCGGCGCGATGGCGTCCACGTCAAACCATTGGATCTGATCCAGCGTGTCGCCCCAGTCGCTGAAATGCCCGTCGCCGCAATAGCAGGCCGAGTGATATTCGACGATGTCGCCGGTGAACATCACGTTCTGGTCGGGCACGTGGATCACGATGTCACCAGCCGTATGGGCCCGGCCCAGATGCATCAGATCGATCCGGCGGTTGCCCAGATAGACCGTCATCGTGTCGTTGAAGGTGGTGGTGGGCCAGGTCAGGCCGGGGATGCTCTCATGCCCTTCGAACAGGCGCGGAAAGCGCTGGAACTCGCTGTCCCAGTCCTCTTTCCCGCGTTCGACGACCATGGCGCGGGCCATGTCCGACATGATGATCTGCTGCGCACCGAAGGCGCTGGCGCCCAGCACGCGGACCGCGTGGTAATGGGTCAGCGCCACATGGGTGATCGGCTTGTCGGTCACCGAACGGATGCAGTCGATCACTTTCTGCGCCAGGCGCGGCGTGGCCTGGGCCTCGACCACCATCACGCTGTCATCGCCGATGATCACGCCCGAGTTCGGGTCGCCCTCGGCGGTGAAGGCATAGAGCCCTTCGCCCACCTCGGTGAACGAGATCTTCTTTTCGGTCATGTCCCCCTGGGACGCGAATGCCTTTGCCATTTGGCGCTCCTTATCGTGCGTATGGGTCTTCACGGGCGGGCAGCACCGTGCCGGTGCAATCGCCGAAGCCGATCGTGTAGCCGTCGCCCCGGGCAGCGCCCTTCAGGGTCAGCGTGTCGCCGTCCTCGATGAAGCTGCGCGTTTCGCCGGTCTCCAGCGTGATGGGTTCCTTGCCGCCCCAGCTGAGTTCCAGAAGCGAGCCGCGGCTGTCCTTCGTCGGCCCCGAAATCGTGCCCGAGCCAAGCAGGTCGCCCACGTTCATCGGGCAACCCGAGGTGGTG
The DNA here is from genome assembly GCF_056537385.1 of Ruegeria sp. CF2. Lineage (NCBI taxonomy): Bacteria > Pseudomonadati > Pseudomonadota > Alphaproteobacteria > Rhodobacterales > Roseobacteraceae > Ruegeria > Ruegeria sp. CF2. The sequence continues at coordinate 42,017 of NZ_JBQFRL010000005.1, forward strand.
TGATGCGCCAGTTGCTGCGCCGAGGAATAATACATTTCCTTGTAATTGGTGCGGGCGATGGTGGACGCCGGTTTGCCCTCGGGCGCCATCGTCACCTCGAGCTCGATGTCATAGAGCATCGGGCCGCAGTCCTTGAGGTGGTCCAGCAACTCGACCTCACGCGGGGGCGTGTCGCAGCGGAACGGGTCCAGCGCGGCCTTGGTCACGATCCAGGGCGAAATCGAGGTGGCGGTGGCCTTGGCCTGGAACGGGCCCAGCGGCTGATATTCCCAGGCCTGGATGTCGCGCGCCGACCAGTCGTTCAGCAGGACATAGCCAAAGATGTGGTCGTCTGCCTCCTGCACGGTGATCGGGCCGTCGGACGGGGTGCCGACGATGGCCCCCATCTCCAGCTCGATGTCGAAGCGGCGGCTGGGCAGGAAGGCGGGGCGGTCATGGTCGGGTGATTTCAACTGCCCCCACGGGCGGCGGATATCGGTGCCCGAGACTACCACAGACGAAGCGCGTCCATTGTAGCCGATGGGGATGTGCAACCAGTTGGGTGGCAGCGCGTTTTCCGGGCCGCGGAACATGGTGCCCACATTGGTGGCGTGGTGCTTGCCCGCGTAGAAATCGGTGTATTCGCTGACGGCAAAGGGCATGTGCAGTTGGGCCTCGGCCTGCGGAACCAGCAGCGGTTCGACCTTGTCCTGTTCTTTCGAACCTTTCGCCAGCAGGGCGGTCAGTCGCTCGCGCAGCGCGGCCCAGACCGCCGGTCCCTGCTCCATCAGCGGGTTCCAGAAGGGCAGGTCGAACAGCGGCTCGTCACCCAGCGTGATCAGCCCTTCGGCCTCGGCGGCGGACACATCAAGGATCATGTCCCCGATGGCCACGCCGCAGCGGGGTTCGGTGCCTTCGGTCGAAAAGACGCCATAAGGCAGGTTGTTCAGCGGAAACGGGTGGTTCGCGTCATTGGCCGAGGCCACCCAGGATTTCATCACAGACATTGCGTTTCCTTGTGCGGTGCGGTGGCCGTGGGGCCACCGGTGTCATTTCTTGCCGGGCGTGCCGTCGAATTTCTTCTCCAGATCCGTCCAGCAATCGATGTAGTCATCCTGCAGCGGCGCCTCGTTCGCGGCAAAGGCGGTCAGGTGCTGCGGAAAGCGGGTCTCGAACATGAAGGACATGGTGTTGTCCAGCTTGTCCGGCCCCAGATTGGCGTTGGACGCCTTTTCAAAGGCTTCCTTGTCCGGGCCATGCGGGATCATCATGTTGTGCAGGCTCATGCCGCCCGGCACGAAGCCCTGCGGCTTGGCGTCATACTGGCCGTAGATATTGCCCATCAGCTCGGACATGATGTTCTTGTGGTACCACGGCGGGCGGAAGGTGTCCTCCATCACCATCCAGCGTTCGCGGAACAGGACGAAGTCGATATTGGCCGTGCCCGGCACGCCCGAAGGTGCGGTCAGCACGGTAAAGATCGACGGATCGGGGTGGTCGAACAGGATCGCCCCGACCGGGCAATAAGTGCGCAGGTCGTATTTGTAGGGCGCGTAGTTGCCGTGCCAGGCCACCACGTCCAGCGGGCTGTGGCCGATCTTGGTGGTGTGGAACTGGCCGCACCACTTGATCGTCACGGTCGAGGGCACTTCGCGATCTTCGAACGCGGCCACGGGCGCCTTGAAGTCGCGCGGGTTGGCCATGCAGTTGGCGCCGATCGGGCCGCGGCCCGGCAGCTCGAATTTCTGGCCGTAGTTCTCGCAGACGAAGCCGCGGCAGGGGCCTTCCAGAACCTCGACGCGGTAGACCAGCCCGCGCGGGATGATGGCGATTTCCTTGGGTTCCAGGTCGATGATGCCCAGCTCGGTCGCAAAACGCAGCCGGCCTTCCTGCGGCACCACCAGAAGCTCGGAATCGGCCGAGAAGAAATAGTCGTCGACCATCGATTCGGTAACCAGATAGATGTGGCTGGCCATGCCGACCTGGGTGTTCACGTCCCCGGCGGTGGTCATGGTGCGCATGCCGGTCAGCCAGGTCAGCGGCTGGTCGGAATGGGGCACCGCGTCCCAGCGGTACTGGCCCAGGCTGATCACGTCCGGATCGACATTCGGGGCGCTTTTCCAATAGGGCAGGTCGGTCTTTTCATAGCGGTGCGAATGCTTGACCGACGGCCGGATGCGATAGCACCAGGTGCGCTCGGGCGGGTTGGCGGTGAAGGCGGTACCGCTGAGCTGTTCGCCATATAGGCCATAGTTGCATTTCTGCGGGCTGTTCATGCCCTGCGGCAGCGCGCCGGGCAGCGCCTCGGTTTCAAAGTCATTGCCAAAGCCGGGCATATAGCCTGCATGGGTGCCAACGGGCGTGCTGGCTTGGGTCAGAGCGTGCGGGTCAGTCGGACGATTCATCGGGGTTCCTCCGTTTGCTGCTTGTCGGATAATAGTTGATTTTGTAACTAACAACCATGACACAGCCAGATTCCGCCGAAAAAGATGACTTCGACCTGCGAAATTTCCTGCCCTTCCTGCTCAACCAGGCGGCCGAGGAAAGCTCGTTGGATTTCCAGAAGGTTTACAAGAACCGCTATGGGATGCTGCGCACCGAATGGCGCGTGTTGTTCCACCTTGGCAATTACGGAGAGATGACCGCCAAGCAGATCGGGGAACGTGCCAAGATGCACAAGACCAAGATCAGCCGCGCGGTGTACAAGCTGGAACAGCGCCGATACCTGCGGCGCACCCGCGATGAAAACGACCGCCGGATGGAGCGGCTGACCCTGACCCCCGCCGGTCTGACGGTGTACCGCGAATTGCGCGACATCGCCCGCGACTATGACGCCCGGCTGACGGGCATGTTCACCACGGGCGAGGCGGCGCTGTTGCGGATGATGCTGCGGCGGCTGGCCGGGATGGACTGACCTCTGGTAATCTGGCCCCGCAGCCCCCAAGTGGGGATCAGACCAGACGGAGCCCCAAGATGTCATCCACCGACCCCAAAGCCCGCGCCGATGATCTGATTGGATGGTTGCTGGACCGGGGGCTGGAAGGGGCCGAACAGTCGGAAATACTCGAAGGTTATTGCCTGCGGCTTGTGGATGCGGGCGTTCCCCTGATGCGCTTTCACGCCGCCCAGAGCGCCTATCACCCCACTTACGGCGGCACCGGTTTCAACTGGTACCGGGACGAAGGGGGCAGCGTCGAGAATTACGAGCACCGCGAGGAATTGCCTGATCAGTGGGTTTCCAGCCCGCTCTACGAGATGCTGCAGTCCGGTGCGAAGGAACTGCGTGAAAGGTTGAAAGACCAGAACGAACCCAGCCGATTTCCGTTTTTGAACGAACTGCACCAGAAAGGTGCCACAGACTACTTTGCATCCGGTCTGGTTCTGCAGAAGGTCGAGCCCGAAAACCGGATCGCCCTGGACCAGATGCCCGAGGGGGTCTTGATGTCGTGGACGACGGACCATGCCGAGGGGTTCGACGACATTCACCTGGATCTGATCCGATATGCTCTGCCGCATCTGGGGCTGGCCTTGAAATCGGCCTCGAACCGGAAAATGGCGCAGGATCTGCTGCGCGTCTATCTGGGGCGGGATGCGGGTCGGCGCGTGCTGTCGGGGGAAATCCGGCGCGGATCTTTGCAGCAGATCGACGCCGTGATCTGGAACTTCGACCTCGAGGGCTTTACCGGCCTGGCCGAACGCCTTCCCGGGTCGGACATCATCGCCATGCTGAACGACTATCTGGCCGTGGCGGTCGAGGTCGTTCAGGATTGTGGCGGCAATATCCTGAAATTCATGGGCGACGGGCTGATGGCCATGTTCGACGTGGGCGAGATCGACGAGGACGCCCGCGCCGCGCTGGCCGCCGTTGGTGTTCTGCAGACGCGTATGGCCGAGCTCAACGCGGAACGGGCCGCCGCCGGCCTGCCGGTCGCCAATTTCACACTTGCCTTGCATTCGGGCGAGATCCTTTATGGCAATATCGGTGCTGAAAGCCGGCTGGATTTCACCGTGATCGGACCGGCGGTGAACCAGGCCGCGCGTATCGCAGGCATGCACCGCTCGCTGGACCGGCGTATCTTGATCTCGGATGACGTGGCCCGTGCCGCTCAGCCCTGCGAACAGGACCTGATCTCGGTCGGGCGCTATATGCTGCGCGGCGTGCCCGAACCCAAAGAGCTGTTCACGATCTACGCGCCGACGGCCTAGAAGTCGATCTCGACCCCGGGCAGGTTCAGTTCACGCATCATGTCGCGCAATTCCTGACGGGCAGCGATGTTCGAAATATTGAGCTGTTTCACCCCGATATCCTTGAGGTCCAGCAGCGTCAGCCCGCGCGGGAACAGTTCGCGAAAGATCACACGCTCGGAAAAGCCCGAGGCGACGCGGAAGCCGATGCGCTGCGACAGCATCTCGATGGCGCGCTGCATCTTTTCCTTGTTGACCATGCGCTGGGTGCCCACGCGGTTGCGCACCACCACCCAATCGATCGGTTTCAGCCCGGCCTGAGCCCGCAATTGCCGCGCGTTCCAGACCATCTCGGAATAGACCGAGGGCCCGAGGATCTTTTCGCCCTTCGAGTCGATCCGGGCCAGCAGGTCGAAATCGATGAAACTGTCGTTCAGCGGCGTGATCAGCGTGTCGGCCAGCGAATGAGCCACCTGGCTCAGCCTTGTGTGCGAGCCGGGGCAGTCGATCAGGATGAAATCGCTGTCGCTTTCCAACTCGGCCACGGCGGCCGACAGACGGTGGTCATAGATGTTCTCGCCGGGTTTGAGCTTGCTTGCGTCGATCTCGGGCAGGTCATGGTGGCGCGGGCTGGGCAGCTCCAGCTTTTCCGTGGAAAGGAAATTGCGGCGGTTCTCGAAATAGCGGCCCAGGCTGCGCTGCCGCAGGTCCAGATCCAGGGTGCTGACCTTGTTGCCCAAACGCGCAAGCGCGGTTGCAACATGCATGGAAACCGTCGACTTGCCTGCGCCGCCCTTTTCGTTCCCCACAACGATGATATGTGCCATACCTGTATTCCCAAGTCGCGCCGTGTTTGCCTACACGTTGTTTGAACCCACTATATGTTGTGTGATCCGCGAAGAAAAGCGGTCCTGTAGGGTCTGCGGTACAATATCAGTGTCTAAGTTGGATTTTTTCGCGATACCCGCAGCTTGACGCTTGGTTGTTGCCAAACGGGGCGTCCGTCGCCACAGTCTGCAAACTGACTTGGACGCAAGGACCCGGCTTGGAGCACGTATTCCTGAACGTATTGAACATCGTTCTGCCGGTGCTGATCTGTGCCGGTGTGGGGTACGGGCTGGCGGTCGCGCGCGCACCGTTCGACAACAAGGTGATCGGCGGGATTGTCTCGAAGGTGGGATATCCGACACTGATCATCTCTCATCTGTCCGCCACCAAGATCCAGATTGCCACGTTTCTGGACATGATGGCGGCTGCTGCCCTCGCCATTGTGGCATTCGGCGTGCTCGGGTTTCTGGCGTTGCGACTGTTGCGCTGGCCGGTGCGGGCGTTTCTGACCCCGCTGATGCATGGCAATGTGGGCAATATCGGATTGCCAGTCACTCTGCTGGCACTGGGCGATGCGGGCATGGCCTATACGATGGCTTTTGTCGTCGTGGTGTTAGTGAGCATTTTCACGGTCGGCATGTGGATCCCGGCTGGAGAGTTCTCGGCCCGCAAGCTTGCAACGTCTCCGATCATCTATGCGGTTGTCATCGCGCTGACGCTGATGGCTACGGGTTCTGCCCTGCCGCAACCGATCGCCAAATCCTTTGACATCCTGGGCGGGCTGTCGATCCCGCTGATGTTGCTGACACTTGGTCACACGCTGGCCACGCTTCGGACGGGCAGCCTTGGCCGGGCAGTCGTTCTGACAGGTCTGCATCTCGTTCTGGCAGCCGGGATCGCCACCACGCTTGTCTGGCTGTTCGGCTTTACCGGGGTCGAACGCGGAGCGTTGATCCTGTGCTGCCTGATGCCGTCTTCGGTTGCGACATACCTGTTCATCGACAAGCATGTTCCGGAATATGGTCCGGAAGTGGCCGGGTACATCATGGTCTCAACCCTGACGACGATCCTCGTGCTGCCGCTCGCCTTGGCCTACTGGATCTAACTTTGCCCAACCAGGAACCGACATCATGATATTGCACTGCGTGTTCTTCACATTCCGATCAGATGCACCGCAGGACGCGCGTCGCGCCGTTCTGACCGGCCTGGCCGAGCTATGCGCTGATCTGGACGGGGCCTTGGCCTTTGAAAGCGGCCCCAATCTCGATTTCGAAGGAAAGTCGCAGGACTATCGCGATGGGTTCGTGATCCGCTTTGCGGATCGACCCGCCGTGCAGGCTTACGCCGAACACCCGACACACCGCCGGTTGGGCGGTCAGCTGTGTGATCTGTGTCAGAATGGTGCCGACGGGATCATCGTCTTTGACCTAGACGTGCCGGTCGCGCAATAGAAGCGGCCAACGAAAAAGGCCGCCCCCTCGGGGACGGCCTTGGAATTTCCGCAAAGGCGCTGGTTCAGAAACCCAGGCCTTCGTATTTCTTTTTGAACTTCGACACGCGACCGCCTGCGTCCATCAGGCGCGACGAGCCACCGGTCCACGCGGGGTGCGAGGAGGGGTCGATTTCCAGGGCCAGCTGATCGCCTTCGGCGCCCCAGGTCGATTTCATCTGAATCACGGTGCCGTCGGTCAGTTTGACGTCGATCATGTGGTAGTCGGGATGGATGTCTTTTTTCATCTTTCCGCTCCTTACGCCTCGGCGCCAGCCTTGGGCTTGTAGTTGGTGACTTCTGCGATACGGGCGGATTTACCGCGACGGGTACGCAGATAGTACAGTTTGGCGCGACGGACGCGGCCACGACGGACAACGGTGATGCTGTCGATGTTGGTCGAATACAGCGGGAACACACGCTCCACGCCTTCGCCAAACGAAATCTTGCGAACGGTGAACGATCCGGCGATGCCGTCGCCGTTTTTGCGCGCGATGCAGACGCCTTCGTAGTTCTGCACACGGGTGCGCGAGCCTTCGGTCACCTTGTAGCCGACACGGATGGTGTCACCGGCTTTGAAGTCGGGGATGTCTTTCCCCAGGGCGGCAATCTGTTCCGCCTCAAGCTGTGCGATCAGGTCCATCGCAGTTACTCCTATCTGCTCGTGGTTGGTCCACGAAGTTGGGCACGATCTGAGAGCTCTTGGTCTTCTCCGGGTCCCGCGATCTGCAGCCCGCCAGAGGTCAGGTCGAATGTTCCTTTTGGTCCGGGTTATTCCACAGCTTCCCTGATCCGAAGAAAGGCAGGTGCGTTCCTGCGATCAACCCAAAACACCGGAGTCGCCCCAAAGGCGGCACCGGATTGCGCCCGTTTAGTGAAGTCGGACGTGCATATCAAGCCCAAATCGCCGGATTTCAGGCCAAATCGCGGTGGATTTGGTGGGAATCCGCCGTCACCTGTACCGCGGCGTTGCCTTGTGCCGGGGATCGGGCATTCTGGATCATAATTCACGAGCAGGTTTAGAGGCAGAGCAACAGGATGAGCAAAGCGATTTTCTGCGTGGTTCTTGCACTGGCACTGATGTCTTGCGGGCGTCGTGCGCCGGCGCCCCAAATCGTAGACCAACCGGTGGTTGCGGGACTTTCCGGGCCTTCGGTTCTGTACCCCGCCTTTGCGGATGCCGACCCGCATGACTGGGAGCGGCGGCGGCCCGAGCACTATCCCGTGCATGGGCTCGACGTCTCGCGCTGGCAGGGGCCGATCGACTGGCGTCAGGCCAAGGCCTCGGGGGTCAGTTTCGTGTTCATAAAGGCGACCGAAGGGGGCGACGTGGCCGATCCGATGTTCCAGGATCACAGTCAGGGCGCCCGGGCCGCGGGGGTTCCGTGGGGTGCATATCACTATTACTACTTCTGCCGCCCCGCGGCCGAACAGGCCCGTTGGTTCATTCGCAACGTTCCCCGAGGGGCCGACCTGCCGCATGTGCTGGACATGGAATGGACCCCCCATTCCAAGACCTGCACCCTGCGCCCCGATGGCAAGACGGTGCGGGCTGAGGCGGAAAGGTTCCTCGACATATTGGAGCGACACTACGGTCGCCGGCCGATCGTCTACACCACGGTCGATTTCTACGAGGACACAGATATCGGACGGCTGCCAAAGACCGAGTTCTGGCTGCGCTCGGTCGCGGGGCATCCGCGCAATGTCTATCCCAAGGCAGTCTGGCGTTTCTGGCAGTATACGGGCACCGGTTTGGTTCCCGGTGTGCAGGGGCGGGTGGACATCAACGCCTTCAACGGCTCACCTGATATTTGGGCGCGTTGGAAGGCGGGCGCACCCTAATCGTCGGCTTCCCCGCGCGCCTTCAGGTAGGCATCCCACAGGTCCGGGCGGCGCGTGCGGGTAATCTCTTCCGCCATCTGGTGACGCCATTCGGCGATGCGCCCATGATGTCCAGACATCAGGATCGGGGGGATTTCGCGCCCGTTCCACTCGGCTGGCCGAGTGTATTGCGGGTGTTCCAGCAAGCCGGACGAAAAGCTCTCTTCCTCGGTCGAGGCCTGATTTCCCAGAACCCCGGGCAGCAGTCGCACGGTGGCGTCGATCAGCGCCTGCGCGGCGATCTCGCCCCCGGTCATTACGAAATCACCCAGCGAGACCTCTTGGATGCCGTAATGCTCCAACACCCGCTCATCCACGCCTTCGAACCGGCCACACAACAGGGTCATGCCATCGCAACGGGCCAAGTTCTGCATCATGCGCTGATCCATCCGGCGCCCGCGCGGGCTGAGGTAAATCAGCGGCCAGTTGCCCTGTACCCCATCCATAGTGTGATCAATGGCGGCCCCCAGTACATCCGGCCGCAACACCATGCCGGCACCGCCGCCTGCGGGCGTGTCGTCGACATTGCGATGCTTGCCGACACCGAACTGCCGCAGATCGACCGTTTCCAGTTGCCACAGCCCCTCCTGCAGCGCCTTGCCGATCAGGCTTTCGCCCAAGACGCCGGGAAAGGCAGATGGGAACAGCGTGATCACCTTGGCCTTCCACACGCCATGCAGGTCCGGCGTGGGCGTCAGCAGCTCACGCGGTTTCAGCGTGGGGCGAATAGCCTTGCGGCCATATGACTTTGCAGGTTTGTCCGTCATGTGTTCGTGGTCAGACTGATTTGAGCGCGTTCGACGATGCGGGCTTTCTGTCGGACCAGCGCCGCCTCGTCCAGCCCCGATCGGTTCAACTCGAGCATTTCGGACAGCGCTTCTTGCGGCAATGCCGGGTTTGACCGAGTGGGCTTGACCAGCAGGGTGGCCTTCTCGGGCGGCAGGTCCAGGAATTCGGCAAAAGGTGTGCCGGGGCCAAAGCTGCGCTCACGCAGGTCTTCCAGCCATTCGGTCTGCACTCGAACCGAGGGCAGCCGATCACGAACGGCGTCCGCAGTCTGCTGCAGCGAAGGGAGCTCTTCGAGCCTCTCGCGGAACGTGTCGAAATCCTGCACCAGCCGCGTGCGCTGAAGATCATGGGCCCAGAGACTGCGGATCCAACTGCCGCGCTGGCGCAGCGAGAGATATACGGTGATGTCCAGTTCCGACCCGACCAGCCGGTTGCGCAGCGTATCGACCAGGCAGGCGGCCAGATCAGGGGCTTCGGCGTATCCCACAACCAGATTGCGGCTGGGGCGAAGCCCCGAGAAGTTCTCCTCGCTCAGGATCAGGCCGCGCTTTTCCCCGAAATCCAGCGTCGCCAGAAGTTCGCGCCAGCGATTGCCGAATTCGGACAGCGTACCGAATGTCCCATACAGCGAATGGCGCGTGGCGGCTTCGGATAATCCGGATTTGCGGGTGACATAGGGCAGAACCAATGCGTGGCGCGGCCAGATCAACGCTCGGTTCTCGAACAGAAAGGATTGCGCGGCGGTCGTGCCGGTCTTGTGAAGGCCCAGATGCAGCAGGATGCGCCGCGTCACAGCAGGCCCTCGGGAGGGTCGGCGACGATACGCCCGGCCTCAAGGTCAACCGTGGGTACGGCCGCTTTGGTGAATGGCAGGAACACAGTCGATTTCAGCCCCGGCCCGTGCAGTTCGAGCAGGTCGTCGGCGCCGTGGTTCTGCACCGATTTGACGCGCCCCAACAGGGTTCCGCCGGTATCATAAACCTCAAGCCCCAAAAGGTCGGCGTGATAGAATTCGTCATCCGGCAGCGATGGCAACTGCTCGCGCCGGGCATAAAGGCGCAGCCCCTTCAGGGCGTCCGCCTGTTCCTTGGTTTCGACCCCGCCCAGACGCGCGGCAAATCCGTTCTTGATCGCGCGGGTGATGATCAGCGGATAGCGCTGGGCACCACTCTCGTCGGTCAGAGGGGAGTAGGTCTCGATATCCTCGGGGACCGCGCAGTAGCTTTTCAGGCGGACCTCGCCGCGTACGCCGAAGGACCCGGCGATGCTGCCGACACAGATCAGATCAGTCATTGGGCATTTCCGTTGTCACGCATATTCCACTTTCCCAGACACCGATTTCGTCACAGGCTTCGCGTTGATTGCTGCGCTCAAAGAACACGCCCACAATAAAGGCGATCAGCAGCAGGATGGGAAGGCGTATCAATCCAAACATGCCACCCTACCGCGTTTCCACCGGGAGGCTGCCGCGGCGGCACTCCCAGCCATGGGTTTCCAGTTCGGGCGTGTCCGAGCTTTCCTCGGGCCAGCCCACGCAGAAATAGCCGATCAGCCGCCAGCCCTCGGGCACCGACAGGTCGCGGGCCAGCCGGTCGGGATCGAGGATCGAAACCCAGCCCAGCCCCAGCCCATGTGCGCGCAGCGCCAGCCAGAACAAAGTGACGGCCGAGACCACCGAATAGCGGCGCATCTCTGGCATGGTGCCTGCGCCCAGCCCCTGGCCCTTGTCGGTGGCGTCATCGCAGAACACCGCCAGCTGAACCGGCGCCTCTTGCATGCCCGACAGTTTCAGCTGGCTGTACAACTGCGCTCGGTCACCGGAGTAGCCCGCCAGCGCCGCGTCATTTGCCGCCTTGAAGTTCTCCAGCGCCGCGGTCCGGGCCGCGGGGCGTTCGACGCGGATCACGCGCCACGGTTCGCTCAGCCCCACCGAAGGGGCCAGCTGAAACGCATCGAGGCAGCGCGTCAGCACTGCCTCGTCCACCGCGTCTGTGCGGAACCGGCGTACATCGCGCCGGAGCCGCATCAACAGATCGAACTGCGTGCGGAAATCTTCGGTGAAAGCCTGATCCTGCACGCGCCCGCCTGTTTACTCTTCTGCAGCAGCAGCTTCTTCTTCGGCCGGAGCGGCAGCAGCCTCTGCGGCTTCAGCAGCCTTGGCGGCTTTCTCTTCGGCGCGCTCCTGGGCTTTCTTGCCCGGGGTGCCCTTCTGAGGGTTGTTGCGCTCGGCTTTCTCTTTGGCGCCGGCGGCTTCCAGCATGCGGGCAATCCGGTCGGTCGGCTGCGCGCCCTGGTCCAGCCAGTACTGGATGCGCTCCATGTTCATCTTCACGCGCTCTTCGCTGTCTTTCGGCAGCAGCGGGTTGTAGGTGCCCAGCTTCTCGATGAAGCGGCCGTCACGCGGCATGCGGCTGTCCGCTGCAACGATGCGGTAGAAGGGGCGCTTTTTCGAGCCGCCACGGGCCAGACGAATTTTCATTGCCATTGTGGTATCTCCTTTGGATGGCGTTGGCCGGATTGCTCCGGCTATTTCTGGTGTTTGTTGAACCTCGGGTTCACTTCTGGTGTTTCTTGTGGTGTCGGATGACTTCCTGAATGATGAAATTCAGGAAAGCCTTGGCAAAATCGGGGTCCAGATCCGCCTCTTTCGCCAGGTCTTCGAGCCGTGCGATCTGCGCGGCCTCGCGCGAGGGATCGGACGGGGGAAGTTCGTGTTCGGCCTTGAGCTTGCCAACGGCCTGCGTGTGCTTGAACCGCTCGGCCAGCGTATAGACCAGGATCGCATCCAGCCGGTCGATACTTTCGCGGTGGTCTTTCAGCAAGGCCGCGGCCCGCGTCACGGGATTGTTCATTGGCCGGTCCTTTCGGTGGTCAGATCGGTCGTTGACGTGTCGAGTTTCGGATGCCGCCAGATCTGTGCGGACTTGCCCAGCACTTCGCCCTCACGCTCGTAGGTCGCGCCGAGACGCTGTGCCAGAGCGCGCGAACGGTCATTGGCGTGGGCGATGTAGCTGATGACGCCGTTCAGCCCCTGATGGCGCGCCGCATGGTCGCGGGCGGCCTGCGCGGCCTCGAAGCCCAGGCCCTTGCCCTCGGCCTGTTCCATCAGGGTCCAGCCCAGCTCGGGTTCGTCCCAGCCCGGCACATAGATCATGCCGGTCCAGCCCACGAAAGTACCGCTGGCCTTTTCGGTCAGGTGCCACAGGCCATAGCCACGCAGCGCCCAATGGCCCAGACGGTTCGCCAGTCCGTTCCAGCAGCCCGCCGCATCCCTGGGGCCGCCCACCATGTGGCTGCGCTCGGTCGCGTAGAAGGCTGTCATGGCCGGCAGGTCGTCCGGATGCGGTGCCCGAAGGATCAGGCGCTCGGTCTCTATGGTCGGGATGGCGAAGGTCGTCATGCGTAGGCCTCCATCCCGCCATCGCCGTCGCCGGGCAGGTGGCGATAGACCAGAACCGGCTCGTCGAACCCGGCCTCGGCCTGCAGGTCGCGCTGGGCGCCCAGGCGCTCGGCCACGCGAGCCGAGGCTGCGTTGTCGGGGTCCACATAGCTGACCAGCGACGGCAGGGCCTGCGGCCCCAGTGCAAAGTCGCGAGCGGCTTCGGCCGCTTCGGTTGCAATGCCACGCCCTTCGGCGGCTTCGGTCAGCAGATAGCCCAGTTCGTGTTCGCGGTCGCCGAATTCCATGCCGATTGACACGAAGCCCAGAACCTGACCGCCCGCGCGGTCTTCGATGGCCCACATTCCCGCCCCACGCAGCAGCCAGCCCGCGACGTATTGCGAGAAATCCAGCCAGGCCGCCTGCCGGTCAAACGGGCCGTCCATGTGTTTGGCGCGGTCCGACATCAGGATGTCGGCATAGGTGTCGAAATCCCCGATCCGCGGCGCGCGCAGCACCAGCCGCGCAGTCTCCAGCCGCGGCAAGTCCGCAGCCAGCCGCGCCGACAGAGCGGCAGCGGGGCCGGTGGCCGGAGCCTCCCAAGGATATGCGACGGGCGCGGTCACTTACTTCTTCTTTCCGAACCCGCTCAGGCCGGGGGGCAGGGCCATGCCGCCGCCCATGCCGGGCATGCCGCCGGGCATCTTGCCGCCCATCGCCTTGGCTGCGGCTTCCAGCGCCTTGGGGTCCATGCCCGCAGCCATGTCCTCGGGGCTGGGCCCGCCTTTGCCGAACATGCCTTTCATGGCCTGTTTCAGCATCTTGCCTTTGCCCATCTTGCCCATCTTCTTCATCATGTCCGACATCTGCCGGTGCATCTTGAGCAGCTTGTTGATGTCGCTGACTTCCATGCCCGAACCGGCCGCGATGCGTTTCTTGCGGCTGGCCTGCAGCAGCGCGGGGTTGGCGCGTTCCTTCTTGGTCATCGACTGGATCATGGCGATCTGCTGGCGCAGGATCCGGTCGTCCAGTCCGGCCTGATCCATCTGCTTGGCCATCTTGCCCATGCCCGGCATCATGCCCATCATGCCCTGCATGCCGCCCATCTGGATCATCTGCTCCAGCTGCATCTTCAGGTCGTTCATGTTGAACTGACCCTTCATCATGCGCTTCATCATGCGCTCGGTCTGCTCGAGCTCCATGGTCTCCTGGGCCTTTTCGACCAGGGCCACGATGTCGCCCATACCCAGGATTCGGCCCGCGATGCGGTCGGGCTCGAAGGTTTCCAGCGCATCCATCTTCTCGCCCAGACCCACGAAGCGGATGGGCTTGCCGGTGACCGCGCGCATCGACAGTGCCGCGCCGCCGCGCCCGTCGCCGTCCATCCGAGTCAGGACCACGCCCGAGATGCCGACCTTGGCGTCGAACTCCTCGGCCACCTCGACGGCGACCTGACCGGTCAGGCCGTCGACCACCAGCAGGGTCTCGCGCGGGTCGACCACGTTGCGGACCTGCTCGACTTCGTCCATCAGCACTTCGTCGATATGCAGACGGCCCGCGGTATCCAGCATGTAGACGTCATAGCCGCCCAGCGTGGCCTGCTGTTTGGCGCGCTTGGCGATGTCCACCGGTTTCTGGCCGGGAACGATCGGTAGGGTGTCCACCCCGATCTGGGTGCCCAGCACCGCCAACTGGTCCATTGCCGCCGGGCGGTAGACGTCCAGCGAGGCCATCAGGACCTTCTTGCCCTCTTTCTCTCTCAGACGTTTCGCCAACTTGCCGGTGGTCGTCGTCTTGCCCGAGCCCTGCAGGCCGACCATCAGGATCGGCGCGGGCGGGTTGTCGATCTTGAGCTTGCCGGGGTCTTCCTCGCCGCGCAGGGTATCGACCAGCGCGTCATGCACGATCTTGACGACCTGCTGGCCCGGCGTGATCGACTTGGTCACCGCCTGGCCGGTCGCCTGTTCCTGCACCTTCTTGACGAACGCACGCGCCACCGGCAGCGACACATCAGCCTCAAGCAGCGCCACGCGTACTTCGCGCAGGGCGGTCTTGACGTCTTCCTCGGACAGGGCGCCCTGTTTGGTCAGCCGGTCAAAGACGCCAGAGAGGCGTTCGGATAGATTTTCAAACATGCCTTCGGCCTCCTTCGCCGGTTGTCGGTTGGCGCCCCATAGATAGGGGCAGACGGGTCAATGCACAAACGCCCCCACGGGCGAAACTCGCTGGTGGGGGGCGATCCCTGAACGACTCAAGGGACCGGAAGAACAGACGCTTCCGGATGTTGCGTTGGCGTTTAGGCCCATTAGCCACCTGAGTCAACCATCCGCGCTTGCCGGGTTGCATCGTCTGGCCCCGTCGGCCATCACTGGCGCGATATTCGGGAGAAGACCATGGACGCCTCATCCGCCTTTCAGGACTCATTGCCGCTCAGTTCGGACGCATTGCTGGCGCAGTTGGACGATTGGGGGCTGCCCTATCGTCTGCACAGCCACGTCCCGCTGCGGACGGTCGAAGAGTCGAAGGCGGTCGAAGATCAGTTCATGGTGCCGGGCGAAAACGCGTTGCGGCTCAAGAACCTGTATCTGCGCGACAAGAAAAAGCGGAACTACCTGGTGACGCTGGAACAGAGCCGCGAGATCGACCTCAAGGCGCTGGGCGCCGAACTGGGTGTAGGCAACCTGTCCTTCGGGTCGGCGGATCGGCTGATGCAGAACCTTGGCATCCGTCCCGGCGCGGTCAGCCCGCTGGCGATGATCAACGGCGTGGGCAACGATGTGCGGTTCTTCATGGACGACGCGGCGCAGCGCGCGGAGGTGATCTACATGCATCCATTGGTCAACGACCGGACGGTGGCCATGGCGCGCGACGACCTGATGGCCTTCTTCGACCGGATCGGGTGCGAGGTCACCTGGCTGCCGTGATCAATCGCCCAGCGCCTCTTTCAAGGCGGCGGCGACATGGGCGGCCGAGGGATTGACGAACAGGTGCCCGTCGGCCTCGAAAACCGGGTCATCAAGATGTTGGGGAAAGGCCAGCGGCAATTCGGTGCAGGCCAGCAGGCTCGCGGTTCCGGGGGCGGCATGTCGGTTGCAGAACGCCAGCAGACGGTCGCGGGCATTGGCCGAGGCACCGCCATAGAATTCGGTGTCGATCATGGCCTGCATTTCCGCGATCTGGTCCTCTGGAAGCCGGTCATTGGCTGTGATGCCTTCAGCCGCCAGCCGTTCCGCATAGTGGCGCGCTTGCATCGTGACCGAGGTTCCCAGCACCAGCGCGCTTTTGGCGCCAGTCGTTTTGGTGGCCACGGCGGTTGCATCAAAGATACTCAGGATCGGCATGGTCACGCCCTGCCGGATCGCATGCAAACGGGCGTGGGGTGTGTTCGAGGCAATGATGCCAAAATCACATCCCGCCTGCTCAAGCGTCAGCAGTGCATCGCGGAAAACGGCATCGAACGCGGACCAGCTTGCTTCGTCGCCGGCGGTTCCACGCAGCGCGCGGGTTTTGGCCTGGGTGACGGATTCGATGGTCATCGGAGGAACAGGCAGCGGTGATCCGTGCCCGCGTTCTGCAAAATGGCGCCCCGCGCCCTCGGCGATGGCGCGGTAATAGTCTATTGTCGACGCCCAGCCGACCCCGCCCAGAATTCCGATCTTCTTCATGACAACCGTCCAATCTGCCGATCCCGCTCGGGGACAGATTGGACGGTTTGACCGGGGATGGCCAGTGGCCGGATCAGGCGGCCAGTTCGGCCACGGCTTTCTGGGCGTTGCTCAGAGTTGCTTCCGGGTCCAGCGCCATGCGATCGGCGGCGACCACATCTACGTCGTGGATGCCGATGAAGCCCAGAACATGGCGGGCGTATCCGGTTGCAAAGTCGATCTCGGACCCCACTGCGGTACCGCCCGAAGCGATGGCGAGGATGGCGCGTTTGCCCTCCAGCAGGCCCTTGGGGCCGTTCTCGGTATACGAGAACGTCAGGCCCGCACGGGCGACCAGGTCGATCCAGGCTTTGAAGGCGGCCGGGACCGAGAAATTGTAGATCGGCAGCCCGATCACCACCGTGTCGGCCTGCTGCAGTTCCTTGACCAACTCGTCCGACAGGGCCAGCAGGTCGCGCTGGGTGGCGTCGCGTTGATCGGCGGGGGTGAAGTTGGCGGTGATCCAGTCCTCGGTCAGCAGTGGCAGGGGGGTGGCCAGGTCGCGGCGGATGATGCGGCTGGCGCCCAGGTGCTGGACGATGCGGGCCGACAGGTCGCGGGTGGCCGAGCCGGTGCGGCGGGCCGAGGCGTCGATATGCAGGATGGTCTTTGTCATGGCGTGGCTCCTTCTCAGGGTTCGAATTCTGTGTCTGAGCCCAATATGAGTATTGCGTGAGCGAACGAAACAGGGATAAATCAACAGACATTGTTGGAAATTGCACAGAATTGGTTTTGTCATGGACAATTGGGACGAGGTCCGCACCGCCTATCAGGTTGCGCGCATGGGCACGGTCAGCGGCGCGGCCGAGGTTCTGGGGGTGCACCATGCCACGGTGATCCGTCATATCGACGCGATCGAGGCCCGGCTGAAGGTCAAGCTGTTCCAGCGCCACGCGCGCGGCTACACCCCGACCGAGGCGGGCGAGGATCTGCTGCGCGTGGCCCAAGCCACCGAGGATCAGTTCAACCAGCTGGTCGGGCGGCTGAAGGGGCGCGGAGACGATGTCTCGGGCGAGCTGGTGGTGACGTCGCTGGCCTCGCTGGCGCCACTGGTGGTGCCTACGCTGACCGCGTTCCAGCAGGACCATCCCGATCTGATCGTGCGCTATCTGACCGGCGACCGCCTGTTCCGCCTGGAATATGGCGAGGCGCATGTGGCCATCCGTGCCGGTGCGGCCCCCGATCAGCCGGACAACGTGGTGCAGCCCTTCATGACGCAAGAAGTGGGGCTTTATGCCAGTCAGGACTATATCGCGCGGCGCGGCCTGCCCGCGGGCGTCGAGAATTTCCCCAACCACGCCTTCGTCGGGGCAGATGACGAAAACAGCCGCGCGCCTTTTTCGCGCTGGCTGCGCGCCAATGTCCCGGCCGAGGCGATCACCTTCCGCTGCTCCAACAACTTCACCGTGGCCGAAGCGGTTCTGGCCGGGGCAGGGATCGGCTTCATGGCCCGGTGGGAAGCCGCCCGCCATCCGCAGTTGCAGGAGGTGATGGAGCCTCTGCCGGAATGGGCCGGCAACCTGTGGCTGGTGACCCATGTGGATCTGCACCGAACCAACAAGGTGCAGACCTTTCTGAAATTCCTCAAGGAGCAGGCCAAGGACTGGCTGCCATGAGCCCGCAGGCGCGTGGCCATCTGGCCATGCTGGTATTCTCGGCGCTGGTGGCGGGCAGTTTCTCGCTGGGTTCGATGATCGCCAACGAGATCGCACCGGCGGCGTTGAACGCCGCGCGGTTCGCGATTGCCGGCGTGGTGATCGGCATCGCGGCGCTGATGACGACCGGCCTGCCGCGCAGCGCGGCGCGCGCGCCGTGGCGCTATCTGGTGCTGGGCGGGCTGTTCTCGGCCTATTTCGTGTTGATGTTCTACGGGCTGAAGACCGCGCCGCCGGTCAGCGCGGCGGCGGTGTTTACCCTGACGCCGATCCTGTCGGCGGTGGCGGGTTGGGTCCTGCTGCGCCAGATCACCACCCCGCACATGGCCCTTGCATTGAGCGTGGGCGCGGTTGGCGCGCTTTGGGTGGTGTTCCGCGCCGATTGGCTGGCCTTTCGCGCCTTTGAGATCGGGCAGGGCGAGATCATCTATTTCTGGGGCTGCGTGGCCCATGCGATCTATACGCCCATGGTGCGCAAGCTGAACCGGGGCGAGCCGCCGGTCGTTTTCACCTTCGGCACGCTGGTGGCCGGGTGCGCAGTGCTGACGGTGTTCGGCTGGTCCGACATCCGCGCAACGGACTGGGCCAACCTGCCGGCGATCGTCTGGATCGGCCTGTTCTACGTCGCCATCTGCGCCAGCGCGGCCACCTTCGTTCTGTTGCAGTACGCCACGCTGCTGCTGCCGTCGGCCAAGGTCATGGCCTATACCTACCTGACGCCCAGCTGGGTGATCATCTGGCAGATCGCGCTGGGCCAGCCGGCGCCGGGCCTTCTGGTTCTAGTGGGGATCGGGCTGACGATCCTGGCCCTTGTGCTGCTGCTGAAAGGGGATGACCTGGGGGTGGCCCGGCAACAAACCGCGCCGGACTGACCTTTGCCAAAGCGCCCGTTCGTGGCAGGGTGGGGCAAACTCCGAAAGGACCGGAACATGCACAGACTGATTGCCTCGGCCACGCTAATGCTGGTTTTTGGATGTACGCAGGACACCGCCGACAATTCAAGCCTTCAAGCCAGCTGCGAGGCATTGGTGGCTGCTGAGGCAAACCGGAGCCCCGCGGATGTCCAGGCTCTGTCGACAACTGCCGAACCGGCGGGAACCGTCACGCAGGTCGCAGTGGCCGGCGCTCAGGCACCCTGGCTGTGCCGCGCCGATCCCAGCGGCGTGGTCACAGGGGTCGAGTACAGCCAGCAAGGCTGATCCTCTTGGGTTGAGCCACATCAAGGGCCGGTTGTGTCAAACCCGCTAAGCTGTCGGCGTGAAAGGAGGGACTGATGTTCAAACACATAATGTTTCCCGTCGATCTGCATCTGCCACCCGAAGTGCGCAAGGCGGCCGAGGTTGCGGCACAAGTCGCCCGGTGGCAGGGGGCGCGGATAACCATCGTCAGCGTGACAAGCAATCAGCCCGGCGACCCCACGCAAACCGAATCCGCGATCAAGGACCATCTGTCCGATCTGGCGGACGAGTTGTCCCAAGCCAGTGGAGCGCAAGTTGATTTCCGCAACATTCATTCGGTGGATGTGGCGGTCGAAGTGGATGGTGACCTGGCCCGCACCGCTGAAGAGATCGGTGCCGACCTGATCGTGGTGGGCACCCATGCGCCGCGGATTACCGACTTTATACTGTCCAGTCATGCCGGATATCTGGCCAAACATGCCAGCATGTCGGTCTTCGTAGTGCGCTAGACCTCGTCCCCCGCGGAAAGCTGGTTTTCCAGGAACCGCTCGAACGCGTCCAGATTCACGGGTTCGAACTGCCCGAACCCTTGCATCCAGACCGAGGCCGCGCGCAACGCGTCGGGTTCCAGCTTGCACCATTTCACCCGGCCGCGCTTTTCCTGGCTGATCAGCCCGGCCCGGGTCAGGATCGTCAAGTGTTTTGAGATCGCCGCCAGTGACATCTCGAACGGCTCGGCCACGTCGGTGACGGCCATGTCATCCTCGAGCAGCATCGCCAGAATGGCGCGCCGCGTGGGGTCGGCCAGGGCCGCAAAGACGGTATCGAGGTCATCGGACATGATCCCGCTGAACCACAGCCGGAAAGTTTGGTCAACCATTTGGTTGAATATGCGGAATCCGGTGCTTCCAGCGGAATGGATTGCCAGTGACCCGATCGGCAGACAACGTGCTCCCTTAATATACATTAGAAAACAAAGGTTTAAGCTGCGTCAATTGGAGCCATCAACAGCGTTGACTCTGCGCGCGAGGCCGCATAGCAACTGCGCCAAGACTGTGCGAGGGAAACGCCCGTGACCGATGACGACCCAAAGCAGCGCCTGACGCAGCTTGAGGCCAAGATCGACGCGGCAAAAAAGGCCAAAGCGCCGAAACCTCGTGCGGACGCTGACATATCCGGGGGCGAACTGGCCTGGCGGATGGTCATCGAGATGGTTTCCGGTCTGGGGATCGGATTTGGCATCGGGTACGGGCTGGACAGCCTGTTCGGGACGATCCCGATCTTCCTGGTGCTGTTCACATTGCTGGGCCTCGTCGCGGGCGTGAAGGTCATGCTCCGCAGCGCGCAAGAAGCTCAAGAGAAACAAGCGGCCTCGACACAGGCCGAGAAGGACGAGAGGGACTGAACGTGGCGACCGAGACCACCGCAGCAGAAGGCAGCAGCCTGGTTTTCCATCCGATGGACCAGTTCATCGTCAAGCCGCTTTTTGGCGGTGAGATGGCTTGGTACACGCCCACCAACGTGACCCTGTGGCTGTTCTTCGCGGTTCTGGCCATCATCGGCCTGCTGGTGCTCAGCACCTCGAAGCGCGCCATCGTTCCGACCCGTATGCAGTCGATCGCCGAGCTGGCCTACGGATTCATTTACAAGATGCTGGAAGACATCTGTGGCAAGGAGGGCGTCAAGTACTTCCCGTATGTCATGACCCTGTTCATGTTCATCGTCACCGCGAACTTCCTCGGCCTGATCCCGACCTCGTTTACCACGACATCGCATTTCGCGGTCACAATTCCGCTGGCGCTGGCCGTGTTCCTGACAGTGACCGTTCTGGGCTTTGTCAAGAACGGCGCCGGCTTCCTGAGCCTGTTCTGGGTGTCCAGCGCACCGCTGGCGCTGCGCCCGATCCTGGCGATCATCGA
Source organism: Ruegeria sp. CF2 (assembly GCF_056537385.1). Taxonomy (NCBI): domain Bacteria; kingdom Pseudomonadati; phylum Pseudomonadota; class Alphaproteobacteria; order Rhodobacterales; family Roseobacteraceae; genus Ruegeria; species Ruegeria sp. CF2. The sequence continues at coordinate 63,003 of NZ_JBQFRL010000005.1, forward strand.
GCTGATCTCGTACTTCGTGCGCCCGGTCAGTCACTCCATTCGTCTTGCGGGTAACGTCATGGCCGGCCACGCCGTGATCAAGGTTTTCGCCGGCTTCGCCGCGGTCGCCGTGATCTCGCCCGTATCGGTTCTGGCGATCACCGCGATGTACGGCCTCGAGGTCCTGGTGGCCTTCATCCAGGCCTACGTATTCACCATTCTGACCTGTGTTTATCTGAAGGACGCTCTGCATCCGCATCACTGATCAGGGGCGACCCTGGCACAGGAACGATAACCCAAAATCGAAACTTCCAATTCGTAAGGAGATACATCATGGAAGGCGATCTCGCACACATCGGCGCAGGCCTGGCAGCAATCGGTTCCGGCGCGGCCGCAATCGGGGTGGGCAACGTGGCCGGCAACTTCCTGGCCGGCGCTCTGCGCAACCCTTCGGCGGCTGCTTCGCAGACCGCAACCCTGTTCATCGGTATCGCATTCGCAGAAGCCCTGGGGATCTTCGCATTCCTGGTCTCGCTGCTGCTGATGTTCGCCGTTTAATCTGCGGAACCTGATCCTTACGCGCAGGTGGGCCCAAGCCATAGCGGCCCACCTGTTGTAAAGACAACGTTCCGACGGAGGACATCATGGCGACAGAACCCATAGCTGCAGAAGCAGTCGGCAAATGCGTCGATTCCCATGGCTCGGCCATCGGGATGCCGCAGCTCTGCTTCGATTGGTTCCCCAACCAGATCTTCTGGCTGGTCATTACGCTGGTCGTCATCTTTCTGGTCCTGTCCCGCGTGGCCCTGCCGCGCATCGCGGCGATCCTGGCCGAGCGTCAGGGGACCATTACAAATGACCTGGCTGCGGCCGAAGATCTGAAGGCCAAGGCGGTCGAGGCCGAAGAGGCCTATAACAAGGCGCTGGCCGATGCCCGTGCCGAGGCTCAGCGGATCGCAGCCGAAGCGCGTGCCGAAATCCAGGCGGACCTGGATGACGCGATTGCCAAGGCAGACGCGGAAATCGCGGCCAAGGCGGCAGAATCGGAGAAGGCAATTGCCGAAATCCGTGCCGGAGCGCTGGAAAGCATTCAACTGGTTGCCAACGATACGGCGGCCGAACTGGTGACTGCGCTGGGCGGCGAGGCGGACGCCAAAGCCATCAGCAGTGCCATCAGCGCGCAGATGAAAGGATAAGTGACATGCGGAATACACTTGCTCTTATCCTGACCGCAGGCTTCGCCAGCCCGGCGCTGGCCGCAAGCGGTCCGTTCTTCTCGCTGGCGAACACCGATTTCGTCGTGACGCTGGGCTTCATCGTCTTTATCGCGGTCCTGTTCTATTTCAAGGTCCCCTCGATGATTGGCGGGGCGCTGGACAACCGCGCCGAAGGCATTAAGGCCGAGCTGGACGAGGCCCGTGCCCTGCATGAAGAAGCGCGCAGCCTGCTGGCCTCATACGAACGCAAGCAGCGCGAAGTGCAGACTCAGGCCGAAGCCATCGTGGCCGCGGCGAAGGAAGATTCGGTTCTGGCTGCCGAACAGGCAAAGGCGGACTTGGAGAAATCCATCGCGCGTCGTTTGGCTGCCGCACAGGATCAAATCGCATCGGCCGAGGCTTCGGCGGTGAAGGAAGTGCGCGACCAGGCTGTTACTGCGGCCGTTGCGGCTGCCAAGTCCGTGTTGGCCAAGCAGATGACTGCGGCGCAAGCCAACAAGCTGATTGACTCGGCGATCTCCGAGGTCGGTGACAAGCTGCACTGAGCTGTTCGGCACGAGCCAATCGCAATCTCCAAAACCCGAAAGCTGTCCGCTTTCGGGTTTTTTGCTTGTAGCCCGCGTCATTGTCTGTTGATTCAGAGCAGTCAGCTTGTGGCGTTTCGGTGAGGTACGATGACATCCGGACATACCAAGATTGTTGATCCCGCACCTGTGTGCGTGTTCGCGTTCAACCGACCCGAACATACGCGGCGGACGTTGGATGCCCTGGCGCAATCGCCCTTGGCCGCGTCGACATCCTTGACCGTATTCATCGACGGCCCTCGCAATGATGCCGAGAAGCCGATTGTCGACGCTGTTGCGCAGGTCGCCGAAACGCAGCAGGGGTTCGCCAGTATCGAGCTGCGCCGACGTGACCAGAATGCAGGGCTGGCCGTATCGATCGAGGAGGGTGTTTCGCAGATGATGGCCGAGCATGGCCGTGCGATCATTCTCGAAGATGATATCCTCACGTCGCCAGCCTTTCTGCATTATATGAACCTTGCCCTGGAGCGCTACAGGGATACTCCGGATGTCTGGCACATAGCCGGGTACAATGAGGACGTGCCTGCCTTTCGCCGAGCGCAGGGCGCATATCTGTGGCGTTTCATGAGCTGCTGGGGATGGGCAACCTGGGCGGACCGTTGGGCGCATTACAGCCGCGACCCTGACGCGTTGGTGGATGAGTTTTCAGACGCAGACATCGCCCGCTTCAACCTCGACGGGGCACAGGACTATTGGTCGCAGGTTCTGGCGAACCAGACCGGCGAGTTGAAGACATGGGCGGTTTTCTGGTACGCGACCATTTTCCGGAATCGCGGATTGTGCCTGTCCCCATATTTTTCCTATGTCGAGAACATCGGTTTTGATGGATCCGGCAGTCATGGTGTGGTGAACAAATCCTACACGCGCAGCCGCCTGAACTCCAACCTTTCGCCGGGCTTACCTGACCAGATCTCGGAAAATACCGATGCGGTGGAGCAGGTGAAACTGTATTACCTGACCAAACCCGGCAAACTGGAAAAGATCAGGCGCAAGCTCAACAGGTTTGTCGGCAGGCTCATGTCCAAGAGGGAAAGATGATAGAGCGCATAGGAAACTGGCTTCGCGAAAAGCGCTACAAGCGCCACAGGCTGCAAACGGTTCGGGCCAGGCACGGTTTGCGCCTGGTCACACTCGGCTCTGACTATGGTGGCTGGACTTTCCTCGAGGACGAGAGTCTGCAGGGCTGCACGATCGTCAGCGCTGGTCTTGGAGAGGACGCGTCTTTCGACGTCGAGTTTGCGAACCGCTACAGCGCTAGGGTCGTGATCATCGATCCGACACCTCGGGCCGTGGCCCATTTTGGCGCGATGAAAAAGCGTTTCGGCCAAGTGGGTGAAACGGGCTACGTTTCAGGTGGTTCACAGCCCGTTGAAGCCTACGACCTGAGCACCTGCAGTGAAGACAACCTGATAATGGTCGATCGCGCCCTTTGGTGCCGCAACGAGACACTGCGTTTTTTTCTTCCCAAGAACCCCGAGCATGTGTCGCACTCGATCGTGAATTTCCAGAACGATTATCGTCAGGATACCGATCACCTGATGGTTCAGGCCGATACATTGCAGGAAGTACTGGACGATCACGCAATTCCAATCGAGGAAGTCCAGCTGTTGAAGCTCGACATAGAAGGTGCGGAAGTCGAAGTTCTTGAGCAGATTCTGGCAGACGGGCTGCGGCCCCAGCAGATCTGCGTCGAATACGACGAACTCAACCGGCCCGGAAAGAAAGCCTTTCAGCGCGTTGATGCCGCAGACAAGGCACTCAGGGCGGCAGGGTATGTCTGCGTCTATGGAAATGGCACTACCGACTATTTGTACCTGCACGAGAAACAGGGCTGACGTGCCTCTTTCGCGTGCGTTATGTGCCAGAATACGGGCGGAACAAAGCCTCATGATTCCAGGGCACGCGACGAGATTTCAAGCCGGACATATGGAGTTGCGGTGCTCAAGGTAAACCACATCAGTTTCAGCAGCTCGGAGGGAGGAGCTGCGATCGCGGCCAGAAGACTGCATCTTGCATTGCGGGCCAGTGGTGCGAACTCGGCGATGACCGTTGCGGGCGGGCAGCCCGGTCCGGGCATCCAGATCTTTGAACGCAGGCGGACCCTTCGTCGGATCGTCGAGCGGGAATATGCGAGACACCTCAGGCGCAAGCATGAAGCGCAAGCTGCCGGGTTGCTGTCGCTCGCGATGGTGCAATCCGGGCTAGGACGCCATTTGAACGGCCAATCCAGACAGATTTTGAACCTGCATTGGGTAAATTCCGACTTCATGTCAATTCCCGAAATCGGCGGCCTTTCCCATCCTGTGGTCTGGACGATGCACGATATGTGGCCCTTCTGTGGTGCGGAGCACTATACTGAAGGACACGGATGGCAGGACGGATATCAAGCTGCCAAGCCCGGTACTATCGAAGCATTGAAGCTCCGCGTCTGGAAGAAAAAACGGAAGTTCTGGAAGCGGCCGTTCCATATTGTTGCCCCCAGCCAGTGGCTTGCGGACTGCGCGCGGGAAAGCGCGCTGATGCGGAATTGGCCCACTGCGGTGATACCGAACGCAATCGATACTGAAACCTGGCGCCCCGCGTCGCGAGCCGAAGCGCGTGCGCGTCTGGGGCTACCCGCGGATGTTGAGGTTGTCGGTTTTGGGGCAATGGGCGGCGGTGACGACCCGCGTAAAGGATTCAGGTACCTTCAGGAAGCATTGTCGATCCTTCGCGAAACACGGCCCGATGTTAGGGCGCTTGTTTTCGGCGCGGACGCGCATGATGCCGATCTGCCGTTTCCGGTTCACATCGCCGGAAAACTCGCAGACCCCGAAGACTTGCGAATGACCTACGCCTGCGCTGACGTGTTCGCGCTGCCGTCCCGTCAGGACAATCTGCCCAATACGGGGGTCGAAGCGCTGTCATGCGGCATACCCATCGCAGGGTTCCAGATCGGCGGATTGCCCGATCTGGTTCCGAATTCCCAATGTGGGCGTCTGGCCAAGCCGTTCAACGCCCAGGAACTGGCCCAGTGTATTGATGCCGTTTTGGAACATCAAGTTGCCCACCGGGATCAAAGAATCACGCCAATGGGCGCGGCAGCCCGCGAACATGCCGTGCGTTCGTATGCGTTCCCTGTAGTCGCACGGCAATATGCTGCGCTCTACGAGAAGATCAGTCAGGCACAGCCATAGCCCGGCTTTGCGCGTTCGTCAGGATACGCCCGTCTCATGTTCCAGGCGCTGCCGCGCGATCAGTTCGTTGCGCCGGGCCTTCTGCTGGTCTTCCATGCAGCGTTCGACAAAGCTAAGGTGCTGTTCCACCGCCTGCCGGGCGGCTTCGGGGTCGCGGGCCTGAAGCGCTTCGTTGATTGCCCTGTGCTGGTTCAGGATCGCGTCGCGCGTCGTGCGCTGGTGGAACATGATCTGGCGGTTGTAGAACACGCCCTGCCGCAACAGATCGAACATCGACCGCATCATATGCAGCATCACCACGTTGTGGCTGGCCTCGATGATGGCCATGTGGAACTGCGCGTCCAGATGGGCCTCGTCATCGGCCGCGTTGCGGGCATGGGCGGCCTCCATCTTGTCGAAGATCGCCTGGATCACCTTCAGGTCGCTGTCCGAGCCCAGCCGCGCGGCGCGTTCGGCCGCCAGCCCTTCCATGTCGCGCCGGAACGACAGGTAATCGAACACGGCCTCGTCATGGCTGCTAAACAGACGGATCAGTGCCGGCGAAAAGGCCGACCCCAGAACCTCGGCCACATAGATGCCTGACCCGGCCTTGGCGGTCAGCAGGCCCTGCTCCTGCAGTTGCGAGATCGCCTCGCGCAGCGACGGGCGCGACACGCCCAGCCGATCGGCCAACTCGCGCTCGGACGGTAGGCGCTCACCGGGGCGCAGGATCCCGCGCAGGATCAGCAACTCGATCTGTTTGACGACGGCCAGGGACAGTTTCTCGGTCTGGACTTTATGAAAGGGCATCGGATCATCGCTGAAAATTGGTCAAATCATATGACCACACATGCCCGGCCCGCGCAAGAACGGGCCGCGATCACATTGGCTGAAACACTAGGTCAGCATTATTGACTTTAAGCGCAGAGGTCATAGCGTCAGTCCGACCCAGCGGAGGAGGCTCGGCCCATGCACCAGTTATTTGCAACGCGCGCCGCGCGAATGAAGGCATCCGAAATCCGAGAGCTGCTGAAGCTGCTGGATCAACCCGGCATCATTTCCTTTGCCGGCGGCATCCCCGACCCGGCGCTGTTTCCGGCCGAGGCGTTTGCCCACGCATTCCAACAGGCGCTTGGCGCCGACAGCCGGGCGCAGGCGCTGCAGTATTCTGTGTCCGAAGGGTACCTGCCGCTGCGGGAATGGATCGCCGGCCACATGTGCCGGATCGGCATCGACTGCGGCGCCGACGACGTTCTGATCACTTCAGGCTCGCAGCAGGCGCTCGACTATCTGGGCAAGCTGTTTCTGTCACCGGGCGACACGGCGCTGGTCGGATGGCCGACCTATCTGGGTGCCTTGGCGGCCTTCAACGCCTATGAACCACGCTTTGACCAGTTGCGCGCAGGCGGCAACGCGGGCGCGGCGCAATACCGGGCCGCTGCGGGGCCGGGGGCGGTCAAATACGCCTATCTGTCCCCCGACTTTGCCAACCCGACCGGCGAGACCGTCGATCGGCAAGGGCGCGAGGCCCTTCTGGATCTGGCCGAGGAGTTGGACTGCGCCCTGATCGAGGACGGCGCCTATCAGGCCCTGCGCTATGACGGGCAGGCGATACCGCCGATCCTTGCGCTGGAACTGGCGCAAAAGGGCGATCTGCAAGCGTGCAGGACGATCTATTGCGGCAGTTTTTCTAAGACCCTGTCGCCCGGGTTGCGGATGGGTTGGGTCGTGGCGGCGCGGCCCGTCATCGCGCAGCTTGTGCTGATGAAACAGGCTGCCGACCTGCATTCGGCCACCATCAACCAGATGGCCGTGAACCAGGTGGCCCAAAACTGTTTCGACGCCCACATCCCGAAGGTGCGCGCAACCTACCGTGCGCGCCGCGACGCGATGCTGGCGGCGTTGGATCGGCACATGCCCGAAGGTGCGCAATGGACCCGGCCCGAGGGTGGCATGTTCATCTGGCTGACCCTGCCGCCCGGTTCGGATGGCGCGCAACTGCTGGCCCGCGCGCTTGAGACGGTCAAGGTCGCCTTTGTGCCCGGCCAGGCCTTTCACCCCGACGGCAGCGGTGGAAACACGATCCGGCTGAGTTTCTCCAACTCGGACGAGGCTACGATTGCCGAGGGTATTGCTCGGTTGGGCGCGGTCCTGGGCGGCTGAGCGCGGGAAAGTTTTCGTTAACCATTTTGCCGCAAAGCTGCGGCATGATCCGGTTCCTCGCCTTGCTGGTGCTGGCCGGCTGCTCGGCCGGTACCACCCATTTTTGTGACCTGCCAGCGACCCGCGTGGCCGTGAACGGCAGCGTGTTCGACGTGCGCCTGCGCGGTGACCTGGCCGAGGCGGTCCGCGTCAACAGCCAATATGCCCCGCGCCTGGGGCCGATCCGGGATCGGGCCGCATTGGCCATGGCGCAGGTCTCGGGTTGTCCGGTCGCCGACGTGTTGGGCGATGCGGCGGTGACCGTGGGCATCCTCGCTTGCGACCGCAGGGCGTCGGACCGGCTGTTGCTGGCTGCGGTCACGCCGACCAACTATGAATGCATTGACTTCGGAACCTATGACAGCGGGTCGGACAACGGGCACCAGGTGTTCGAGTGTTTGCCTTATTGACTCTGCGCAATTCCGCCCAAATCAGCAAGATATTGTGGATAACTCGGCCCAATATCCCATATCCTGCGCAACTTCGTTGACTCGCGGGCATTCCCTTGTCCAGACTTTCAGGGAACGGGAATCATGGAAATCGGCCTTTGCGCTTTACCAAACTCAAACTCACCGGCTTCAAAAGCTTCGTCGATCCGACCGATCTGATCATCGCGGACGGGTTGACCGGTGTGGTGGGGCCCAACGGCTGCGGCAAGTCCAACCTGCTCGAGGCGCTGCGTTGGGTGATGGGCGAGAACCGCCCCAAATCGATGCGCGGCGGTGCGATGGAGGACGTGATCTTTGCCGGTGCCGCCACCCGTCCGGCGCGCAACTTCGCCGAGGTGGTCCTGACCATGGACAACTCGGAACGTCTGGCCCCGGCCGGGTTCAATGACAGCGATCAGATCGAGATCGTGCGCCGCATCACCCGCGACGTGGGCAGCGCCTACAAGGCCAACGGCAAGGACGTGCGCGCCCGCGACGTGCAGATGCTGTTCGCCGATGCCTCGACCGGCGCGCATTCACCCGCTCTGGTGGGGCAGAACCGGATCGCCGAGCTGATCAACGCCAAACCCCGCGCCCGCCGCCGCATTCTGGAAGAGGCCGCCGGTATCTCGGGCCTGTACCAGCGGCGGCACGAGGCCGAACTGAAGCTCAAGGGCACCGAGGCCAACCTGACCCGCGTGGATGACGTGCTGGAACAGTTGGGCACCCAGTTGGCGCAGCTGGCGCGGCAGGCCCGTCAGGCCGCGCGGTATCGCGAAATCGGCGAGCAATTGCGCCAGGCCGAGGGTATGTTGCTGTATCGCCGCTGGAAAGAGGCCGACATGGCCCGCCAGCAGGCCGAAGAGCGTCTGCGCGACCGCACCACCGAAGCCGCGCGCGCCGAGGCCGAGGCCCGCGCCGCCAGCGCGAAACGCGCCGAGATCGAAGAGACCCTGCCGCCGCTGCGCGAGGAGGAGGCCATTGCCGCCGCCGTGCTGCAGCGCCAGCAGGTGCAGCGCGATCAGCTGTCCGATCAGGAAACCCGCGCGCGCCAGACCATCGAAACCCTGACCGCCCGCATCCAGCAGCTGGGCCGCGACATCGAGCGGGAAACCGGTTTGAACCGCGACGCCGGCGAGATGATCGAACGGCTGGAATGGGAGGCCCGCGAACTGGCCAAGGCCGCCGAGGGCCATGACGACAAGCTGGCCGAAGCCGCCGAAATTGCCCGAGAGGCCGCCGCGGTTCTGCAGGAGCGTGAGGATTTGCTGGCGCAGGAGACCGAGGACACCGCCCGCCTGGTCGCGCGTCACCAATCGGCGCAGCGCCTGGTCGAGGACAGCCGCAAGACGCTGGCACGCTCCGAGGCCGAAGAGGAAAAAGCACGCGCGGCCGTTGCCGAGGCCCGCGCCGCGCTGACCCGCGCCGACGAAGCGTTCGAGGCCGCGCAAGCCGCCGAGGAAGAGGCGCGCGAGGCCGCCGAAGCGGCCGAGGAAGCACTGGCCGCCGCCGACGAACTGCGCGGTGAAACGCAGGCGCGCGAGGCCGAGGCCCGCGCTCAACGCTCCGAGGCCGAGGGCGAGTTAGGCGCGATCCGGGCCGAGACCACCGCGCTGGCCAAGCTGGTCGAGCGCGACACCGCCGAGGGCGGGCAGGTGCTGGACCTGCTGCGGGTCGAGCCAGGCTTTGAAAAGGCGCTGGGTGCCGCGCTGGCGGATGATCTCCGCGCCCCGCTTGTCGAAGGCGATGGGCCGTCGGGTTGGGTGCAGGTGCCGGGCTATGACGCCGATCAGCCTTTGCCGGACGGGGCCGAGCCGCTTGCGCTACACGTCTCGGGTCCGGACCGTCTCAGCCGCCGTATCGCGCAGATCGGCCTGATTGACGCCGATCAGGGCGCGCGGCTGCAACCCTTGCTGAAACCCGGCCAACGGTTGGTGTCGCGCTCTGGCGATCTGTGGCGCTGGGACGGGTTCCGCGCCTGGGCCGAGGATGCCCCCAGCGCCGCGGCGCTGCGGCTCGAGCAGCTCAACAAGCTTGAGGCGCTGAAACAGCAACTGGCGCAGGTCGAAGCACAGGCCGACGGCGCCCGCGCCGCGCACGAGGCCCTGTCGCGGCAACTGGCCGAGGTGACCGAGGCCGACCGTCGCGCCCGCGAGGCCCGCCGCGCCGCCGATCAGCGCATGGCCGAAGCGGCCCGCGCGCTCAGCCGGGCCGAGGCCGACCGCAACCTGGCGCAGGGCAAGCTGGAGAACCTGACGCTTGCGGTCGACCGCCACAAGCAGGATGCGATGGCGGCCCGTGCCCAGCTGCGCGAGGCCGAGGCCGCGCTGGCCGAGCTGGGCGATCTGGACACCGCCCGTGCCCGGGTCGAGGACATCAAGCAGACGGTCGAGGCCGCGCGGATCACCATGCTGACGCACCGCTCGACCCATGACGAGTTGCGCCGCGAGGGCGAGGCCCGCACTCGACGCGCGCAGGAGGTGGCCAAGGACCTGAGCGGCTGGAAACACCGTCTGGAAACCGCCGAGAAGCGCATCGCCGAGTTGGCCGAGCGCAAAGCCAGTTCCGAGGAAGAGCTGACCGAGGCGATGGCCGCGCCCGCCGAGATCGCCGAGGCGCGCGAAGAGCTGAACGAGATGATCGAGGCCGCCGAGGCCCGCCGCGCCGAGGCCGCCGACAAGCTGGCCCAGGCCGAAGCGTTGCAACGCGAGGCCGTGCTGGCCGAACGCGAGGCCGAGCGCAAGGCCTCGGAGGCGCGCGAAGCCCGCGCCGCGGCCGAGGCGCGGTTCGAGGCGGCCAAGGAAAGTGTCGCCGCCGCTGCCGAGCGCATCGCCGAGGATCAGCAACTGACCCCGAACCAGCTGTTGAACCAGCTGGACGTGAACCCCGACGGCATGCCCGCCGCCGATGCCCTTGAGGCTGAGGTGAACCGCCACAAGCGTCAGCGCGACGCGATGGGTGCGGTGAACCTGCGCGCCGAGGAGGACGCCAAGGAGGTTCAGGAGGAGTTCGACACGCTCAACAGCGAGAAATCCGACCTGGAAGAGGCGATCAAGGCACTGCGCAGCGGCATCGCCAGCCTCAACCGCGAGGGCCGCGAGCGTCTGCTGACTGCCTTCGAACAGGTCAACGCGAACTTCGCCATGCTGTTCAAGCATCTGTTCGGCGGTGGCGAGGCCAATCTGGTGATGGTCGAGAGCGACGACCCGCTGGATGCGGGGCTCGAGATCATGTGCCAGCCGCCGGGCAAGAAGCTGTCGACCCTCAGCCTGTTGTCGGGCGGGGAACAGACGCTGACGGCCACCGCGCTGATCTTCGGCGTGTTCCTGGCCAACCCGGCGCCGATCTGCGTTCTGGACGAGGTCGACGCACCGCTGGACGACGCCAACGTGACCCGGTTCTGCGATCTGCTGGACGAGATGTGCCGGCAGACCGACACGCGGTTCCTGATCATCACCCACCACGCGGTGACCATGGCGCGGATGGACCGTCTGTTCGGCGTGACCATGCAGGAACAGGGCGTCAGCCAGCTGGTCTCGGTCGATCTGAAGAAGGCCGAGCAGATGGTCGCCTGACCGCTCACCGCAACGTTATTCCGCGATCGGGCCGGGCCGGGCTAGGCTGGCCGCATGAAACACCTGATGTTGATCGCCGCGGCCTGCGCCGCATCGCCGCTCTGGGCTGCCGAATGGGCTGTACGCCCCGGTGATATCCCCCTGAGCCCCGCTGAACTGAACGCGTTGGCCGGGCGAACGCTGACTTTCTATGACGACGGGCAGTCGAAATACTCGGCCGGTGGGGCCTATTCCTATACCTATTCGGCGGTCAATGGCGGCGGAACGGCCTTCGGAACCTACAGAATCGCCGCTGATGGCAGCATCTGTGTGCAGTACCGCAACGGGTTCGACCGCTGCGATCTGTACGTGCGCAACAATGGCCGGTTGATCCTGATCACCGAAAAAGGTGAACGTTACCCGGTGCGACCCGAGTGATCGGGGCCTCTCCTTCACCCGCCGTGCCCAACCAGGAATCGACCGATGACCCGACCCGCTCCGACCCTGCACATGCTTTGCGGCAAGATCGCCGCGGGAAAATCGACGCTTGCCGCCCAGCTCGCGAGGCAGCCCGGCACGGTTCTGATTTCCGAGGACGCCTGGCTGAAGCCGCTTTTTGCCGATCAGATGGTGACAGGTGCCGACTATCTGCGCTGTTCCACGCGTCTGCGGGCGGCGATGGGTCCGCATGTCACGACTCTGCTTGAGGCGGGCATGTCGGTTGTTCTGGATTTCCCGGCCAACACGGTCGAAACCCGCGCCTGGATGCGCGAAATTCTGGATCAGACCGATACAGCGCATCAGATGCACGTGCTGACCACGCCCGACGCCGTTTGTCTGGCCCGACTGCAAGCACGAAACGCAGCGGGCGACCACGCCTTTGCCGCGACCGAAGAACAGTTCCGCCGGTTTTCCAGGCATTACGCCGAACCGACGCCTGAGGAGGGATTCACGCTGGTGTTCCACGACCCAACGGATTGAGCGGCTAGAGCCGGTTCAGCAAGTCAACCGTCGGCCATGCGTCCGCAGGCAGTCCCAGCCGGGCCTGTTCAGCCTGTACTGCAGCGCGCGTTCCGGCCCCCAAGATGCCGTCGATCTTGCCCACGTCGTGGCCGCGCGCCTGCAGTTTCGCCTGCAGCTGTTTCATCTGGGCACCGGTCAGGCCTGGATCGGGGTTGCCCGCAGAATAGACTTGTGCGCCTTCGAGACGCGTTCCGAAATAGGCAGCGGTCAGGACATAGACAAAGCTTTGGTTCCACTCGAAATAGACATCGAAATTCGGATAGGCCAGAAAGGCTGGCCCCTTGCGCCCCTGCGGCAGGATCAGCGAAGCCGGCAGGTTGGCCAATGTCCCGCTGCGCGCCTGCACGCCCATCGCCTGCCAGTCTGACACCGGGCGCGGTTTGCCCGGCCCGCTCAGCGACCAGTCCATCTGCGCGGGCACGGTGACCTCCTGCAGCCAGGGCTGACCCGGCTGCCAGCCCAGATGCGACAGCATCTTGCCGCCCGACATCAGCGCATCGGGGGCCGAGGTTTTCAGCCGCACATGCCCGTCGCCATCACCGTCCACGCCATTTTCCAGAATGTCACGGGGCAGCATCTGCACCATGCCGATCTCGCCCGCCCATGCGCCGGTGGTGCGGTTCGGGTCGAAATCGCCGTTCCGGAACAGCTCGATCGCGGCGAAGATCTGCGGTCGGAACAGTTCGGGGCGGCGGCAATCATGGGCCAGCGTCACCAGCGCATTGCGGGTGTTGAAATCGCCCTGGAACGCGCCGTAATCCGTCTCGAACGCCCAGAAGGCCAGCAGCACCCCGCGCGACACACCGTATTCGGCCTCGATCCGGTCGAACACGGCGTCGTATTTCTGCGCCATCGCCTGGCCGCGCCTGATCCGGTCCTGCGAGATCAGGCGGCGCGAGAATTCGATGAACGGTTTCTGGAACACGCCCTGTGCCCGGTCGGCCTTCAGCACCTTGGGGTCCTGTTGCACACCGTTGAAGAACGCATCGACCGTGGCCGTATCGAACCCCTGCTGTGCCGCTTCGGCCTTCAGCCCGCGAACGAAGGCGCTGAAGCCGCCGCCGCATTGTGCAAGGGCCGGGGCAGCGAACAGGCAAGCGGCCACAAGGCCCGAGACAAAGCGCATGACAAAAACCATCCTCAGAAAACCGTGTTCAGAACAACCCACACCGTCAGCCCCGCCAACGCAAGCCCCCAAACCTGCCAAAGCATTCCGCATGCGCGGAAAACCTCCGTCGCGCCAATTGTGCGCCGGGCTTCGCCGTTGACCCAGGCCAGATCGCGCATCTGCCCGTCATAGCTGCGCGGCCCGGCTAGTGCCACGTCCAGCGCGCGGGCCATGGCGGCCTCGGGCCAGCCGGCATTGGGCGAGATGTGGCGCCGCGCGTCCGCCACGATGGCCCGCCATTGGCGCCACTGCCCCGACAGGGCCACGATCATCAGGCAAGTCAGCCGCGCCGGGATCAGGTTCAGCAGATCGTCCAGCCGGGCGGCGGCCCAGCCGAAGTCTCGGTACGTGTCGTTGCGGTAGCCGATCATGCTGTCGGCGGTGTTCACCGCCTTGTAGACCAGCAGCCCCGGCAAGCCGCCCAGCAGGAACCAGAAGGCCGGGGCGATCACCCCGTCGCTTAGGTTCTCGGCGGCGCTCTCGATGGCCGAGCGCGCCACCTGTGCCTCGGTCATCTGCGAGGTGTCGCGCGACACGATCATTGCCACCGCCGCGCGCCCCTCGGGCAGGGATTGCCGCAGCGCGACGCCCACGGCGCGGACATGCGCCACCAGAGAATTCTGTGCCAACAGGATCGCGCAGACCACGACCTCGACCACCCAGCCAAGCCACGTCAGCGCCGCACCGACCACCCAGCCGCCCAAGACCAGTAGAAGGGCGACGAGCACGCCCTTGGCCCGTCGATGCGTGCCGTGATTCAGGCGGCGGTCCAACCAGCCGATGGCGTTGCCCATCAGCACCGCCGGGTGCCGCAGGCGCGACCACAGCCAATCGGGCTCGCCCAATGCGGCGTCCAGCAGCATCGCCAGGGCCAGCGTCAGCGCGGTGCTCACAGCGCCGCCTCGAGCCGCGACCAGCCATGCTCGGGCGGCAGGCCCAGCCGCAGGAACCGATCAGAATAGGGGAAGATGCGGCTCCAGATGCGGGCCTGTGCCAGCCGGTCCTGCCAGGCGGCGGCATCGTCCACGTCATACAGGCGGAACAGCGTGGTTCCGCCGACCAAATGCGCGCCCTTGCCGGTCATCAGCGTATCCAGCCGTTCCGTATCACGGGCCAGTCGGGCGCGTGTGGCCTCGGCCCAGGCCGTGTCATTCAAGGCCTGCGTGCCGATGCGCAGGGCCGGGCCGGACACCGCCCATGGGCCGGTCAGATCGTTCAGTCGCGCGATCAGGTCGGGATGCCCGATGGCAAAGCCCAGCCGCAGGCCCGCAAGACCCCAGAACTTGCCAAAGCTTTTCAGGACGATCACGCCGGGGCGCTCGGACAGACGGATCAGAGATGCTTGGGGCGTCACGTCGCAAAAGCTTTCGTCGATCACGGTCAGCGGCGCATCGGCGTCCTCGGCCTGCCAGATCCGGCCGTCGGGATTGTTGGGATGCACGAACACCCGCGCCTGCGTCGGGCCGCCGGGCTGCACCGTCCAGCCCTGCGCGGCAAAGGCGGCGGCATGTTCGTTGTAGGTTGGCATGGTGATCTGGACTGCACCAACGGGGGCCAGCGCCGGGATCCGCGCGATCAGGGCCGAAGCGCCCGGCGCGGGAAGAATCGCCGCGCCGTCCGGCACACCCCAGAACCGGCGGGCCGCATCGCTCAGCCGGGCAAAGGCCCCGTGGTCGGGCAGGGCGGTCCAGTCTTCGGACGTGAGGTCCGCCACCGGGTAGGGGTGCGGGTTGATCCCGGTCGACAGGTCGATCCATTCCGCTCGCGCGCCGCCGTGGCGAGCAATGGCGTCGTCCAACCCACCGCCGTGGTCACGCTTGCCGCGTGGGTTCAAGTCGTCAGTGCGGTCAGTCATGCCGGAATCGTCCAAAACGCCGAATTTACCCCGCTTCAAGCGGATTTACGCCGTTTTTACAAGCAAATCCGGTTCATAGAGGAGGGCTGGAGCGGCCGTTAACCCTTTGTTAACGAAATAACGTGATCACAGCTTATGGGGGTCGGCACCACTCACCTTATCAAGTGCCGAGGTTGTTGCAAATGAAAGTTCTGATTGTTGAGAGTAACCCCGATCTGGGTCGGGTCTGGCAGCGGCACCTGGAACGGCAGGGGGCCGAGGTTACTCTGGTCGAAAGCCAGGAGGCAGCGATCCTTGCACTTTATGGCACGCCCTTCGACATCATAATCCTGGACCTGGTTCTGGATTCAGGCAGCGCGTTGGCGGTCGCAGATTTCGCCAGCTACCGCCGCCCGGATGCACGGGTGATTTTCGTCACCAACACCACGTTCTTTTCCGACGGGTCGATCTTTGCGCACAGCCCCAACGCCTGCGCCTATGTCCAGAGCGGAACGCCGCCCGAGGATCTGGCGGCGATGGTCGAACACTACGCCGCGGGGCGTTGATCGCGTCCGTGCGGCTCCCAATAGTCCAGGACAGGGTTGATCGGGATGGTCCGGTGCGGATTGATGCTGTCGTGACTGTAATGATAGTGCCGCACGATATGGTGCAGGTTCACCGTGCCTGCTACGCCCGGCCATTGATACAGTTCGCGCGTGTAGGCCCATAGGTTGGGATAGTCGATCAGCCGCCTGCGGTTGCATTTGAAATGCAGGTGATAGACCGGGTCGAACCGGATCAGGGTCGTGAACAGGCGCCAGTCGGCCTCGGTCAGGCGATCCCCCATCAGGTATCGGTTCGTGGACAGCCGATCCTCCAGCCAGTCCAGCGTATCGAACAGGGGGTGCACGGCCGCGTCATAGGCCTCCTGCGTGGTGGCAAAGCCGGATTTGTAGACGCCGTTGTTCACGTTTGAATAGACCCGCGCATTGACCTCTTCGATCGCGTCGCGCATCTCGGCGGGCCAGTAGTCGTCGGTGTTGCCGGTGATTTCGTTGAAGGCCGAATTGAACATGCGGATGATTTCCGAGCTTTCGTTCGACACGATGGTCTCTTGTACCTTGTCCCACAGGATGGGCACCGTCACCCGGCCCGAGTAGTTCGGGTCGGCGCGTGTGTAGACCTGATAGGCATAGTCCAGCCCATACAAAGCATCGCCGGTGGCGCCGTGATCGTCGGTCTGGAAAGTCCAACCGTGGTCCAGCATGTCCGGATGAACCACCGAGACGGTGATCAGGTCCTGAAGTTCCTTGATCTGGCGGAAGATCAACGTCCGGTGTGCCCAAGGGCAGGCCAGGCTGACATACAGGTGATATCGCCCGGCTTCGGCCTTGAAACCGTCCTTGCCCGAGGGACCTGCATTGCCATCGGCCGTTATCCAGTTTCGAAACTGGGCAGCCGAACGTTTGAACGCTCCGCCGGTGGATTTCGTGTCATACCAGGTGTCGTGCCAGGTGCCGTCGACCAACAGGCCCATCTTGGATCCTCCGTTTCCGTCTCCGGACAAAGCTTAGTGCGACAGCGCCGCAGTTCACATCGCCGAAGGCGCGCAGCATCTCTGCGCAGTCGCACAGTGCCACCCGGGATGTCTGTGCAACAAATCGCCCACAGATCCGCGTCAACGGTCGGGCTTCACTGGATTTTTACGAAGATACCCCCACAATAGATGGCATAGCTTGGGGGGAATTTTGATGAGTACTTATGTTTCCAAGGAAATTAGCGCCGAATTGGATGCGGCCCGAATCGCATCGCTCAAGAAGTCCAGCCGCCTGCGGGTGGAAATGGGCGACAATACCTACAGAATCCTCAAATTGTGGAAGGATGGTTTCGCAGTCGAGGCCGAGACAACACCGCGTCTGCGTGGACTGGTCGATATTTTTGATGGCGCCAACCACCTGTATCAATGCCTGATCGTCGCTGACGAGGAAGACGGCGGCCAGATGCGATATGAGTTCAAGCGCAGCACCGTCGCGGCGGACAAGGCGCCACTGGATTTCTATCGCGCGCCGGATGCCCCAATCGCCCTTCTCGGCAAAGACGACTAGGGCAGATCGTTCACGCGGCCTTATTGAAGGTCGGAAAAAGCAAGTTTCAAACGGGCGCACGCGTCCTCGACCCGCGCCCGCTGAGTAGCGAGATTGAACCGTTCGAAGGTCTCGCCTCCCGTTCCAAAACCTGGGCCGGATGACGTTGCGATCCGCGCATCATCGCGCAGACGGCGCACGAATTCGGCGTGATCCATGCCGGTGCCCGAGAAATCGACCCAGGCCAGGTAGGTTGCCTGCAAGGGCATCGACCACAGACCGGGGATTTCGGAGATCGCTGCATCGAATATCGCGCGGTTGCCCCTCAGGTGGTCGATCTGGGCATCCACCCATTGCGCACCTTCGGGCGTGTAGGCCGCGGTGATCATCGCCACGCCAAGTGCGCTGGGGTCATAGTCCAACGTGTTCAGCCGGTGACGCATCTGCGCCCGCAGCGTGTCGTCGGGAATGATCATGTTCCCGGTGCGCTGGCCTGCGATATTGAAGGTCTTGGACGCCGCTGTCAGCGTCACCGTCCAGGGCCGTGCATCCGGCGCGGCCACGTCCATTGGCACGAATTTGTGCTCGGGATAGACCAGATCGTGATGGATCTCGTCCGAGATCAGGATCAGCCCGTTGCGTTCGGCAAAGGCCGCCACCGCACGCAGCTCGTCCGATGTCCAAACCCGCCCCGACGGGTTTTGCGGCGAGCACCACAGCAACAGCTTTTCCGACCCGTCCAGCCGCGACTGCGCGTCGTCCAAGTCTATCTCATAGGTATCGCCGGCCCGCACCAGCGGGCATTCTACCACCCGGCGGCCGGTCTTGTTCACCTTGTGCGCAAACTCGTGGTAGACCGGCGTGAAGATCACAACCCCGTCCCCCGGTTCGCTCCACACGTCGAGGCTCAGCGCGATGGCGTTGCCCAGACCTTGCGAGGTCAGGATCCAATCGGTGTCGATCGCCCAGTCGTGACGGTTCTGCATCCACCACTGCACCGCCTGCAGATAGGCCGGGTGCTGCCAGGAATAGCCGAACACCCCGTGATCGGCCGCACGGCGCACCGCCTCAATCACGCAAGGCGCGGTAGCATAGTCGGAATCGGCGGTCCACATCGCCAGCCCGTCCTCGGGCGAGACACCATAGATTTTCTCCATCTTGTCCCATTTCGAGCTGAAGGTGCCCCGGCGGTCGATCAGGTCGTTGAAAGTCATGTCTGCTCCATTCGTTGGCCCGAAAGCTATCGGGAAATTCGCCCGGCGCAAGGGGGGCGTTGCGGCCACGCGCGCGATGACCTAAATCAGCCCCATGAAACGCAACATCCTGATCCATCCCGATCCCCGCCTGAAAAAGGTCTGTGCGCCCTTGGACGACCTGTCGGACGAGCTGCGCGCGCTGGCCGACGACATGCTGGAAACCATGTATGACGCGCCGGGCATCGGGCTGGCCGCGCCCCAGATCGGCGTGCTGGAACGTCTGATCGTACTGGATTGCGTCAAAGAGGAAGGCGCCACCCCTCGCCCGCTGGTGATGTTCAACCCCGAGATCATCTCGGCCTCGGACGAAACCAGCGTCTACGAGGAAGGCTGCCTGTCGATCCCCGATCAGTTCGCCGAGGTCACCCGCCCGGCCGAGGTCGAGGTCGCCTGGATGGACCAGAACGGCAAGGCGCAGCGCGAAACCTTCGACGGACTCTGGGCCACCTGCGTGCAGCACGAGATCGACCACCTGAACGGCAAGCTGTTCATCGACTATCTCAAGCCGCTGAAACGGCAGATGATCACGCGCAAGATGGTCAAGCTCAAGCGTGAGCTGGCCCGCGCATGACCGTCCGTCCCTGCCTGCCGTGGCCCGACAAGCGCCTGCGCACCAAGGCCGAGCCGGTGACCGAGATCACCGACGAAATCCGCGCCATCTGGGACGACATGATCGACACCATGGAGGCGATGCCCGGCGTCGGCCTGGCGGCGCCCCAGATCGGCGTGATGCTGCGGCTGGCGGTCGTGGACGGCTCGGCTGAGCGCGGCCGCGCGGTGCGCCTGGCCAACCCCGAAATCCTGCACAGCTCGATCGAGCTGCGCGACCATGACGAGGCCAGCCCGAACCTGCCGGGCGTGTCGGCCAAGATCAAACGTCCGCGTGCGGTGACGGTCAGATTCCTCAATGAAAAAGGCGAGATCGACCGACGCGATTTCGTCGGCATCGAAGCCACCAGCGTGCAGCACCAGATCGATCATCTGAACGGCAGGATGTATTTTGACCGTCTCAGCAAGGTCAAACGCGACATGCTGCTGCGCAAGGCGAAAAAGGCGGGGTAGGGCGGCATGCGCGTCATCTTCATGGGAACGCCCGAGTTTTCGGTGCCGGTGCTGGAGGCGCTGGTGCAGGCCGGGCACGAGATCGCCGCCGTCTATTGCCAGCCCCCGCGCCCGGCCGGTCGCGGCAAGAAGGATCGGCCAACGCCGGTGCATGCCCGCGCCGAGGCGTTGGGCCTGCCGGTGCGCCATCCCACCTCGCTGAAATCGCCCGAGGAACAGGCCGCCTTTGCCGCGCTGAAGGCCGATGTGGCCGTGGTCGTTGCCTATGGGCTCATCCTGCCGCAGCCGATTCTGGACGCGCCCCGACATGGCTGCCTGAACATCCACGGCAGCCTGCTGCCGCGCTGGCGCGGGGCCGCGCCGATCCACCGGGCGATCATGGCGGGCGATGCCGAGACCGGCGTCTGTATCATGCAGATGGAGGCCGGTCTGGACACCGGCCCCGTCCTGCTGCGTCAGGCCACCCCGATCGGACCCGAGGAAACCACCGCCCAGCTGCATGACCGCCTGTCGGCGATGGGCGCCGATCTGATCGTGCAGGCACTGGACCGCCTGCCCGAGCTGACCCCCGAACCGCAGCCCGAGGTCGGCGTGACCTATGCCGCCAAGATCAACAAGGCCGAGGCCCGCGTGGACTGGTCGCGCCCCGCCTTCGAGGTCGATCGCCAGATCCGGGGCCTGTCGCCCTTTCCCGGTGCCTGGACTCAGATCGAGGGCGAGCGCGTCAAGCTGCTCGCCTCGCGTCTGTCGGACGGGCAGGGCGTGCCGGGCGAGGTGCTGGACGACGCGCTGCGCGTGGCCTGCGGCACCGGCGCGGTCGAACTGCTGCGCTTGCAACGGGCAGGCAAGGCGGCGCAGGATAGGGAAACCTTCCTGCGGGGCTGGCCGATCCCGGCCGGGACCCGCCTCGGCTCGGAGACGTCCTGATGTTCATGGTGATGATGGGCACCGTCGTGATTGCCGGCATCGTCGGCTATCTGTCCGAGGTGACGGGCTTTACCCACAACGGTTATCTGCAATCCATCATTATCTGCGTGGGTGGGGCGTTCCTGTTCTATTTCATCCGCATCATGTTCGGCATCAGCTTTGGACCGCCGGGGCTGGATGCGGTGATCTCGTCAGTGGGGGCCTTGATCATCGTGCCCACGCACTGGAGGAAATGAGATGCCCGTCCTTGCCTTGATCGTCATCGGCGCCGCGGCCGGATTTCTGGCCACCCGCCTGATGCGGATCGAGGCGGACATCCCCACCACCCTGCTGATCGGTATCGCCGGGGCCGTGGTGGGCGGGCTGATCATGCGCGCCTTGCTGACGGTCATGGGCTGGATGCCCGGATTCGTCGGCGCGGTGCTGGGCGCGCTGCTGCTGATCTGGATCTGGAAGACCTATTTCCGGCGTTGATGCGGCAGGCCGCAGGCCACGCTAGACAGTGCCTTGGCAATCAACTAGGCATCGGCAATGAAAAACTATTTCTTGCCACAAGCTTATAACAACGCATGGGCCAACCACCGAATTCTGGAGGCTTGCGCGCAATTGCCCCCCGAGGAACTGGCGAAGCACCGTACTGGTTTCTTCCCGTCCATCATCGAGACTCTCAATCACATTTATACGGTTGATCTTTTCTACGTCACCGCTCTGGAAGGCCGGCCAATGGGATTGGACGCCTTCGACCCGGAAACCCCCTATCCCGACTTGCCCGAGCTTTCGGCGCACCAACGCGCCATCGACCAACGTTTCGTGGATGTTTGCCGCGATGAGAAGGTTTTGGATGAAACTGCACGCGTCAGGATTCCACGTGGGGACGTAGTGCAAGTCGAGCGGTACGACCGCACGATCCTGCACTTGCTGCAGCACCAGATTCACCATCGGGGACAAGTGCATTCGATGCTTTCGGACACGATGATCGCTCCGCCGCAACTGGATGAATTCTTCATGGAGTGGGAGGCTGACAGATCATTGCGGGCCGAAGATTTTACATCTCTGAACCTGACCGAGGAAGAGGTCTGGCGCGGCCTCTAGCTTCGTGGCGGGCGTGCCTTGTAGACCGGCAACTGCCAGCCGAACAGCAGCGATCCGGCCCGCAGTGCCCAGCAGGACAGCGCGCACAGGCCCAGTGCCAGCAGCGTCTCCAGCCCCAGACGAGTGGCCACCACGGCCACAAGCGCCCCGGTGAAGGCGCACGAGACGTAAAGCTCGCCCTGCTTGAGCACCAACGGTACCTCGTTGCAGACCACGTCGCGCATCAGCCCGCCCAGGCAGCCGGTGGTCACACCCATCAACACCACGATCACGCCCGACTGACCCAGCGCCAGCGCCGCGCCCGTTCCCGCGGCCGCGGCGACCGACAGCGCGAAACTGTCCAGCCAGACCAACCAGTTGTAGCGGCTTTCGACCAGATGCGCGGTGAAGAACACGACCACCGCCGCTGCCACCGCGATCAGGATATAGTCAGGTTGGCCCACCCAGAACACGGGGTGCCGGTCCAGCAGCAGATCACGCACCGTGCCACCGCCCACCGCCGTCAGACAGGCGATGAAGGCAAATCCCACAAGATCCAGCTGCGCCCGGCTGGCCACCAGCGCTCCGGTCAGCGCAAAGACCAGAACCGAGGCATAGTCCAGCAGAGCCAGACCGCTCATGTGCGGGCCTTTTTCGGCTTGAACGGGGCCATGCCCGCGCGTGCCAACTCATCTGCGCGTTCGTTTTCGGGGTGGCCGGCATGGCCCTTGACCCATTCCCAGGTCACGTCATGGCGCTGTTGGGCTTCGTCCAGCCGCTGCCACAGGTCCACGTTTTTGACGGGCTTTTTGCTGGCGGTCTTCCAGCCGTTGCGCTTCCACCCGTGGATCCAGCCCGTCACCCCGTTTTTCACATAGGCGCTGTCGGTCACAATGGTGATCTTCGAGGGCCGCTCCAGTGTTTCGAGCGCGCTGATCGCGGCCAGAAGCTCCATCCGGTTGTTGGTGGTCTCGGCTTCTCCGCCGTTCAACTCGCGCTCTTTCAGGACGGTTTCTCCATCCACCGCCCGTAGTAGCACGCCCCAGCCCCCCGGGCCGGGATTGCCGGAACAGGCACCATCGGTATAGGCAAACAGATCAGGCATGGGCCAGCACCAGAATGAAACCGTCATAAGAACCGGCCAACCCCTTTCCCATACCGGTGGTGACACGGTCAATGACGAACCCGGCCTCAACCAACGCGGTCTCGATCTCGGGGCGCGTGAAATAGGTGTAATAGCGGCCCAGTTCGTCGCGATGCTCTCCGGTGCCCAGTTTGAGGCCCAGAAAGAACACGCCGGCCGGCTTCAGGGCCCGGTGGATGGCGGCCAGGTGTCGCGGGAAGTCGGCGCGCGGGGCGTGCAGCAGGGAAAAGCTGGCATAGACCCCATCGTATTCGGCCGTTTCGGTCACGTCGTCGAACGTGCCCGAATGCGCGTCCACGCCATTTGCGCGGGCGTGTTCGACAAAGGCCGGTGTGGCGTCCAGCGCCCGAACCCGCAGCCCCTGGCGCAGAAAGAAACCGCTGTCCGAACCCGGACCCGACCCCAGATCCAGCACCAGCCCGTCGCCGACCGCCTGCGCAAAGGCTGCGCGCGATTCGATCTGTTCGGGTGGCAGCGGCACTTTCAGATAGTCGTCCACACGGGTTGTGTAGGCGTCGATGGTTCGTTTGTCGCTCACAGGAATACTCCGACGGCCAGGCAGGCCAGCACGACGGCGCTCAGCAGCAACCGCAGTTTCATCCACCAGCGCGGGGTCAGACCCCAGGACCAGAACAGCGCGTCCAGCACCAGCAGCCCGGCAAAGCCGATCATCAGGTTGGTACCCGCGTCGACCGGCCCGCCGCCGGTGGTGAAGAACGCCCACAGCGCCGGCAGGACCGACAGCCCATAGCACAGCGCCGCCCGGCTGCCGGCGGTCTTGGTGGCAAAACCCCACAGAACGCCGGACATGAAGCTGAGGATTACCGCGCCATAGAACAGCTGCACATAGGGCCCCACGAACCGCGGGCCCAGCGCGCGGCTGCCCCAATCATTCAGGTCTCCGCTCAGGTAGGTCAGCGCGCCCCAGACAAAGGGGATCAGACCAGCCAGGCCCAGAACCAACGGTGCGCGGGGGATGCCGCTCATGCGGGCACGCGCAGAATGCGGGGCACCTTGAACTCGACATTCTCGGTGGCGGTTTCGACGGTTTCGACGGTCACGTCAAAGCGGTCGCGGAAGGCGTCGATCACCTCGTTCACCAGAACTTCGGGCGCCGAGGCGCCGGCGGTGATGGCGATGCTGGAAATCCCTTCGAGCGCGCGCCAGTCGATGTCGGTGGCGCGCTGCACCAGCTGTGCATAGGTGCAGCCCGCCTTGGACGCCACCTCGACCAGGCGGCGCGAATTCGATGAGTTGGGCGCACCTACCACCAGCAGCGCATCCGACCTGGGTGCGACGGTCTTCACCGCCTCCTGCCGGTTGGTGGTGGCATAGCAGATGTCTTCCTTGTGCGGGCCGACGATGGCCGGGAACCGGTCCTGCAGCGCGGCCACGATGTCGCGCGTGTCGTCCACCGAGAGGGTGGTCTGGGTGACGAAGGCCAGTTTTTTAGGGTCGCGGACCTGTACCCCGGCCACGTCGTCAACCGTTTCCACCAGCAGAACTTCGCCCTCGGGCAGCTGGCCCATGGTACCGACGGTTTCGGGGTGGCCCTTGTGCCCGATCATGATCATCTGCAACCCGGCCTCAGCGTGGCGCTGGGCCTCGATATGGACCTTGGACACCAGCGGGCAGGTGGCGTCGACATAGATCATCTCGCGCGCGGCTGCGGCTGCGGGCACCGACTTGGGAACGCCATGGGCGGAAAAGATCACCGGCCGGTCATCGGGGCATTCGTCCAGCTCTTCTACAAAGACGGCACCCTTGGCGCGCAGCCCGTCCACGACGAACTTGTTGTGCACGATCTCATGCCGGACATAGACCGGGGCGCCCCATTTCTGCAGGGCCATTTCCACGATTTTGATCGCGCGGTCCACGCCAGCGCAGAACCCGCGCGGGGCGGCCAGATACAGGGTCAGGGGGGGCTTGGTCATGCGTCTGTCTCCTTGAAAGGGACAGGTAAGGCTTTTCCACCTGTTGGTCCAGTCAGGACAGCCTTGTCATCATGCTGACATGAAGTCCTGTTAGCCAATACCCGTTTGAGCACGGGTTCTTGATTAAAGAAGCGCGGCCAGGACACGAAGTCCTGACCGCGCGATTGCTCCACATGTGTGAGTGGTGGATGGCGGAGTTCTTATTTTCCTGCGACGGCTACTGTGCGCGGTTCATCGGACACGTCCCGCGGAGGGCGTCCGATCACGTCGCGCAGATCGTCAAGCTCGATGAAATTGTCGGCCTGACGACGCAGCTCGTCCGAAATCATCGGCGGCTGGCTACGGATGGTCGAAACCACCGAAACGCGCACGCCCTGACGTTGCAGGCTGGCAATCAGCGGGCGGAAATCCCCATCACCCGAAAACAGCACAATATGATCCACGCGCGGCGCAAGCTCCATGGCATCGACAGTCAGTTCGATGTCCATGTTCCCCTTGACCTTACGGCGCCCCATGCTGTCGGTGTATTCCTTGGCCGGCTTGGTCACCATGGTGAAGCCATTGTAATGCAGCCAATCGACAAGCGGACGGATCGGTGAGTATTCGTCGTTTTCTAGCAGCGCTGTGTAGTAGAAGGCTCTGAGAAGCTTGCCTCGACGCATGAATTCCTGGCGAAGCAACTTGTAATCGATGTCAAACCCCAGTGCTTTTGCGGCGGCGTACAGATTCGAGCCGTCGATGAACAGCGCAAGCCGTTCGTCCTTGTAAAACATTAATTTGTCCTTCCGGTATCGCTCAACGCGCGGAGGTGTCTGTGAGTGAAAAAAAATAAATTCGCGCATTGATGCCTTTAAAATAGGCTATTTGACCTGTATCGCAAGTATTCTCTGAACGGAATACGGGGATAAAAGTGGTCAAATCCATGTCAAAAGTGGTCGTGGCGTTGGGGGCAAATCTCACCTTGAGAGGAAACGGGCCCAAGGTGACACTCGCGCAGGCTCTCGAGGTCATGGAGGTCAAGGGGCTGGTGATTCGGGCCAAAAGCCGGCTGTTTTCGACCCCCTGCTTCCCTGCGGGCGCCGGCCCGGACTATGTGAATGCAGCCGCTTTGATCGAGACGGAACTGGATCCGCGCGGTGTTCTGGACCTGCTGCACGAGGTCGAGGCCGAGTTCGGCCGCGCCAGGGTTCAGCGTTGGGGTATGCGCACACTTGATCTTGATCTTGTCTGCTGGGACGACCGCGTTCTGCCGGACCTGGACGGATACCGCCGCTGGCTGGATTTGCCGATGGAGCAGCAGGTGCAATCCGCGCCCGAACAACTGATCGTGCCGCACCCGCGCCTGCAGGACCGGGCATTCGTGCTGGTTCCGATGGCTGACGTCGCGCCCGATTGGCGCCATCCGGTGCTGGATTTGACCGTCCGGGAAATGATTGGACAGCTGCCTGCGGACGAGGTTGCCGCCGTAACCCCCCTCTGAGCCGCCAATGCTGGGCATTTCCCGCTTGTCAAGGCAGAGAATCGCGCTTAGATAAACCCCTTCCTGACACGGATTCATTTGTGGAGAGCGCCTCATGGCCCGCGTGACGGTCGAAGACTGCGTAGACAAGGTACCGAACCGGTTCGAACTGGTGATGCTTGCCGCCCATCGTGCGCGCGAGATTTCCACTGGCGGATCGATCACCGTTGACCGCGACAACGACAAGAACCCCGTCGTGGCTCTGCGCGAGATTGCCGAAGAAACCCAGACGGCGGACGAGCTGCGTGAACGTCTGATCGAGGCCAACCAGACACAGATCGAGGTCGACGAGCCCGAAGAAGATCAGATGGCGCTGTTGATGGGTGCAGAGTCGGACAAGCCGGCAGATGACGACATGTCCGAAGAGAAACTCCTGCGTGCCCTGATGGAGGCCCAGGGGCAGGGGTAAGCCCTGCAAGCGAAGGTGCGGACCGGATGATTTCTGTTGAAGACCTGATTGCGCTGGTCCGCAACTACAACCCCAAGACAAATGCCGATCGCATCGCCCGGGCCTATGAGTTCGGAATGCAGATGCATGAAGGGCAGTTCCGGCACTCGGGCGAGCCCTATTTTTCGCATCCCGTCGCAGTTGCCGCCATTCTGACCGAGCAGCGCCTGGACGATGCCACGATCATCACCGCGCTGCTGCACGACACGATCGAGGACACCAAGGCAAGCTATTCCAAGATCGCCGAACTGTTCGGTGACGAGGTGGCGATGCTGGTCGACGGTGTCACCAAGCTGACCAACCTGCAGCTTTCCAGTCGCGAAACCAAGCAGGCCGAGAACTTCCGCAAACTGTTCATGGCCATGTCCAAGGACCTGCGGGTGATCCTGGTCAAGCTGGCCGACCGCCTGCACAATATGCGCACGATCAAGGCAATGCGCCCTGAAAAGCAGGTGCAGAAAGCGCGCGAAACGATGGACATCTACGCGCCGTTGGCCGGCCGGATGGGCATGCAGTGGATGCGCGAAGAGCTTGAGGACCTGGCGTTCCGCGTCCTCAATCCCGAAGGCCGCCAGTCGATCATCCGCCGCTTCATCACGCTGCAGCGCGAAACCGGCGACGTGATTCACCGGATCACCGGCGACATGCGGCACGAGCTTGAGAAAGCGGGGATCGAGGCCGAAGTCTTTGGTCGCGCCAAGAAACCCTACTCGATCTGGCGCAAGATGCAGGAAAAGGATCAGGGGTTCTCGCGCCTGTCCGACATCTATGGCTTCCGCATCATTACCCAGACCGAAGAAGACTGCTATCGCACCCTTGGGGCCATACACCAGCGCTGGCGCGCGGTGCCGGGGCGGTTCAAGGACTATATCAGCCAGCCGAAATCGAACGGCTACCGGTCGATTCATACGACGGTCTCGGGCCGTGACGGCAAGCGGGTCGAGGTGCAGATCCGTACCCGTCAGATGCATGACGTCGCCGAGACAGGTGTGGCCGCGCACTGGTCCTATCGTGACGGTGTGCGGACGGAAAACCCCTTTGCGGTCGATCCGGCCAAGTGGATCGCCAACCTGACCGAGCAGTTCGATACCGAGGAAGACCACGAAGATTTCCTCGAGGCGGTGAAGCTCGAGATGTATTCGGACCAGGTCTTCTGCTTCACCCCCAAGGGCGACGTGGTGAAACTGCCGCGCGGGGCGACCCCGATCGATTTCGCCTACGCCATTCATACGCGCATCGGCCATGCCTGTGTCGGAGCCAAGGTGGACGGTATCCGTGTGCCGCTGTGGACGCGGCTCAAGAATGGCCAATCGGTCGACATCATCACCGCCGACGGCCAGACCCCGCAGGTGACCTGGCTTGAGATTGCCGTGACCGGCAAGGCCCGCACCGCCATCCGCCGCGCCCTGCGCGAGGTTGACCGTGAACGGTTCATCAAACTGGGACGCGAACTGGTCCGCGCGGGGTTCGAACATGTTGGCCGCAAGGCGACCGACAAGGCATTGGAAACCGCCGCCAAACACCTGCGCATCAAGAACAGCGATGAGTTGCTGGCCCGCGTCGGCAGTGCCGAACTGACCGCCCATGATGTAGTGGCCGCGGTCTATCCCGACCTGACCCGCGACGAGGGCGAAGCAATCCCCTTGCGTCGCGCCGTGATCGGGCTTGAGCCGGGGCAGGGGTTTGAACGCGCGCCTTGCTGCCAGCCTTTGCCGGGCGAACGCATCGTGGGCATCACGTCTCGGGGCAAGGGCGTGGTGGTGCATTCCATCGATTGCGATCGCCTTGCCGAATTCGAGGATCAGCCGCAACGGTGGGTGAATCTTCACTGGCATACCGGCACGCATCCGGCCGCTTACGGCGCCACGTTGGAACTGACCATCGGTAATGACGCCGGCGTGCTGGGACGTATTTGCACATTGATCGGCGAGAAAAAGGCCAATATCTCGAACCTGGAATTCGTGGACCGGAAGCCTGATTTCTATCGTCTGCTGATCAGTATCGAGGTGCGGGATCTTGAACAGCTGCATTCGCTGATGCTGATGCTCGAGGCGGAAAGTGACGTGGCTGCAGTCGAACGGTACCGGGACATGACAAGCGCTGCGGTCGCAGCTGGCTGAGAAGGGGTGATCAGGAGTGGTTTTCAAGCGCCGTGATCGCCGCTCGGTACTCCAGGTCCTGTCCGAGTTGGTCTATCCTCGCGGCGGTTGGACCCGCGCCTTCCACTATGTCAAACACCGTGTCCGTCGTCTCCCGGATTCGCCCGAGCGCATTGCCCGTGGCGTCGGGGCCGGGGTGTTCGCGTCCTTCACTCCTTTCTACGGCCTTCATTTTCTGGTTGCCGCGGTCTTGGCCCGGCTGCTGAACGGCAACATCCTTGCCGCGTTGAGCGGCACGTTCTTCGGCAACCCGCTGACCTACGTTCCGATCGGCGTGGTCTGCCTGCAAACTGGGCATTTCCTGCTGGGCACCGAATACGAAGAGGGTGACACCAAGGGACTGATGGGCAAATTTGCCAGCGCGATGGGGGACCTCAAGGATAACTTCCTGGCGATGTTTTCCGATCGGGTCGCTGATTGGCACGGGCTGTCCCAATTTTATGACGACGTGTTCTTTCCCTACATGATTGGCGGCATCATTCCCGGCATCGTGGCCGGCGTGATCTGCACCTATATCAGCCTGCCGGTGATCCGAACCTATCAGATGCGGCGCCGCGCAAAGATCAAGGCGAAGTTCGAAGAAATCAAACGCTTGGCCGAAGCAAGCTCTGCCGTTCCCCGACCAAACCCGATAGGCTCGGGCGACGCGAGAAAAAAGGATTCGAAGGATGTCTGACACCCCTCTGCGCCTGGGCGTGAATATCGACCATGTCGCCACCGTGCGCAACGCCCGTGGCGGCGCCTATCCCGACCCGCTTCGCGCCGCAAAGCTTGCCGAAGAGGCCGGGGCCGACGGCATCACCGCGCACCTGCGCGAAGACAGGCGGCATATCTCGGATGCCGATATCGACGGGCTGATGGAGGTTCTGTCGGTTCCGCTGAACTTTGAAATGGCGGCTACGGATGAGATGCAGAAGATCGCTCTGCGCCACAAGCCGCACGCGGTCTGCATCGTCCCCGAAAAGCGCGAGGAACGTACCACCGAAGGTGGCCTGGAAGTCGCGCGCGAGGAAAACCGTCTGGCGCATTTCATCGCGCCCCTTCGTGACGTCGGTTGCCGGGTGTCGATCTTCATCGCCGCAGACCCCAAGCAGATCGAGGCCGCCCACCGCATCGGCGCCGAAGTGATCGAGCTGCACACTGGTGCCTATTGCGACGCTCATGCCGAGGGTCGGGTGGACGACGCGCAACGCGAACTGGAGGCGCTGCGCAAGATGTCGGCCTTTGCCCATTCGCTGGGCCTCGAAGTGCATGCCGGCCATGGCCTGTCCTATGACACGGTCCAGCCCGTTGCCGCCTTCCCCGAAGTGCGCGAGTTGAACATTGGCCATTTCCTGATCGGCGAGTCCATCTTCCGGGGTCTCACCCCAGCCATTCAGGAAATGCGCCGTCTGATGGATGAGGCGCGCCAATGATCCGCTGCCTTGAAGCCTCCTTCATCTGGATCTCCCGATGCGCTTGAACATTCCCAGGTTTCTTGTCGTCTTCGTGATCACCTCGATCGCGGTCCCGGCCGTTTTGTTTGGCGTTTCGGCGGTGTTCGGAATTGACTTGTCCAGCAGTTTCCTGCCGTTCATCCCCTTTTTGGCCGCCGCGACTTTGGAAGGACACCGACAGGTTCAGACGCACCAGACCATGCCGGGCAGCGGCGACATGTGGAGCGCCGCACTATGGATGGGCATCGTCGGCATGTTGGCTAACCTGGTCATGGCTGGGCTGTTCTTTCTTGTCGTTCCAGGCATGTCCGAGGGATTGGCCGGTATCCCGGTGAACTTTTTGGTGATCGGTTTCACGATCACCTTTGTCGTGGCGTTTCTCATTTCGCGACTATTCCTGTGGGTGGGCGCCCGGTCTGCGTTCAAGGCTCTTGAAAGGGCAAAGAAAGAGACGCACTCATGATACTCGGCATTGGTACGGATCTTGCGAATATCGAGCGCATTCAGGGCACGCTCGATCGGTTCGGTGACCGGTTCCGCAACCGTGTCTTCACCGAGACCGAGCAGCGCAAGGCCGAGCGCCGGCGGGATACGGCCGGAACCTACGCCAAGCGCTGGGCCGCAAAAGAGGCGTGCTCCAAGGCGCTGGGCACGGGGCTGCGTATGGGCATCGCCTGGAAGGACATGGCAGTTACCAATCTGCGCACAGGTCAGCCCGTGATGCATGTGACCGGCTGGGCCGCCGAACGGCTGAAGGAAATGACGCCCGAAGGGCACGAGGCGATCATCCACGTCACCTTGACCGACGATCATCCATGGGCGCAGGCCTTCGTGGTGATCGAGGCGCGCCCGCTTGGTGATCCCGACGCAGCGGCCTTGACACCCCCGCGACCGCGCCGCATGTAACCCCCCGAGCCGAGCAAGGACTGGAGAGCAGTATGGCCGAGCAAGCCAAATCCGGAAACGCCATCTGGGAGACGATCAAGACCATCGTCTATGCCCTGCTGATCGCGGGCGTTTTCCGCACTCTGTTCTTTCAGCCGTTCTGGATTCCATCGGGGTCGATGAAACCCACGCTGCTGATCGGTGATTTCCTGTTCGTCAACAAGATGGCCTATGGCTATTCCTACGCGTCCTGCCCCAGTCTGATCATCCCCAGCGTCGGCCTCGATGTCGATGCCGAGGACATCTGCGGCTGGATGGGGGGCGACAATACCCGACTGCTGGGCGGCGAGCCCGAGCGTGGCGACGTCATCGTGTTCCGCCATCCGGTTTCGGGGCGCGACTACATCAAGCGCCTGATCGGCCTGCCCGGAGACAAGATCCAGATCAAGGATGGCGTGGTCTACATCAACGGTACCGAAGCCAAGCAGACCCCGGATGGCACTTTTACCGAAATCGCCGAGCCGCAAGGGCCTCAGCGCCTTCGGCCGCGCTGTGAAAACGGCCCGGTCGGCGTGGGCGGCACCTGTGAGAAGACCCGGATGATCGAAACGCTGCCGGGCGGCGTGTCACACGAAATCCTGAATATCGGCAACCAGAGTACCGACAACACGGGTGTCTACACCGTGCCGGAAGGGCACTACTTCTTCATGGGCGACAACCGTGACAATTCCAGTGACAGCCGCGTGCCGCAGGTCGCAGGCGGCGTCGGCTACGTTCCTTATGAAAACCTGATCGGTCGAGCCGACCGCATCATGTTCTCGTCCGCCGGGCGTTCGATGCTGTTCTTCTGGACCTGGCGCGGTGACCGGTTCTTCAAGGCGGTCAATTGAAGCTGTCGACCGACATGAAGGCGTTCGAAAAACGCCTTGGACACAGGTTCGCCAATCCCGAACTACTGGTTCGGGCGCTGACGCACGGGTCGGTCTCGTCTTCGACACGTCCGGACAACCAGCGGCTCGAGTTTCTGGGTGACCGTGTGCTGGGGCTTGTGATGGCCACCGCTTTGCTCGAGGCCGATCAGAAGGCCACCGAAGGCCAACTGGCCCCCCGATTCAACGCACTGGTGCGCAAGGAAACCTGTGCCGACGTTGCCCGCCAGATCGATATCGGCGCGGTTCTGAAGCTGGGCCGGTCAGAGATGCTGTCGGGCGGGCGCCGCAAGCAGGCGCTTTTGGGCGACGCCATGGAGGCAGTTATAGCCGCGGTCTATCGCGATGCCGGTTTTGAGGCGGCGCAGCAAGTGATCCTGTCGCTGTGGGGTGATCGGATTCACACGGTCGAAGCGGATGCGCGCGATGCCAAGACATCGCTTCAGGAATGGGCGCAGGCGCGCGGGCAGAAACCGCCCGCCTATGTCGAGATTTCACGCAGCGGTCCGGATCACGCCCCCGTTTTCACCATCGCGGCCCGGCTGCAGGACGGATCCGAGGCCCAAGCAACGGCCGGCTCCAAACGTCAGGCGGAACAGGCGGCTGCGCAGGCTCTGCTGGATCGTGTGACAAGCTGATCTCTTCGATCGCGGTGTTACCTGCTCTTGATCTGTCCGGGAATGTCCGCGAGGGCTGTCCACCTATCACGAACCACGTCTGCAACGGCTAGACCTTGCCGCTCAAACGACCCGCAAGAACCCGGTCAGCCCGGTCTTCTGGTGTTCGATCACATGGCAGTGAAAGGCCCAGTCGCCCGGATTGTCTGCGACCAGCCCGATTTCGACGACCTCGTCTTTCAACAGCAGCATGGTGTCCGTCACCAGCGGCGGCAATTCTCGCAGGTTTGATCGCAACGGCACAAAGACCAGCCCGTGCAGATGGATCGGATGCAGGTTCGGAGATTCATTGCGCAGCCTCAAGACATAGCTTTTGCCCAGTTCCAGCGTCGCCAGTGGCCCGACGTCCGCAGCAGCATCTCCGGGCCAGGGAACCCGGTTGATCGACCAGAAATTGTATCCAAGTGACCCGCAGAACCCATTGTCCGGCAGTTCACCTTCTGGCGTCCAGCCGAAGACGAATTCGTGCACCTGAGCGTTGCCGAGATCGGGCAGGGCGACCGGGTTCTTCGGCAAAGGCTTCAGTTCTCTCAGGTCCCGGTGCGCGGATCGCCCGACCGATCGCAGGCTGGCCATCGTCCTCAAGGGCTGACCGGGCAGTTTGGCCACAAGGTCGACCTGCGCCCCTTCGCCGTCTGGCATCGCAACGGCAAAGTCCACACGCTGACCGGGGCCCACCAGCAAGGGATCATCTGCACTCGGCATCGGCAGTTCGGCGGTGACCGGGTGACCGTCCCACGCGATGATCTGCGCGTTTCCGCCCGTCAGGTGCAATTTGTAGATCCGGGTCGTGTCCGAATTGAGCAGTCGCAGCCGCACGAGGCTGCCGGCGGAGTGGTCATAGATTGGGTGCTGGTACCAGTTCGCGGTCTGCACATTGCCGAAAGTTCCGGCTCTGGCCGCGCCCCGCTGGGTGTAGGCGGGCAGAAATGCCCCCGTCTCGTCCAGGCGAAAGTCCCGCAGGTTGATCACTTGCTCGCTGTCGAACCCGACGTCTTCAGGCTCGGCGATGACCATCACTCCGGTCAGGCCGTGCGCCATCTGCTCCATCGTCATGCAGTGCGGGTGATACCAGTAGGTTCCGGCGTCTGGGGGTGTGAACTCGTAGGTGAAGCTTTCGTTCTGTCCCAGCGGCATCTGGGTCAGATAAGGCACGCCATCCATATCATTGCGGATGCGCATCCCGTGCCAGTGCATCGAGGTATAGTCGGACAGAGTGTTTTTGACCGTCAGTCTCATCGCTTCACCCTGACGTCCAAAAAGGACGGGCGGCGGAGCGTCGGGGCTCAGGCTGACCATTCCTTGCGTAGGCTGGTCCCGAAACATGTAGCTGGCGCTTTGAACCACCAGTTCCTGATCGGAGCTATTGGACGCGATTGCAAGTCCACCCAAGCCGACGGCTCCAATCGCAGCGCCGCCGGATAAAAGAAGCTCCCGTCGTTTCATGCCTGATCCTCAAGATGCGGGTCTGCGGCCTGGCTGGGATCGGCTTGGCCTGTGCGCCTGTCCTGCCACTCCTGTACCGGCCCGGCAATGCGACAAATGCCTCTGGCCCGCTGTGCCTTTCTGCGATAGGGATGCGCACTTGAAAACAGGATCACCACACAATGACGACACGCGCCGGATTCATCGCCCTGATCGGAGAGCCCAACGCAGGCAAATCCACCCTTCTGAACCGCATGGTCGGGGCCAAGGTCTCGATCGTGACGCACAAGGTGCAGACCACGCGCGCCCGGATCCGCGGCGTGGCGATGGAGGGTGATGCGCAACTGGTCTTCGTCGATACGCCGGGCCTGTTCAAACCCCGCCGCCGGCTTGACCGCGCGATGGTCGCGGCGGCCTGGGGTGGCGCGGCCGATGCCGACATCATCGTGTTGATGGTCGAAGCGCATCGCGGCATCACCGAAGGCGTCGAGCGCATCCTGGACGGCTTGTCCGAGATCGCGCAGGGCCGCAAGGTGGCGCTGGCGATCAACAAGATCGACCGTGTCGAAGCCCCCGCGCTGCTGTCACTGACCCGCGACCTGAATGACCGCTTCCCCTTTGCCGAAACCTTCATGATCTCTGCCGAGAAGGGCCACGGCGTCGAGGACTTGCGTGCCTGGCTGGCACAGCATCTGCCCGAAGGCCCCTGGCTTTATCCCGAAGACCAGATCGCCGATCTGCCGCTGCGCATGATCGCGGCCGAGATCACGCGCGAGAAGCTGACCCTGCGCCTGCATCAGGAGCTGCCCTATCAGCTGACGGTCGAGACCGAGAACTGGGAGGAGCGCAAGGATGGTTCGGCCAAGATCGACCAGATCATCTATGTCATGCGCGACGGCCACAAGGGCATCGTGCTGGGCAAGCGCGGCGAGACAATCAAGGCCGTCAGCCAGGCCGCCCGGGCCGAGTTGGAGGAATTCCTCGATCGCAAGGTCCACCTGTTCCTGCAGGTGAAGGTCCGGCCCAACTGGCTGGAAGAGGCCGAGCGCTACTCGGAAATGGGACTGGACTTCAAAGACGGCAACGCATGACCCGCCTGACGGCCGAGTTCTGGATCCACGCCTACCTGGCCCGGCTGCGCCTGCACGAGATCCCCGCCTTTGTCGTAGCCCATGGCGACGACACTGCCGGCGCGGTTCTGGTCAAGCTCAACACGCTCGACGGCAATGCCACCGCCTTTCAGCGCAGCTTCGACCTGCTCAGCGGCGCGCGCAAGTGGATCGAACTGGCCAAAGGTCCCGAGGCCGAGGTGGACGAGGCCATCGCCCGGCAGCGCAGCTTTGACCCCGACCTCTGGGTGATCGAGGTCGAAGACCGGCAAGGCCGGCACCTGTTGAACGAAGAGGGGCTGGACTAGGGCTGCGTTACCACAAAGGCGATAACGCCAGCCAGACGCCCGCGAACATGGCGATCCCGCCCAGGTTCACCCAGATATGCCAGATCGCATAGCGGTAGGGCAGCGTCTTGCGGGCGTAGAACGCGGTTCCGATCACATAGCAACCCGACCCGGCCAGAATGCACCACAACGTCGCCACCGGTACGCCCCGCAGGTCGGGCAGGGCCAGCAGCCCCAGCGCGCCCAACCCCAGGTAGGATGCCGTCGACCAGCGCGATTTCACTGTCTCGTTGGTGATCTTGTTCCAGACCGCTACCGCCGTCAGCGCCCAACACACCACCAGCAGGCCCAGGGTCCAGGTCGTGCCAGCCAGAACGAAGAACGGTGTGAAGGTGCCTGTTATGCTGGGGTAGATCGCCGCGTGATCAATGCGCCGCAGCAGTGTGCGCCGCTCGTGCAGCGGTAGAAAGTGATAAGCCCAGGACGCCAGGTTCGACGCCAGCGCACACAAGACGTAAACCACGACGGCGGCCACCAACGCGGCTTGCAGATGGGTTGCCGCCTTAGCCACAAGCAAGCCGCCCGCAATCAAGATCAACGCCAGACCCACTGCATGCACTGTCATGTCCGCGCGGCGGAAGGCAGGGTTGAAACTGGGAAAGGTCGCGTCGGTCATGTCTGGTCTCGTGGCTGCCTGTTCTGGGTAATATCGCCCCGGGTCCAAGTCCACAATTCCGGCACGTCAGTCGGCGTCCTTCGATTGAATTTGCTTCTTTCCGCGCCGCGCCGTACCGTCGCGGTCCGACGCGATCTCAAGGCAACCCAAGGGCCCCGCATGGACTGGCGCGACCATGGCATTCTTCTGACCGCCCGCGGCCACGGCGAAACCGCGGCCATCATCGAGGTTTTCACCGAAACCCATGGCCGACATGCGGGCGTGGTGCGCGGGGGTGCCAGCCGCAAGATCGCGCCCATCCTGCAACCCGGCGCGCAGTTGGACGTGCTGTGGCGGGCGCGGCTGCAGGAACATATCGGCACCTTCCAGGTCGAGCCGTTGCGCTCGCGCGCGGCGGCGGCGTTTTCGGGGCGGCTGGCGCTGTCGGGGCTGAACGCGGTCGTGGCGCTGCTGTCCTTCTGCCTGCCTGAGCGCGAACCACACCCCGCAATCTATCGACAGACGGAACAGCTGATGGATCTGCTGGGCCAGGACGAGATCTGGCCGCTGGCTTACCTGCGCTGGGAACTGGCCCTGCTTGAAGAGCTGGGTTTTGGGCTGGACCTGACCCGCTGTGCCGTGACCGGCACTACCGAGGGGCTGGCCTATGTCTCGCCTAAGACCGGCCGGGCGGTCAGCGCCGAAGGCGCCGGGGATTGGGCCGACCGCCTGCTGCCTCTGCCGCCGGTGCTGCGCGGGCAGGGGGCCGCCCCGGATGACGAGATCGCCGCCGGGCTGCGCACGACCGGCTATTTTCTGGCGCATCGCGTGGCGCCATCGCTGGGTCACACGCCGCTGCCCGAGGCCCGCGCCCGCTTTGTCGATCAGTTCACTCGGCGGCTTTGAACACCATCTCGTGCCCGTCCTCGTTGCGCAGGATCAGCACGTCGCCCGACACCTCGGACTGCGTCATCGCCAGCAGCGCGGCGAAATAGAATCCTTCGGCCTCAAGCCCGGCGCAGGCGGCGCGGGTGGCGGTCAGGTCGGTGATTTCGAACCACGGATAGGGCGCGTTCAATGTGCCCGAGTAGCTGTTGCAGGGCGCGTTTCCGGCAATCTTGCCGTCTTCGGGAAAGCGCAGCAGGGCGCTGGCCTCATAGGGCTGGCCGTTCACCTCCTGCAGCACCCAGGTGCGGTCGGCTGCGCCATAGGCGGCGACGCTTTCGTCGCGGTCGCATTGCAGCAGGGCAAGGGCGGGCAGGATCAGGCTCAGGCGCAGCATGAGGGCTTTCTATCCCGACTTGGCGTCATTGCGCCAGCAGTTCGGCGCGCACTTCCATCCGGGGGCGCCAGTTGTAGCGTGTGTCCTCGCGCACCGGGGCCCAGAACAGGTGACCCCCGTTGCGCCAGCCGTCCAGAACGATCGCGTCATAGGGCCCGTCGCCCTTGGCACTAATCGCGGCCGAGTGGTGGATGATCCGGAACGGGGTCGGCGGCGAAGTGATCCAGTGCAGGTCCAGCGTGCGGAAATTCTCTTGCCGCAGCCGCTTGAGCATGTCCTCGGCCCAGTCATTGCACAGCCCGCGTTCGCGAAAACCGTTGATGACTTTGGCGTTGTGGATGATCGCCGGATCGGTGACCCGGTATTCGGCCCTCAGCTGCAGCGCATAGTCATGGGCGATCTGCGCCGCGCGGGCGGCTTCCTGCGGATCGACATCGGGGCCGAGGTTCTGAATGGCGCGGGTCAGACCGGCAACATCGCCCGAGGTCGAGCCGGAGGGCGTGCTGCATCCTGCAAACAGGAGGCCAAGAACAAGGATCAGTAGGCGCGCCATGGTCACTCCGCAAAGATCGGTTCGGCATCTGCGTAGCCGCGGCGCAGCACGATGCGGTTCGACCGCTACTTAGCCGAAACCTGTACCAGGACCCAAGGGGGAATTTTCCCGGCCCATGTGTCCGGCGGGTCCGGTTGGGTGAAATGAACAGGGCAGATCTGGTCACTCGGCGCTTTTGGCTTGCCAGAAAAGAAAAGACCCGGCGCTGGGCCGGGTCAAGTTGGGGAAACCGCGACGGGCGGGCGTTCAGGCCAGCAGACGCCGCGCGATGACTTGCGCCTGAATCTCGGCGGCACCTTCAAAGATGTTCAGGATGCGGGCGTCGCACAGCACCCGGCTGATCTTGTATTCCAGTGCAAAGCCGTTGCCGCCGTGAATCTGCAACCCGTTGTCGGCCGCGGCCCAGGCGACACGGGCGCCCAGCAGCTTGGCCATCCCGGCCTCCAGGTCGCAGCGGTGGCCGTTGTCCTTCTCCCAGGCGCTGAAATAGGTCAGTTGGCGCGCGATCATGATCTCGACCGCCATCATCGCCAGCTTGCCGGACACGCGCGGGAAGTTGATCAGGGCCTTGCCGAATTGCTTGCGCTCCTGCGCGTATTGCATGGCGATGTCCAGCGCGCTTTGGGCCACGCCAATGGCGCGGGCGGCGGTCTGGATACGCGCGGATTCGAAGGTTTCCATGAGCTGCTTGAAGCCCTTGCCTTCCTCGCCGCCCAGCAGGTTCTCGCCCTTGACGTGGAAGCCGTCGAAGGCCAGCTCGTATTCCTTCATGCCGCGATAGCCCAGCACCTCGATCTCGCCGCCTGTCATGCCGGGGGTCGGGAAGGGGTCGTCGTCGGTGCCGGGCGTCTTTTCGGCCAGGAACATCGACAATCCGCGATGGTCGGTGGTTTCGGGATCGGTGCGCGCCAGCAGCGTCATCACATGGGTGCGCGCGGCATGGGTGATCCAGGTCTTGTTGCCGGTGATCTTGTAGTCGCCGTTTTCGTCCTTGACCGCGCGGGTGCGCAGGCTGCCCAGATCCGACCCGGTGTTGGGTTCGGTGAATACGGCCGTCGGCAAGATCTCGGCGCTGGCGATCTTGGGCAGCCATTGGGCCTTTTGGTCGTCGGTGCCGCCCGCGATGATCAACTCGGCCGCGATCTCGGACCGGGTGCCAAGGCTGCCGACGCCGATATACCCGCGCGACAGTTCTTCGGAGACGACGCACATCGACGCCTTGGACAGGCCGAACCCGCCATATTCCTCGGGGATGGTCAGGCCAAAGACCCCCATCTCGGCCAGTTCCTCGATGATTTCCATCGGGATCAGCTCGTCCTTGAGGTGCCATTCATGGGCGTTTGGCTCGACCCGATCCAGCGCATAGCGGCGGAACTGCTCGCGGATCATCTCAAGCTCTTCGTCCAGGCCCGAGGCGCCGAACATCGTGGCCCCAGACTGGTCTTGCATCAGCTGAACCAGACGGCTGCGCGCGGCTTGGCTGTTGGCCTGTGCCATCAGAGTCTGCACCTCGGCGCATTGGAAGCCCGACAGCGCATCCCAGCCCAGCCCCAGATCCTGCAGGCGCACGACCTCGCCCTGGTTCATCGGAATGCCGCCGGCGACCTGGTGCAGGTATTCGCCAAAGGCGATCTGGTGCAGCAGCTGCTCCAACTCGCCGAACTTGCCTTGTGCGTCCAGCGCCTCGGCCCATTTCTGCATCTGCTGCAGCGACTGGTTGTAGGTCGCCAGCCAGGCCAGCCCATGCGCGGCGGTCTGGTTCGCCTCGACCAAAGCGCCCGAGACGCGACCCTCGGCCGAGACCATCTCGCGCACCGCATCGCGCGCCCGGTCAAAGACGGACTGAACCGCCGGCAGCGCGGCCCCCGTCAGGGTCAGAAGATCAGGCAGAACCGGCTGAGAAGTCATGTTCGTCATATCTTGTCCGTCATGGGCCATGAATCACGTCCTTTGCTGGGTTGTCTGGTCATATCATGCTGCAACTGCAGCGCAACAAAAATTCACAGAATGCGTCGAAAAGGTCCAAAAATTACGTAACGAATTTTGCGGTGCAGAGAAATTCTGCGGTGATATGTAGGGGAAATGGATCTTTTTTCTTTGATGTCCCTGCCCGAACTCTGCCTTGCGTTCGCGGTCGCCTTTCTGGCCGGAGCGGTGAAAGGCATGGTCGGTTTCGCCATGCCGATGGTCCTGATTTCAGGGCTCAGCATGATGCTGCCGCCCCAGCTTGCGCTGGCCGGGCTGATCCTGCCAACGGTTGTGACGAACGGGATCCAGGCCTTGAGAGAAGGAAGCGCGGCAGCGATGTCTTCGATCCGGCAGTTCCGGGTCTTTCTTTCCGTCGGGCTGGTCTTTCTGTTGGGGAGCGCTCAGCTGATCAGCTTGGTTCCATCGCGGGCTTTCCTTCTGATGATCGGAATTCCCGTCACGTTCTTTGCCACGATCCAACTGCTGGGCGTTAAACTGAGCCTGTCTGAACAATCGCCGAAGATCGAGGCCGCAGTCGGTGCCGTTACCGGGTTCATTGGCGGCATATCAGGCGTTTGGGGACCTCCGACCGTTGCCTATCTGACTGCGCTGAATACACCCAAATCTGAACAATTGCGCATACAGGGTGTGATCTATGGCTTGGGAGCCTTGGCTCTGGTCGTGGCGCATATTGGATCAGGCGTGTTGCGGGCTGAAACCGTGCCGTTCTCGGCTGCGCTGACCCTTCCGGCTTTGGCCGGCATGTGGCTGGGATTGCAGATGCATGATCGGATTGATCAGGCCACGTTCCGCAAGGCGACTTTGTTGGTTCTGATGATCGCAGGTGCGAACTTGCTGCGCAGGGGGGTGTTCGGTTGAACGCTCAACCCTTACGTTCAAAATAGCGGAAGGCAAAAAACAGTCCGAACATCAGGAACAGCAGTCCCGAAAGATCGCCGATCAAAAAGGCAAAATACTCGGCCGTCGCGCTGCCAAAAGCCAGGTTGGTCAGGCCGGACACCAGGATTGACGTGATGACCCCGACCCCCATGATGCAGGCCCAGCAGGGCGCCCGATCAGCGGCGGGAAACAGATCCCATCCTAGCCATTTCAACAAATAGAATACGGCCGGCGCCGTCGTGACCGCAATCAAGATGGCCAGCAGGCGGCTGGTCAGAAAAACGTCCGAGCCACCGAGTGTCGCGAAAACCAGAAAGACACCGGGCAGCATGGCCAGTATCGCACGCCACCCCAAGAGCCACGCCGCAAGGACCCGCACGCCGTGCGGAAGAAACAACAGGCTGGCGCGGCTGGGGTACTCTGGAAAGAACACGTTCTGCATGGGCATCAAAACCCAAAAGGTCAGAAACGATGCGCCGATATAGGCCAACGAAGCGTAAAACGTGTCAGAGGCCCACGATCGCATCACGTCATGCTTCTTTCAGGATTGCTCGGCGGTCAACGCGGGGCGTTGACGACATACCGTCCCCGGTTGGCGTTTCCGCTTTGGGACAAGTAGCCCTTCTGTACCAGCGACTTGAGGGCGCGGAAGAAGGTCGGGCGCGAAACGCTTTGCACCAAAGTGTGCTCGATCAGGCCATAGGTCCGGACTTCGCGCGTGTCTTTCGACAATTCTTCGGCCGCGTAATAAATGTCACGCTCTACCGGAGAAAGCTCTTCGAGCCCCAACGTGCGTTCCATGCTCTGCATCAACTTGCGCAGTTCCGCCAGTTTCGAGATCTCGGTCATTTCCATTCCTGATTTTACCAGTGCCACCAGTTGATATCCGCTTGGTCAAATGACCCATGATAGTCGCCTATCACGCGGCATATCTCATGTTGACACTCATCCCCTTGATAATACACTACCGCCTTGATTAGGCTGCTCATCTTGCGAGTGTGAGTGTCCGCGCGCGAGCTGCCCAAAGGTTTTTTCAGTCTTCGCCCGGTGCATTTTGCGCCGGGCTATTTCCTTGTAATGGGTCCTTGATTTACTGCATGATTTTTAGGCGGGCAACGAATTTGTTCATGCCAATGTCGCATTACAACTGCAGGAAGAACAAATAACTGCAAGGACCCGTTATTGTGCGCGCAGGGGCACGCAACCGGCCCCTGCATGTCGGTTCAGCCGATTGCGACGGCTTTGATGTCTTCGTCGATGAACGGCAAATACTGTTCAAAGTTCTCGGCAAACATGTGCACCAGCTTTTCCGCCTGTTTGTCGAAAGCGGCCTGATCGTCCCAGGTACGGCGCGGATCCAACAGAACTTCGGGCACGCCGGGGACCGTCACCGGAACGTCGAAGCCGAAATTGGCGTCCTTGCGATACTCGGCATCGGCCAACGAGCCGTCAAGAGCCGCAGTCAGCAGGGCACGCGTGGCCTTGATCGGCATCCGGCTGCCCACACCGTATGCGCCGCCGGTCCAGCCGGTATTGACCAGCCAGCAGGTTGCGCCGTGCTGGGCGATCTTGTCGCGCAGCAGCTTGCCGTATTCCTCGGGGCGGCGCGGCATGAACGGGGCGCCGAAGCAGGTCGAGAAGGTGGGCTGCGGCTCGGTCACGCCGCGCTCGGTTCCGGCAACCTTCGAGGTGAAGCCCGACAGGAAGTGGTACATCGCCTGCGCCGGGGTCAGCCGGGCGATCGGCGGCAGGACGCCAAAGGCATCACAGGTCAGCATGATGATGTTTTTCGGGTGCCCGCCCAGCGCCGTCTTGGAGGCGTTCGAAATGTATTCCAGCGGGTAGGCGCACCGCATGTTGGCGGTCAGGCTGTCATCGTTGAAATCCAGTTTCAGGGTTTCGGGATCAAAGACCATGTTCTCGATCACCGTGCCGAACTTCGACGTGGTCGCGTAGATCTCGGGTTCCGCTTCGGCGCTCAAATTGATGGTCTTGGCATAGCATCCGCCTTCGAAGTTGAAGGTCCCGCGATCCGACCAGCCGTGCTCGTCGTCGCCGATCAGAACACGTGCCGGATCAGCCGAAAGCGTGGTCTTGCCGGTTCCGGACAGGCCGAAGAACACGGCGGTGTCGACCGGGTTGCCCACCGCATGGTTTGCCGAGCAGTGCATCGGCATCACGCCTTTTTCCGGCAGCAGGTAGTTCAGAAGCGTAAACACGGACTTCTTGTTCTCGCCCGCGTATTCGGTGCCGCCGATGAGAATCAGTTTGCGGTCAAAGTTCAGCGCGATCACCGTTTCGCTGCGGCAATCGTGCTTTTTCGGGTCCGCCTGGAAGCTGGGGCAGTTGATGATGGTGTAATCTGCGACGAATTCGTCCAGGTCCTCGCGGTCCGGGCGACGCAGCAGGTGCCGGATGAACAGGTTGTGCCATGCCAGTTCCGTAACCATGCGCACATTGATCGCATAGGCGGGATCCGCGCCGCCAACCAGATCCTGAACGAAGTAGTCCTTGCCTTTCATATGGGCCAGCATGTCAGTGTACAGCGCGTCAAAGCCATCGGGGCTCATTTCTGCGTTGTTTTCCCACCAGATGCTGTCCGCCACGCTTTCGGTCCGGACGACGTGCTTGTCCTTGGGGGACCGGCCTGTGAACTTGCCGGTGGACACCAGAAACGCTCCGCCATTGCCCAGCGTGCCTTCATTCCGCTTGAGCGCCTTCTGAATCAGCGCCGGCTCCATCAAGTTGTAATAGACATTGCCCAGCCCCTCGATGCCTTGATCTTCGAGGCGGAACTGCGGGTTTACCCGTCCAAATGTCATTCGTGTCTTCTCCTGTGGCGGCGCTGCGGCGGTTGGGGC
The DNA here is from genome assembly GCF_056537385.1 of Ruegeria sp. CF2. NCBI lineage: Bacteria > Pseudomonadati > Pseudomonadota > Alphaproteobacteria > Rhodobacterales > Roseobacteraceae > Ruegeria > Ruegeria sp. CF2. Next base: position 106,718 of record NZ_JBQFRL010000005.1, read on the forward strand.
CGTCTGCGCTCATGAGGCGTAGTGCCGGTTAGTCCGGCGGATAAAGGCCTCATATCACGGCCGTTTAGGGCATGAACAGGACGGTTTGGCACAGTTAGCGCAACCAAGGCCGGGTTTAGCGCAACCAAGATTTTCCGGTCGGAAAACCCGGGCACTTTCGGAAGCGCAGGACGACCTTTTTGTCGCAGGATCGTGAACAATGTGGCGCGATTCGTACATCCGGATTGATTCGCGGCCTTAAAAAAGCCAAGAATGCCCTACAAAAAGCAAAAATATATCGTGAGTGAGCAGGTAAAGGGGCAGCCCTATGTCTAAGATTGCACTGGTGGATGACGATCGGAACATTCTGACGTCCGTATCCATGACGCTCGAGGCCGAAGGGTTCGAGGTCGAAACCTACAATGACGGGCAGGCAGCCCTTGACGCGTTCAACAAGAAACTGCCGGATATGGCGGTTCTGGACATCAAGATGCCCCGCATGGACGGCATGGATCTGCTGCAGCGGCTGCGGCAGAAAACCCAGATGCCGGTGATTTTCCTCACGTCCAAAGACGATGAGATCGACGAGGTTCTGGGCCTGCGGATGGGCGCGGATGACTACGTGAAAAAGCCGTTCTCTCAACGCCTTCTGGTTGAGCGCATCCGTGCGCTGCTGCGCCGTCAGGAAGCGACCGACGGGGATGCGTCGGCGGCAACCACCGGGGACGCAAAGGTGATGGAGCGCGGCGATCTGCGCATGGACCCCCTGCGTCACGCGGTCAGCTGGAAGGGAACCGATGTTTCGCTGACGGTCACGGAATTCCTGCTGCTACAGGCCTTGGCGCAGCGCCCCGGCTTCGTCAAAAGCCGCGATCAGCTGATGGATGTCGCATATGACGATCAGGTCTATGTCGACGACCGGACCATCGACAGCCACATCAAGCGTCTGCGCAAGAAGATGCGTGCGGCTGATCCCGAGTTTTCGGCTATCGAAACGCTGTACGGTATCGGGTACCGTTACAACGAGGAATAAGCCGGGCCGGCTTTCTGCAAAGGTGAATTTGTTTCGTGCGTGACACCGAGCAATCCAGCGAGTTGCGCGACGGTGACGTCGTTCTGGGCGATGATTGGGTCATCCCGCAAGACCCCGAGTCGGCCGAGCTGCGCGCGCGGCGATCGCGGCGTACTCTGTTCACGCTGCGCAACTCGCCGCTGGCGCGCAAGATCATCACGTTCAACCTGATTGCTTTGGTGATCCTGGTCGCTGGGCTGCTGTATCTGGACGACACGCGAAAAGAGAGGGTCCAGCAAACGGCGCGGGACCTGATCGGCGATGCGCAACTGGTCAGCAACGTCTTCGAGGCCCAACTGCGCCAGGTCGCCGGATCGCGGGACGCTTCTGACCTGAACGTCAAGACGACCCTTGCCGGGCTGAGCATCCCCGAGGGCGGCGAAGTCTTCGTCTATGACAGCACAGGCACGTTGATCGGCTGGACTCGCGGTTCTTCGACCGTGTCGGAATTGCCGGGCTTGATACAGGCCGAAGCGGATGTTCCGACCGGCAGCACGTTGATCTCTGATGCCCTGACCGCCGTCTGGAATGGTCTGTATTCGGTTTTCACCACCGGATCTGAAACCGAGGCGCCGACGCTGGCACAGCGGGTTCAGGACATCATACCAAACGCGCTGGACGGCCACATGCAGGTTCACGCCGTGTCTGACGCGGCCGGAGACACTGTGATTGTGGCGGCGTCGCCAATCGTTCTGGATGGCGCCCCTGTGGGGGCTGTCGCAATGGCCGGTCCCGCCGGAGAAATCGACGCACTGGCTCGGAAAGAGCAGGAACGCATTCTGCAGATGTTTGTCGTTGCCCTGCTGGTTTCGGTAGGTCTCAGCCTTGTGCTGGCCTCGACCATCGCGAACCCGCTGGCGGATCTGGCCGCTGCGGCGGAAATGGGCAAGGACCGCGGCACTGGGGTCAATCCCGGCCGTATCCGCATCCCCGACCTGAGCGCCCGCCCGGACGAGATTGGTCGGCTTAGCCGTGCGCTGCGGGGAATGGTGACGGCGCTCTACAACCGGATAGACGCTAACGAACAGTTCGCGGCTGACGTCGCGCATGAGATCAAGAACCCCTTGGCCAGCCTGCAATCGGCCGTCGGTACGCTGCGAATGGTCAAGCGTGACGATCAGCGCGAGAAATTGTTGGGCGTCATCGAGCACGATGTCCGCCGATTGGACCGCCTTGTCAGCGACATCTCGAACGCATCCCGCCTGGATGCTGAACTGGTCAAAGAGCAGGAGCAGCCCTTCGATCTTCTGAAGCTGATCGGCAATATCAGTCAGTACCTGGGCGAAGATGCCCGATCGAAGGGTATCGACTACATCACGGATTTGCCGTCCAAGCCCATCGTCATAAACGGGCTCGAGGCCCGTCTGGCACAGGTTTTCGTGAACCTGATTACAAATGCCATCTCCTTCTGCGAGGAAAGCGACGCGATCCGCGTTTGGGTGCGCCAACGCGAAAACCGGGTTCTGGTTGTTGTTGAAGACACTGGCCCCGGTATTCCGGATCAGGCCCTGACCAAGGTGTTCAAGCGCTTCTATTCGCAGCGCCCTGCCGAGCATTTCGGCAACAACTCGGGCCTTGGACTTGCGATCTCGAAACAGATTGTCGAGGCCCACGGCGGCGTCATCTGGGCCGAGAACATCCGTCCGACCGAGGCGGACATCACGTCGGACCCGCAAGGTGCGCGGTTTGTCGTGGGTCTTCCCCTTTAAGCGATGTGGGCTTTGCGCCTTCCGGAAAAGCCCAGCGATGATCCGGTCTGCGTGCACGCCACATGCGTTGCCGTTGCTGGCCGCGGCGCCCTGATTTCGGGGCCGTCCGGGGTCGGAAAATCGGCACTTGCATTGCAGATGATGGGCTTCGGCGCGGACATGGTCGCCGATGATCGTGTAAACCTAACCCTGTCGGGCGACCGGGTGATTGCGGATGCGGTCCCTCAGATCCGAGGATTGGTCGAGGCCCGCGGCGTCGGCCTGCTGCGCGCCACGGCCTGCGGCCCCGTTCCGTTGGAATGGATCGTGGATCTGGATCAAGTGGAATCTCAGCGACTGCCGGAACCGCGACAGGTTCTTGTGCTGGGACATCCTGTTCCCTTGCTTCGAGCCGCCGGCGTGCCCAACTTGGCATCAGCACTTGTTCAACTGATGAAAATGGGGCGCGTCGATCCGCAATGGCCAAGCACATGACAGCACAAACGCGCATCGTTCTGGTGACAGGTCCGTCGGGCGCGGGCCGGTCGACGGCGATTCATGTGCTCGAGGATCTGGGCTATGAGGCCATCGACAACTTGCCGATGGGGCTGTTGCTGCGCCTGATGGAGGGCGCGGATCCATCCCGGCCGATGGCGCTGGGGATCGATGCCCGCAATCGTGATTTCTCGACCATCGGCTTTATCGAATTGGTCGCCAAACTGGGCCGGATGAGCCAGGTGGACCTGTCCACGCTCTATCTGGATTGCAGCGACGACGTGCTGTTGCGCCGGTTTTCGGAAACCCGGCGCCGTCATCCGGTTGCAACCGATGCCGGCCCCGAAACCGGCATCCGCCAGGAAAAGGAATTGTTGGAGCCGATCCGCGAGATCGCCGACACCCTGATCGACACCAGCGTGCTCAACGTGCACCAGCTGCGATCCGAGGTCGAACGCTGGTTCGCCCCGGAAGGAGGCCGGCATCTGGCCGTTTCTATCGAGTCCTTCTCCTACAAACGGGGGCTGCCGCTGGGCCTGGACATGGTGTTCGACTGCCGATTTCTGGCCAACCCCTATTGGCGTCCGGAGCTGCGCGAGGCTGATGGTCGAAATCCGGACGTTGCGTCCTATGTTCAGGCTGACACGAACTATGCCGCCTTTTTCGAACGGGTGGTGGAACTGTTGCTGTCTCTGCTGCCCGCCTTCAAGGCCGAGGGCAAAACACACCTGTCGGTCGCCTTCGGCTGTACCGGGGGTCAGCACCGCTCGGTCGCGATGGCCGAAGCGGTCGCAAAAGCCCTTGCAGAGCAGGGGCAGCCGGTGGCAATTAGACACCGCGAGATGGAACGTCGATCGTTGAATGTGAGGCCGGATTGATCGGAATTGTAATCGTGGCGCATGGCGGATTGGCCCAGGAATACCTGGCGGCCATGCAACACGTCGTGGGCAAGCAACCCGGCCTTGTGGCAGTGTCGATCGACGCTGATCATGATCGCGAAGAAAAGCAGGCCGAAATCTGTCGGGCCGCGGATGCTGTGGATGTCGGCGACGGTGTTGTTGTCGTGACCGATCTGTTCGGGGGCAGCCCCTCGAATCTCAGCCTGCGCGCCTGTGCGCCGCAGGACCGTAGAATTCTTTACGGCGCCAACCTTCCGATGCTGATCAAACTGGCCAAAAGCCGCCAACTTCCGGTCGGGGACGCCGTCCGTAGGGCTATGGAGGCTGGACGAAAGTACATCAATGCGCAAAATGTGACATTGGACTGACATCGGATCGATTGAATATGGCCACCAAAAGCTTGAAAATCATCAACGAAAAGGGCTTGCACGCGCGCGCTTCAGCCAAATTGGTCGAGGTAGTCGAAGGGTTTGACGCCCGCGCCGAAGTGTCCAAAGACGGCATGTCCGCGTCGGGTGACAGCATTATGGGCCTTTTGATGTTGGCGGCTTCGCGTGGAACGACTATTGACGTCGAAACGTCCGGGCCGGATGCTGAGGCGCTGGCAGATGCGCTGGAAGCATTGGTGAACGACAAGTTCGGCGAAGGTTTCTGACGCAGGGCACTGCCACAAAACAAGAACGGGAAGACCAGGAATTGGCGGAAACCACGCACGATACCAAGACCAACACGGTGGTGGCCGAGACCGCGGAAGCGGGCGAAATCTACGACCGCCGCACGCTGACCTACGCAAATTCGTTTGACGACGCCTGGACCTCGACGGCCATCAAGGCGATCGAATGGTGCACAGGCAAGCTGACCATTCTGCGCATGGTCAACAAGTTCGAAAAGCAGAATGAAAAGTATCGCGGCCAGAAATTCTGGGGTGGTGCCCTTGGTATCATGGGAATCGACCTGACCACGCCCGAACACCAGATTGCGCGCATTCCGAAAGAGGGGCCCGTTGTGGTGGTGGCCAATCACCCGCATGGGATGGTGGACGGCATGATCCTGGCCGAGTTGATCGGACGCGTGCGCCAGGACTATCGCATCCTGACCCGCTCGGTTCTGACCGGGCTGGATGAAGCCGCGACATCGTTCATGATCCCGGTCCCGTTCCCACATGACCCCGAAGCCCAGAGCAAGATGCTTGAGATGCGGGGCAAAGCGATGGAGCACCTCAAGAACGGTGGTGTCGTCGCGCTGTTCCCATCCGGTGTGGTGATGTCTTCGGACACGTGGTTCGGCCCCGCTCAGGAACGCGAATGGAACGTATTCACCGCCAAGATGATCCGGCGATCCGGTGCCAAGGTTCTGCCCATCTACTTCCCTGGCAGCAATTCGCGCTGGTACCAGATTGCCAACAAACTATCGGCAATTTTGCGTCAGGGACTTCTGCTGCACGAGATCGTCCGGTCCTGCAACAAACCGGTCGGCCCCGTGATCGGAGAACCGATTTCGGACGAGGACATGAAACTGCTCGAACGCGACCCACGCGGATTCATGACCTGGCTCAGAAAACACACGCTGGGCTTGGGGCAGTCACCACAAGCCTGATCCACCGTTCATTGGCGCGAAAAAATCGCGGGCGAGCGGGGCGGTTCCTTGACGGCTTAGCGCGTCGGGACCGGAACCTCGCCACGGTAGTCATAAAACCCGCGATCGGTCTTGCGGCCCAGCCAGCCGGCCTCGACGTATTTCGTCAGCAACGGGCAGGGGCGGTACTTTGTATCCGCCAACCCGTCATGGAGGACGTTCATGATGGCCAGACAGGTGTCCAACCCGATGAAATCGGCCAGTTCCAGCGGACCCATGGGGTGATTGGCGCCCAGCTTCATGGACTGGTCGATCGACTTAACACTGCCGACCCCTTCATACAGAGTATAGACGGCCTCGTTGATCATCGGCATCAGGATACGGTTCACAATGAAGGCCGGAAAATCCTCGGCGCTGGCGGCGGTTTTGCCCAACCGATCCACCACGGCCTTGCAGGTGGCGAAGGTTTCTTCGTCGGTGGCGATACCGCGAATCAACTCGACCAATTGCATGACAGGAACCGGGTTCATGAAGTGGAACCCCATAAACCGCTCCGGCCGATCCGTCCGGCTGGCAAGCCTTGTGATCGAAATGGACGAGGTGTTCGACGTCAGGATCGTGTGAGCCTGCAAATGCGGCTGCAGATCCTCGAAAATCGCATGCTTGATGGCCTCACGCTCGGTCGCGGCTTCGATCACGAGGTCCGTCTGGCCGATCTCCGGAAGGTTCAGCGTGGTCTTGATCCGCTGCAATGCGGCCTGCATCTCGTCGTCACCGATCTTGCCGCGTGACACCTGACGAGCCAGGTTGCCCTTGATCGTTTCAATGGCAGCATCCAGCGCATCCTGGCTGATGTCGTTCAGCAGAACGTCATACCCTGCCAACGCCATCACATGGGCAATTCCGTTGCCCATCTGGCCCGCGCCGATTACTCCGACTGATTTCACGTCCATATTGAACTGCCTTCCGCATCAAGGTTCAGGGGGACATTATCGGCAGTCCGGGTTGCGCGGCAAGGGGTTGGGACCGGTCCAATTCGCTTCAAATGCGCACATTAGAGTTTTCTAAACACCAAAGGCCGCAGAATGGCAATTGGGTGAAGAAAATGGGTGGCTGACATGAGTTATCATGAGTCGGGCGCGACCGGTGTCGAGGAATCCGTCTGCCGGTACGGGGCGTCAAAACTGTGGTTTCGCGGGCCAAAGCGAGTGTTGCGGGTGCCCTATGTGGCCTGCGCCGGCGGCACCGAGACATTCGGTCGGTTCGTCGATTCTCCGTTTCCCGCCGCGTTGGAGCAGCGGCTGGAAATGCAGTGTCTGAATCTGGGTAGTCTGTTCACGGGGGCCGAGGGATTGGCGCGAGATCCGGAAATTCTGAGCCTGATGAATGGCGCCGAGGTTTGCGTACTGCAACTGCCCTCGGCGCTGAATGAGTCCAACCGGTTCTACCGTGTTCATCCCCGACGCAATGATCGGGTACTCGAGGCGACATCGGACCTTTCCGCGTTGTACCCCGAAGTTGACTTCGCCGACGTTCATTTTGTGCGGCACCTTATGTCCAGGTTGTCGGCATTTTCGGACGCACGGTTCGAAGTGGTGGCCGCCGAGTTGCGGCGGGCTTGGGCAGAGGCTCTTCGCACCCTGTTGGACAACGTCACCAGCCGGGCTCTGCTGCTGTGGCTGGACTGGGATCACAGCGCGGCAGTCGGGCCAGATGAGCACGGGGTATCTGATCCGGTGCCAATTACACAGGCCATGATTGATGGGGTGTCGGATGGAGGGGTGCCAACCGTGAAGATGACGGTGCGCCCTTCAGGTGCTTCGGATGATCTTGAGGACATGCTGTTCGGCACGATGCAGCAACCGATGGCGGAATATATGATCGGGCCAGCCACGCACCGGGCCATTGCCGAACGTTTGCTGCCTGCGATCCGTGACCTCGAATGAAAAAGGCCCGCCGATTGGCGGGCCTTGATCGCTTCGAAGTCTGGACGTATCAGCCCAGCTTTTCGGTCAGCTCCGGCACGGCCTGGAACAGGTCCGCAACCAGGCCGTAGTCCGCGACCTGGAAGATCGGAGCTTCTTCGTCTTTGTTGATCGCGACGATGATCTTCGAATCCTTCATACCGGCCAAGTGCTGGATCGCACCCGAAATACCAACCGCGATGTACAGATCGGGTGCAACGACCTTGCCGGTCTGACCCACCTGCCAATCGTTCGGGGCATAGCCCGAGTCGACTGCCGCACGGCTGGCACCAACCGCCGCGCCCAGCTTGTCGGCGAGGGCTTCGATCAGTTTGAAGTCTTCTTCCGAGCCAACACCACGGCCGCCCGAGACAACGACGCCGGCCGAGGTCAGTTCGGGGCGGTCGCTTTCGGCGACCTTGTCCTCGACCCATTCCGACAGGCCGGGGTTTTCACCGACCGATACGGTGTCGACCGGGGCCGATCCTCCTTCGCCGGCCGCATCAAAGCTGGCCGTACGGAAGGTGATGACCTTCTTGGCGTCGTTCGACTTGACGGTCTGGATCGCGTTGCCCGCGTAGATCGGGCGCTCGAAGGTCGAGCCATCCACCACGCCCGACGCGTCCGAGATCACCATCACGTCCAGCAGCGCGGCCACGCGCGGCATCACGTTCTTGGCGTCGGTGGTGGCGGGCGCCACGATATGTTCATAGCCATCGGCCAGGCTGACGATCAGCGCGGCGGTCGATTCGGCCAGACGGTGGCCCAGCGACGGGTCTTCGGCGACCAGAACCTTAGATACGCCGTCGATCTTGGCGGCGGCTTCGCCGGCAGCGGCGGCCGAGCCGCCCGCGGCCAGAACGGTCACGTCACCCAACTGCTTGGCAGCAGTGACCGCCTTGGCGGTTGCGTCCATCGCCAGTTCGCCATTGTTGACTTCGGCAAGCAGAAGTACAGCCATTACACAGCCCCCGCTTCTTTGAGTTTCCCGACCAGCTCGTCGACCGAGCCCACGATGATGCCTGCGGCGCGTGCCGGCGGCTCTTCGGTCTTGACGACTTCGAGGCGCGGCGTGACGTCGACGCCGTAATCGGCGGCGGTTTTTTCGTCCAGCGGCTTTTTTTTGGCCTTCATGATGTTCGGCAGCGACGCATAGCGCGGCTCGTTCAGGCGCAGGTCGACGGTGATGATGGCCGGCATCTTGACGCTGATGGTCTGCAGACCGCCGTCAACTTCACGCGTGACCTTGGCGGTGTCGCCTTCGATTTCCAGTTCGGACGCGAAGGTGCCCTGGCTCCAGCCCAGCAGTGCCGACAGCATCTGACCGGTGGCGTTCATGTCGTTGTCGATCGCCTGCTTGCCGCACAGAACCAGTCCGGGCTGCTCTTCCTCGACCACCTTGGCCAGGATCTTGGCGACGGCCAGCGGCTCGATGTCCTGGTGGACGTCGTCCGCCGCGACGACCAGGATGGCGCGGTCTGCACCCATCGCCAGCGCGGTGCGCAGCGTTTCCTGCGCCTGCTTGACGCCGATCGAAACGGCCACGACCTCTTCGGCCTTGCCGGCTTCTTTCAGGCGGATCGCCTCTTCGACGGCAATCTCGTCGAACGGGTTCATCGACATTTTGACATTGGCGAGATCAACACCGCTGCCGTCCGCTTTGACGCGAACTTTAACGTTGTAGTCGATCACGCGCTTGACAGGCACAAGTACCTTCATTTTTGCGTACGCTCCTTACAAAAACGGCAAGCCGCAATGCGACTCCACCAATGCTCTCGTCGGCCTAGATAGCGCCTTGCGGGGCCTCGGGACAGGGCAAAATCGTCACGTCATGTCGTGGGGACGTCGCGTTTCACGCTTTTTGACGTGAAGGAACGAAATATTGTTACCCGGCCGATGGGCGGTTTTGCCGCGCCGGATGGTGCGAAATCACTCTCAAGAAGTTTTGGTCTCAGCGGTTCGCGCCCGCCCTTCGGGCCGAGGCTTCGCCCGTCCGGTCGCCCCAACGTCCGCTGGACGTTGTGCCGCTTTCAGCGGTTCGCGCCCGGAACCCACAAGACGTCATCGCGGCCGCCGTTGTTGGCGCAGCGGGCTGCCACGAAGAACCAGTCGCTGAGGCGGTTGAGGTATTTCACCGCGGCCTCGTTCACCGGTTCCATGTTGGTCAGTTCGACAGACAGGCGCTCGGCGCGCCGCGAGACCGTGCGGCAGACATGAAGATGCGCCGCCAGCTTTGATCCGCCCGGCAAGATGAAGCTGCGCAACGGTTCGAGGTCGGCATTCATCGCGTCGATTTCCGATTCCAGACGATCGATCTGGGCCGGGGCGATCCGCAGGGGCGGGTAGTCGGCCTCGGCGTCTTTTTCCATGTCGGGGCGACACAGGTCGGCGCCCAGGTCGAACAGATCGTTCTGAATGCGAGCCAGCGCCGCATCGACCTCGCCCTCGGCCTCGGTGCGCGCCACGCCGACAAATGCGTTCAACTCGTCCACCGTGCCATAGGCCGCCACGCGGCCCGAATACTTCGCAACCCGTTCGCCATTGCCCAGCGCGGTTTTGCCATCGTCCCCGGTCCGGGTGTAAATCTTGTTCAGAACGACCATCTACTGCACTCCCTGTCCACGCAGGTAGACGTAGAGCACGATCAGCACCACGGCAATGAATTGAAACAGGATGCGCAGCCGCATCATCTTGTTGCTTTTCTTGGCAGCCGCCATGCCGCCCTTGCCGAAATTGGATATGCCGATGGCAAGAACAACGACGACCGCCGCCATCGCCAAAAGAAGTACGCCCATTAGAAGGTCCATGAACTCACCGTCCGCATTTGTTGTATCCTTTGCGCACCATCTAGCGGGGCGGCCCGCGAAAGCGAACGGGTAATTTCGTCTCAGATACCTGAAAGGATGCGGTCTATCGTGCCCGTTGGCAGAATGCGGCGCAGATAACCCGCGATATAGGTCGGTGTGGTCACGTAGTATCGAGCCTTGGGCGACTTTGCCTCGAGCGCGCGGGCAAGTTTGTCAGTTACCGCAGACGCCGGCAGTTCGAACCGGTCGGGGCCCGAGTCTTCGTACAGACGTTTGAGCAGCGACCCCTCATACTTGTCGCGCAGAGCCGAGTTTTCCCAATCTATGAACCGTTCAAAAACCGGTATGGCCTTTTCGCGCAGTTTAGAGGTGATGGGACCGGGTTCAATCAGCACCACTTTGATGCCGGTGCCGCGCAGCTCCAGCCTCATCGTATCGGTCAGGCCTTCGATTGCGTATTTCGTGGCGACGTAAGCACCGCGCCAGGGAAAGGCGACCAGACCCAGTACCGACGAGTTCTGCACGATGCGGCCATGGCCCTGTGCACGCATGACGGGTATCACCTGGCGGGTCAGTTCGTGCCAGCCAAAAACATTGGTCTCGAAGATATGGCGCAACCCGTCGGTGGGCACATCTTCGATCGCACCGGGCAGGCCATGGGCGCCGTTGTTGAACAGCGCTTCCAATGTGCCGCCCGTTGCTTCGAGAACACTGGCCAATCCCGAAGTGATCGATTCCGCATCGGTATAGTCGATTCTTGGGCTGTCAAAGCCCTGTGCCCTCAGTCTGTCGCAATCGCGCTGATGTCTGCAGGCGGCAAACACGCGCCATCCGCGTGCACGCATCCCGTGTGCCGCGTCCAGACCAATGCCGGATGAGCATCCGGTGATGAGGATGGATTTCTGCATGTCTGCCCCAAAGTCGTCCTCGGCAAAAACTATTGCGAGGATCGGCCTCCGGCAATGACGGCATCACGTCAATTTGTGCTTTTTCGGATCAACGAGGAGGAAATCCAGCCAACCTGTTGCTCGGGCAACACGCGCAGGCGCAGCCAGCCGGTTCCGGACTCGCTCAGAACTTCGACCTGCTGACCCATCCGCGCTTTGCCGATGATCGGATAGATCGTGCCGGGGCCGTCGCGCATGTTCACGCGGGTGCCGGACACGATGCGGATGTCTTTCGGCGGCTCTGCCGGTGCAGGGGCTGCTGCTTCCGGTTCGGACTCGGTGTCCAGAACTTGCACGGCCGCGTTTTCATCCAGCGACGCCAGCGAGAAGGTGCCGCCGGTATTGTCGAAACTGGACAGATCAGAATTCAGACCGGCGGCGATCTGCGCCAGCAACGCCTCGGTATCGACGGCATCGGCTGCTGGGATCGGTTCCGGCTTGGGTTCGGACGGCTTGGCGGGGCGCAGGGCCACCTTCGTCACAAGTTCGGTTGCCGGGGAGGGGACCAGTGGCCTGGGCTCGGGTTTCTCAGCCGCCGCAACGACGGGTGGTGCCTCGGCGCGCGTGCCGCGCGGTTCGAATTCGGATCCACCGCTCATGACGTAGAAGAACCAGCCGAGCATGGCAAAAGTAACAAGCATAAGGCGCGTCATGGCGCATCCCCCGGTAATCATAACAACAAGAAAAAGGCAGCATTCAATTGTTGGGATCCTAACATAGTTCGGGTCCCGAGTCGAAAATCGGGGGAAATCGCCGGGTTGGCTCCCCCTGTTGCAAAAACCGCGACTTGTCCCCAGCAAAATATGCCTTGGTTGCTTTACCACGCGCGCCGGGCGTCGTATCACATCATCTATGAACGACACGATCGACGACCCCAACATGGAGGCCCCCGACGCCGGAGGCGAGGTGGCCGAACCGCTGCGGCGGGCAATTGGCGAGCGTTATCTGACTTATGCGCTGTCCACCATCATGCACCGCGCGCTGCCCGATGCGCGCGACGGGCTGAAGCCGGTTCACCGGCGAATCCTCTACGCCATGCGCGAGCTGCGACTCAGCTCCTCGGGCGGGTTCCGCAAGTCGGCCAAGATCTCGGGTGACGTGATGGGTAATTATCACCCGCACGGAGACGCCGCGATCTATGACGCAATGGCGCGCCTGGCGCAGGATTTCAACGTCCGCTACCCGCTGGTCGACGGGCAAGGCAACTTCGGCAACATCGACGGCGACAACCCGGCGGCTTCGCGCTACACCGAGGCGCGGATGACCATCGTTGCCGAGGCGTTGCTGGAGGGGCTGAACGAGGACGCCGTCGATTTCCGCGACAACTATGACGGCACGCTGACCGAACCGGTCGTCTTGCCGGCACAGTTCCCGAACCTTCTGGCCAATGGCGCCTCGGGCATTGCCGTGGGCATGGCGACCAACATCCCGCCGCACAACATTGCCGAGCTGTGCGACGCCTGCCTGCATCTGATCAAGACGCCCGACGCGCGTGACGACACGTTGCTGAACTATGTGCCGGGGCCCGATTTCCCGACGGGCGGCGTCATCGTCGAACCGGCCGAGAATATCGCGCAGGCCTATCGCACCGGGCGCGGCTCGTTCCGGCTGCGTTGCAAATACGAGGTCGAGGATCTGGGCCGCGGCCAGTGGCAGATCGTGGTCACCGAGATCCCGTATCAGGTTCAGAAATCCAAGCTGATCGAAAAGATCGCCGAGCTGATCCAGACCAAGAAGATCCCGATCCTGGGCGATGTGCGCGACGAATCCGCCGAGGACATCCGCCTCATCCTCGAGCCGCGCTCCAAGAACGTGGACCCCGAGGTGTTGATGAACATGCTGTATCGCAACTCGGATCTCGAGGTGCGGTTCAGCCTGAACATGAACGTGCTGATCGACGGGGTGACGCCCAAGGTCTGTTCGATGAAGGAAGTGCTGCGCGCCTTCCTAGACCACCGGCAAGAGGTGCTGCTGCGCCGCTCGCGTCACCGGATGGCCAAGATCGACCACCGGCTTGAGGTATTGGAGGGCTTCATTGTTGCCTTCCTGAATCTGGACCGCGTGATTGATATCATCCGCTATGACGACGACCCCAAGGCCGCGCTGATGCGCGAGAATTGGGGCATCGACCATGTCCGCGCCACCAGCGAGGCCGACTATGTCTCGCCCAAACCGGGCGAGGGCGAACTGTCCGAAGTTCAAGTCGACGCGATCCTGAACATGCGCCTGCGCAGCCTGCGTCGTCTCGAAGAGATGGAACTGGTGCGCGAGCGTGACGCACTGATGGAAGAGCGCGCAGAACTTGAGGATCTGCTGGCGGATGAGGGTCTGCAATGGGCCAAGATCGCTGAACAGCTGAAAGAGACCAAGAAGACCTTCGGCAAGGATTATGAGGGCGGCGCGCGTCGCACCCGCTTTGCCGAAGCAGGCGAGGTCGAGGACGTGCCGCTTGAGGCGATGATCGACAAAGAGCCGATTACGGTCGTCTGCTCGCAGATGGGCTGGATCCGCGCCATGACCGGCCATATCGACCTGAACCGCGAGCTGAAGTTCAAGGACGGCGACGGGCCGCGGTTTATCTTCCACGCGGAAACCACCGACCGGCTGCTGGTCTTCGCATCGAACGGGCGGGTCTATACGGTCAGCGCCGCGAACCTTCCCGGTGGCCGGGGAATGGGTGAGCCGCTGCGCCTGATGGTCGATCTGCCCAACGAGGCACAGATCGTCGACATCCTGATCCACAAGCCGGGGCGCAAGCTGCTGGTTGCTTCGGATGCGGGCAACGGGTTCATGGTGCCCGAGGACGAGGTGCTGGCCCAGACCCGCAACGGCAAACAGGTGCTGAACGTCAAGGATGACGAGCGCGCGGTGATCTGCAAGCCGATCGAGGGCGATCACGTCGCTGTGGTATCACAGAACGGCAAGTTTCTGGTGTTCCCGGTCTCCGAACTGCCCGAGATGACGCGTGGCAAGGGTGTGCGTCTGCAGAAATACAACATGGCGCGCGGGCGCCAGGGCACGCTGGAGCTGGATGGTGGCCTGTCCGACCTGACGACGTTCAACTGGGAGGACGGTCTGAAATGGTCAATGGGCGGCGACAAGACGCGGCATGAGGCAGATATGTCTCAATGGCTGGCAAAGCGCGCAAGCGTCGGAAAAAAACCGCCCTATGGGTTCCCGCGCGATTACAAGTTCTCGTGATCTTGCGCCGACCACGGTGGAAATCTGCCGATACGGCTTGGCACAAGCTGCATCGGTGCGCTAGATCAAAGAAAAACAGGCCTATCGAGACGAGACAATGCTGCGCATTTTGACCCTGATTACCGGACTGGCCCTGGTGGGCGCCTGCACGCAGACGCAACTCTATGAAGAGCCGGAAGATCTGGGCGAATTCAAGTTGCGCGTGAACTATGCGTTTGCCGACAAGGCCGTCCAGGGGCCGGTGTCTCGGGACGCGACGCCCCAGGAATGGACCGAAGCGATCCAGAAGGCCGTCGATATCCGCCTTGGTCGCTATCAGGGCTCGCAGGAGTATGACATCGGGATCAGCCTCGAAGGCTATATGCTGGCGCCTCCCGGCATTCCGGTGATCTACAACCCCAAAAGCACAGCGATCGTCCTGGTCAACGTTTACGATGTCGGCAAGAAACAGTTTCTGGCCAAGGGCAAGCAGTTCCAGGTCCTCGAAGATACGACCGGAGGCAGCGCTCTGAAGGGCTCGGGCAACGAACGCACCAAGGAAGAGCAGATGAGCGGTTTGGCACTGAAAGTGGCGGACCGCGTCGAGGAATGGCTGGCTGAAGAGCACAAGGACAACGGTTGGTTCGACCTGCGCCCCGGCCTGATCCAACCGATTGAATCCGGACAGGCGATACAAAACCCGGCATAGTTTTGAGGATTTCCCTCAGGATGTGCTTGATTTTCCGCTTTGAACCAAATATCTCGCGCGCGCAGATGTAACCACGGGACCAAGGGTCCCCCAAATCGCAAAAGGGCGCCTGAGGAATGGCAAAGGAAAAGTTTGAGCGTACAAAACCGCACGTCAACATTGGCACGATTGGCCACGTTGACCACGGCAAGACGACGCTGACCGCAG
>NZ_JBQFRL010000006.1:0-94960 GCF_056537385.1 Ruegeria sp. CF2
TCGCCATGGAAAACGGTCTGCGCTTCGCCATCCGCGAAGGCGGCCGCACCGTCGGCGCAGGCGTCGTGTCCAAAATCATCGAGTAAGGCGCGCCTGTCGCGCCCGGTTGCGGCAGGTGGTTTTCCAAAGCGAAGCCAGCTGAAAGCAACTTGGTGAGAAACCAAAGAAGGCCGTCCCAAACCGGGGCGGCCTTTTTCGTTAAGTCCCCAAAACATTGGTTGCGCACATCTTGGTGTTGCACGCGAATACGCCAAGCTTGCGTTGAGCGGCGCCCCTCGACACAATTGCAGTCAGAATTGTCCAGTAGGGGAGGATGGTGGGATGACCACGCATGTTGAAATCGGCCGGACTGGGGTCAGGTTGCCGCAAATAGGGTTCGGTTCAACAGGGCTGGGAAGCATTCCACAGATATATGGATACGAAGTAGACGAAAGCCGTGCACTGGATACCATTAGGACAATTCTCCAGCGTCCGGACGGCTTCATTGATACAGCGCGCGGGTATGCGTTGGGCCGAAGCGAAGAACGTATCGGGCAAGTCATTCGCGAGCTGGGCGGGTGGCCCGAGGGTCGGGTTCTCTCCACGAAGCTGGACCGGGACATGGAGAGTAACAGGTTTGATGCGACACAAGCGCGAAGGTCGCTTGAAGCAAGCCTTGAAGCCCTTGGCGTCGACCAGGTGGATATTCTTCACCTTCATGACCCTGAATACGCCGCAGATCTTTCCGAAGTGACCGGCACGGGCGGCGCGCTTGACGAGCTGTTTCGGATGAAGGAAGAAGGCTTGGCCAAAGCTGTGGGGCTTGCCGGTGGTCGAATTGACGTCCTGATGCCTATGCTGCGCGATCGTGAGTTCGACGTCCTTCTGACGCACAACAGGCATACAGTCGTCAACGTGAATTCCGCTCCGCTGATTGAACTCGCGCGTTCCAAGGGAGTGACCGTTCTGAATGCGGCGCCCTATTCCGGAGGAATATTGGCCAAGGGAAGTTCCGCTCATCATTTCTACGTATATCAGCCTGCAACCGAAGCCGTTCTGGGCCCAGTTCGTGCGGTCGAGAGTATCTGTTCCCGCTACGATGTCCCGTTGGGGGCGCTAGCGTTGCAATTCTCGGTCAAAAACGCAGATATAGCTTCGACAATCTGCGGCGCGACATGGCCGCAGCACGTGGACCAGACATTCGAATGGGCCGACTGGTCTATCCCGGGTGCGGTCTGGACAGAGCTGGCGGAATTGGGGCAATCCCAAAACGATCCTGAAGCCGGGTAGGGTCTTCAAGATTCAGCGCGGCGGCCTATCACTTGTTGGACAATCCGCATTTGGAGCTGGGTGGCATTTCCCCCTTGCCAAACAGCGCCAACCCCACTAAACCGCGCGAGTTCTCGGTGAGAACGTGAAGGCGGGGTGATTCCCGCCTTTTGGGTTCGATGAGGGTTGGCGATGAGCGCCCGTCCTCCTCTCAACTCCAACGCCTGAAAAAAGGCTGTTAATATGCAAAGCCAAAACATCCGTATTCGGCTGAAGGCATTTGACTATCGCGTCCTGGATGCCAGCACGCAAGAGATCGTCAACACTGCAAAGCGGACCGGCGCGAACGTGCGCGGCCCGATCCCGCTGCCGAACAAGATCGAGAAGTTCACGGTTCTCCGTGGCCCTCACGTTGACAAGAAATCCCGCGACCAGTTCGAGATCCGCACGCACAAGCGTCTCTTGGACATCGTAGATCCGACCCCCCAGACCGTGGACGCGCTGATGAAGCTCGACCTGGCCGCTGGTGTGGACGTCGAGATCAAGCTGCAGTCGTAAGATCGGAGGGTATTGATGATGCGCTCTGGTATTATCGCAAAAAAAGTCGGCATGACCCGCCTGTTCATGGAAGACGGCAAGCAGATCCCTGTGACCGTTCTTCACCTGGACAACCTGCAGGTCGTTGCACAGCGTACCGCTGACAAAGACGGCTACACCGCCGTTCAGCTGGGCGCCGGTGCCGCCAAGGCAAAACGCACCTCGAAGGCCATGCGCGGCCACTTCGCCGCCGCCAAGGTCGAGCCCAAGCGCAAGCTGGCCGAGTTCCGCGTGTCTGAAGACGCGCTGATCGAAGTGGGCGCCGAGATCTCGGCAGATCACTTCCTGGCTGGTCAGAAAGTTGACGTTTCGGGCACCTCGATCGGTAAAGGTTTTGCCGGTGCAATGAAGCGCCACAACTTCGGTGGTCTGCGCGCCTCGCACGGTGTTTCGATCAGCCACCGTTCGCACGGTTCGACCGGTCAGTGTCAGGACCCGGGCAAGGTGTTCAAAGGCAAGAAGATGGCCGGTCACATGGGTGCTGCCCGTGTTACCACCCAGAACCTCGAGGTTGTCAAAACCGACGCCGACCGTGGTCTGGTCTTCATCAAAGGCGCCGTTCCCGGACCGAAATCGGGCTGGGTTACCGTCAAGGACGCCGTCAAGAAGAAAGCACCGGAAGGCCTGCCTTTCCCGGCTGCTGTGAAATCGGCTGCAACCGAAGCACCTGCGGAAGAAGCACCCGCGGAAGGTGGTGAAGCATGAAACTTGATGTAATCAAACTGGACGGCAAGAAAGCCGGCAACATCGAGCTGGATGCGGACCTGTTCGGCCTGGAGCCGCGCGCGGACATCCTGCACCGTGTGGTCCGTTGGCAGCGCAACAACGCGCAGGCCGGCACCCACAAGGTGAAGACCCGCTCGGAAACCAGCTACTCGACCAAGAAGATCTATCGCCAGAAGGGCACCGGTGGCGCACGTCACGGTGACCGCAACGCGCCGATCTTCCGCAAGGGTGGCATCTACAAGGGTCCGACCCCGCGTTCGCACGGCCACGACCTGCCGAAGAAGTTCCGCAAGCTGGGCCTGCGCCACGCACTGTCGGCCAAGGCCAAAGCCGGTGAGCTGGTCGTGATCGAAAGCGCCGAAGCCGAAGGCAAGACCGCCGCACTGGCCAAGCAGGTTGCAAGCCTGGGCTGGAAGCGCGCTCTGGTCATCGACGGCGCCACCGTGAACGAAGGGTTCGCCCGCGCAGCCCGCAACATCGAAGGTCTGGATATCCTGCCGTCGATGGGCGCAAACGTCTATGACATCCTCAAGCGTGACACCCTGGTGCTCACCAAAGCGGGTGTCGAAGCACTGGAGGCTCGACTGAAATGAGCGCGAAGGCAGAACACTACGACGTGATCCGCAAGCCGATCATCACCGAGAAAACGACCATGGCCTCTGAAAACGGCGCGGTTGTCTTTGAAGTGGCGATCGATAGCAACAAGCCGCAGATCAAAGAGGCCGTCGAGGCGCTGTTTGGTGTGAAGGTCAAGGCGGTGAACACCACCGTGACCAAAGGTAAGGTTAAGCGGTTCCGCGGCCAGCTGGGCAAGCGGAAAGACGTCAAGAAGGCCTATGTGACCCTGGAAGAGGGCAACACCATCGACGTGACCACCGGTCTCTGATCGGACCCGTCTTTGGAGAGAGATGAAAGCCCCCGCCGAAAGGCGGGGGTTTTTCTATGAAAATCCACTAGACTCGTAGAAATCACGCAGTTCTAACACAGCTCTTCTCACCGAGCGATAGTCGTCATCAGGCACTTCGATATTTCCGGTATCAGAAATTTCCATGCCTTCAAAAAGAAAGCCTGTCGGGGACTTAACCGTATTGATAAGGTCTACGTAGCATCCGTAGTCCACTTTCCAGACTTGATAGCGAACACCGGGTTCATCCTGGGCAGAATATGATCGCCTTGCGATGTGAAGCATTCGTTCGTCAAATAGGAACTCAATTGTTGGGTCGCTAGTGTCTGTGCGCAAAAGGAATGCTCGAGCTCGCTTTCGGTCGATTACCTCGTCACGAATCCAGTGGAGCAGGCTTTGCGCGAACTTATTTGTGTCTAGGTTTCTTTGTTTGTCGCGCTCGAACCAATCTTTTGCCGCAGTTCTAATTTCGTTCATGGATATTTTTGTTTGGTCGGATCGCATTGCAGCAAGTTGAAGGATGTTAATGAAGTCACGAGCGACTCCTTCTGATGCTCGTACCAGTTCTGCGAATACGCGATCCTGTGAGAATATCGAATTGACAACTTGGCTGGGACTACTCTCCTTCAACCCTTGGTCGCCCGCAAAAGCTTCCAAGTGTTGAAAGAGCAGACTCTTAAAGAAGTCAACGGCAGTCTGAGCGCTCACGTCATAGACAAAATAGTCGTCCAAATTGATGTCTG
This sequence comes from Ruegeria sp. CF2, assembly GCF_056537385.1. Taxonomy (NCBI): domain Bacteria; kingdom Pseudomonadati; phylum Pseudomonadota; class Alphaproteobacteria; order Rhodobacterales; family Roseobacteraceae; genus Ruegeria; species Ruegeria sp. CF2. Next base: position 4,219 of record NZ_JBQFRL010000006.1, read on the forward strand.
CGGAGATATCTGAGCCAAGCTCAAAGCCTACTCTGTAATTATCGAAGTCAATTCGGAAAATAGATCGGAACTCAATCGCTGCGATAACCACAGAAATGTTCTGAATTGGCAGGATAGCTCTGCGGACAAAATCGGCGAGATATGGTTGAAGATCTTCAGGAAGGGAACTCCACTCATCCAAAAGCAACCAAATTCGTCCGTCAATGTGTTGAGCTATATCCGTGAGCGCGGATGCTGCATCACCCATATTTACAGATAGCCTGGGTTCGCCGTTTACGGTTACTTCATCTTTATTGTGATCGTCGTATGAGGCAGAAAGGCCTGCGGAAGCCTTAGCCTTTGCCGTCGTCGGGCTAATTTGTCCCGAACCTTTGAGCTCAGCTTTGACAGATCGATCGCTTGCTGTTTGGCGGCGAACTTGTTGAGTTTCGGAGATTAATATTGTCTTTACGCAATTTGCGAGCTTATCCAAAGAATGCTCGATCGCCTTGCCGCCATACTTAGAACGCGGATCAGTTATTCTTTCGAGCAGCTTTTCGTGTACGGTCGAAATCAAATCACGAACAAGCCTGGTGGCCCGCGCCCCGGCATCAAGATTCCTATCGGAATAGATAGAGTTGTTGGATCCCAAAGTCCGCAAGTCTATGGATATCGCCAGATCGCCCTTAGCGGTCACCGTATTGGCAACATAAGAAAGAATATGTGTTTTCCCGGTGCCCCTGCGGCCAAAAATTATCCGGCTGTCGCGACTCTTCAGGGCTCCATCTATTCTTCTGATCGAAACGAAGCTTTTAGCCTGTTCTTCAGGCGTCAGATCTTCGGCCCGCTTTGAAATCTGTTGCAGCAAATCGACTGCTTCTACTGGCTTACTGAATAGCGTTTTCAAAATTTTCACTTAAGCTCCTGTTTTCAGATAATTTACCGCTTATGCCAAACACCGAAAAGATAGATTCGTTGAGTGGCTGCGGCAAGGCTGCCTTTGGGGTTGTTCCACCTTGTACGTTTCGGCTTCAAAAGATATCCGCGCAAGCAAATTTGAAACCCCTATTGCCCCCCACCCCCAACCCTGCTAAACGCTCCCAATCTTGCGGCCTCGGATTCGTTCCGGGGCCTCTGATATTTGCAACCGGGGACCTTCGGGGCCCTATAACCTGGGCACCTACGGGGGCCTCTCACATAGCGGGGATTGATCCTCGCGCTTGCTAAACGGAAGACAGAAAGCATGGCACTCAAGTCGTACAAACCGACGACGCCGGGCCAGCGCGGGCTGGTGCTGATCGACCGTTCGGAGCTTTGGAAAGGACGTCCGGTCAAGTCTCTCACTGAGGGTTTGACCAAATCGGGCGGCCGGAACAACACCGGACGGATCACTTCACGCCGCCGTGGCGGTGGCGCAAAGCGTCTCTACCGGATCGTTGACTTCAAACGAAACAAACTGGATGTGGCGGCAACCGTCGAGCGGATCGAATACGACCCGAACCGGACCGCATTCATCGCACTGATCAAATATGACGACGGCGAGCAGGCCTATATCCTGGCGCCGCAGCGTCTGGCGGTTGGCGACAAAGTCATCGCTTCGGCCAAGGCCGACATCAAGCCCGGCAACGCGATGCCGTTCTCGGGCATGCCGATCGGTACCATCGTGCACAACATCGAGATGAAGCCCTGCAAGGGCGGTCAGATCGCGCGTGCAGCGGGCACCTACGCCCAGTTCGTCGGCCGCGATGGCGGCTATGCCCAGATCCGTCTGAGCTCGGGCGAGCTGCGCATGGTGCGCCAGGAATGCATGGCCACCGTCGGTGCCGTGTCGAACCCCGACAACAGCAACCAGAACCTCGGCAAAGCCGGTCGTATGCGCCACAAGGGCGTGCGTCCGTCGGTCCGTGGTGTTGCCATGAACCCGATCGATCACCCCCACGGTGGTGGTGAAGGCCGGACCTCGGGTGGCCGTACGCCGGTTACGCCTTGGGGTAAGGACACCAAGGGTAAGCGTACCCGCAACAAGAACAAAGCGTCCCAGAAGCTGATCATCCGCTCGCGGCACGCCAAGAAGAAAGGGCGTTAAGACATGTCTCGCTCTGTTTGGAAGGGTCCTTTCGTCGACGCTTACGTGCTGAAAAAAGCCGAAGCTGCGCGCGAGTCGGGCCGCAACGAAGTCATCAAGATCTGGTCGCGTCGTTCCACCATTCTGCCCCAGTTCGTGGGTCTGACCTTTGGTGTGTACAACGGCCAGAAGCATATCCCGGTAAACGTCTCGGAAGACATGATCGGTCAGAAGTTCGGTGAGTACTCGCCGACCCGGACCTATTATGGCCATGCCGCAGACAAAAAAGCGAAGCGGAAGTAAGTCATGGGCAAGGAAAAGAACCCCCGCCGCGTGGCTGAAAACGAAGCAATGGCAAAAACCCGTATGCTTCGCACCAGCCCGCAGAAACTGAACCTGGTTGCGCAAATGATCCGCGGCAAGAAAGTCGAGAAGGCTCTGACCGACCTGACTTTCTCGAACAAGCGTGTCGCGCAGGACGTAAAAAAGTGCCTGCAGTCCGCAATCGCGAACGCCGAAAACAACCACAACCTGGACGTGGACGAGCTGATCGTCGCCGAAGCATGGGTTGGTAAGAACCTGGTCATGAAGCGCGGCCGTCCGCGTGCCCGTGGCCGTTTCGGCAAGATCATGAAGCCGTTCTCGGAGATCACCATCAAGGTGCGTCAAGTTGAGGAGCAAGCCTAATGGGACATAAAGTCAATCCGATCGGCATGCGCCTTCAGGTCAACCGTACCTGGGACAGCCGTTGGTACGCAGATACCAAGGACTACGGTGATCTTCTGCTGGAAGACCTCAAGATCCGTGAGTTCATCAAGAAAGAGTGCAAGCAAGCCGGCATCGCCCGTGTGATCATCGAACGTCCGCACAAGAAGTGCCGCGTCACGATCCACACCGCGCGTCCCGGTGTCATCATCGGCAAGAAAGGCGCGGACATCGAAGTTCTGCGCAAGAAGATCGCGCAGATGACCGACAGCGAACTGCACCTGAACATCGTCGAAGTGCGCAAGCCGGAACTCGACGCGCAGCTGGTTGCCGAGTCGATCGCTCAGCAGCTGGAGCGCCGCGTTTCGTTCCGCCGCGCGATGAAGCGGTCGGTTCAGAATGCCATGCGCATGGGCGCCCTGGGTATCCGGGTGAACGTCGCTGGTCGTCTGGGCGGCGCCGAAATCGCACGGACCGAATGGTACCGCGAAGGCCGCGTGCCTCTGCACACCCTGCGTGCCGACATCGATTACGCACATGCCGAAGCGATGACCCCCTACGGGATCATCGGGATCAAGGTCTGGATCTTCAAAGGTGAGATCATGGAGCACGATCCGCAGGCACGTGACCGTAAAGCACAGGAACTCCAGGACGGCCCTGCACCTCGTGGTGCTGGTGGCGGTCGTCGCTAAGGAGGGAAAGATATGCTTCAACCAAAGCGTACAAAATTCCGCAAGATGCACAAAGGCCGGATCAAGGGCGAAGCCAAGGGCGGCTCGGATCTGAACTTTGGCACCTACGGTCTGAAGGCCCTGCAGCCCGAGCGCGTCACCGCACGCCAGATCGAAGCTGCGCGTCGTGCCATGACCCGTCACATGAAGCGTCAAGGTCGCGTCTGGATCCGGATCTTCCCGGATACTCCCGTGACTTCGAAGCCTACCGAAGTCCGTATGGGTAAAGGTAAAGGCTCGGTCGACTACTGGGCAGCCAAAGTGAAGCCCGGTCGCGTGATGTTCGAGATCGACGGCGTCAACGATGAAATCGCGCGCGAGGCTCTGCGCCTGGCTGCGATGAAGCTGCCGATCAAGACCCGCGTGGTGGTCCGCGAGGACTGGTAAACCGGTCTTGCTAAGACTTCAGAAAACCCCGCCGAACCGGCGGGGTTTTTTGTTTTTCGGATGGTTTGGGTTAGGCTGAACTTCAGCTTTTGATATTCGGAAAAGCCTAGAACAGGGGGCCTCAAATGGTTTCGACGTCAGAGATTGAAAAGATTGACGACGGCTTCTTTGCCGCACTGAACGCAATGTTCGAGGGTGACGTTGCGCCGATGGAGGCGCTGTGGTCGCATGCGGACGATGTCATCTATATGGGGCCGTCACCCGAGCTGTTTCACGTCGGGTGGAAAGTCACGGATCAGGATTGGGTCGCGCAGGGTCGGGCGCATCTGGGCGGGTCGATCAAAGTGCTCAACCGGCATGTTGTGGTTGGGGATACGCTTGCCACTGTGCATCACGTCGCCGAGGCGTCGGGGCAGGGCGATGGGTCCGGTATCCGGATGCGCGGCACGAATGTCTATCGCCATGAAGGTGGAGCGTGGAAGCTGATCGCGCATCACAGCGACCCGTTGCCCTATATTGACTTGTGACAGCAGCGGGGGTTTTCCAAATTCGAAGAAAGTTCCTCTATCGCGCCTTGGCGTCGAATGGGGTAATGGACGCCCATGGCACAGATTGAATCACTCTTCGTTACCCGTCTCTACCGCGCCGCTCTGTCTGAGTTCGAACCAAGGATCGATCCGGAGGAGTTGGAGAACTCGTGTCTTGTCATCGCTGAGGATGACGAGGCCGGGCAGGAGTGGTGCGAAAAGAACGGCTATCCGGGTTACACCAGCTATGCCTCGTTGACTGATCTGCCCTGGCGGTTTCCGATCTTTCAGGACTTGGTGAAGACGTTGGATCAGCACGTGGCTGCATTCGCAAAAGACCTTGAGTTTGATCTGGATGACCGGGAATTGAAGCTGGAGGATCTTTGGATCAATATCCTGCCCGAGGGTGGAATGCACGCCAGCCACATCCATCCACACAGTGTGATTTCTGGAACGACCTATGTGTCAATGCCGGAAGGCGCCAGCGCGCTGAAGCTTGAAGACCCCCGCTCGGGCCGCATGATGGCCGCGCCGGTGCGCCGCAAGGGCGCCCGACGCGAACTACAGCCCTTCATTTATATGAAGCCGAAGGTCGGCGACGTTCTGCTGTGGGAAAGCTGGCTGCGCCACGAGGTGCCGATGAACATGGCCGAAGAAGAACGGATTTCGGTGAGCTTCAACTACAAGTGGGAGTGAACCCTTAGGCGCGTATTCAACTGCCCGCATTGTGCCGGTTTGATCTGCGCCGATAGGCGACGACTGTCGTCGTCCTGCGAACCGAAATCGATGCGTGACCGAAAGCCCCATTCCGCAGTCGTTCTCTGGCGCCGGTCGGTTCGAGATGCCTATACCTTCCCTGTGAAAAGAAAGGCAGGTCCAGCGCAAGCCCCCTTTTGACCAGCTCCGCGCCGATGTCCTGCCCATTGGGTAGGTATCCAATTCCAACTAACCGGTCGTAGGATGTTTCGCCGTTCAGCTTGACGGTAATCTCCTGACCTTTGCAGATTTCGACCATCGTCCACTTTGCCTTTAGGCCCCATGGCATGTCCATCTCGGGCGCATCAATGCCGGCTAGACGGATCTTTGTTCCACGGACAATGATTGTGTCGCCATCGATCACATAAGCGCGCCCCGTCAGAACGCGGTTGGAGGGAACAACACTCGGCTGTTGTCGCGGGATTGCGCGTTTCCGCGTGGAGGCTTGCGGAGGCTTTTGGTGGCCTCTATGACGGGCGACAAGGCGTGGTTTTCTTGATATTAAGACAACTAGAAGTGCCGCGAACCCAATTAGGACAACCAGTTCCATTTTTTCTACCGTTCCTAAGTCAGCGGGATAAAGATACTTCAAGGGTTTCACGTGTCTTTTGAGTTTCGGCCAAACCCGTTTCCACAGAAGACAACGCGCAAGTGGTCAGGTTCTGACGTGACCCGTTGGTTGCCTGGTTCTGGTTGCAAAACTTTCCCTTGCCACCCACCCACCAAACCCTTATACGGCGGCATCCTGCGGTCTCCCGGCGTTGTCGGGCGATTCGCATGTCTATCATTCATCCACCAGGTCCAAGGTGACCCGTGTACGGGGCCTTCTGGTGTTTTGAGCAAAGGAAAAGGCGATGAACGCCCAAGAACTGCGTGAAAAGACCCCGGACCAGCTCCGCGAGGAACTGGCCAACCTGAAGAAAGAAAGCTTCAACCTGCGCTTTCAACAGGCCACCGGTCAGCTGGAAAACACTGCTGGTATCAAAGCGGCCCGCCGCAATGCTGCCCGCGTCAAAACCATTCTGAACGAAAAGGCCGCTGCCGCGGCATCCGAGGAGTAATCAGATGCCCAAGCGTATCCTGCAAGGCACCGTGACCAGCGACGCCAACGAACAGACCATCACCGTTCTGGTCGAGCGCCGTTTCAAGCACCCTCTGCTGCAGAAAACCGTTCGTAAGTCCAAGAAATACCGGGCTCACGACGAAAAGAACGCCTTCAAGGTCGGCGACACCGTACGCATCATCGAATGCGCGCCGAAATCGAAGACGAAACGTTGGGAGGTTCTGGAGGCCTAAGCCTCCGGGACTTTTCCATTTGTCGAAACCCTGGGGGATTTAACAAGACCAGCCCCCACAGGTCGGGAGAAACCACATGATCCAGATGCAGACCAATCTGGATGTCGCTGACAACTCCGGCGCCCGCCGAGTTCAGTGCATCAAGGTCCTGGGTGGTTCCAAGCGTAAATACGCCTCCGTCGGCGACATCATTGTCGTCTCGGTGAAGGAAGCCATCCCGCGCGGCCGCGTGAAGAAAGGTGACGTCCGCAAGGCCGTCGTCGTGCGCACCGCCAAAGAAGTCCGTCGCGAAGACGGCACCGCGATCCGCTTCGATCGCAACGCCGCCGTCATCCTGAACAACAACAACGAGCCCGTCGGTACCCGTATCTTCGGCCCCGTTGTTCGTGAACTGCGCGCGAAGAACTTCATGAAGATCATCTCGCTGGCTCCGGAGGTGCTGTAATCATGGCTGCTAAACTCCGCAAAGGCGACAAGGTCGTCGTGCTGGCCGGCAAGGACAAGGGCAAAGAGGGGACTATCACCTCGGTCGACCCCAAAGCCGGCAAAGCTGTCGTTGATGGCGTGAACATCGCCATTCGCCACACCCGCCAGTCGCAAACGTCGCAAGGTGGCCGCCTGCCCAAAGCTCTGCCGATCGACCTGTCGAACCTGGCCCTGCTGGACAAGAACGGCAAGGCAACCCGCGTCGGCTTCCGCATGGAAGGTGACAAGAAGGTTCGTTACGCCAAGACCACGGGGGACGTGATCGATGCTTGATGCTGCAACCTACACCCCGCGTCTGAAAGCTCAGTACGCTGAAACCATCCGTGCCGCTCTGAAAGAAGAGTTCGGCTACAAGAACGATATGCAGATCCCCAAGCTGGAGAAGATCGTTCTGAACATCGGCTGTGGTGCCGAGGCGGTGAAGGACTCGAAGAAGGCGAAAGCCGCGGTCGAGGATCTGACGGCGATCGCCGGTCAGAAGGCCGTTTCGACCAAGGCGAAGAAGTCGATCGCGGGTTTCCGCGTCCGTGAAGACATGCCGCTGGGCGCCAAGGTGACCCTGCGCGGCGACCGGATGTACGAATTCCTGGACCGTCTGATCACCATCGCGATGCCTCGCGTACGTGACTTCCGCGGTGTGAAACCGTCCTTCGATGGCCGTGGCAACTTTGCCATGGGCATGAAAGAGCACATCGTGTTCCCGGAAATCGACTTCGACAAGGTCGACGAGGTCTGGGGCATGGACATCGTAATTGCCACCACAGCGAAAACCGACGCTGAAGCAAAGGCACTGTTGAAAGCTTTCAACATGCCGTTCAACGCGTAAGCGCCGGGAGGATTGAGACATGGCTAAAAAAGCAATGATCGAACGCGAGAAGAAGCGCGCACGCCTGGTGGCACAGTATGCCGAAAAGCGTGCGGCTCTGAAAGAGATCGCGAATGACGAGAGCAAGCCGATGGAAGAGCGTTTCAAAGCGCGTCTGAAACTGGCGAAACTGCCGCGCAACAGCTCGGCTACCCGTCTGCACAACCGTTGTCAGCTGACCGGTCGTCCCCACGCTTACTACCGTAAGCTGAAGGTCAGCCGTATCGCGCTGCGCGAGCTGGGTTCTGCTGGTCAGATCCCCGGCATGGTGAAATCGAGCTGGTAAGGGAGAGACAGATATGAACGATCCTATCGGCGATATGCTCACCCGCATCCGCAACGCGCAAATGCGCGGCAAGTCCACCGTTATCACTCCGGCGTCGAAACTGCGCGCCTGGGTTCTGGACGTGCTGGCGGACGAAGGCTATATCCGCGGCTATGAAAAGACGACCGGCGAAAACGGTCATCCGGCTCTGGAAATCAGCCTGAAATACTACGAAGGCACTCCTGTCATTCGCGAACTGAAGCGGGTCTCGAAGCCCGGCCGTCGCGTATACATGGGCGTCAATGACATCCCGCAGGTTCGTCAGGGCCTGGGCGTGTCGATTGTCAGCACTCCGAAAGGTGTGATGTCGGACGCAAACGCTCGCTCCAACAATGTTGGCGGCGAAGTGCTCTGCACCGTCTTCTAAGGAGGTCTGCAATGTCTCGTATTGGTAAGAAACCGGTCGAGCTGCCCAGCGGCGTTACCGCCTCTGTGTCGGGTCAGACCATCGAAGTCAAAGGTCCGAAAGGCACCCGCAGCTTCACCGCAACCGATGACGTCACCCTGACGGTCGAAGACAACGTGGTCAAAATCGACCCGCGTGGTTCGTCCAAGCGTGCGCGTCAGCAGTGGGGCATGAGCCGCACCATGGTCGCCAATCTGGTGACCGGTGTGACCGAAGGCTTCAAGAAGGAACTGGAAATCCAGGGCGTGGGTTACCGCGCTCAGATGCAGGGCAACACCCTGAAGCTGAACCTGGGCTACAGCCACGATGTTGATTTCGTTGCTCCGGAAGGTGTCACCATCACCGCGCCGAAGCAGACCGAGATCGTTGTGGAAGGCATCGACCAGCAGCTGGTGGGCGAAACCGCGGCGAAAATCCGCGAGTGGCGCCGTCCCGAGCCGTACAAAGGCAAAGGCATCCGCTACAAGGGCGAGTTCATCTTCCGCAAGGAAGGCAAGAAGAAGTAAGGACGAACACAATGGCAAACAGCAAAAGAACCCTGTTTCTGAAGCGCCGCCTGCGCGTTCGGAACAAACTTCGCAAGGTCAACGCGGGTCGTCCGCGTCTGTCCGTACACCGTTCGAACAAGAACATCTCCGTTCAGCTGATCGACGACGTACGTGGCGTGACCCTGGCCTCGGCCTCGACCCTGGAAAAGGATCTGGGTGTTGTTGGCAAGAACAACGTCGAAGCGGCCACCAAAGTGGGCGCAGCCATCGCCGAGCGGGCCAGGAAGGCCGGCGTCGAAGAGGCTTATTTCGATCGTGGCGGCTTCCTGTTCCACGGCAAGGTGAAGGCAGTTGCCGACGCTGCGCGTGAAGGCGGCCTGAAAATCTAAGACCTGTGGGCGGGTTTCGATCCGCCCCGATGATCCGGGGGCCTCGGCGTTAGCCGAGGCTCACTTGGATTGAAGAAAACGGCGCCAAGCGCCACATGAGAAAAGGGATGCCAAATGGCAGAACGTGAAAACCGTCGGGGCCGTGGCCGCGACCGTGAAGAAGCACCGGAATTTGCCGATCGTCTGGTCGCAATCAACCGCGTGTCGAAAACCGTAAAAGGTGGTAAGCGCTTTGGCTTCGCCGCTCTGGTGGTTGTTGGCGATCAGAAAGGCCGCGTGGGCTTTGGCAAAGGTAAAGCGAAAGAAGTACCTGAAGCCATCCGCAAGGCGACCGAGCAAGCCAAGCGTCAGATGATCCGCGTGCAGCTGCGCGAAGGCCGGACCCTGCACCACGACATCGAGGGCCGTCACGGCGCCGGTAAAGTGGTCATGCGCACCGCGCCGGAAGGTACCGGTATCATCGCCGGTGGTCCGATGCGTGCTGTGTTCGAAATGCTGGGCGTGAAGGACGTTGTGTCCAAGTCGCTGGGCTCGCAGAACCCGTACAACATGATCCGCGCCACCATCGACGGCCTGAAGAAAGAACAGAGCCCGCGTTCGGTTGCCGCGCGTCGTGGCAAGAAGGTCGCCGATATCCTGCCCAAGCGGGATGAAGCACCGGCTGAAGCCGAAGCGTAAGGAGAGCGAGCAATGGCAAAAACCATCGTCGTCAAGCAGATCGGTTCCCCGATCCGTCGCCCCGCCGAACAGCGCGCAACCCTGATCGGTCTGGGCCTGAACAAGATGCACAAGACCCGCGAATTGGAAGACACTCCGTCGATCCGCGGCATGGTCAACAAGATCCCGCATCTGGTTGAGATCATCGAAGAGCGCGGCTGAGCGCCAACTTCGAAAGCCTAATGAACGCCTCCGATTTGATCGGGGGCGTTTTCATTTTTGGCCGTCGCCTGCGCGGAATGTCGGAAGACCGCCTTTTGCGTTGAACTTGGCCAAGGCCTGGCCAGGAACTCACAGGTAGACACCTTTTTTGCCCTCTGTCCTGACCTTTAAATTAAAAACATAGCCAAACGGCTAACTTTTTCTTGACGCGGGCGGCGCGTTGAAATACTTAGCCTAATGGCTAACAAACTCGATACATTTTTTTCTGCGCTGGCCGATCCGACCCGGCGTGCCGTGATCGAACGGCTGATCACTGGCCCAGCGGCCGTGTCAGAGCTGCACGAAGCGCACGACATGGCTCTTCCTTCGTTTCTGAAGCATCTCGGCAAACTGGAATCCGCTGGAATGATCCGTTCGGAGAAGATCGGTCGGGTTCGCATGTTGCATATCGAAGCCGCCCCGATCGCCGAGGCGGAAGGTTGGTTGAAACAACAACGTCACCTCTGGGAAGGCCGGCTGGATCGCCTGTCCGCACTTGCCGAGCAAATTGAAAAGGAATCCGACGATGGCTGATTACGAAACTTTGATCCTGGAACGCGAGATTGCCTGCGCTCCCGACCGGCTGTTTCAGGTGTTGACCGACCGCGAGTTGCGCCAGAAGTGGGCCGCACCAGACGATGAAAGCGTAGTTTTGATCGATGTGTTCGACTGTCGACCCGGAGGCCGTGAGGAAACGCGGTGTGGACCGAAAGAGGCGCCCGAGTTCAATACGACCAGCCTGTTCCACGTAGTCTCGCCGGAGTTTCTTTCATTGACCGAAACACTGGTCATTCAAGGAGAGTTGGTCTCGGTCTCGCTGTGCGGCCACGAAATCATGCCGAATGGCCGGGGCACTACGCTGCGCGTCACGTTGCAGATCACAAGCCTGGCCGGGCCAGAACTGTTCCAGGACTACAAAGGTGGCTGGTCTGCTGCTTTGGACAACCTGTCCCGGCTTGCGGCCAGTAGCGGTCACTCCTGATTTGCGCCGCCATGCCAAAAATGCATAGCGGCCAGTCCAAAACCATCGTTGTTAGCGTTAACTTAAGTCCCTATCTCAACCCTGTCCAAGACAGGAACCAAGTAAGCGACATCGGGGAATACGCCCCGACATTCGAAAGGAAATGAGATAATGGCACACACAGCGACCCTGACACATGGCGGCTTCAACCTGACCGCCCGTATCGCAAACCTGATCGAGCGCGTGAAAGAAAACCGCGCCCGGGCCAGCGAGTACACCCGCACGTATACCGAGTTGCAGCGTCTGAGCGACCGCGAGTTGAACGACATCGGCATCCGCCGGTGCGACATCGCCGACATCGCCCGCGAGCACGCCTACTGCTCGTAAGATACGGGACGACAACATATGAAGCAGAGGCGCCCAAGTGGCGCCTCTTTTGTGTTTACGGATCCCACACGGGCAGGAAAATAGCTGCTACCACAACTGCGACGTTGCGCGGCGCCGGGAATTGGGTCACTCCAATGCAGGCAAGCCGTGAAGGCACGGACACATTGGGCAGAGAGGGCAGAACATGGCACGGGACTTCCAGATTGCAATGCTGTGGGTCGAGGGGCCGCTCAGCTTTTTGGAACTGCTGTGCATCCAGTCGTACTTGGATATGGGCCACAGCGTGCGGCTATATACCTATAGCAATGTGACGAACATCCCCGAGGGTGTCGAGCACCGTGATGCCCGCGAGATCCTGCCGGATTCCGAATTTATCACTCATGAGCGTACCAAAAGCCCCGCGCCGCATTCCGACAAGTTCCGGTACCGAATGCTCGCACAGGAGCCCGACCTGATCTGGGCGGATACCGATGCCTATTGTTTAAAACCCTATTCAACGGCGAATGGTCACTACTACGGTTATCTCCAGGGTGAGGTGGCTATCGGGGTTCTGGGTCTGCCGCAGGACAGTGACACTCTGGCCAAGCTGATCGAGTACACGAATGATCCCTACCGTGTCCCGCCCTGGCTGCCCCGGCGCCACCGTCGACCGTTGGAAGAGGCCCGGGACAGCGGAAACCCGACCAACGTTCCCGAGGCGTTGTGGGGCGTGTGGGGACCAAAGGCATTCACCTGGGCGCTGAAGGAAACAGGTGAGATAAAATACGCCCTGCCAGAGCATGTATTTTACCCGATCAACTTTTTGCGCCGCCGGGCCCTTGCCCGGCCGAACGAAAATCTTGACCGGTTTTTTCACGAGGATACCGTCTCGATCCATTTGTACGGGCGCCGGATGCGGGCGATCATGCGCAAGAACCATGGCGGAATACCACATCCCGACAGCCTGGTCGGGCGACTTGTGGCCAAACATGGAATTGTGCCCCAAGACGCGCCCATTGCAGGCCGCGACGACTGAGCCGCTGCGGCAGGGCAATCAAAACTTGCAACTCGGGGCGCGAGGCTGTACTGCGCTCCGGTGGCGTGTTTGCCACGAGAATCAAAACCAAGAAATGCCGTGTTTGGCCCATCACGCTTCGGGGTCATATCCGGCTTAGGAGAAGCGACATGAAACTGCACGAATTGCGCGACAATCCCGGCGCCGTCAAGAAACGCACCCGCGTTGGCCGTGGTCCCGGCTCTGGCAAGGGTAAAATGGGTGGCCGCGGTATCAAAGGCCAGAAATCTCGTTCGGGTGTGGCCATCAACGGCTACGAAGGCGGCCAGATGCCGCTGTATCAGCGCCTGCCCAAGCGCGGCTTCAACAAGCCGAACCGCAAGGAATTTGCCGTCATCAACCTGGGCCTGATCCAGAAATTCGTCGACGCCGGCAAACTGGACGTTAAATCGGCCATCACCGAGGACGCACTGGTTGCCTCGGGTCTGGTGCGCCGCAAGCTGGACGGTATCCGCGTTCTGGCCAAAGGCGAAATCAGCGCCAAGCTGAACCTGGAAGTGACCGGCGCCTCGAAAGCGGCGATCGAAGCCGTGGAAAAAGCGGGCGGTTCACTGAAGGTCACAAAAGCCGCTGCGGCAGAGTAAGCGCTTGTGAGCGGGCGCCGACCCGCTTACATAGACCTCAGAGTTTTCCAAGACGCCGCCCGAGCCGGAAAACGGTTCCGGGCGGCGTTTTCATAAGAGAGACCGATTTATGGTATCAGCAGCAGAACAAATGGCAGCCAACACAAGCTGGGCTGCTCTGGGCAAGGCCACCGATCTGCGCAACCGCATCCTGTTCACGCTGGGTTTGCTGATCGTCTATCGTCTGGGCACCTTCATTCCGGTGCCGGGGATCGACGGTCAGGCGCTGCGCGAGTTCATGGAACAAGCGGGGCAGGGCATCGGTGGGATGGTTTCGATGTTCACCGGCGGGGCGCTTGGGCGGATGGGTATCTTTGCCCTCGGCATCATGCCCTATATCTCGGCATCGATCATCGTACAGCTGCTGACCTCGATGGTGCCCGCGCTCGAACAGCTCAAGAAAGAGGGCGAGCAGGGCCGCAAGAAGATCAACCAGTACACCCGTTTCGGAACCGTCGCGCTGGCCACCGTTCAGGCCTATGGCTTGGCGGTTTCGCTGGAATCGGGCGATTTGGCTACCGATCCGGGTCTGTATTTCCGCCTGTCCACGATGATCACTCTGGTCGGTGGCACCATGTTCCTGATGTGGCTGGGTGAACAGATCACCGCGCGCGGCATCGGCAACGGCATCTCGCTGATCATTTTCGTCGGCATCATCGCCGAGGTTCCGGCCGCGCTGGCCCAGTTCCTTGCCTCGGGCCGTTCGGGCGCGATCAGCCCGGCCGTGATCGTCGGCGTGATCGTGATGGTGATCGCCGTTATCACCTTCGTGGTGTTCATGGAACGCGCGCTGCGCAAGATCCACATCCAGTACCCGCGCCGCAATGTCGGCATGAAAGTCTATGAAGGCGGTTCGAGCCACCTGCCGGTCAAGGTCAACCCGGCCGGCGTGATTCCGGCGATCTTCGCCAGCTCGCTGCTGCTGCTGCCGGTCACGATCTCGACCTTCTCGTCGGGTGCGGCGAACGGACCGATAATGTCGTGGCTGCTGGCCAATTTCGGACCGGGACAGCCGCTGTATCTGCTGTTCTTCGCCTCGATGATCGTGTTCTTTGCGTATTTCTACACGTTCAACGTGTCGTTCAAACCGGATGACGTGGCGGACAATCTGAAAAAGCAGAACGGTTTCGTGCCCGGCATTCGCCCCGGCAAGAAGACCGCCGAATACCTGGAATACGTCGTCAACCGCGTACTGGTTCTGGGCTCGGCCTATCTGGCGGCGGTCTGCCTGCTGCCTGAAATTCTGCGCGGCCAGTTCGCCATCCCGTTCTATTTCGGCGGCACCTCGGTTCTGATCATCGTCTCTGTGACCATGGACACGATCCAACAGGTTCAGAGCCACCTGCTGGCGCATCAATACGAAGGGCTGATCGAAAAGTCCCAGTTGCGCGGCAAAGGCAAGAAACGCGGCAGGAAGGGACCCGCTCGTCGATGAATATCATTCTTCTGGGCCCCCCGGGGGCAGGCAAGGGTACGCAGGCACGTCACCTGGTTGAAACGCGGGGCATGATTCAGCTCAGCACCGGTGACATGCTGCGCGACGCCCGCAGCTCGGGAACCGAGATGGGCAAGAAGGTGGCCGCGATCATGGACGCGGGCAAGCTTGTCACCGACGAGATCGTGATTGGCCTGATCGAAGAGAAACTGACCACCGAAAAGGGCGCAGGCTTCATCTTCGATGGCTTCCCGCGCACCTTGGCTCAGGCTGACGCCTTGTCGGCCCTTCTGACCAAGCTGGGCCAGTCGCTGCACACCGTGATCGAAATGCGCGTGGATGACGAGGCCTTGGTTGAACGGATCACTGCCCGGTCGACCTGTGGCGGTTGCGGCGAGGTCTACAATGACAAGACCAAACCGATCCCGGCCGATGGTAAATGCACCAATTGCGGTAAGGAAAACGATTTCGTCCGTCGTGCCGACGACAACGAGGAAAGCCTGCGCACCCGGCTTATGGAGTATTACAAGAAGACCTCGCCGTTGATTGGCTATTATTATGCCAAGGGCGATCTTCGACCGGTGAACGGGCTGGCGGACATCAAGGAAGTCCGGGCCTCGATCGCAGCCATATTGGGTTAAGCTTGCAAAGGGCTTGACGCCAAGCCCAAAAGCCCATATCGACCCCCATCCCTTTGGGGAATCAATCGCGCACGCGGGATTCGTTCCGCATGTATAGACCACCTCGAATAATGCTGAACCCTCTGGCCACACTGCCACGGTTAGGCGTTGTGAAAAAAGGTTCTGGAACTACGGAACCGCAACGAAAGGAAAGTGACACGTGGCACGTATTGCCGGCGTAAACATCCCGACTGCAAAGCGGGTACCAATCGCCCTCACATATATCACCGGTATCGGCAACACCTCGGCCAAAGCGATCTGCGAAGCCGTTGGCATCGACACGACCCGTCGCGTCAATGAACTGTCGGATGCCGAAGTTCTGGCCATCCGCGAATACATCGACGCCAACTTCACCGTCGAAGGTGACCTGCGTCGCGAAGTTCAGATGAACATCAAGCGTCTGATGGACCTAGGCTGCTATCGCGGTCTGCGTCACCGCCGCAACCTGCCGGTTCGCGGTCAGCGTACCCACACCAACGCTCGTACCCGCAAAGGCCCCGCAAAGGCCATTGCTGGTAAGAAGAAATAAGGGAGGGTCTGACTGATGGCACGTGACAAGACACGCGTTAAGCGCAAAGAGCGTAAGAACATCGCATCGGGCGTCGCCCATGTGAATTCGACCTTCAACAACACCAAGATCCTGATCTCGGACGTGCAGGGCAACGCCATTTCGTGGTCTTCGGCCGGTACCATGGGCTTCAAGGGATCGCGGAAATCGACCCCCTACGCCGCTCAGATGGCTGCAGAAGACGCAGGCAAGAAGGCGCAGGAACATGGCGTCAAGACGCTGGAAGTCGAAGTTCAGGGCCCCGGTTCGGGTCGTGAATCGGCTCTGCGTGCGCTGGCTGCCGTGGGCTTCAACATCACGTCGATCCGCGATGTGACCCCGATCGCCCACAATGGCTGCCGCCCGCCGAAGCGCCGCCGCGTCTAACCGATCGAATTACCAGGCTGGGGCCGTGTTTTTACACGGCCCCGGTTCGCCGTTTTGAAACCTCGGGCGTCTGCACCTGATTGGTCATGGGGCGCAGACAGGAATGGAGGGATTACATGATCCACAAGAATTGGGCAGAATTGATCAAGCCGACCCAACTGGAAGGCAAGCCGGGCAACGATCCCGCGCGGCAGGCAACCCTGGTTGCGGAGCCGCTTGAGCGTGGCTTTGGTCTGACCCTGGGCAACGCGCTGCGCCGTGTTCTGATGAGCTCGCTGCAAGGCGCCGCCATCACCAGCGTCCAGATCGACAACGTCCTGCACGAGTTCAGCTCGGTCGCAGGCGTTCGTGAAGACGTCACCGACATCATCCTGAACCTCAAGCAGGTCGCTCTGCGCATGGAAGTCGAAGGGCCCAAGCGCCTGTCGATCAATGCCAAAGGCCCCGCAGTTGTCACCGCCGGTGATATCAGCGAAAGCGCCGGCATCGAGGTTCTGAACCGTGATCACGTCATCTGCCACCTGGACGATGGCGCCGAGCTGTTCATGGAACTGACCGTCAACACCGGCAAAGGGTATGTCTCGGCCGAGAAGAACAAGCCCGAAGATGCACCCATCGGCCTGATCCCGATCGACGCGATCTACTCGCCGGTCAAGAAAGTCGCCTATGACGTTCAGCCGACCCGTGAAGGCCAGGTTCTGGACTATGACAAGCTGACCATGAAGATCGAAACCGACGGCTCGATCACGCCCGAGGACGCGCTGGCCTTCGCCGCCCGCATCCTGCAGGATCAGCTGTCGATCTTCGTCAACTTCGACGAGCCGGAATCGGCCGGTCGCCAGGACGAGGACGATGGTCTGGAGTTCAACCCGCTGCTGCTGAAGAAAGTGGACGAGCTGGAACTGTCGGTCCGTTCGGCAAACTGCCTGAAGAACGACAACATCGTCTATATCGGCGATCTGATCCAGAAGACCGAAGCCGAGATGCTGCGCACCCCGAACTTCGGCCGCAAGTCGCTGAACGAGATCAAGGAAGTGTTGTCCGGCATGGGTCTGCACCTCGGCATGGATGTCGAGGATTGGCCGCCCGACAACATCGAAGATCTGGCCAAGAAATTCGAAGACGCGTTCTGAACGCGTCTTCGCCAATGCCCGGGCTGCCGGGGACCGTATGGGCATTTCCGCCCCAAGGAGAGCCGGTGACACGCATCGCCGGCCAGACAAAGCAAAACGCGAAAGAAGGAATTGAAAAATGCGTCACGCACGTGGTTACCGCCGCCTGAACCGTACTCATGAGCACCGCAAGGCCCTGTTCTCGAACATGGCCGGTTCGCTGATCGAGCACGAACAGATCAAGACGACCCTGCCCAAGGCAAAAGAACTGCGCCCGATCGTTGAAAAACTGATCACCTTGGGCAAGCGCGGCGATCTGCACGCCCGCCGTCAGGCCGCAGCTCAGCTGAAGGAAGACAAGGACGTCGCCAAGCTGTTCGAGGTTCTGGGCCCGCGCTACAAGGACCGTCAGGGCGGCTATGTCCGTATCCTGAAAGCTGGCTTCCGCTATGGCGACATGGCTCCGATGGCGATCATCGAATTCGTTGATCGTGACATCGACGCCAAAGGCGCAGCGGACAAGGCCCGCGTCGCCGCTGAAGAAGTGGACGTTGACGAAGAATAAGAACCGGCTGCATTGCCGTTTCATGGCCCCTGTCCGGATATCCCGGTCAGGGGCTTTTTCTTGTGGATCGCCTCGCTCACGGCGGACATGGCAGCCGCAAGGTTTCGCGTGCTCTATTGCATTCGCGTGCCGACCTCCGCATATCTTCGGCGGATGATGAACGGAGCTGTCATGATACGCACGATCCTGGCCGTATGCCTGATGACACTGGCCACCCATGCCGGTGCCGAGACACGGGTTCCTCAGTCACAGGTGGAGATTTCCATGGGTTTTGCCCCGGTGGTCAAAAAGGCGGCCCCGGCGGTGGTGAACATCTATGCCAAGATCGTCCGGCCTGGGCGCAGCAGTCCGATTTTCACGGATCCGTTCTTTCGCGACTTTTTCGGCGGTGGGTTCGGTGCACCGCGGCCGCGGGTTCAAAACTCGCTGGGGTCGGGCGTCATCCTGACCGAGGACGGCTATGTCGTCTCGAACTATCACGTTGTCGGCACCGCGACCGAGATCCGGGTCGTGACAACGGATCGTCGCGAGTTCCAGGCCGAGGTCGTTCTGGGCGACGAGGAAAGCGACATCGCCATCCTGCGCCTGCAGGACGCGCAGGGACTGCCGTTTCTGCGTCTGCGGGATTCTGACCATGTCGAGGTGGGGGAACTGGCTCTGGCCATCGGCAATCCGTTCGGCGTCGGGCAGACCGTGTCGTCTGGCATCATCTCGGGGCTGGCGCGGTCTGGCACCGCCACCGGCAATGCACGGGGCTATTTCATCCAGACAGACGCGCCCATCAACCCGGGCAATTCCGGCGGTGCCCTGATCGACGTGAATGGTGACCTGATCGGCATCAACACCTCGATCCTGACGCGGTCGGGTGGGTCCAATGGTATTGGCTTCGCCATTCCGGCCAATCTGGTCGCAGAGTTTCTGCGGCAGGCCCAGGAAGGAAACGAAGGTTTCGTCAGCCCTTGGGCGGGTATGGCCGGACAGACCATGAGCGCCGACATCGCCGAATCCCTTGGGCTTTCGCTGCCGCAGGGCGTTGTGATCTCGGACCTCCATCCGCTCAGCCCGTTGGCCGAGGCCGGGTTGCGGGTTGGCGATATTGTGACCCACGTGGATGGCGAGGAGGTGAATTCTCCGGCTGAGATGAAGTTCCGCATGTCTGTGGCGGGTGTTGGTGGGACATCCGTTCTGACCCGGCTCCGCGGCAGCGGGCGCGCTGAGGTCGCCGTCGATCTGGTCCCCGCGCCCGAGACGCCTCCGGCCGAGGAAACCACTCTGGACGATCGCACGGTTCTTCCGGGAATGACGGTTGCGCGCATCAACCCGGCAATGATTGCCAAAATGGGTCTGCTGCTGTCGCAGACCGGCGTGGTCGTGGTCGACCCCGGTCCCTATGGCGCGCGGGCCGGGTTGCGGCCCGGCGATGTCATCAATGCCGTGAACGGGCGAAAGGCTGAACGCCCGCGTGACGTCGTTCGGGCGCTGCGCGATCCGGGGCGGCGAGTGCAGATCGACCTGGTGCGCGGTGGCAAACCCGTGTCGTTGCGGTTCAGGCTGTGACCGCATGAGTGACCTGTTCGACACCGAAGGCCAGCCCTCTGAGCCGGCCCCGAACCGCCCGCTGGCCGACCGCCTGCGACCCCAGGCGCTGTCCGACGTGATCGGGCAACAACAGGTTCTGGGCCCCGAGGCGCCGCTGGGGGTGATGCTGGCGTCGGGCAGCCTGTCCAGCCTGATCTTCTGGGGGCCGCCGGGGGTGGGCAAAACCACCATCGCGCGGCTGCTGGCCAAGGAAACCGACCTGCATTTCGAACAGATCAGCGCGATCTTCACCGGTGTTCCCGACCTCAAGAAGGTGTTCGAGGCAGCCAAGTTGCGGCGGCGGAACGGCAAGGGGACGCTGTTGTTCGTGGACGAGATCCATCGTTTCAACAAGGCCCAGCAGGACGGGTTCCTGCCGCATATGGAGGACGGGACGATCCTTCTGGTGGGCGCGACCACCGAAAACCCTTCGTTCGAGTTGAACGCCGCCGTGCTCAGCCGCGCGCAGGTGCTGGTGCTGGAACGGCTGGATCTGGCCGATCTGGAACGCCTGACACAGCGTGCCGAAAAAGAGCTGGGCAAGGCGCTGCCCCTGACACCCGCGGCGCGGGACGCGCTGCAGGAAATGGCGGATGGAGACGGCCGGGCGCTGTTGAACCTGATCGAACAGATCGCGGCCTGGTCGGTGGACGCGCCGCTGGACCCCGACGCGCTGGCCAAGCGCCTGATGCGCCGCGCCGCGAAATACGACAAGTCGGGGGACGAGCACTACAATCTGATTTCGGCGCTGCACAAATCGGTGCGCGGGTCCGATCCGGATGCGGCGCTGTACTGGTTCGCCCGGATGCTGACCGGGGGCGAGGATCCGCGGTACCTGGCCCGCCGCATCACCCGAATGGCGGTCGAGGATATCGGTCTGGCCGATCCGCAGGCCCAGTCGATCTGCCTGCATGCTTGGGAGGTGTACGAGCGGCTCGGGTCGCCCGAGGGTGAGTTGGCGCTGGCGCAGGCGGTCGTGTATCTGGCGCTGGCGCCCAAATCCAACGGGGCCTATGTGGGCTACAAGGCCGCGATGCGCTTGGCCAAGCAATCGGGCAGCGAGCCGCCGCCCAAACACATCCTGAACGCGCCGACCGGGTTGATGAAGGATCAGGGTTACGGCGCGGGCTATGCCTATGACCACGATGCCGAGGACGGGTTCTCAGGGCAGAACTACTTTCCCGAGACCATGAAGCGCCCGGTCCTGTACCAGCCGGTCGAACGCGGGTTCGAGCGCGAGTTGAAAAAGCGTCTGGACTACTTTTCGAAACTGCGCAGTCAACGCAACGGGTCGTGACGCAAGGTCAGATCAGGCCGTGCCGTCGCGTTCTGCGCGACACCCAAGGCGCGCCCGGGTTTCCCTGAGGTAACATGCCGCCAGGGAGGAGCGCAGATGACCGTTTCCATCGACAAGACAGACGACGTGTGGACCATCATCCACGATCGGCCCCAGGCCAGAAACGCCGTGGATGCCGAACACGCGGCAGCCTTGGCCGAGGCCTTCATCGCCTTCGAGGAC
Source organism: Ruegeria sp. CF2 (assembly GCF_056537385.1). NCBI lineage: Bacteria > Pseudomonadati > Pseudomonadota > Alphaproteobacteria > Rhodobacterales > Roseobacteraceae > Ruegeria > Ruegeria sp. CF2. The sequence continues at coordinate 25,390 of NZ_JBQFRL010000006.1, forward strand.
AGCACGGCCAAAGCTGCCGTGTTCTGGGGCAAGGGCGGCAATTTCTGCGCGGGCTGGGACCTCAAGATGGCAGCCACGCTGTCTGACCCGGACCTGCGCGAGCCCTATTTCGACAAGCACGCTTTTCCGATCGGGGCGGCGCCGTCGTTGCTTGGGCCGATGGGCCCATCGCGGCTGGAGCTGTCAAAGCCGGTCATCGGCGCAATCGAGGGTGCCGCAGTGGCCGGCGGCATGGAACTGGCCCTGTGGTGCGACATCCGGGTAATGGCCGAGGACGCCTATATGGGCGTCTATTGTCGCCGCTGGGGGATCACGCTGATGGATGGCGGTTCGGTGCGGCTGCCACGGCTGGTCGGGCAGGGCAAAGCGCTTGAGATTGCGCTGACCGGGCGCAAGGTCAGGGCTGACGAGTGCGAACGGATCGGGCTGGCCGAGAAAATCGTGCCGCAAGGTGAAACCCGCAAGGCGGCTGAAGCGATGGCGCACGAGATCGCCCGGTTCCCGCAGGAGGCCGTCCGCGCCGACCGCCGCTCGATCATCGAAACCCGGGGGATGCCGATGCGCGAGGCGTTGAAGGTCGAGTGGGCCAACGGGCTGGACGCCATCCGCCGTGAGGGCACATCCGGCGCGGCTCGGTTCCGCGATGGGGCCGGGCGGCACGGGGATTTCACTGATATCTGAGCGGCCTTGGCCCGCGAACCCGTCAGCCTGCTTGACTCTTGCCTTGCGGCGCGCGAGAGACGCGGATGTTTTCTGAGGCACTGACACGGGCGATTTTCCGGGCGCGCAGCATCCGGTCGCAAGGGGTATTGGCATGAGCGGCGTACAGATGATCACGGTCGAGCCGGGCGACGGCGACCAGCGGCTGGACCGCTGGTTGCGGCGCCTGTTCCCGCATGTCAGCCAGGGCCGGATCGAAAAGATGTGCCGCAAGGGTGAACTGCGCGTGGACGGGGGGCGGGTCAAGGGCTCGACCCGGCTGCAGGCGGGGCAGGTGGTGCGCGTGCCGCCCCTGCCGGACCCGGATCACAAACCGTCCCCGGCCCGCCCGCGCGTGACCGATGCCGATGCGAAAATGATCCAGTCCTGCGTGATCTATCGCGACGACCACGTACTGGCCCTGAACAAACCCCATGGCCTGCCCGTTCAGGGCGGCAGTGGTCAGGCCCGGCATGTGGACGGCTTCGCCGAGGCGCTGCGCTTTGGCTATGACGAGAACCCGCGGCTGGTGCACCGGCTCGACAAGGACACCTCGGGCGTGCTGCTGATGGCGCGCACGCGCGAAGCGGCCAAGGGGCTGACTGCAGCCTTCCGGCACCGCAATACGCGCAAGATCTACTGGGCTCTGGTGGCTGGTGTGCCGACGCCGTATCTGGGCGAGATCAAGACCGGGCTGGTCAAGGCCCCCGGTCATGGCAAGCAGGGCGAGGGCGAAAAGATGATCGCCGTCCACCTGAACGAGATCGACAGCACGTCGGGCGCCAAGCGGGCGCACACGCTCTATGCCACGCTGTATCGGGTGGCCAGCCGTGCATCCTGGGTGGCGATGGAGCCCGTCACCGGCCGTACCCATCAGCTGCGCGCGCATATGGCGGCCATCGGGCACCCGATCATCGGCGATGGGAAATATGGCGGCTCGGGTCAGGAAAATCTGGGCGATGGCTGGGGCGCACAATTGGGCGGGGTCATCAGCAAGAAGCTGCATCTGCACGCCCGAACCGCGTCGTTCAAGCATCCGATGACCGGCAAGCAGGTCACGATCAACGCTCCGCTGCCGCCGCACATGAAGGACAGCTGGGATACTTTGGGCTGGACCGAGGATCTGGCCGCCGAGGACCCGTTCGAGGAGTTGCAATGACCGCGCCTCTGCGCCTTGTTCTGTTCGATGTCGACGGGACGCTGGTGGACAGCCAGGCCAGCATCGTGTCGGCCATGACCACCAGTTTCCAGGCTCTGTCCCTTCCGGTGCCGGATCGCGCGGCGATCCTGTCGATCGTGGGGCTGTCCTTGCCGATTGCAATCGCACGCCTCGCGCCGGATCAGTCACGGGCAACTCAACGCCGGTTGGTCGAGGGTTACAAAGAAGCGTATCACGCTCATCGGCTTGAGATGGGGGCGGCAAGCTCACCGCTCTATCCCGGCGCGCGCGAGGTTATCGGATCGTTGCAGGCCGTGCCCGAGATCCTTCTGGGCGTGGCGACGGGTAAATCGCAGCGGGGGTTGGATGCCTTGCTCGAGGCGCACGAGTTGGATTCGGTCTTCGTTACCCGTCAGGTGGCGGACCATCATCCTTCCAAGCCGCATCCCTCGATGATCGAAACGGCGCTTTTTGAAACAGGGGTTTCGGCCGGTGATGCGGTGATGATCGGCGACACCAGCTTTGACATGGAAATGGCGCGGGCCGCCGGGGTTGCGGGGATCGGCGTGGGCTGGGGCTATCATGAACGGTCGCAGCTGGGTGCGGCGACCGCGGTGATCGACCGGTTCGAGCAGTTGCCTGGCGTCCTGACCGCAGTCTGGGGATAACGATATGAGTGAGTGGAAACCGAAACGCTTTTGGACAGCCAGTGCCGTGGTCGCGACCGATAGCGGTTTTACCCTCGAGTTGGATGGCCGCCGGGTGCGGACACCGGCCAAGGCTGCTCTGGTCCTGCCCACCCGGGCCATGGCCGAGGCGGTGGCCCGCGAGTGGGACGCGCAGGAAAAGGAAATCGATCCGGCGGCGATGCCCTTCACCCGCTCGGCCAACGCGGCAATCGACAAGGTGCAGCATCAGCACGCGGAAGTTGCCGACATGTTGTCGGACTATGGCGATTCGGACCTGCTGTGCTATCGCGCAACCCACCCGAAAGCCCTGATCGAACGTCAGCGCCGCGAATGGGACCCCGCGCTGGACTGGGCCGCGGAAACGCTGGGCGCCAGACTGATCCCGGTCGAAGGCGTACGGCATCAGCCTCAGGCCCCCGAGGCACTGGACAGGCTGCGTCGGCAGGTTCACGGCCTGGACGCGTTCCGTCTGGCGGCGTTTCACGACCTTGTGAGCCTGTCGGGTTCGTTGATTCTGGGTTTTGCCGCTGCCCAAAACTGGCGCAAACCGGACGAGATATGGCGCATTTCTCGGCTCGATGAATCTTGGCAGGCCGAGCAATGGGGGGATGACGACGAGGCGGTCCAAGCCGCCGAACTCAAGAAGATTGCCTTTTTGCATGCGAAAACCTTCTACGATCTATCGGTTTGAGCCTTTCTGGTCCTGATTTGAGAGGCTTGGGCGGCTGCCTTGCCGGGAACATATCGTTTTCACTGATCCGACCCTTGACGTTTGTTTATGAATGCGCCCAAACTCGGGCGCACTAAAGGGGAGACACCTTTGGGGTAACCTATCCGGCTACCTTTGTGTGTCGGACAAGATCCGTCCCGGGATGGGGCGGGAAATCAGGAAGAGGTAAAAATGAAAAAATCCGTAATCTTGGGCGCGGCGACGATTGCCGGTCTTGCTGCCGGCGCGGCCGCGGCAGGAACCATGGACGACGTCAAAGCGCGCGGCAAGCTGAACTGCGGTGTGACCACCGGTCTGGTTGGCTTTGCTGCACCTGACGCGAATGGCGAATGGCAGGGCTTTGACGTTGCTGTATGCCGCGCAGTAGCCGCCGCCGTTCTGGGTGACGCGAACGCTGTTGAATTCGTTCCCACCACCGGCAAAACCCGCTTCACCGCTCTGGCTTCGGGCGAAGTTGACATGCTGGCCCGAAACACCACCTGGACCTTCAGCCGCGACGTCGACCTGAAGTTCGAATTCGTGGGTGTGAACTACTACGACGGTCAGGGCTTCATGGTTCCCAAGGCACTGGGCGTCAGCTCGGCCAAGGAACTGGATGGCGCAACCGTCTGCATCCAGACCGGCACCACGACCGAGCTGAACCTGGCGGACTTCTTCCGCTCGAACAACATCAGCTACGAGCCGGTTCCGATCGAAACCAACGCCGAAGCGCAGCAGCAGTACTTGGCAGGCGCCTGTGACGTTTACACCACCGACGCTTCTGGCCTGGCCGCAACCCGCGCCACGTTCGAAAACCCCGGTGATCACGTTCTGCTGCCCGAAATCATCTCGAAAGAGCCGCTGGGCCCGCTGGTCCGTCACGGCGACAACGAGTGGGGCGACATCGTTCGCTGGACCCTGAACGCTCTGATCTCGGCCGAAGAGCTGGGCGTCACCTCGGCCAACATCGACGAGATGGCTGCTGGCACCGAGAACCCGGAAATCAACCGTCTGCTGGGTAGCGAAGGCACCCTGGGCGAGATGCTGGGTCTGGACGCACAGTGGGCCATGAGCGCCATCAAGGCGGGCGGTAACTATGGCGAAGTGTTTGCCAAGAACATCGGTGAGGAAACCCCGATCGGTCTGGCGCGCGGTCTGAACGCACAGTGGACCGATGGTGGTCTGCTTTACTCGCCGCCGTTCCGCTAAAATCCACGGAAAAGGGCGCAGGGTAACCTGCGCCCTTTTTTGCAGAACAGAATGCTACGGGCTGCTCGGGAGCGGGGAAAACCCTGCCGGGAAGGAAGCGTCCGAAAAGCACGGGGATCCCAAAATATGTCGACTATGACTGACCCACCGAAGGCTGACTTTCGGTTGTCGATGCTCATAAACGATACACGCTATCGCTCTCTTACATTTCAGGTGATCGCGGCAATCGTTATTGCGCTCAGCATCTGGTATCTTGGTAACAACCTGATCCAGAACCTTAGGGCCGCAGGGCTCAACATTTCCTATTCTTTCCTGGGCGATCCGTCCGGGTATGACATCAACCAGCGTTTGATCGAATATGACAGCCAGTCCTCGCATGGGCGTGCGGCTGTCGTCGGCATTCTCAACACGCTTTTGGTTGCATTCCTGGCTTGTATCACTGCGACGGTGTTTGGCGTGATCGCAGGCGTTTTGCGCCTGTCAAACAACTGGCTTGTATCCAAGCTGATGGCGGTCTACGTGGAAATCTTCCGGAATATTCCGGTCCTGATCTGGATCATCATAATCTTCACGATCATGACAGCCGTGCTGCCGGGACCGAGGGAGTTCCGCGGCGATAACCCAACATCCAGCATGCTGTTTGATCTGTTCGCCTTTACCAACCGCGGCGTCTATGTCCCGCGCCCCGAGTTTGCGAATGGGCTGTTCGGTTCGACCTTTCTGAATTGGCTGCTGGTCATCGCGGTTTTGGTCGCTTCCTGGTTTGCGTCTCGTGAAATTGAGAAACGCGCCACGCTCAAACAGGAACAGACGGGCGAGCGTCCTAAGACCGGCCTTGTGAAACTTGCAGTTTGGCTCGTGCCTTTTGCGCTGCTGATGATTTTGATGGGCCTGACCTGGGACGTCCCCGCACTGAAAGGTTTCAACTTCAGCGGTGGTATCAAGGTCGGCGGCCCGCTGATCGCATTGTGGTTCGCTTTGTCGATCTATACCGGCGCCTTCATCGCAGAAAACGTACGTGCGGGTATTCAGGCGATTTCAAAAGGCCAGACCGAGGCTGCGGCCGCGTTGGGCCTGCGTCCCGGTCGGATCATGAATCTTGTGATCCTACCTCAGGCGCTGCGGGTCATCATCCCGCCGTTGATCTCGCAATATCTGAACATCACCAAGAACTCGTCGCTTGCGATTGCAGTCGGCTATGCGGATATCACCGCAACGCTGGGTGGCATCACGCTGAACCAAACCGGTCGGGCGATCGAGTGCGTCTTGCTGCTGATGCTGTTCTATCTGACAGCCTCGCTGCTGATTTCGATGGCGATGAACATCTACAACGCATCCGTCAAGTTGAAGGAGCGCTGAGCCATGGCTGATCAAACAACAAATCCGATCGCATTTGTGGCCGACGGCACCATTCCTCCGTCGCCTCCGCCGGCGAACCAGACGGGTATCGTCAAATGGCTGCGTGAGAATCTTTTCTCGGGTGTCACAAACACGATCCTTACCCTTCTGTCGATTCTGCTGATCTATGTGCTTCTCAAGAACACCTTGCCGTGGATTTTGAACGGCGTTTGGAATGCGGACTCGCTGGCGCAATGCCGCGAGATTCTGGACGGCAAGACCGGGGCCTGTTTCGCAGTTCTGACCGAACGCTGGCATCAACTGATCTACGGGTTCAAATATCCAGTAGAAGCGTATTGGCGCCCGAACCTGGCGTTTGTGCTGATGCTGGTCGCTGTGGCACCTGTTCTGTTCTTCGACCTGCCTCGTAAGTTGCTGCTGTTTACGGCGCTCTACCCGTTTATCGCTTTCTGGCTGATTTGGGGTGGAACCATCATGGTGCCCATCGTGGCCCTGCTGGGCTGTGTCGCGGCAGGCGTGGTGTTCCAGAAATTTGGCCGCAACAGCTTTGCAGCCGGGTTCTTTGGGGCCATTGTCGTGGCGCTGGTCGTGTGGAATGTCGGCGGGGCACTCATTCCCGAAGACGCCAACGAAGGTGCGCTGCTGACTGCGGTGCCCAGCCGTGACTTGGGTGGTTTTATGCTGAACCTGATGCTGGGCGTGACCTGTGTGTCGCTGTCCTTGCCCCTGGGTATTGCACTGGCTCTGGGTCGTCAGTCCGATATGCCGCTGATCAAGTGGGTTTGCGTCATCTTCATCGAATTCATCCGTGGCGTGCCTTTGATCACGCTGCTGTTCGTGGCTTCGGTGATGCTGGCCTATTTCTTCCCGCCTGACAGCACGGTCGACCTGTTCCTGCGCGTCGTGATCATGATCACCATGTTCTCTGCCGCCTATATCGCCGAGGTGATCCGCGGCGGTCTGGCTGCGCTTCCGCGCGGTCAGTATGAGGCAGCAGACAGTTTGGGTCTGGACTACCCGCAGGCGATGCGTCTGATCATCCTGCCACAGGCCTTGAAGATCTCAATCCCTGGTATCGTAAACGTGGCCGTTGGCCTGTTCAAAGATACCACGCTGGTTTCGGTCATCTCGATGTTCGATCTGGTGGGCATGATCCGGGGTCCCATCCTGGCGTCGACCGAATGGAACGGCGTCTATTGGGAGCTTCTGGGCTTTGCCGCGCTTCTGTTCTTCGTCGTCTGTTACGGCATCTCTCAATATTCCCAGTGGCTCGAGCGTCGCCTTGCCACGGATCATCACTAAGGAGTTCAACACATGTCTGAACTTGCAATCGACCGCGAAATTGACCGCTCTAAAATGCAGGTGAGCGACGAGGTCGCCATCGAAATCACCAACATGAACAAGTGGTACGGGTCCTTCCACGTGCTGCGCGACATCAATCTGACCGTCAATCAGGGCGAGCGGATCGTGATCGCGGGGCCGTCGGGGTCGGGCAAATCCACTCTGATCCGCTGCCTGAACGCGCTGGAAGAACACCAGCAGGGCAAAATCGTGGTGGACGGAACCGAGTTGTCGAACGATCTGAAGAACATCGACAAGATCCGGTCCGAGGTTGGCATGGTGTTCCAGCACTTCAACCTGTTTCCGCATCTGACCATTCTGGAAAACTGCACGCTGGCCCCGATCTGGGTGCGTAAAACGCCCAAGAAAGAGGCCGAAGAGCGCGCGATGCATTTCCTTGAGAAGGTCAAGATCCCCGAACAGGCCGACAAGTATCCCGGTCAGCTGTCGGGTGGTCAGCAGCAGCGTGTGGCGATCGCACGAAGCCTGTGCATGATGCCGCGGATCATGCTGTTTGACGAACCGACATCCGCTCTGGACCCCGAGATGATCAAAGAGGTGCTCGACACCATGATCGAATTGGCCGAGGAAGGCATGACCATGCTCTGCGTGACCCACGAGATGGGCTTTGCCCGCCAGGTGGCGAACCGCGTGATATTCATGGATGCCGGTCAGATCGTGGAACAGAACGAGCCGGAAGAGTTCTTCAACAACCCGCAAAGCGAACGGACCAAGCTGTTCCTCAGCCAGATTCTGGGTCACTGACGCGGGTTGAATACGACGTTGGAAAGGGCGGGGTGATCCCGCCCTTTTTTCATTCTAGCAACGCGCGCGGCGTGACGAATTCGATCACCTGGCCGTCGTGCCAACCGATTCCGGACCAGTCCGCCATATCAAATTGAAGAACCGTGGTCGCACAGGTCGGATAGTCGAGGAACCGCGGGTGCTCCGGTGCAGACTGGACAATACGTTCCGCAAACTCCGCGACCCCCGGATTGTGGCCCAGCAGTAGGACCGTTTGCCCCGTCGCGCTGGACAGCGCCTGCCGCATCTGCTCGGGAGCGGCATGATAGAGTTCGGGGAGGAACCGGATGTTGCGCGCGCTCAGCCCCATCCGAAGCCAGGTCTCGCGCGTGCGTTCGGATGAAGAACTGAGGACCTCGTCGGGCTTATACCCCTTGCGTCGCAGCCAATCGCCGATGGCGGAGGCCGAAGCTCGCCCGCGCTTGTTCAACGGTCGGTCATGATCCGGCAGGTCGGGATGGTCCCAACTGGATTTTGCGTGGCGGGTCAGGATAAGCGTGCGGGTCATTCCGGGTGAAAGGCTCTCATGTGATGGGCGGATTGCTCGGCCCGACGTCCGGCCCCCGCGCTGAGCGGACAGGCCAGCCGGGCTGCGCATCCCTGTGTCATGCAGGCCTGACCGGGCGGAGTTCTCAGGTAGCCGTGGCAGGCGTCGACGTCATAGAACGTTTTGGCGTTCAAGGCCCCGACCGGGCAGGCCGATGCGCAGGGCGCAGGGCAATTGATACATGGCGACGGGTCGTCTGCGACGGGAATGTCGAACTCGTGATCAAAGTGCAGGGCTCCACGCAATGAAATCATCATTCCCACCGTGTCGTGCACCAGCGCGCCCACCGGGCTTTGAAACGCACGTCCCGATTTCAACGCCCAATCTATGAATGGCGCATACGGGGGGCCGCCGAATGGATACAACGCCTGGGCGCCCAGGTCTTCCGCAAGGGTGCCGACCACTCGGAGCGACCAACGGTCGACCGGGTCTGGCTTGCCGTCCAACCACTCGGCCGAAGCGGTGAGGACCGGCCAAAAGCTGCTGCCTGCCCCGAGCAGAATAAGCGTTCCACCATCTAACTGTTTGGCGCCACTCACCCGCGGGTGTTGCGCGCCCATAACGATCAGGCCCGCTGCCTCGGATGTGGACACCACTTGATCAAAGGTCACTTGCGCCGAAACGGCAGAGCGAGGCTCCACCCCAGCTTCGTCGGTCGATCGTCCTGCCATTCCAGCCCCACCGTCATGTCGTCGTGGCCGGCCTCGGGCTGTGCCACATATGTCCCCATCAAACGATCCCAGATGGATAATGCAAAGCCATAATTGCTGTCATGTTCCCTGCGCAGCACCGAATGGTGGACCCGGTGCATGTCCGGTGTGACCAGTATTCGGCGCAGAGGGGCATCGACGACGGCGGGCAGACGGATGTTCGAATGGTTGAACAAAGCTGTGCCGTTCAGCAGGATTTCGAACAGGATGACCGCCAGCGCGCTGGGTCCCAGCAGGTAGACGAGACCGATCTTCAGGCCCATCGACAAGGCGATTTCGATCGGATGAAAGCGAACGGCCGTGGTGACATCCATATCCCGGTCGGCGTGGTGCACACGATGAAGACGCCACAGGATCGGCACCTTGTGGGTGATCAGATGTTGCGCCCAGATTGCGAAATCCAGCACCAGGACACAAAGGGTGACCTCGACCCATTTGGGCCAGTCCAGAGTGTTAAAAACTCCGACGCCCAACCGGCCGGCATCCAAAGCCGCCCCGACCGCCAGCAAAGGGAACCCGATCGCCATCGCCCGCAGTGTCAGTGTGTTCAAAAGGGTGACCGACAGGTTGGTCAGCCAGCGGCGCGATCGAGGCACGCGTAGCGGGCGGCGCGGGGCAAGCCTTTCGGCCAACGCGAAGGCCAGAAACAGCGTCAGAAAGATGCCCAAGCGGATGATGAGTTCACGCTCCATGCACTCAAATTTAAGCATGTGAATGTGAACTGCAAGGGCGGGCTTGCTCGCGTCAGTCGGGGCGGATCAGAGACCCCGCACCGTGTTCGGTGAACAACTCCAGCAGCACGGCATTGGGCGCGCGGCCATCCAGGATCACCACGGCGCGGACCCCGCTGTGCAGCGCATCCAGCGCGGTTTCGGTCTTGGGGATCATGCCGCCCGCGATGGTGCCCTCGCGGGTCATCTCGCGGATCTGACCAGCCTTCAACTCGGTCACGACCTCTCCGGCAGCGTTCTTGACGCCGGACACGTCCGTCAGCAGCAGCAGGCGATCGGCCTTCAGTGCCGAGGCGATCGCCCCGGCGGCGGTGTCGCCGTTCACGTTGAACGTCTCGCCATTGCGGCCCGCCCCCAGCGGAGCGATCACCGGGATCACGTCATGCGAGAACAGGTCGTGCAGGATCTTGGGGTTCATTTCGGCGGGCGTGCCGACATACCCCAGCGACGCATCGGTCTGGTCACAGGTCATCAGGTTGGCATCCTTGCCCGACAGGCCGACGGCCGTTCCACCCTGGGCATTGATGGCCTGCACGATGCGCTTGTTGACCACGCCGGACAAAACCATCTCGACCACTTCGACCGTTGCGGCATCGGTAACGCGCTTGCCGTTCACGAAGTCCGACTGGATGTCCAGCTTGTCCAGCATCGCGTTGATCATCGGCCCGCCGCCATGCACGACCACCGGGTTCACGCCGACCTGACGCATCAGCACCACGTCGCGGGCAAAGCTCTCCATCGCTTCGTCGCTGCCCATGGCGTGCCCGCCCAGCTTGATCACGACGATCGCTCCGTCATAGCGCTGCAGATAGGGCAGGGCGCTGTTGAGCGTGGCGGCGGTGGCTATCCAATCCCGGTTCATGTCCTGTTTCTTCATGGCTGTCGTCCCTCTGGCCTTCCCTGTTAGGGCCTTTGGCCGGACCTGCCAAGCCCGGAACGGGCTGGCCACAGGTTTTGTTGCGTGGCGCGCCAAAAGGGGGACGCTGTCGCGCCACGCAGACGGGCGGCACCACAGGGGCACCGCCCGAACCGGTCAGTTGAATGCGCGCCGAACCGCGGGTATGTTGCTGAACACCAGCAGGTCGACGGCCAGCACCGCAAGCAGCGTCAGCCCGACCAGCGGAAAGGCCATGGCCGTGAACAGCCCGACCAGCACCGCGCCCTTCCACAAGGGCATCTCGGCCGGCATCGGCGGCGCCGCCAGACGGCTGGCGCCGGAGGGCCGCCGCTTGATCCACATGACCACGCCGGACACGCAGACAAAGATCACCGACAGGCAGAACACCACGTTCAGGACAAAGTTCCACAGACCCGCCAGACCCATATGCAGAGGAATGCCCACCGCCATTGCCTTGCCCATCAGCGAGTAGTCCTGAAACCGCACGTCGGCCAGAATCTTTCCGGTGTACTGGTCGATATGGACGGTGCGGTCCTCGGTGGCGTCGGTCGAATCGCCGCTCATGCTGTCGCGGTTCAGGGTCCACACGCCCGTGTCACCGTTGGGATAGGCGACGCGGAACCGGTTCTGCATGCCCAGGGACTCACCCAGCGCAACCATCGCATCGATATTGACCGCAACGCCCGCCGGTATCCCGGCCACGCCCGCTTCCGAACCCGAGGCCGGCATCGGTGTCTGTTCCAGCGCCCAGGGCACGTCGTTCTGGCTGCCGTGGTTCATGCTGGCATGCAGGTCGTCCGACAGTGGGACGTCGTCCCATTTCTCGGCCGGAAAGCTGCTCCAGGCCTGCACGAACTTGCCGCCCCAGATCCCGGTCCAGGACATGCCCGAGATCAGGAACCCGACCAGCAACAGCGACATCCAGAACCCGGTGACCGCGTGCAGAGATTTCCACAGGGCCCGGCCCCGCGCCCGCAGGTCAGGCAACAGGGCCGCCACAACGTTCCCGCGCGGCCACCACATGTAAAGGCCGGTAAACACCAGCAGCAGCGCCATCCCGGCCGCGATTTCCAGAATGCGATCGCCGGTATCGCCCATCAGCAGGGTGGAGTGGATGCTGTCGGCCAGATCGTACCACCCCGCGCGACGGTCCCAGACCTGGATCACCTCGCCGGAATACTGGTCGATCGCCACCATGCGCTGGCCGGTTTCGGCCTTGACTCGGAACAGGGTTGCCAGATCCGGCGCCTTGGGGCCGATCCATTCGACCACGCGGCCCGGAACGCGGGCCTGCACTAGATCGGCCAGTTCGGATGCGGGCATCGCCTGGCCCGTGATCTCGACCGCGATCTTTTCTCCGTCGCGGCCATCGGTTTGGGTAATGAACATCATCATCAGGCCAGTCACCGCCAGGATGATCAGGAAGGGGACAACAAAAAGCCCCGCATAGAAGTGCCACCGCCAGGCGGCCCTATAGAATTTTTGCGCGTGCTCGCGCCGGGCCGCCTGCGCGACCCCGGTTTGGCGGTCTTGTGCCATTTCAGTCTCCAGAAATTCGGAACATCCCCGGCCGGGCGGCCGAGGTTTCAGGTCTTGTTCGCGGATTCAGGAGACGTGGGGCGGACCCCGGGCATCATACCGGGCGTGGAACCCGGCGCTGCGATGAGTGAAATCCACATGCGCCCAACGCGCGGCAATCGGCCAGTCGGCAGGCAGTACCGTTCCCACTTCGGCCAATTGGCCTGCCAGAACAATCCCGCCATAGGGGCAGGCGCTGCGTTCGTCGGTGTCGTTGTGGTCCGGGGCGTCCTCGCCCGGGTCGATCCAGCGCTCGACCGGGCCGTCGCCGGTGCAGATCACCATCAGAATCGCCCCGTCCGAGCTGCGCGTGGGCATCCAGCCCATCGGGATTGCACCGGATACCATCACGGCAACCAGCGTCAGCACCGAAATGACGCGCATCAGCAGCATCATTCCAGATTGGCGATGATCGAACGCAGCGTCGGGATGCCGTCGCCCTTCTCGGACGAGGTCAGCACGATCTCGGGATAGGCAGCGGGGTGTTTGGACAGGGCGCCCCGCACCTGTTCCAGAATCTTTTCGCGGTCCTTGGCCTTGACCTTGTCGGCCTTGGTCATCACGCATTGAAAGGTCACGGCGCTGGTGTCCAGCAGCTTCATGATCTCGTCATCCACGGGTTTCACGCCGTGGCGGGAATCGATCAGCACGAAGGCCCGGCGCAGGGTCTGCCGCCCGCTCAGGTACTGTTTCAGAAGGCGTTGCCACTTCTCGACCACCTTGACCGGCGCATTGGCATAGCCATAGCCGGGCAGGTCAACCAGATACAGCTCGGGGCCTTGAGTGAAGAAGTTGATCTCTTGCGTGCGGCCCGGCGTGTTCGACGCGCGGGCCAACCCCTTGGTGCCGGTCAGAGCATTGATCAGGCTGGATTTGCCCACGTTCGAGCGGCCGGCGAAACAGACCTCGATCCGGTCGGGGCCGGGCAGGCCGTTCATCGCCACGACGCCTTTGACGAATTCGGACGGCCCGGCAAACAGCTTGCGGCCGGCCTCTTTTGCGTGCTCGTCGGGATCGGCCGCCAGGGGAAATGGCAGAGCTTTCATAGAACCTGCACCTTGTCTCCGGGGCGGATCGTGCCTTGGCGTATGATTTCGGCGTATACTCCGAAATCCTGATGGTCCCAGCTGCGCAGAGCACCTAGCGTATCTGCGTCCCGCACTCCGGTGTCGGGGTTCGCAGTCGTTGCCATGCAGCGCGTAATCCGTTCGCGTACGTGAAATACGGCCTCGCCGATCTGCACATCCTTATCAAGCCAATCAAATTCTTCCCAAAGAGGAAGGCCATCGAACCAGATGTTGCCACGCCAGCGGCAGATCGACAGCTCGCGGCCCAGACGCTGCTCGACCGCCCGATGCGAGGCCATGTTGCACAGGCTGACCGAGGGATAATCACTGTCGGTCATACCACGGCCAGGAACCCGGACGATTCGTGCAGATGCGGCGCGGTCGGCGGGCATCAGCGGGCTGACCCACTCCAGAAACAGGTCTTGTTCTGTGTCCGGGTGGAAGGTCAGGTCGGGCCGATCCGGGTGGCTGAGGGTCACGCGATCCCCATCCAGAACAGCCGATATCGCCATCAGCTGGGGCGCCTTCGAGCCGCGGCTGAAATTGGCGCAAGGCGCCCACTCGGACCCGTCGGCCTTGGACATTTCATGCGCCACCGCCCAAACGCGATCCCCGGGCATGGTCTGCCCGGGGATAACGGTGACTTCCTGCAGGGGGTCCCTGCCATGGCTTTTGATCGGATGGCGCCAGATCTGCGTGACTTGTCCGGTCATTTCTTGTCCGTCTTGGGGGTTTTCTTGAACCCCGACTTGATGTTGCCAAACACATCCGGCGTATAGCCCTGGCTGCGCATGATCAGGTATTGCTGGGTGAACGTGATGGTGTTGTTCGCGATCCAGTAAACGACCAGCCCGCTGGCAAAGCTGCCCAGCATGAACATGAATACCCATGGCATCCAGGCAAAGATCATGGCCTGGGTCGCGTCGGTGGGCGCCGGGTTCAGCTTTTGCTGCAGCCACATCGAGATCCCCAGCAGCAGCGGCAGGATGCCGATGAAAATCGTTGCCATCAGCGTGCCAGGCTCAGGTCCGGCCCATGGCAGCCAGCCGAAGAAGTTGATGATCGACGTCGGATCCGGCGCACTCAGGTCCCGGAAAGGACCGAACCATGGGGCTTGCCGAAGTTCGATGGTGACGAAGATCACCTTGTAGAGAGAAAAGAAGATCGGGATCTGCATCAGGATCGGCAGACAGCCGGCGGCCGGGTTGACCTTTTCCTTTTTGTACAACTCCATCATGCCCTGCTGCATCTTCTGACGGTCGTCGCCAGCAGCTTCTTTCAGGGCTTCCATCTGTGGCTGCAATTCCTTCATCTTCGCCATCGAGACGTAGGATTTGAACGCCAGCGGGAACAGGATTGCCTTGATGATCAGGGTCAGCCCGATGATCGACCAACCCATGTTGCCGATCAGGGCGTTGATGTTGTGCAGCAGCCAGAAGATCGGCTTGGTCAGGAAGAAGAACCAACCCCAGTCAATGCTGTCGATAAACTTCTGAACGCCCTGGGCCTGATATTCGCGGATGGTCTCCCATTCCTTAGCCCCGGCAAACAGTCGGGTGGTAACCTCGGCGGATTCGCCGGGGGCAACCGTCATCGTCGGCAACACCGTTTCCGCCTGGTAGATCTTCCGCCGCGCGTCATATTTCGCGGCCGCCTTGAAAGCCGACCCCGGATCGGGGATCAGCGTGGTCATCCAATAGTGGTCGGTAAAGCCGATCCAGCCGTTTTCCTTGACCTGATAGACCTCGGCCTGTGCCCGTTCGTTGGGGTCGATGTCGAAATCGCGGACATCGCCATAATCGACCTCGGACAGGGTCCCGTCGGCCATGCCGATCACACCTTCATGCAGGATGAAGAAGTTTTTCAACCCCGGCAGATCGCCATCCTCGCCGATGCCGTGGCGGGCCAGAATGCCGTATGGGGCCATTCCGACCTCGGCTCCGGTGCCGTTTTCGACGGATTGGGTCACGGTGAACATGTAATCCGCATCCACACCGATCGTGCGGCGGAATGTCAGGCCCGCGCCATTTTCCCATTTCAGGGTTACGGGGCTGTCTACCGACAGAGTCTCGCCCTGTTCCAGCGTCCAGATGGTATTCGGGCCCGGCACGTCCGAGCCAGCCAAACCGGCACCGGGCGCCCACCCGTAGAGGGCGTAATAGGCCGAATTGGACCCGACGGGCGACAGCAGTTCGACGATTGGCGCGCCTTCGTCGATCGAGACCTTGTAGTCTTTCAGATACAGTTCGTCGATCCGTCCACCCGAAAGCGACAGGCTGCCCGACAGACGCGGCGTGTCGATTTGGATCCGCGGCGCGGTGGCTTCCGGCAGGGTTTCCTCTGCGGTGGCGGTTGCCTCGCCGACAGTCGTGCTTCCGGCGCTGGGCGTCTGAATCTCTTCCCCCTCCGAGGCGCTGATTTCAGCCTGCTCAGGTGTTGTGGTCGGTTCCGGCGGAGGGAACAGCACAAACCAGACCAGGATCACAAGGAAACTAAGCGCGGTTGCAAGGATGAGATTCTTGTTCTGATCGTCCATCTGGGACAGCCACCTTGAGCAGTGAAAGACACCGCAGGGTTCAACAGAGTGCAGCCCAAAAGGTCAAGCGGAATCGCCCCGGAAATCGTGAGTGTAGGGCAATCCAGTCCCCGAAATCAGGATTTCCCGCCCATTTCCCGCCCAATCCGCGGTGCGCCTCCTAGTTTCACGCGGCGGTCCTTGATCCAGTCGAGCGTATGCTCGACCGGCATCGGCTTGCCGACCCCAAAGCCCTGGACATGGTGACACCCCAATTGCGCCATCAGCGCGTGCTCGCCGGGGGTTTCCACCCCCTCGGCCAGGGTTTCAAGGTTCAACCTCTCGGCCATCATCAGAATGGCGCTGACCATTTGCTGCTGGGACGGATCCCGATCCGCATTGGACACGAAAGACCGGTCGATCTTGATGCGGGAGACATCAAAGCGTTTGATCGACGAAAATGATGCGTGACCAGTGCCGAAATCGTCCAGGTCGATGCAACAGCCGAGCTTGGACAACTGGGTCACGTTGCGGGTGATGACATCATCGGGGCGGCGCGAAAAAACGGTTTCAAGGATTTCCACGGCCAGCCGGTCCGGCGAAAGGTCGAACTGGTCCAACTCCCATCGCACCCGGTCAACAAGTGAGGGGTCCCGCAATTCGTCCGACGAAAAGTTGATGCCGATCCGAGGAATGACGGCATCGGCGCAGTCCCAGTCACGCATCGCGCGAAAGGCGTGGTGGCGGATCGTCTGGCCAAGCTTGTCCATCAGCTTGGCCTGTTCGGAAAAAGGCAGAAACACCTGCGGCCCGACAACTCCTTTGGAAGGGTGTTCCCATCGAGCAAGGGCCTCAAACCCGGTGATGTCGCCGGTGTCCGTTGAAACCTGTGGCTGAAACCATGGGCGGATCTGACCGGTTTCCAGAGCAGTCTCCAACTCCTTGCGGAAATTGATATGGACGACTGATCTGCGCCGCGTGGCCTCGGAGTAGGCGCGGATCGTGGAAGGCCCGTTCCGCTGTGCGTCGGCCAGCGCGGCCCGAGCGGCCTCGATCCAGCTGTCCGGCGCTTCATCGGCAACGGCAGAGTGCAGGCAAAATCCAGCAGAGCAGGACAGATAGAGGCTGGCATTGTCCAAAGGGATCGGTTCCTCCACCGTGCTTTGTATGCGTCCCGAGGTTTGGATGCAGCTTTCCAGGTCCAGATGCCGTGAGGGGCGCAACCCGATCAGGAACGTGTTTCTCGACAGGCGTGTTGCAATATCCTCGCTTCGGATCACCGCCAGAATGCGGTCGCAGAAGCGCCCTGCCACATAGTCGGCTGCTGCAGTGCCGTGCAGCTCTTCGACATCGTCGAAATCATCCAGTGACACAACGATGCAGGCTGAATCCTCTCCGGTTGCCCGCGATGTGCTGTGCAAATACTTCATCTCGGTGCAGAAAACATCACGTGGCAACAGCCCCCTGGGCCGCATATGCGTCGCCGAACCAAGACCTGCGCCCGGTTGAAGGCGTTGGGCAGCCGAAAACAACAGAGGCAGTCCCAGAGCGACAACGACCAACGCCGTGTCGCCGCCCAACCAGAAAGCAGCGAGGCACAATGCAGGTACGAATGCCAACACCTGCGGCATTGCCAGAACGGTCAGAAGAGCGTTCTGAAAACTCTGGAGTGAGAACCTTTTCAGCATCGATTCCGGCCTTCCAATTGAGCGAACTGAGTCCAATCGGAGGCTAGGAAATCATTCTGAGTCAGACGTTAACGCAGAAGCGGAATTTCTTCCGAATTTTCGCCGTTTTTGCCGGGGTCCAGCATCAGGCCGGCAAAATCGAACAGCTTCGAATCCAGAAGGTGCGAGGGCCGGGCATTGGTCAGCGCGCGGAACATCACCTGCCGGCGGCCGGGGCTGTTCTTTTCCCATTGGTCCAGAATCTGTTTGACCTGCTGGCGTTGCAGGCCGTCCTGGCTGCCGCACAGGTCGCAGGGAATGATCGGATAGTTCATCGCCCTGGCGAATTTCTCGCAATCGGCCTCGGCGACATGGGCCAGCGGGCGATAGACGAACAGGTCGCCTTCTTCGTTCACCAGTTTCGGGGGCATGGTCGCCAGACGGCCGCCGTGGAACAGGTTCATGAAGAAGGTTTCCAGGATGTCATCGCGGTGATGCCCCAGAACCACGGCAGAGCACCCTTCCTCGCGCGCAATCCGGTACAAGTTGCCGCGGCGCAGGCGGGAGCACAACGCGCAATAGGTGCGGCCCTGCGGCACCTTGTCGACCACGATGGAATAGGTGTCCTGATACTCGATCCGGTGCGGCACGCCCATCCGTTCCAGAAACTTGGGCAGCACGGTGCCAGGAAAGCCCGGCTGCCCCTGATCCAGATTGCAGGCCAGCAGGTCCACGGGCAGCAGGCCGCGCCACTTCAGCTCGTACAGAACGGCCAGCAGGGTATAGCTGTCCTTGCCGCCCGACAGGCAGACCAGCCACCGCGGCGGTTTGCCATCCTTGTCATGGGCCGAAGGGTCAACCATGCCGTATTGCTCGATCGCCTCGCGCGTCTGGCGCACGATGCGTTTGCGCAGCTTCTTGAACTCGGTGGTCGAGGGCGCACCGGCAAACAGCGGATGGATATCGTCGGCTTCGTCGAACATGCGCAGCCCCTACCGCAGATACGCCGACCGGGCAAGGCCCGCCTAGCCGGACAGCCGGCCCAGCAGGGCGTCAGTGTCCAGCCCCGAGACTGATCCGGGTATGCGCCCGCTTTCGCCCAGAACCCGCGTGGCGATGTATCCATCGGCCACCGCACCGGGCGCGTGGCGCAGCAGCAACCCGGCTGTCAGCAGATGCGCGGTGGCCTCGGCGAACCAGCGGGCCTCGGCCTCGGGGGGCAGAGTGGGCCAACGGTCGCGATGCGCCTTCAGGGAGGCGTCATAGCGGCGGTCGGCTCCGGTTGCGGCGTCCAGTTCGGCCTGCACGGTCTGCGCGGCCAGCGGGTCGCGCGCAAGGCTGCGCAGAATGTCCAGACAGATCACGTTGCCCGACCCCTCCCAGATGCCGTTCAGGGGCGCTTCGCGATAGATCATCGGCATCGGCGTGTCGTCGACATAGCCCATGCCGCCCAGCACCTCCATCGCCTCGACCGCAACGACGGGGCAGCGCTTGTTCGACAGGAACTTGGCAAGCGCCACCCCGATCCGGGCAAAGGCGCGGTCTTCGGCAGTGTCCCCGTCAAAGGCGCGGGCCACGCGCAGGCCGAGGGTCAGCGCGCCTTCCCAGTCCAGTACCAGATCGGCCAGAACGGCGCGCATCAGAGGCTGGTCGATCAGGCGGCGCTGAAAGGCGCTGCGATGGCTGACCCAGTGATGTGCTTCGGACAGGGCTGCGCGCATCAGGCCGGCGGGGGCCATCGCGGTGTCGAGCCGGGTGTGATGCACCATCTCGATGATCGTGCGCACGCCGGCCCCTTCATCCCCCAGCTGATAGGCCAGCGCGTCATGGAACTCGACCTCGGACGAGGCATTGGCGCGGTTGCCCAGCTTGTCCTTGAGGCGCATCAGATGGATGGCGTTGCGCTCGCCTTCCAGCCATCGGGGCAGCAGAAAACAGGTCAGGCCGCCCGGCGCCTGCGCCAGCGTGAGGAACCCGTCGGACATCGGGGCCGAGCAGAACCATTTGTGGCCGCGCAGCCGCCAGGCATCGCCGTCGCGGGTGGCCGTGGTGGTATTGGCGCGCACGTCCGAGCCGCCCTGTTTTTCGGTCATCGCCATGCCCAAGGTCGCCGAGCGTTTTTCTCTGATCGGGCGGGGGGCTGGGTCATAAGTGTCGGCGGTCAGTTTCGGGCGCCAGATTTCGGCCAGTTCGGGGTTGGCGGCCAGCGCCGGCACGGCGGCATAGGTCATGGTCAGCGGGCAGCAATGGCCCGGCTCGACCTGGCTGGCCAGATAGACCATCGCGGCATGGGTCGCGTGACCGCCCGGCGCTCCGTCCCAAGCCAGTGCGGCATAGCCTGCCGATTGGCTCAGATCCATCATGTGATGATAGGCCGGGTGGAACCGCACTTCGTCCAGGCGGCGGCCGCCCCGGTCGAACAGGCAGAGTTCGGGCGGGTGCAGGTTGGAGTCGCGCCCGGCGTCGCGCGTTTCGGCTCGGCCCAGAGCGGCCCCGTAGGCGGCCAGCGAGGCCGCCCGCGCCCCGGCGCGCGTGGCGCAGTCCCTCAGAACCGGGTCCGAGGTCCACAGGTCAACGTCGTTGCGCTCGGGCGGTTGGTTCGTCACCTCATGCGTGGGCAGAGACTGGCGGGCGTTGGATCTGGACATGGGCGCCTCGGACGGTTGTTGCTGAAACCGATGTTCAGCGGCGCACCCCCCTTGGGTCAAGCGTGACGGGGTGTCAGATCAGGGCGCGTCGGGGGTGTCGTCGGGCACCGGGTCATAGCCGTCGCCGCCCCAGGGATGGCAGCGCCCGATGCGGCGCGCGGCCAGCCATGCGCCCTTGATCGGGCCGTGCTTTTCCAGCGCTTCCAGCGCATAGGCCGAGCAGGTCGGCTGATAGCGGCAGTTGAACCCCACCCACGGGCTGAAGATCAGCCGGTAAGCCCGGACGGGCAGCGCGAGGATATGGGCAAGCAGGGTCATTTGCGCGGGCTGTGGATCTTGCGCAGGGCCTGGCGCAGATCGTCCAGCAGGGCGTGAAAAGGGCGGGCGGCGGTCACCTCGGCCCGTCCGATCAGGACATAGTCCCACCCGTCCCGGCCGTGGTCCGGCAGAACGGCGCGGGCCGCCTCGCGCAGGCGGCGCTTGGCCCGGTTGCGGGCTACGGCATTGCCGACCTTTTTTGAGCAGGTGAATCCGACACGAATGCCCTCGGCCTCATCCGGGGCGCGCTTGCGGGCCTGCACCATCATGGAAGGCGTGCCCTGTCTGCGCGCCCGTGCGGCCCTGAGGAAATCGCTGCGCTTGCGCAGCACCGACAGGGCAGGCGCGCAAACGGACACCGCCGGGGGCATATCCCCGGGGTGGTCAGTGCCATCCACAGGGGCCTCCGGCGGCGTCATGTTCAAAACCTGAAAGGTCGCGCGGTTTATGCGCTCAGCGACTTGCGGCCGCGGGCACGGCGTGCGTTCAGGATCTTGCGGCCGGCCTTGGTGGCCATGCGCGCGCGGAAACCGTGGCGGCGTTTGCGAACCAGGTTCGAAGGCTGATAGGTGCGTTTCATCGCTCCGTCTCCAATCTTTGGCGGTCGGGTGCGGCGCGGATTCGCCTGCCCGTGGTGTTCGAAGCCCGTCCTCTACTGGGAACCGGCGGGCAAGTCAAACCCCATCGCAACGGTTTTCGTGCCTTTTGCAACAATTCTGTCGGGTGACTGGGCAAAAGTTTCAGAATCAGCCCGAGGACGGCGGATTTCTCACATTGAACCGGTGCGTGTTCAACCCGGCGTGAAGACCCTGTTGCACAGGAGGCCCAACGCGCATCTTGTGAGGCAGATGAAGCATTCGAACCCGGACGACAAGATGACCGAAACTACCCAGGTGCCGCGCAGTGGGCTGGCGCGACATATTCCCTTGCTTGTGATCCTGATGGTTGCCGCTGTCGGATTCTTTGCGCTGGGCGACTACCTGACCTTTGAAACCCTGCGCGACAATCGCGAGGCGCTGTTGGCCTGGCGCGATGCCAATTACTGGTCGTTGGCGGGCGTTTTCATCTTGGTTTACGTCCTGATCGTCACGTTTTCTCTGCCCGGTGCGGCCGTCGCCTCGATGACGGGCGGATTCCTGTTCGGCTTGTTCGCGGGCACCGTGTTCAACGTATTTGCCGCAACCGTCGGGGCGTTGGCAATCTTTCTGGCGGCCCGCTGGGGGTTGGGCGAGGCGTTGACCGCGCGGCTCGAGGCCTCGGAAGGTACCGTCAAGCGAATCAAGGACGGGCTGCGCGAGAACGAGATCCCGGTGCTGTTCCTGATGCGGCTGGTGCCGGTGGTGCCGTTCTTCGTCGCCAATCTGGTGCCGGCGCTGGTGGGGGTGAAGTTCCGGAACTTTCTGCTGACCACGGCGCTGGGCATCATTCCGGGCGGCATCGTCTATACCTGGATCGGCGTCGGCCTGGGCGGCGTGTTCGACCGGGGCGAGACGCCAGACCTGTCGCTGCTGACCGAGCCGTTCGTGATCGGCCCGATACTGGGGCTGTGCGCGCTGGCGGCTCTGCCCATTCTTCTCAAACTCATTCGCGGCCGAAGGGGCCTTTGATCCATGCAAGAACTCAAGACCGACATCCTGGTGATCGGGGCCGGGTCGGGCGGCCTGTCGGTGGCTGCCGGGGCCAGCCAGATGGGCGCCGACGTGATCCTGCTGGAAGGGCACAAGATGGGTGGCGACTGCCTGAACTATGGCTGCGTCCCGTCCAAGGCCCTGCTGGCCAGCGCCAAGCTGTCCCATGCACAGAGCCATGCCGCGCCATTCGGCGTTGCCGACCACGCGCCGCAGGTGGACTATGCCGCCGCCAAGGATCATGTGCGGGACGTGATCGCGCAGATTGAGCCCATGGACAGCCAGGAACGGTTCGAAGGTTTCGGCGTGCGCGTCATTCGCGACTGGGGGACGTTTCTGTCGCCCACGCAGGTTCAGGCCGGCGATTTCGTCATCACCCCCCGCCGCGTGGTGCTGGCCACGGGCTCGTCCCCGCTGGTTCCGCCGATCCCGGGGCTGGATGGCGTGCCGTTTGAGACCAACGAGACCATCTTCGACCTGCGCGACAAGCCCGACCACCTGCTGATCATCGGCGGGGGACCCATCGGCATGGAAATGGCGCAGGCCCATGTCCGGCTGGGCTGCAAGGTGACGGTGATCGAAGGCGCGCGGGCGCTGGGCAAGGATGACCCCGAGGCGGCCGCAGTGGTATTGGAGGCTCTGCGCGGCGAAGGGGTCGAAATTCTGGAACATGCGATGGTGGCCCGGGTGCGCGGGAAGGCCGGCGCGGTCGAAGTCGTCACCGAGGACGGCGCGGTCCATGCGGGCTCGCACCTGCTGCTGGCGGTGGGGCGCAAGGCCAACACCGACCGCCTGAACCTGCAGGCTGCCGGCATCGACCAGACGCGCACGGGCATCAAGGTGGATGACAGCCTGCGCACCACCAACCGCATGGTCTACGCGATCGGCGACGTCGCGGGCGGGCTGCAGTTCACTCATGTGGCGGGGTATCACGCCGGGGTCATCATCCGTTCGGCCCTGGTCGGGCTGCCGTCCAAGGCCAAAACGGCGCACATCCCCTGGGCGACCTATACCGACCCCGAACTGGCCCAGGTCGGCCTGACCGAGGCGCAGGCGCGCGACCGCCACGGCGACAGGGTCGAGATCGCCCGGTTCGACTATGCCCACAACGATCGCGCCGTGGCCGAACGCAAAACGACCGGGTTCATCAAAGTCATGGTCGTCAAGGGGCGCCCGGTGGGGGCCACAATCGTGGGGCATCAGGCGGGCGAACTGATCAACTTGTGGTCTCTGGCGCTGGCCAATAACCTGAAGATGAGCCAGATCGCAGCGATGGTGTCGCCCTATCCCACGATCGGAGAGCTTAACAAACGGGTGGCGGGCGCCTATTTCTCGCCAAGACTGTTTGAGAATCAGATGGTTGAACGAGTGGTCAGGCTGATCCAGCGCTGGATCCCCTGATCGGGAAAGGAGCGCCACTTGAACTCGCTGTCGGGTCGTTTCCTGATCTTGACGACGGTCTTCGTGATGTTGGCCGAGGTACTGATCTTCGTGCCGTCGATCGCGCGCTTCCGCGAGGATTTCCTGCTGAACCGGCTGGAACGCGCCCAGATCGCCTCGCTGGCGCTGCTGGCCGACGACATGCTGGCCGACGAGCTGGAGGCCGAGCTTCTGGCCAATGCCGGGGTCTACAACGTGGTGCTGCGCCGGGACGAGGTGCGCCAGCTGATGCTGTCTTCCCCTATCCCAGACCAAGTCGCCAAGACCTATGATCTGCGAGGCGCCGGGCCTTGGGTTCTCATTCGGGACGCGATGATCCGTTTCTTCACGCCCGAGAACCAGGTCATTCGCGTCATCGGGCAGCCTGTGCGGGATGCGGGTCTGCTTATCGAAGTCACCATGGACAGCGCGCCCCTGCGTATGGCGATGATCGATTACGGCCTGCGCATCCTCGGCCTGTCCTTTGTCATCTCGATCATCACCGCGTTCTTCCTGTTCCTTGCGGTGCGGGTGGTTTTGGTGCGCCCGATCAAAAGCGTGGTGGGCTACATGCAGCGTTACGCCCGTGCACCCGAAGATGCGCGCGGCATCATCTCGCCCCAATCCAAGGTGACCGAACTGCGCGAGGCTGAAGAAGCCCTGCAGATGCTGCAGACCGACCTGACCCAGGCCCTGAAACAGCGCGAGAGGCTGGCTCAGCTGGGTGGCGCGGTGGCCAAGGTCAGCCACGATCTGCGCAACATCCTGACCTCGGCCCAGCTGTTCACTGACCGGATCGAAGCCAGCGACGACCCGCTGGTCCGACGGATGGCGCCCAAGCTGGTCAACTCGATCACCCGGGCGGTGTCCCTGTGCGAAAGTACGCTGGCCTTCGGGCGGGCCGAAGAGCCCGCGCCCACCCTGACCATGGTGCGGTTGCGCGATATCGCTGCCGACGTAGCGTCCAGCGAGGCTCTGGCCGTAGACGGTGGCTGTATCGAAATTCCCAACGACGTTCCCGAAGACCTGGTCGTTCGGGCCGATCCGGAACAGATGTTCCGGGTCATCATGAACCTTGTGCGCAACGCACGCCAAGCACTGATGACATCCGGCCAACCAGGAAAAATCACGATTTCGGCCGGCGAAGATCAGGACGCATGGGTCATCGAGGTTCGGGATACCGGCCCCGGTTTGCCGCCACGAGCGCAGGAGAATCTGTTCACGCCGTTTCAGGGTGGTGTGCGCAAAGGTGGCTCGGGCCTGGGTCTGGCGATTTCGCAGGAACTGGTGCGCGGCCACGGGGGAGAATTGGTGCTGACCAGCACCGGCCCCGAGGGTACGGTCTTTGAAATAAGGCTCCCACGGGGGGAGATGGGTTTTTGAATTATTTTTGAAGAATCGGGTTGCACGTCCCGAACGCCGGGTCTAAATACCGCCTCACCAACGCGGACCGATAGCTCAGCTGGATAGAGTACTTGACTACGAATCAAGGGGTCGGGGGTTCGAATCCTCCTCGGTCCGCCACTGGTAACTTCCGAAAAACAGTGTTTTCGTCAGTATGGCCCATGTGGTGAAACCGAGGTGTTTTGTCTCAAGACAACTTCGAGGCAACCGCGCTGGGTTTAATGGGGTGTTTCACCCCATTCCATATGGTCCGCCTTCCTGTAGTTCGCCGAATGCCGCCCAAACCTCGTGACAGGCGCGCTCGAACGCCACATCATCTTTTGGGATGCTGGCCTTGAAATTGGGGTAAGACATGTGGTTGCCCAAGTTCATCAGCACGGTCACGAGGTGGTTGCGCGGTATGAATGCCCGGTAACGGTAGTCGCCGCCCGGTGTTTCGATCACCTGACCGTCCATGCCATAGTCGCGCAGCAATTCGGCGTCCTGTGCGCGGCGAAACCGCAGGCAGACGCGGGATCCCATGTGAGGCCCGCTGGTGTTGCCGCCCTCATCCTTGGCAACGGCTGAGAAAAAGCCCGAACCCTCGGGCGTCGAGAATGCTACCCACATCCGCAGGTCCTCCTATTTTTGGGAAAGGGCGCGATGTCTATCAGAAAAAATACAGGGTCGTCAAATCGAGGAGGCTTGCGCGCTCGGTTGCTTGGCCAGGAGGCGCAAACCTAGACCTCAAAATCCGGCAGCGGATACGTGATGGTTAGAGGCTATACGTACCCATCCAGTTTTGCCTTGATCGCCTTCCGTTGCGGCGATCTTTCTGAAAAGCGGTCGCTGATATCTTTGAGCTGCTGTGCTGAACAGACGCTCATACCGAGGGTACCTTTGTGGGCCGGTTTGCGGCCTCTTGTACTTGCTGGCCGCGTTGGCGGCTTCGTCCGCAGAGCGGCCATTCGTGGACGATGCGGCGAAGGGTTACTTCGCCGTAGGGCTGTGTTTTTGGCGGCCACAGAGTTTCAATACTGCGGCAAACTGGTGGTTGGACGAGCCGAGGGGCAGGGAAGGGTTGGCTGGCTCAGTATCCGGTGCCTACCCGATGCCCACAGCCAGAGTTACTCCAACTTGACCCAAGCCGCGTTTCGGGACGAGCTTTGCACACAAGCGGCTACAAATTTGACGCCGTCTAGCCCGTCGTGCACGGTTGGGTAAACAACGGACGCCTCAGGTGAAATCCCATTTCGGAAAGCCTGGATCGCCTCAGCAGCCTCTCCGTAAATATTGGCGAACCCTTCAAGATATCCTTCGGGATGGCCCGGAGGAACTCTGCTCAAGCGATTGGCAGCGTCCCCAGCTCCAGCGCCATTGCGGGTGATCAGACGCTTTGGTTCGTTGTAGGGCGTGAACCAGAGATAGTTCGGGTCTTCCTGAGCCCACTCCAGCCCACCTTTTTCGCCGTAGACCCGCAACCGAAGTGCGTTTTCGTTGCCGGGAGCCACCTGAGAGGACCACAGCATACCCCGTGCTCCGCCTTCGAAGCGAAGCAAGACATGTGCGTTGTCATCGACTTGGCGCCCCGGCACGAAAGCTTGCAGATCCGCCGCAAGGCTTTCCGCCCTCAGCCCGGTCACAAAACAAGCGAGGTTGTAGGCATGGGTTCCGATGTCACCGGTTGATCCGCCCGCGCCGGAGCGTTCGGGATCGGTTCGCCACTCCGCCTGTTTGAAATCCTGCTGCTCGGTCAGCCAGTCCTGCGGGTATTCAACCTGGACGACGCGGATTTTGCCAATATCGCCGTTGGCAACCATTTCACGCGCCTGCCGAACCATTGGGTAGCCCGTGTAGTTGTGGGTCAGTATGAACAGGGCATTCGCGCTTTCCGCCGCTTTGACCAGTTTTTTTGCATCGGCAAGGGTCGAGGTGAGTGGCTTGTCACAAATGACGTGAATCCCACGTTTCAGGAATTCACGCGCGGCGGCATAGTGGACGTGATTTGGCGTGACGATTGAGACCGCCTCGATCCCGGATTTGAGCCGGGCTTCCCGGATCGCCATTTGTTTGAAGTCTTCATAGACCCGTTCGAGACCCAATGCCCGGCCGCTTTCAATGGATTTTTCGGGCGTCGAAGACAAAGCGCCGGCAACCAGTTCGAACCTGTCATCCAATCGCGCTGCTATGCGATGAACGCCGCCTATGAAGGCGTCATTTCCGCCGCCGACCATGCCAAGCCGAATGCGACCCGAGGCTTCTTCACTGCGTCCTGTAACCATTATTCGATCCCCAGCATTTTGCGATTGGCGGCTTCGTCAGTGCCACCGTCCGCGAAATCATCAAAGGCTTTCTCGGTCACACGGATGATGTGATCCGACACAAACTGAGCGCCCTCACGCGCTCCATCCTCGGGGTGTTTGAGACAGCATTCCCATTCGACCACAGCCCAGCCATCAAAGTCGTTCGCCGCCATTTTTGAGAAGACTGCCCCGAAATCCACCTGGCCATCACCAAGCGACCGGAACCGGCCGGCACGATCCACCCAGCTTTGGTATCCTGAATAAACCCCTTGCCGCCCGGTCGGGTTGAACTCGGCATCTTTGACATGGAACATCCGGATCCGATCCTTGTAGATGTCGATATTGTCCAGATAGTCGAGGCATTGCAGTACGTAGTGCGACGGGTCGTACAACATGCAAGCCCTTGGGTGATTGCCTGTCCGTTCGAGGAACATCTCGTAGGTCACGCCGTCGTGGAGGTCCTCTCCGGGGTGAATTTCATAGCAGACATCAACGCCGCATTCCTCGGCGTGATCAAGGATTGGCACCCAACGGCGGGCGAGTTCATCAAATGCCGTTTCGATCAAGCCGGCAGGGCGCTGCGGCCAGGGATAGACGTAGGGCCAGGCCAACGCGCCCGAGAATGTCGCATGCGCCGAAATGCCCAGGTTCTTCGAAGCGGACAATGCTTTTTTGACCTGGTCTACGGCCCATTCTTGCCGGGCTTTCGGGTTTCCTCTGACTCTCTCGGCGGCAAAGCCATCAAAGGCGCTGTCATAGGCCGGGTGAACGGCCACAAGTTGACCCTGAAGGTGCGTTGACAGTTCAGTGACTTCGACGCCATTTTCCCTGGCTTTGCCTTTGAAGTCATCGCAGTAACCGGTGCTGGACGCGGCCTGTTCAAGGTCGAACAACCGGCCATCCCAACTGGGAACCTGGACGCCCTTGTATCCACAGTCAGCCGCCCATTTGGTAATCGCGTCCCACGAATTGAACGGTGCTTCGTCCCCTGCGAATTGTGCAAGAAACAATGCTGGACCTTTGATCGTTTTCATAAGTTTCCTCCCCAAAACCTAAGCCGCTATGGCGGTAAATTTTCCCTCAGATAGATGTCGATACGGATACGTTCCTGCGCTTTGTTGAATGGGACTTTGTCCGAAGTCGCACGCAGAAGGCGGACGGCTGAACGAACAATGTGCCCGGTGTCTTGCGAGATCAGGGCGTCAAACGTGCCAAGCTTCAGAGCCTCTCGACTAAGCGGAGTCAACTCATGCGCTATGATCACCAAATCCTTGCTGAGCTTGTTTTCCGAAAGGAATTGAATAAGGCCGGCATTGCCCGCTGCTGACGAGTATATTCCGACCAGATCCGGGTAGGTTTCGAAGATCTCGGGCATCATCTTGTAAATCAGATCCGGGTCATCCCGGCCCTCAACAGACGCCACGACCTCGAGATGCGGAAACTCCTCGGCCACAACAAGATCAAAGCCCTGGCGACGCTCTAGGTGGTCACGTGCCAAACGAGAGCCAGTCAGAACCAGGACCTTGCCTTCCCGATGCACGAAGCGCCCCATCAATTGACCGGCGGTTCGTCCTGCGGAAACGTTGTCAATTCCTACAAAGTGGTCTCGTTCGGAACTCGGCAGGTCAGACACTAAGGCAACCACCGGAACCCCTTTGTCCTTGAGCCGTCTCACGGCATCGCGAACAGAAGGCGTTTCGGGTCCGAAAACGGCAACTCCATCAACATCCAAACTATCGACAGCATCCAGAATGTTGACGATATCCTGCGGTTCAAACGGAGCGACCCTTTTGATCGTAATGCGTGTCCGCTCGATAAACTGGTCACGGGATTGCTCTGCGATCTGGTTGCTGATCGCTTCCACAAATTCATTGTCGGTGTCCGGCAAAACAAAAAGGAAATTGTAAACCCGGTTTCGTGCGAGGTTGGCCGCGGCGGTGTCGCGCACATACCCCAGTTCATCAATTGCCTTTTGTACTTTCTGAACGGTTACTGCGCGCACGCCGGGGCGCCTGTTCAAGACCCGGTCCACAGTCGCAAGACTGACACCCGCAACCCGCGCGATGTCATTGACGGTTGGCTTCTTCACCAATTCTAGTTTTTGTTTTTGGTCTGCCACGTGTTCCTCAGCCCTCAAGCTCCCGCGCCAAGCCCTCGAACAACAAGGCAACGGCCTCAGCGCCGGGATCGTTATGTCCAACTAGGTTTTCTTCGGGAACATAAGCTGCTCGGCCCGCCTTCGCACGGCGAATTTTGGCTGTATTGTTTGCACCTTCGCGGGCGGCATTTGCGGCATGGGTCAACCCCGATGGGAGAGCGGCAAGCGCCGGTGCCAAGGCGTCAATCATCGTTCTGTCGCCGACCTTGGCGCCTCCAACTTGGCTGACGCGTTTCAGGCCTTCTTCCAGGGATTTGGCTACGGTTGCCCCATTGGCACATGCATCACCAGCTGCGTTGAAGAAAATTGCTAGTATCACACCGGAGGAGCCACCCATGGTTTGGCTCAATTCATTGCCCAACGCCGGAAACAGCTGAGTCAAATCAGCTAGCGGCATGCGGTCAAGGCTGCCTTGCAGCGCTCTTGCGGCCGTCGCCAATGTGCTTCCTGTGTCGCCATCACCGGATTTCGCGTCCAGTTCGTTCAGATTCTTCTCAGCGTTGATGAGGAGTTCAGACAAGCGGGAGATCGTTTCCCTTGTGGTGGGATTGTTCGAAGGAATTGGATCGATCGGCGTCAGGCCGTCAGGCAATGGTGCCACTTTGATCGGGTCGATGGAATTGACCCCGGGCCACGCGGCCAGATCAACAGGTGCTTCAAGAGCTGACAAATCGGCCTGATCCACGGGTAGAATGGAAACAGAAAACCCGTGCATATCTAGCGATGTCATCATGGGGGCCGGACCGATGATATGGTGGGCAATACCGGTTTCGGACAAGGCGTGCGTTAGGACAGCCATTTCCAGCGGAGTCGTGGAACCGAGGTTGTTGACCAACGCCACACATTCGCCGGCCCCAAGCCGTTGCCTCAGCTTCTCCACCACTGTGGACATGGCCGATACGGCATTTGAGAATTCGACTTGCTGCACACCCGGCTCGCCATGGATGCCCAAACCAAGTTCCGCCTTGCCGGGTGCGATCCTGTCTTCTTTCGGAGATCCCGGAACGGTACAGGTGTCAAGGCTCATACCAATGCTGACAACCTTTTCGATGGTGCTACTGGCTGCTTTGGCAACGGTGTCCAGGTCAGCACCGCTTTCCGCAAGCGCTCCGGCGATTTTGTGCACGAACAACGTGCCTGCCACGCCACGTGGTTGCGGCAGGTCGGGCAGGGCGATGTCGTCGTCGACGACCACCAT
Organism: Ruegeria sp. CF2; assembly: GCF_056537385.1. Taxonomy (NCBI): domain Bacteria; kingdom Pseudomonadati; phylum Pseudomonadota; class Alphaproteobacteria; order Rhodobacterales; family Roseobacteraceae; genus Ruegeria; species Ruegeria sp. CF2. Next base: position 56,127 of record NZ_JBQFRL010000006.1, read on the forward strand.
TTCAACCTTGCGACCCAATGCACGGGCGCGTTCAGCGGCCAGCCCAAAGTTCAGCCGGTCACCGGTATAGTTCTTGACGATCAGCAAGCACCCTGCCTCACCCGTGACTGCAAGAATGCCCGCCAGAACCGCCTCGACAGACGGGGACGCAAACACTTCGCCGCAGACTGCGGCCGTCAGCATACCGGCGCCAACAAAGCCCGCATGGGCGGGTTCGTGACCTGACCCTCCACCGGACACCAACGCTACCTTCGACTTGTCCCAATCCGACCTGTAGACAACTTTGATATGCGGGTAGCCGTCCAGCCGGGTCAACCTCCCTCCTGAGGAGGCCAGAAGACCGTCTATGGCATCTGTTACCAGAGTTTCTTTTGTGTTGAGGAACTGGGCCATGCTTTGCTCCTTAATTCACCCGCGCGCCGGACGCGTCAAAATACAATGGGTTGTGGGGGCGGATTTTAATAATTTTTCCAGATGGATAGTCCTGGTGGACATCTATCAACGTCACGACCGGGTGACCGTTTAGGTCCAGGTGCAGCCGTGTTTGATCGCCCAGATGCTCGGCACGTATCACGCGCGCCTCACTGCCTTCACCTTCAATGATGTTTTCCGGGCGAAGACCAATCTGCGGACCCTTGTGGTCGCCTCCGAATAACTCGGACGGCAGGATGTTTATCCGTGGCAGACCCAACCTGCTGGCCACGTAAACGCTGCCCGGGTTTTCATAGATATCGCGAGGGGTACCGTACTGAACCAGCCTGCCGTTCTCCAAAACGCCGATATGCGTGGCCATTGTCATGGCTTCCACCTGATCATGGGTCACATAAAGCAAGGTTGATCCCAGGTCGGCCTGAATTCTTTTCAGTTCGACCCGCAAATCCGCCCGAAGCTTGGCGTCCAAAGAGCTGAGCGGTTCGTCCATCAGGAAGATCTGAGGGTCGCGCACCAGCGCCCGTCCGATCGACACTCGCTGCATTTCTCCGCCGGACAATTCGGTGGCTTTGTTGTCCAGCTTGTGCGGGATCTGCAGGATCTCCGACACTTCGGTGACCTTCCTCGCGATCTCATCCTCTGGTGTTTTCAGGATCGGCGACCGCAGAGGAAAAGACAGGTTTTCACGCACTGTCATATGCGGGTACAGCGAGTACTGCTGGAAGACCATCGCCACATCGCGCTGGGCGGGTGTATCCATCCCTACATCGCGTCCGGCAATGCGAACTGTGCCTGAATCCAGTTTCTCAAGCCCGGATATCAGTCTCAGCGTCGTTGTTTTTCCCGCGCCCGTTGGGCCCAACAAAACCACAAAGGCGCCGTTGGGGATCGTCATTGAGATATCGTCCACCGCTTTGATGTCGCCGAATGACTTCGAAATGTTTTCCAGAACGACTTCAGCCATTGCTCAGTACCTCGTCGTTCAGTGCGGACCTCAACGCGCGTCCGGTAGATTTTTCGAAAAGGGTCACTGCAGACGAACGGAATTCCAATCCGACCGTCTCGCCGGGATTGACGGTTTCACGAGCATCAATGCGGGCTTTCAGCTCTCCGTTCGGGCTTTGCAGCGTCACGATCTGGGTGGTTCCAAGATATTCTGCGGCCAGCACCTTGGCACGGTAGGCGCTGGCGTCCGACAGAAAAACATGCTCGGGCCGAACGCCGAAAACCAAGTCACCTTCCGCACCTTCCATCAGTTTGGGCACGACTTCGTCATGGCCATTCAGCCGTACCATTTCCGAGCCAGGCGCGACCTTTCCTTGAAACGGCAGGAAGTTCATCGAAGGAGACCCGATAAAATCCGCAACGAACATTGTGGCCGGTTTGTCGTAGATTTCCTGCGGCGTGCCAAATTGCTCGATCACAGCGTTGTTCATCACAACGATCTTGTCGCCCATTTGCATGGCTTCCAGTTGGTCATGTGTGACATAAACAGTGGTTGCGCCCATGCGATCGTGGAGCGCGCGCAATTCTTCGGCCATGTGCTCACGAAACTCGGCATCCAAAGCGCCAAGAGGTTCGTCCATCATGAATGCCTTGGGTTCGCGAACAATTGCGCGACCCAGCGCCACGCGTTGCCTGTCGCCACCTGAAAGCCCACCCACCGGGCTGTCGAGGATGTCGTTTATCCCCAGAATTCCCGCGACTTCTTCGACTTTGGCTTTGACAGCAGCGCGCGGCATGCCCTGCGAAATAAGCGGATAGCTGATGTTCTTGCGCACGTTCATGTGGGGATACAGCGCGAACATCTGGAACACGAAGGCAATGTCCCGCTCTGATGGCGGCCGCTGGCTGATCTCTTCGCCGTCCAGATAGATTTCGCCCGACGTTGGAAGCTCCAATCCCGCGATCATCCGCAGCGTCGTCGTTTTCCCGCAACCGGAGGGGCCCAGCAGCATGAAAAACTCGCCGTCTTCAATCGTGAACGAACTTTCGCGGACAGCCGTGAAATCGCCGAACATCTTCTTTACGTTTTTGACTACGATCTGGGCCATTTCTACTCCGGGAAATGGCTGACGATGATGAACATGACGGTTCCGATCAGCGTGACGATGAAGGAATAAGTGAAGGCCCAAAGGACAAAGGGCTGCATCAGCATGAAGACACCCAGTGCGATGAGGATGGTTGCGACCATCTCCCATGGGCCGCGGCGGAGCCGCACCAATCCGGAAAGAAACTCGCTCATTTGCGTACGGCTCCGAATGTGATCCCGCGCAGCAGATGTTTGCGCATCAGGATGGTGAATATCATGACTGGGATCAGGAAGATCGTCGCGCCGGCCGCAACGGCAGGCCAGTCTAGGCCGCCAATACCGATGATGGTCGGGATGAACGGTGGTGCAGTTTGCGCGTTTGCGGATGTCAGTAGCACGGCAAACGCGTACTCATTCCAAGCGAAGATCAGGCAGAAGATCGCAGTTGACGCAATTCCGGTAGCGGCTTGCGGCAACACCACTTTGTAGAAGGCCTGAAACCTCGTGTACCCATCGATAAGGGCGGCTTCCTCGTACTCTCTGGGGATTTCGTCGATGAACCCTTTCAGCAACCAAACCGCCAGAGAGATATTTACCCCTGTATAGAGCAGGATCATTCCCAGATGCGTATCGCTCAGCCCAAGGTTTCTGAACATCAGGAAGATCGGGATGGCGACAGCGACCGGAGGCATCATCCTTGTACTCAGGATGAAGAACAGAAGGTCGTCCTTGAGCGGGACCTTAAATCGGCTGAACGCATAGGCGGCCAGCGTGCCAAGGAAGATACTCAAGAACGTCGAGCCAAATCCGATGATGACCGAATTCATGAAGCGCTCACCGAATTTGGAGGGCCCAACGATCACCATGTCGTATTGGCGTACGATCTCATCGGCCCAGTTCTGCGGCGGGTTGGCTTCCAGAAACTCCTGCGTCTGCCTGGTGCGCGTGGTGAAGAGGTTTACGTAGCCTTCAAGCGTTGGGTCAAAGACCACTTTGGGCGGGTAGCTGATCGCGTCGGCCGGAGACTTGAAGCCAGTCAGCAAGATCCACACCAGCGGGATCATCGTGATCAGCGCATAAGTGATGACCAGGAAACCGGCGATCCATTTGGACCGGTTCGAAGGTTCTGTGACGGAAAAACTGCTCATCGTTGTTTCACCTTGTTCAGGGCTTTGACGTAGATCGACGCAAGGCCGAACACGGTGACGAACAAGATGATCGCATAGGCCGAGGCGTAGCCCGTCCGCCACTTCTCAAACGCCTCTCGCTTGAGATTGATTGAGGTGAGTTCCGTTACAGATCCCGGCCCACCGCCTGTCAGCTGAACAACCAGGTCGAACATCTTGAAGTTCTCGATCCCTCGAAACAGCACCGCGAGCATCAGGAACGGCAGCACCATCGGAATGGTAATCGTAAAGAACTGCCGCAGCTTGCTGGCCCTGTCGATCTCAGCCGCCTCGTAGATGTAGTCGGGGATGCTGCGCAGCCCGGCCAGACAGATCAGCATCACGAAGGGGGTCCACATCCAGGTGTCAACGATCACGATCGCCCAAGGGGCCAAAGTGACCGACCCCAGCATTTCAAAGCTTGAGGGGTCCTTGCCGGTGAACCAGGACACGATGTAGTTGAACAGGCCGATTTGAGGCTGATACAGGAATTTCCAGAAATTCCCGACGACGGCCGGGGACAGCATCATCGGCAGCACGATGATCGTGGTCCAAAGATCGTTGCCCTTGAATTTCTTGTTGATCAACCACGCCAGCGTGAACCCGATCAGGACCTGGAAAAAGATTGTCCAGAACAGGAAATGCGCCGTCGCCTGCATGTTCAGCCAGGTGTCTGAATCAGTCAGGATACGTTCGTAATTCCTGAGCCCGACGTCTTTGACTTCGCGCCCGATCCGGTTGGCCTTGTAGTTGGTAAAACTCAGTTGGATGGTCCAGATCAACGGAAAGATGTTGATCGCCAGCAATAGAAAAATCGTTGGGGAGATGAATATCCAGGCGATCGCGCGGTCGGATAATCCTCGGATTTTTCGCGCAACTCGCCCGGGCGTTGCCTGCGCAACGCGATCTACGGTCCTGTCAGACATCTCTTTGCCAGCTCTTGTTGGTTTAGTACTCACGGGTGAAGGTGGAGCGGGATTGCACCCGCTCCTGCCTGTGTCCGGACTACAGCTTGCCTTCGTCTTCGAAGACTTCGGTCCAGTCTTGGATCAGAAGATCAAGCGCTTCTTGAGCGGTGCCCTGGTCCGCAACCACGTAGTCGTGGATGCGCTTCTGCATCGCCAGCAGCAGTTCCGCATAAGCAGGCTCCTGCCAGAAATCCTGCACCCCGGCCATTGCTTCCAGGAAGTCACCGGCAAACGGCTGGCTGTCAACGAAACCTGGATCTTCCAGTACAGAGTTATGGGCCGAGTAGCCGCCGAGCTCCCACCATTTGGCCTGAACGTCCGGTTGTGCAAACCACTTGATGTACTCAAGTGCGGCGTCTTGTTTGTCAGAGTAGCTGACAACAGAGATACCTTGTCCGCCCAGTGTCGAACCTGCCTGATTTTGTGGTGGGTTCACGAAGAAGTCGATTTTGTCACCACCGGTATTGGGATCGGCGTAAAGACCTGGGAAGAACGCAAACCAATTCATCGCCATGGCGACCTGACCGGACTTAAAGGCGTCCAGACTCTCACCCATGTAAGAGTTGGTATATCCCGGAGGCGTCGCCGTTTCGTAGAATTCCTTGTAGAATTCCAGAGCTTCAACCGCTTCGGGCGAGTTCACGGCGCCTTCCATGTCATAGGAACCCGGCGTGTTTTCGTATTTGAAGCCCCAAGGATACAGCGCTCCGGTCACACCCATGGTGATCCCTTCCGAGCCGCGCTCGGTAAAAATGGCTGCGCCATAGACAGTCTTGCCGTCGATCTCACGACCTTGGAAGAACTGCGCGATCTGCAGAAGTTCTTTTTGCGATTGAGGCTCGCGAAGGTCCTGACCCGTCGCCTCTTTATAGGCGGCTTGGATGTCGGGGTTTTCGAACCAGTCCTTGCGGTAGAACCAGCCATTCGCATCGCCCATCGCTGGCAGTGCATAGTAGTTCGGCGTGCCCTTGGGCCAGGTCGAGTACGCATAGACGGTGGCCGGCGCGAAATCGTCCATGCTGATGCCTTCAGCATCGAAGAAGTCGTTCAGTTTGACATAGTGGCCATTCTCAGCGCCCCCGCCGATCCACTGGCTGTCGCCAATCAACAAGTCGCAGAGCTTGCCCCCAGAGTTCAGCTCGTTCAGCATCCGATCCGCAAAATTCGGCCAGGGAACAAACTCGAAGTTCATCGTGTGACCGGATTCGGCTTCGAATTCCTTTGAAAGCTCAACAAGCGCGTTGGCCGGGTCCCATGCAGCCCAACAAAGCGTCAGATCTTCAGCATTCGCCTTGGTGGAAAGAGTAGTAGCGGCAAGGACTATTGCGCTGGCCGAGGCCAGTTTTGTGTAAGTCATCCATTCCTCCCTTTTTTCGCCGTCAATCGAGGATGTGCGAATCGCGGCATACCTCCAAGGCTATTTGAGGTACGCACATCAAGTCTAGATATTTTTGAGGTTCGTACCTCAAGCGGAGGGCGGTTGACGACTAGTTCTCCTCTTAGCCATTGATTTCATGTAATTTTATTCCAATTCGTCGGTGTGCATGTATTTTCAGCAATGAGGCATTTAAGGGCCGCACCCGCCAAAATTGGCCCAGCTCACAATCACGGCCATCATGCGGCCAACCGATTTTCGACACCTGCTTGTGAAGGTCTGGCGGATTATTCGGTCGATACCTTTGAGGATTGGAGATAGCGTCAAACGGCACGGGTCACTCTGGATCGTGCGTAACTCGTATGGTCAGGGGCAGACGTATGAATACGCTCTCTATCGTCAGATTGAACCGGTACCCAATCAAAGGCTTGAGTGCCGAGCCGATGCAAACCGTGACGCTGCGGGCAGGGGAGGGGATCCCGGGTGATCGCCTGTTCGGATTTGCGCGCTACAACTCCGGATTCGACCCACAGAACCCTCAGCCACTGCCGAAAGATCGCTTTGTTGTTCTGTTGAATGAGGCAGCGCTGGCAGGCGTCGAGACGAGTTTTGATTTTGAGACCCAAGATCTTGAGATCAAAGCGAACGGCAAAACGCAAAGTTTCAATATGCGAACACCAGAAGACCGGACGGATGCGGCAAGTTTCCTGTCTTCAGAGATCGACTTGAAAGATCCCGAATTGCCGGAATTCGTCTCGTCTGCTCCTCACCGGTTTACGGATGTGTCCGTCGTCTCACCAAAAATGATGAACGCGATATCCGTTCTTAATCGCGCGTCGGTGAGAGAGTTGGGTGAAAAACTGAACGCAGAGATCCAGCCAGCGCGGTTCCGCGCGAACATCGAGATAGACGGCTTGCCTTCGTTTTCCGAGTTGGATGCAGTTGGATCAGTTCTGAGATTTGGCGATGTTGAGTTGAAGATACTATCGCGTACGAAAAGATGTGCGGCCACTGAAGTGAACCCGGATACGGCCGAGCGTGACTTGAAAATACCCTATCTTATTAGGAAGTTGATGGGGCACATGGATATGGGAGTCTATGTCGAGGTGACCAAAGGCGGAACCCTAAGTGTCGGCCAACCCGGGGAAATGCTTGCCTGAATGCCGCCCCCCTCAGATTGGCGACCTCGGGAAACCCCTGTTCCATATTTAATCGTGAAAAAGATCTTCGGTTTTTGCTGGTTCGCCCGGGGTGGCGATGTCTACGCAGCGAGGCTCCCCTGAGAGCCATATTCCAACCAGTCTCGGTCTTCGGGATCCAGGTGTGCATCCATCATCGCGTCGTAGCTTGCCAGTTCTTCCGCCGTTAGTTTCCCGCGCCATTTGCCACTTGTTCCGCTGTGGAAAAACTCGGCATCCGACTTGAAGAACCCTTTGCCACCTGAGGGGGCATAGCGTTCTGCTTTGTCCTTCATGTTGTCGAAGGTCGCAGCTTGAACCAATTGATCCATGACTGCCTCTGAATGGGTCGTGCCCAAGATGTCAGCCAGCCTGAAGAACGTTCCTCTCAAGTCCCGGGTCATGTCTGCGTAGTGAAAAAGCGATACGTTCGGCCAGTCGGAAAGTGCCGCAGCGGCTTTGTAATGCCGGATAATATGGGCCAGTGGCATCGCATCGGTATCGAACCCTTCCGCCCCGCCGTCCAGAAAGCGACGGAATGTGATACCTTCTTCATCGTTCTCGGGATACCAGGTGTCAAACCAGGTCATTGGAATGTTTCTGACGTGTTTGCGATACGAGAAATGCGCATCGAGGGGATGACGAAAAACACAGATGTACTGTGCTTGATCATCCAGAGGTAACCCATCCATCGGTGTGTGGCTTTTCATGCTGCGTCGATGCTGCATGGCTTCGAGCCGCTCTGCGACTTCAGGCATTTCTCGGATTCGGATGTCTACCCACGGCATTTTCACGGACAACTCCGTTTCAACTTCGGGATCACCAGAAAACAACAGCGATACGATGGTTTGCATCCAGGTCGTGCCGCATTTCGGAGGTGTCACTACGAACACATCATCGGGGCGGATGCGAACCATATCCCAGTGTCTATTGTCGGTCAGGGGGCCAAGGTAGAGCTTTCGGTTTTTCACGTCTGAAAACTCCTCCGCGCGAATTGGTTCAGGAAAAGTGGAATGAAAGTGAAAGGCGACTGGTTCTCATGGCGGAAAGCCCAAAAAGCCAGTTGCTGCCTTGTTGAGTTAGGCCGGCAACAGAATGAGAGCGGAGCAGCACCTACACGTTATTCCAACAACCGCTCTGGGTTCTGTCCAGCAAGCAGCGCTCAATGCCCGCAAAACGGAACCAAGCCGCCGTTCACTCTTTCCCTTGGGCTGCGCTGGTCTTCAGCCCAAGGGGATGATTTACCAGCCTGAATTCGACAAACAGTTGTCTGCGAATTCAGGCTGGCGAACACAGCTCACGGCGTCCCGTTGGTGCTATTGGTTCCCGGCACGGCTTGTGAGTTCCTCCATGACGTTGTCGAGGTTGAAGCTGCCGGGCTTTTGCCTTGGTGGAAATTCCTCGAAGCTTTGTAGCCATTGCCCAACGAAGGCGGAGGCCGGAGCTATCGCGAACATATGCTCGAGGAACCAGCGCTGGTATCCCATAGCGTTCTCTTCTTCGGCTCGCTCGAACGGATCGCTGCGGAGGTTTGCCAGCATCGGTGCGCGCAGGACTTCAAACGGTGAGAGCCATACATCAAGCCCGTGCGCATTCTGCTTCAGGAATGTCACCTTGTACTGTTCGTATCGCAAGGCGGCGACGCTGCCATCATCGGTCCAATAGATGAACTCGCTGCGCGGCCACTCATCCGTTTCACCTGACAGCGACGGCAGAAGATTGTAGCCGTCAAGATGGGCCTTGTATTGGCGACCGATGGCTTCAACGCCACCATCGAGCAACTTTTCTTTGATGTCTGGCTCACCGACCGCAGCCAGAATGGTAGGCAACATATCCGTGTGCGATACAACGCCATTGACCTTCGATCCCGGCTCGATGACGCCCGGCCACTTGATGACCGTCGGGACGCGATAGCCACCTTCCCATTGCGTGTTCTTCTCACCGCGGAAGGGTGTCGTTCCGCCATCCGGCCACGTGAACGTCTCCGCTCCGTTGTCGGTTGAATACATTACGACGGTGTTGTCGGCGATTCCGAGCTCATCAAGTTTATCAAGCAGTACGCCGACATGCCCATCATGCTCGACCATGCCGTCGGGATAAACTCCAAGTCCCGTCACTCCCTCGGATTCTTCCTTCAGATGCGTGAAAATGTGCATGCGGGTGGAGTTCCACCAAAGGAAGAAAGGTTTGTCCTGTTCGACGGCTCTATCCATGAAATCCAACGCGCTGGCTGTGACTTCTTCGTCAACGGTTTCCATGCGCTTTTTCGTAAGCGGCCCGGTATCCTCGATCGAGCCATCAGCGGTCGACTTGATCACCCCGCGCGGGCCGAAGTTTTCCCTGAAGGCTTCATCCTTGGGGTAGTCAGGGTTTTCGGGCTCTTCTTCTGCGTTGAGATGGTAGAGGTTTCCGAAAAACTCATCGAAACCATGGTTTGTGGGTAGGTGCTCGTCACGGTCACCCAAATGGTTTTTGCCGAACTGGCCAGTCATGTAACCATGGTTTTTTAGCAGTCCGGCGATGGTTGGGTCTTCGACAGGCATACCCTCGGGCGCGCCGGGTAAGCCGACCTTGGTCAGGCCCGTGCGGATGGGAGATTGTCCTGTAATAAAGGCCGCTCGCCCTGCGGTGCAGGACTGCTCACCGTACCAATCAGTAAATAGCGCGCCTTCTTTGGCAATACGGTCGATGTTGGGTGTCTGATACCCCATCATGCCATGGTTGTAGGCACTGATATTCCAAAACCCAATGTCATCTCCCCAAATAATAAGGAAGTTCATGGGGGGATCATCTTGTGCGGAAACGGCTGTGGCAGCTGCAGCAAACAACGCGGCCATTATTGTTGATCTTGTTTTGTGTTTCATTTTCGTCCTCCCAAAATTTCTTGTTAATACCGAGTAACCTATCACAAATTTGGCGGTTTTGTCGGTGTTCTTGCGGCTTTCAGGATTTCGGGCGGAAACGCGCAAGTGATCCAAGAGACCCAATCGACGTTGATGGCTTTGATTTACGAGCTGACCGACACTTTTCTCCGCGCTTCAAGGCGTGGTGGATTAGGAGGAGTTGCGTCGAACCTCGGAGCCACGCCAATGCGGTTTTTGGAGCACTTCTTCTGCTTTTGGCGCAAAGAAGGCACCCGCTGAACGTTTTTTGGGTGTTTGTTCAGTAAGCCTGTCGTTCGTTCCGGCACATTCGATCCCATGCGTTGGCAACCGAAAAGCGCCGCACACCGTGGATCAGCCCGGCCGCCCCGGATGGCGGTGCTGTTGCCGTCTATCGTTTGGCTTATCGCCGGCTTCGGAACATGGGTGTGTGAGTTCTTTGACAACCGCAGTATGGCGACCTGCGTGCCTCCGCCCCCTTGCCGTCGGAACGCCCAAACCGGCTGCGGGATATGATCCGCTGAAACCGATTTCAGCGGATCAAGGGGCAATGATCAGTTGGTGATTTCTTGTACCTTCATGACCAGTTCGTTCCAGTTTCGCTGGTTCTCGATATCATGCTCGAGCCCTTGTTCATCGGCAATTCGAAAGCGTTTGACCGCCGGCGTCTTGCTTGTCGCTTGGTACAGCCAATAGGCCTCGGCCCTCAACGCCTCGGAAATAGGTTTGTCGATGGATTCGTAGACCATCTGCTTGCACGCGTTGATGGATTCGGCGGGGAACTGGGCAATGCGCCTGGCCAGAGCATCGACATAGGGACCGATCTCGTCAGGGTCCAGCGCCTTGTTGATGGTGCCCATGCGCTCGGCATCGTCGGCATCGTAGTCCTGCGCACTCAGGATGATTTCCAATGCCCGGCCAAGTCCGGTTTGTCGCGCCATGCGAGAAGCTCCGCCGCCGCAGGGCAGGATACCCATGCCAACTTCCATCTGCATGAACTTGAACTTCCCGCGTGCCGCAAAACGCATGTCCAGCGCGAGTGCGAGTTCGTGTCCGCCGCCACGCGCGAAGCCTTCAAGCTTTGCGATTGTTGCCTGCGGGACCTTGCTCAGCCGTTCGCACACGGACTGCAGGTCCAGCAGCCGGGCGTCTTCGCGCGAGACGGCTTCGGTCGAAAGATCCTTGAGCAACTCGGTATCGTAGTGACAGACCCAGATTTCGGGGTTCGCTGACTGGAAGATCACCACTTTGGTTTGCCGGTCCTGCTCCAGCCGCATCGCAAGGCTGTTGAGGTCAGCCAGCATCTCCTGGCCCTGAACATTGACCGCTCCGAAGTTGAACGTCACGGTGGCAATTGCATTCTCGACCGCGACGTCGAAGGTCTGGAAATTTTCGTATTTCATTGGACAGTCCTCTCCTGTTCTCGCCATCAAAGATGCGAGGGTCTGCATGGATTGGCGGGGCGCGGGAGTGCGCCCGGCTTAGCCGTATCGGCGGATAGTGTCTTGAATGGCCTTCATGACGTCGGCAGCGTGTTCGGACTTCAGCGCTGCGGGGTGCGGGTCTGCAAATGTACCGCCGTCATTGTCGAAATAGGCGCCCGACGCCTGCGCGAACCGATCGCTAAGTGCGGCGTCGATCAGGATGTCGGCGCCGATGTTGAGGTCGTTGCCGGCGACTCCGAAACCGTCCTTGACCATTTTGGACGCCAGCAACGAACCCGGATTGACCGCGATCAACGCCGGTCCATCGGGCAGGGCGCGGGCCTGTTCGCGCGTCCATATCGTGATTGCCAACTTGCTTTGCGCATATGCGCCCATATCGGCCAACCGCGTTCTGCCGGTCAAAGCATCCACATCCACAGGGGCCTGGGCGGCCGAGGACAGGTTCACGACGCGGCCAGTCTTGGGAATGATCGGAAGCAGAAGTTCGGTCAGCAGATAGGGCGCGAGCGTGTTCACAACGAAGCGGATATCGAGACCGTTTTCGAGAGTGGTCTGCGGAGCCTTCAGGACGCCGGCGTTGTTGATCAGCACATCCAGCCGGTCGTGATTGGACCGGATGGCCTCCGCCAAAGACCTCACGGCTGATAGGTCGGACAAATCGGCGCTGTAGGTTTCCGGCTGCCCTCCAACCTTCTGGGCGGCTGCCTCCAGCTTTGCAGAGTTCCGCCCGTGCAACAGAACACGGTGACCGTCAGCGGCCAGCTTCTTGGCGGTGAGCAGTCCGATACCATCGGTTGCGCCAGTGATCAGAATGGTTTTGGTCATGCGATCCGTTCCTTATGAAAATTCCGGCAGGATCGTATCCGCCAGGCGTTTGAGTGTCGGTTCGATGGCAGCCTGGTTGAAACGCAAATTCAGGGCGACGTGGTTCATCCCCAACTCACGGATTTCAGCCAAGTAGCGGCGCAGGAAATTCAAACCCGACTGGAACCCCAGATGTATTGGGCGTGCGGGGGCATTTGGGTCTTCCAGCAAGTCGACATAGAGCGACTGCATCACCGGTTTGTCCGGTTGCCCCAGTGCTTTCAGACGGTTCCGGTAATCGGCCACCGCGCGCCCCTGTGATGCCGCATCGCGCGGATAGGTCATCCACCCATCGCCGTTTTCAGCCACCCAATCCGGGGATTGTCGACTGCCGCCCGTGATCAACAGCGGCAGGCGCGATCGCGAGGGTTTTGGCAGAAGGTCAATGTCGCCGGCCAGATGTCCCTGCAGGCTTTCATGCTTGGGATAGGGTGTTGCCGTCGCACGGATATAGTCGACACTGTCGCGGAACCGTTCACCGCGATCGGGGAAGGATTGACGCATTGCCGGATACTCTTCCGGTCGATCGCCGGACGCCACACCCAACAGCAGTCGGCCATCGGACAATACATCCGCCGACGCGGCTGCCTTTGCCACATGGGCCGGATGGCGCAACGGCAAGACGATGCTGGCGGTCCCCAGGGCAATGCGATCCGTCGCGGTCGCTAGCGCACCCAGATAGACGAACGGGTCAAAGATCTGGCCGGGGTCCCCGAAACTTGGAACATTGAACGGCACGTCGCGCAGCCAAAGCGCGGCAAAGCCCAGAGACTCGGCCAATTGCGCGGCCTTCATGTGGCCCTTCATCGTCGGCTCGGATCCCACCGGGTAGGCCTCAAGCGGCAATACCAGCCCTAGCGTCAGCTGATCCGGTCGAAATACCTGACCGTAGGCCTTGTTGATCGGGGCAAAGGACAGGTTTTGGTTTTTGTCCAACATGATGGTTCCTTGGTCAGTACCGCACCAAAGTGCGGGTCTCGATGCTTTTCCGGATGGTGTTGACGGTCGGGTCCTCGACCATATCGAGCGCGCTGTGCGCGACGGAAGGCAACCCCCGATTGTCGTAGATGTTGAAAATAGCGATTTCATCCGGACTCATTCGAGACAGATAGACCCAGTCATGCCGTGCATTCCCGACAAGCCCCATGATCTGCCCTTTGCGGTCAGGATAGATCAGGTCAAGCAGGATCCAGTCTTTGGGGTCGACGGACGAAGGACGGACGAATCCAAGCGGCGCGCTGTTGATCGGGTGATCGACCGGCCGCCAGAGATTGACAAAGGCATAGTTCCCTTTGCTCCACTCGGCCGCCCGCTCGGCGCCTAGCAAATCCTCCAGCCGTTTCCGAGCGCCGTCCGCGCTGTAATCGCTGTGGACATTGCGCGCCGGCTTGCGCGCCGCCTTTGGGTCGTCCACGCGCAAGGTATGGTCAAAGATCACGACCTCGCGAACGCCGATCTTTGTGGTCAGCAGTTGAGTGAGCTCGTGTTCGTAGGGCCGTTTCCACTGATCCCCGGAAAAATCGCGGATGGCACTGGGCGCATTCAGAAACTCGACGCCGTCGGGGTCAAAGCGCAGGGGTTGCCCCGATGTCCGCGTATCAGTCAGGCTCACTTGTGTCGGCAACAGTTCGGGCGAAATCAGGTTGCCGACAATGCCGCCGGCGTCCAGTTGGAACGCCTGCCGTTCAGGTTTGTGAACGTGATAGTTTACGATACCGGTTCGTTGCATCTGTACCCTCACTGAATTGCGGATGACGCAGCCCCTGGCTTTTTCGACGTTGGCTCAGAACCAGTTCACGGTTTCGGCCATCGGGCGGCGGGTCTTGGGGAATTGCGGATCACTAGCGCGATACCCAAAGGCAAACATCACCGCGGGTTTCCATTTCGATGTATCCATCCCGAAATGCTCGGCCAGAGTCTGGGTGGTGAGTTCCAGGTCAAACCCTTCGATGGGGCAGGAATCGACACCCATCAAAGCAGCGGTCGTCATCATGTTGGCCAGAACGATATAGGCCTGTTTGCCGGACCAGTCGGTGATCTCGCGTTCAGTGGTGATGCGATGGTCGGTTGACTGGAACTTGCCATACGCACCGTTGAATAATTCGATGACGTCCTCGGGCAGTTGTTTGACCTTGCGATAGTGGTCCTGCAGATAATCAGACCCAGCGGTCATGGTTGCCGCAGTGCTGGCCAGAATGATGCCAAAATGGCTGGCTGTCCCCAATTGGCCGGAGCTGCCGTTCATCATGCCATTGGCGCCCCAGGAAAACTCGCGCAAAAGCTCCCGTTTGTCGGGCGATTGGATGACAAGAATCTTGAATGGCTCGTGCCCGAAAGAGGTGGGCGACAGGCGGCCAGCTTCAAGAATGGTTTCGAAATCGGCGTTGCTGATCTTGCGGTCGGGATCAAAGACCTTTGTCGCGTGCCGGAAATTGAAGGCTTCGAGGATCTGAGACTGAACGTTCGGGCGAACGGACATTTGTGGCTCCATTTGGTTTGTCTTCCGTGGAGCCAGAAATATCACTTGCAGAATCCGATGAAACAGCGGATATCAGGTTTCAGTTTTCGGATTTTGCGTATAATAAGCTAATGGACACACAAGCGCTTCGTCTTTTCGTGCTTGCAGCGGACAAGCTGAACATATCGGCCGCCGGGCGCGAACTGGGTTTGGTGCCCGCAGTCTCGAGCGCCCGACTTGCCAAGCTGGAGCATCAGCTGGGTGTCGAGTTGCTTCACCGCTCGACCCGGAAAGTATCGTTGTCGCTGGAAGGCGCCGAGTTTCTGCCTTATGCGCGCGAGATTCTGGCGCAAGAGACTGCGGCCTTGGCCGCCTTGGGGCAGGGGTCGGCTCAAGCCACCGGCACACTGCGGTTTACTGCGCCCAGCACATTTGCCCAGCTCTACATTGCTCCAATCCTTGCAAAGTTCCAGGAACAGCATCCGAGTGTGACCCTGGACTTGCGTCTGTCGGATGCGCAGTTTGATCTGATCGAAGGCAGCTATGATCTTGCTTTGCGGAACGCACCGCTGATCGATACCAGCCTCAAGGGGCGCAAGCTGGCGGATGACAAACGCATCCTTTGCGCGACACCGAATTACCTGTCGGCCCACGGAGAACCCGAGACGCCGGATGATCTGGTGCATCATCGGCTGATCGCATTTCGCCACACCCGGGCCCGGGCGCTGAAAACTGCCCGGGGAGCTGTCGCAAGTTTCGATCCCGGAGCCACGAAATGTCCATTGATCATGGATGACGGTCTCAGCCAGAAGCTGGCCACCGTGGCAGGGGCGGGGATCTCGATGAACTCACTGTGGAGCGTTCAGGAAGAGCTTGCCTCGGGCAAGTTGCGTCATGTCCTTCCCGAATATGAGGCGGCGGAAGACAACGTGCTGTGGCTGATCTATCCCAAGTCGAACGTATTGTCGCCAAAGGTAAGGGTCTTCATGGATTTTCTGATCACCGAGATCGGCGTGAAGCCTCCGTGGGAAAGATCATTGGTCTGACTGATTGCGTCCAGTTGCTTCGGGCCAGCGCAGCAAAGGCCCGATTAGCCGTTCTGAAAGTAGAACGACAGCTTCCGGCTGACCCCGCCCGGAGGTTTCGGGAAGGGCGATGCGCGGCGGACCTGTTCCTTGGCGGCCCTGTCGACCTCGGTCGAGCCGGAACTGTCGATAATATCGACCCAGGCCAGTGTTCCGTCCGGATTGATTTCAAAGAAGACTTTGGCAAAGCCGCGAACCGAGACATAGACCGGCGGAGTTCTGTTGAGGTGGACAAGAACCTGCCCGGCGTAATTGGTGACATTCGAGTTGCCTGGGCCTCGACCGCCGGACTGATTGGAATTGCTCCCTCGGGTAAAGGCATCGACCCCCTGTCGGCGATAGGTCGTCAGCGGCGAGTCGATCTGCTTGTTGGGAAATCGCAGGTTGTCAAAACTGTCCAGCCGGCTGGCCCTTTGGTCGGGTACAGGGGCCGGAGCAGGGGTCCGGTCCGGAAGGCGCGGGCGGATCGATGTTGCAACCGCCAGATTCGAGACGCCGTCTTCGGTGTCGCTTTCGACCGGTTGCTGCTCCTCTGCCGGCACTGAAGGCTCCGGAACCGGTGAGGGGGCAGGCAGGGCAGCCAGTTGCTCTGGTTCCGAAACCGGGGCCTCTATGGGTTCGACCGGTGCTTCGGGCGCCGCTGCGGACTGCGTTTCGGCTTGGACGGGTGGTGTTTCGTCGACCTCATCGGCGGCCTGCCGATCACCTTCGGCCGAGTCCGCCGGCTCAACTATTTCCGGAACGGGCTGATCAGGCTGCACCGGGTTGGTTTGTCCAATATCCGGCGAGTTGACCTTTTGCGGGTCCGACGAGGCGACCAGTGTTTCGCTGACGGGTATTTCGGCCCGGTCCGGCTCTGTCGGCTGTTCGACCTCTGGCTCGGGCTCTTCTGCGGGGGTCGGCGGCTCGGGCGGGGTCGCGGTTTCCGCCAGATCCTCGAACGCGTTGCCCAAGGCAACCGTGTCCGGTTGCGAACCGGCCGTCGCAGGTTCCGAAGGGCCCCGCGCGGCTGGCAGCAGCAGGAAAAGGTGGAACAGCACCGAAAGCACAACGGCCAGCGCCGCGACAAACAGGGATTCCCGGATCATTCGAGCGCCCGTTCGGTCACCGCAAAGACTGCGGTGGCGCCGAGACGGCGCAAGGCGCCGGTGACTTCGATCAGGCGTGCCCCGGAAACGTTCCGGTCAGGCACGATCCGCACAGGATCTTCCCCGCGATCGGTCATGTAGGTCTGCGGATCCGTCGGTGTTCCGCGAAAGCTGAGCGTCCCGTCAGCGTGGAGAACCAGTGCGTTGGGTGGTTCGCGGCCGTCCAGATCGGATGTGTTGACCAGTTCCAAGTCCGGGTCCAACGGTTGAGCAACGGTTCCGGCGATCAAAAAGAAGATCAGCATCAGAAAGACCACGTTGATCAACGGGATGGTCGAGTCGCGCTTGCGGCTTGGGCGGTCGTGGCGGATCATGGCGTCACTCCAGAACCGTTACCGACAGACCGTCGAGGCCGCGCAATTTCACCAGAAAGTCAACAAGCCGTTGGGCGGTAACGTCGCCGTCAAGACTGACCAGCACTTGCCCGGGCTGCAGCGCCTGTGCCAATTCATCCAGCGAGAGCGGTGCTCCGTTCAGCACCACGCGGTTCGCCCCCAATTGCACAAAAGCGCGATCCGACGGGGCGCTGGGCTCTGATGGGCCCGCGGCTGCGCTGCTGAGTTGAATCTCTCCGAATGTCGAAAAGGTCGACGTCAGCATGAAGAACAGCAAAAGCAGAAAAATCACGTCGATGAGCGGTGTCATCGACATGGCGCGCCGAACGAATGGGGCCGCGTTACGCATGTCCCGGCGCGGCGACAAACGCGGTGCTTGTCGTTGCTGCAGGCAGCGCCTGGGTCGGTACGAGGATCGTGCGCAAGGCCTTGTCTGCGAACACCCGCTCGCGCGCGGTACGGCTTTCGAACCAGGACAGGACCATGGATGTGGGCATCGCAACCGCCAGACCCACCGCAGTCGTCACCAGCGCAACCCAGATCCCACCAGCCAGCAGCGACGGATCCACACCGGCCCCGGCCGTCTGCAGGCTTTGGAACGCTTCGATCATGCCCAGAACCGTACCGAACAACCCCAGCAAGGGGGCCAACTGCGCGACCGTATCCAAAAGCCGGAAACCGCGCTCGAGCCCGGCCAACGCCAGTCCGGCTTCGGCGTCCAGCCGTTCGTCCAGCCCCGCCGTATCCTGGGCGTTCATTGCCGCACCCACGATCGGGGCAAGGTAGCTGCTGCTGGCGGCCAGACGCTCGCGCGCAGTGTCGTGGTCTCCGGCATCCCAGGCCGCCAATGCCTGGGACAGCACCCTGTGGCGGCCGACGCCACAGGCCGCAAACTGCCAGAGCTTGTAGATCGAAACCGCCACGGTCAGGATCGACATCACAAGAAGGATCGCCACTACTGGCCCGCCTAGTGCAAGGATCTGGCCAAGCGCGTTGAAGATGTTCATCCCAAAAGCTCCATTTCCAAGCGGCTGGTCACCGAAAGGGCCGAATTGCAAAGATCACTCTCGGAACCACCGGTTACGCAGGAACTGGCGCCGTTTATCAGAACGCGCCCGACCGTTGCGCATGGTCTGTCGGGCAGGTCGAATTGGCGCACACGCGGGCGGTCCTGCGGCAAATCCCGAAAATCGAACAATGACAGTTTGATCACCGAACCCTGCGTGTCGAAGATCACGGTTTCGAAAACGGCTTTGTCGATCGCCTGTCCGGTTTCGTTCGTGATCAGAAATGACAGCCGACAGGCCTGCCCCACATCCTGCGCCGCGTTGAGTTCCAGTGACAACCCTGCGCCATCGGCGTCAGATGATTGCGCACTGGCCGCAAAGGGGAGGGCTGACCATGCGATAAGGGCGGGTAAAAGGTGACGCAGTTTCAATAATAGAACCTCATTCTGAACACGTGGTACCTGCAGCCCGCCAAGCAGTGCTGGCGCCGTGCCTGTAATATCTTAGACCGGCTGTACGGGGAAGGGTTGGCGCGGGCTTTGTGATCGTTCGTCAGGCGAAACCTCGCCAATGCTCTTGGAGGTCCGCGGCTGTCGTTCAGGTTTCGACAAGGTATCTGTCCGACAGAGGCAAGCTGGCTGCCCCCAGGGCGCGGGCATCCGGACCCACCGACCCGGCCAGAACCGAGGGCTGCTCGAGCCCGGTGAAGTTGAGCTGGGAGAGATGCGTCTCAACACGTTCGATCAAGCGAGCGGTAACGCTCTCGGGCGTCCAGCCATCGATTTTCACCGTTTCAAAGTCGATCAGGCTGCAGGAAGACAGGATCGCATAGGCCAGACCTTTCGCAGCCTCGTCCATCCATGCCTCGAGAAGCGTGTCCGGCATGTCCCAATGGTCCGGGGTCTCCCACATGTGGAAGGGATCCAGCCCTGCGGCGACAAGCTTCTGCTCAAGCACGCACAGGCTGGCGACATCGATCAGGGGTTTGACTTCGCCCGAGCCGACGGGAACCGGCAACGGACCCAAGGCGCCTGCATTCCCGCGCCCGGAAAAAATGACGCCGTTCAGGACGACTCCCCCGCCAATGAAGTAACCCATGTAGAAATACAGAAAGTTCCGCGGCCTTTCAGATGGTCCGAACACCAACTCTGCCCCGCAGGCTGCGGTGGCATCATTCTGCAGATAGACCGGAATGTTTCGCGCTTGGGAAAGACTGGCCTGCAGATCGGCCGAGCGCCATGGATCCATCCTTTCTTGCGGGACATTCAGGGTCTGCGCCCAGTCCCAGAGATAGAAGGGCATCGCAATGCCCAACCCGGCAACCCGGTCACGCGATGCTGCCGGCATCTGGTGTATCATCCTGTCCAATGTGCCCGTGGCGAAATCCAATGTCGCACCGGGGGTGGGATAATCATAGGTCTCGCGCGCGCGATCCCGTACTTTGCCCAGGAAATCGGTCAATACCAGCTCGGTGCTGCGGCGGCCGACCTTCAGCCCCAGAAAATAGGCCCCATCCGGATTCAGGCGCATTGGCACCGATGGTTGCCCAACCTTGCCACGTTGTGGCTCGCCCCTCAGCAGCAACCCATCGCTTTCCAGTTGGCG
Source organism: Ruegeria sp. CF2 (assembly GCF_056537385.1). Taxonomy (NCBI): domain Bacteria; kingdom Pseudomonadati; phylum Pseudomonadota; class Alphaproteobacteria; order Rhodobacterales; family Roseobacteraceae; genus Ruegeria; species Ruegeria sp. CF2. The sequence goes on from NZ_JBQFRL010000006.1 coordinate 76,107, forward strand.
CATGATCACCGAGACAGTCTGCGCCGACAATCCGGTCATGCGGGCCAGCTCCGATTTGGCGAGCGCTTGGTGCCGGCGGACCAGTGACAGCACCAGTCGTTCATTGTGGGCGCGCATGCCACTTTGGTTCGTCCCGCGCACGGTCGAAACGCGCTCGGGCGGATTGCTTTGCGCTGATTGTTCGTCGGGCACGGGCCGCTCCTCCTTCAGTCAAGAATGTGGATGCGCCTACCCAGTGTCAATAATAAATAAGAGTGATTTATTTATTGACAGAACCCGAGAATCACCGGATGGTTTGACACATGGGAGCCGGAAGAAATCCGTTCGGATTCCTTAGATGCCCGTCGGGTATCGGAGATATTGGGAGGAAAAGCCTTGAAGATTTCAGCATTTGCTGGCGCGACCGCGCTGGCCTTTACAGCCATGGCAGGCGCTGCCGCCGCGCAGGACACGGTCTGCCTGATCACCAAAACCGACACCAACCCCTTCTTCGTGAAGATGAAAGAGGGTGCCACCGCCAAGGCCGAAGAACTGGGCATGACGCTCAAGGCGTTTGCCGGCAAGATCGACGGCGACCATGAGACTCAGGTGCAGGCGATCGAGACCTGCATTCTGGACGGCGCCAAGGGTATCCTGTTGACCGCATCCGATACCTCGTCGATCGTTCCGGCCGTTCAGCAGGCACGCGACGCGGGTGTGTTGGTCATCGCGCTGGATACACCGCTCGAACCAATCGACTCGGCGGACGCGACTTTCGCAACCGACAACTTTCTGGCGGGCGAGTTGATCGGCAAATGGGCCGCAGCCACGCTGGGAGATGAAGCGCAGAATGCGAAGATCGCGATGTTGGATCTCGCAGTCAGCCAGCCCTCGGTCGGGGTGCTGCGCGATCAGGGCTTCCTGCAGGGCTTCGGCATTGACCTAGGCGACCCGAATAAATGGGGCGACGAAACCGACCCGCGCATCGTGGGCCATGACGTCACCGCCGGCAATGAAGAGGGCGGCCGCAAGGCCATGGAGAACCTTCTGGCCAAGGACCCGATGGTCAACGTGGTCTATACGATCAACGAACCGGCCGCCGCGGGTGCGTATGAAGCGCTCAAGGCCATCGGCCGCGAAAACGACGTGCTGATCGTATCTGTCGACGGCGGCTGCCCCGGTGTGCAGAACGTGGCCGACGGTGTGATCGGTGCGACCTCGCAGCAATACCCGCTGCTGATGGCGTCGCTTGGCGTGGAGGCGGTCAAGAAATGGGCCGACGAGGGCGTGAAGCCCGAGAACACGCCCGGCAAGGACTTCTACGACACCGGTGTTGCGCTGGTGACGGACAAGCCGGCCGAAGGCGTCGAGTCGATCTCTGTCAAAGAGGGCATGGACCTCTGCTGGGGCTGATCTGAACCCTTCAGGGGCCGCAGCGCGCGGCCCCTGAATTGAACCACGACCTCACCCGAAATTTTGCTAGAGTCGCCCCAAGACGGGAGCTTGACGCATGGGGGAACCTCACTGATGTCCGACACATCGAGACAGTCCGACGACTTCGAAGCGGCGGCCAAAGGCAGCCCGGAACAAGTTGCCGAATTCGAAGATCACCACCGCGGTTTCATGGGGACGGTCCAACACTTTCTGCATGTGAACCCGTCGCTGGTGCCGCTGATCGTTCTGGTCGCGGCGATCCTGATTTTCGGCGCCTTGCTTGGGGCCAAGTTCTTTTCGCCATTCGCACTGACCCTGATCCTGCAACAGGTGCAGATCGTCGGCATCGTGGCCGCCGCCCAGAGTCTTGTGATCCTGACCGCCGGGATCGACCTGAGCGTGGGGGCGATCATGGTCATGTCCTCGGTGGTGATGGGCCAGTTCACCTTCCGCTATGGGCTGCCGCCCACGGTGGCGATCCTGTGCGGTCTGGCCATCGGGACCGCCATCGGCGCGGTGAATGGTTTCCTGGTCAGCCGGGTCAAGTTGCCGCCCTTCATCGTGACGCTGGGCATGTGGCAGATCGTACTGGCCGCCAACTTCCTGTATTCACAGAATGAAACCATCCGATCGCAGGAAATCGAGGCCAACGCCCCGATCCTTCAACTGTTCGGCGCCAAGTTCAATGTCGGCGGGGCTGTGTTCACGGTCGGGGTGATCTTCATGCTGGTGCTGATCCTGGTTCTGGCCTATGCGCTGCGGCATACCGCGTGGGGGCGCCATGTCTATGCCGTGGGCGACGACCCCGAGGCCGCCGAGCTGTCGGGCGTAAACGTGCATCGCACGCTGATGTCGGTCTACATGCTGTCGGGGCTGATCTGCGCCTTTGCCGGCTGGGCGCTGATCGGGCGCATTGGCTCGGTCTCGCCCACCTCGGGGCAGTTGGCCAACATCGAAAGCATCACCGCCGTCGTGATCGGAGGCATTTCCTTGTTCGGGGGGCGCGGATCGATCCTGGGCTCGTTGTTTGGGGCGCTGATCGTTGGCGTGTTTACCCTCGGACTGCGGTTGTTGGGCGCGGATGCGCAGTGGACTTTCCTTCTTATCGGCATGCTGATCATCGCCGCCGTGGCCGTGGACCAGTGGATCAGAAAGGTAGCAGCGTGATGGAACCCATTCTCAAAGGGCGCAATCTGGTCAAACGCTATGGCAAGGTCACGGCGCTGGATCATTGCGATTTCGACCTGATGCCGGGCGAGATCCTGGCCGTGATCGGGGACAACGGCGCGGGTAAATCGACCTTGATCAAGGCGGTTTCCGGTGCCGTCGCCCCGGATGAGGGCGAGATCTGGCTGGAAGGCCGCAAGGTCGATTTCCACTCGCCCATCGACGCGCGCGAAGCCGGGATCGAAACGGTCTATCAGACGTTGGCCATGTCGCCCGCCCTGTCGATCACCGACAACATGTTCATGGGGCGCGAGATCCGGCGCAAGGGACCGTTGGGTTCGGTGTTCCGGATGCTCGACCGTCCGGCGATGGAGAAGTTCGCGCGCGACAAGCTGAACGAACTGGGGCTGATGACGATCCAGAACATCAACCAAGCGGTCGAGACCCTGTCGGGTGGACAACGTCAGGGTGTGGCCGTGGCCCGGGCGGCGGCGTTCGGGTCCAAGGTCATCATCCTTGATGAACCCACCGCGGCGCTTGGCGTCAAGGAAAGCCGGCGGGTTCTGGAACTGATCCAGGACGTGAAATCGCGTGGCATTCCGATCATTCTGATCAGCCACAACATGCCCCATGTGTTCGAAGTGGCCGACCGCATCCATGTGCATCGGCTTGGCAAGCGGCTCTGCGTGATCGACCCCAAAGACTACACCATGTCCGATGCCGTGGCATTCATGACGGGCGCCAAAGAGCCGCCGGACCAGGATCGCGCGGCATGACGACCGAAGGGTCATCGCCGCAGGCGCTGGCCGAGCGGATCGCCGACGCCGCAGCCGGGCTGGCGGACGGCGAAGCGCGCCAGCTTGTTGCCGTGGCCGGGCCGCCGGGTGCGGGGAAATCCACCGTGGCCGCTCTTGCCCAACAGGCGCTGCAGGGGCGCGGCATTCCGACCGGGCTGCTGTCGATGGATGGTTTCCACTATGACAACCAGATCCTGACGGCACGCGATCTGCTGCCGCGCAAGGGTGCGCCCGAGACATTCGACCTGCCGGGCTTTCACGCCTTGGTGCGCCGCCTTCAGGCCGAAGACGAGGTCGCCGTGCCCGAGTTCGACCGCGTGCTCGACAAGTCCATCGCCGCCTGTTCGTTCGTGACCCGCGACCAGAAGGTGGTGATCGTCGAGGGAAATTATCTCCTGCTGGACGAACCGGGTTGGAACGATCTGAGCGATCTGTGGGCGCTGACCGTGTTTCTGGACGTGCCCCTGCCGACGCTCGAGGCGCGGTTGCTGGACCGTTGGATCGGGCTGGGCCTGCCGCGCGACGAAGCCGAGAGCCGAGCCTTCGCCAATGACATTCCCAACGCCCGGCGCGTGGTGCAGAACTCGGGCGCGGCCGACCTGGTGCTGCGTTAGCCCAGCGCCTTGTACATGTAGGTGGTGGGTTCGAACACGGGTTCGAACGGGTTGCGGCAATAGCCGGGAATCTCTCCGGCAGTTTCAAAGCCCAGGCTCTGGTACAGGATGCGCGACGGGTCGGTGCTGCGTGTGTCCAGCACCAACAGGGATCGGTCAAGTTCGACGGCGCGCTCTTGCAGAGCACCCATCAAGGCGCGGCCCAGCCCGCGCCGCCGTGCGTCGGGATGCACCAGCAGCTTGGCCACATCGGCGCGGTGCGGCTGGTTGGGCATCGCAGCCGGAATCAGCTGAACCGTCCCTTGGATGCGTCCGTCGCCATAGGCCACGAAAAGATCCAGCTCTCCGGCTGACAGCGCCGGGCGCACGCGCTCCTGCCAATAGGCGCGCGCGGCGTCATGGGAAAACGGCAGAATGAACCCTATGCTGGCGCCGGTATGCACGCAGCCATGCAGGATATCCGCCAGATCCTCCACCGCTTGGTCAAAAGTCGTTTCGGTCAGGCGTGTAATCATATCAGCACCAGAATGTAGCGGGCGCCGCGGGACGCCTCGGTTTCAAAACGGGTCGCGCCCGACAGATGATAGCGGAGGCAATCACCCCCGTTCAGCGCATGGGACGTTCCATCAACGGTCAGAGTCAATGCGCCATCCAGCACGATCAAGTGATGTTCCTGCCCGGGACGAGGCGGTGCGTCATAGGTGATCGTTGTGCCGGGTGGGAGGTGACATTCCAGAACCTCGCCCGTCAGCCCCGCCGAGGGCGGCGACACCGACCGCCGCGTGAACCCGGTTTCGGGGTCGCGCCATTCGATCTGCCGTTCGTAAGGAACCTTGGGGTCGAAGCTGTCCTCGACCATCATCAACAGGCGCGACATCGGCAGTCCGTAGGCTGCGCACAATCGGCCAAGATTCTCGGCCGTCGGGCTGACCTCGGCCTTCTCCATGCGCGACAGGGTGGCCCGGCTGACCCCGCTGGCCTGCGCGAGTTGTTCAAGCGACCAGCCCCGGCTGCGGCGCAGGTCGCTCAGATGGCGCGCGAGGCGGCTGGACAGGTTGTCTAGCATTTCTCATATCCGAGAATCAGTTTCGATAATGAGAAATGTAGCAGAAATAAATCAAATAAAAAGGGGCGCCTGTGCTGCGCCCCTTCAACTGCTCGATATGATGTCGGCTTACTTCCAGCCAACCTCGTTGAAGATCTTCTGGGCCTCGGGGATGTTCTTGGCGACTTCAGACAGGTTCACTTCATCGGCCTTGAATTCACCCAGAGCGGCCACGTTCTCGGCCAGCTCAACACCTTGGACGGCCGGGAATTCATCGTTGCCGTTCGAGAAGTAGACCTGTGCCTGATCGCTGGCGAGGTATTCCAGGAACTTGACCGCATTGTCCTTGTTCGGGGCATGGGCCGCGACGCCCGCACCCGACAGGTTCATGTGTGCGCCTTCGGCATCCTGCGCGGGGAATTGAATTCCGATCATGTCGACGCTGTCCGACAGGCCCTTGACGTCTTTGCGCAGGGCACGCGCAAAGTAGTACGAGTTCGACACGGCGATTTCGCATTCACCGGACACGATTCCACGCAGCTGATCGGTGTCGCCGCCCTGAGGTTCACGCGCCATGTTGGCCACGACGCCCTCGGCCCATTCTTTGGCCTTTTCGGCACCATGATGGGTGATGATCGAGGCCAGCAGGGTCTGGTTGTAGGTGTTGCTGGACGACCGGATGCAAACCAGCCCTTTGTATTCAGGGTCGGCCAGATCCAGGTAGGTGGCCGGCGGGTTGGTCACGTCATTCTTGTCGTAGAAGATGACGCGCGCGCGCTGCGAGAAGCCGAACCACTGGTTGTCTTCGTCCTGCAGGTTGGCGGGGATGCGCTCTTCCAGAACGTCGCTGTCGACCGCCTGCAGCAGGCCGGCGTTCTTGGCCCGCGCCAGGCGCGAGGTGTCCACGGTCAGCAGGATGTCGGCGGGCGAGTTCGCGCCTTCGGCTTCCATCCGCGCGATCAGCTCGTCGGCCTTGCCTTCGATGCGGTTGATCTTGATGCCAGTGGCTTCTTCGAAATCGGTGTAGAGACGCTCGTCGGTGTCGTAGTGGCGCGAGGAGTAAAGGTTCAGCTCGCCTTCGGCGGCGGCTGATCCCGCGATCAGGGCCGACAGTGCGGCGGCGATAAAGCTCGTGGTTTTCATCTGTGGATGTCCCAGTTGTCGAATCTCGTGAGCGGGGCATTTCCCGACTGATTTGCTCAATTAAACGATTCCGGGCAGGATGCAAGAAAATCCGACAAAATTACTTGGTCTAATTTGCCGCAGCGTGTTTGGGTGCGCCGGGCAGAGATGGCTAGCGCACGCGTTGAATTGTCTCGACCGACAAAATGGTCGGCAGATGCCTGGCGATCTCGGTCCAGGTATCGCCTTCGTCGGTGCTTGCAAACACCGAGCCGCTGTTGGTTCCGAAATAGACACCCGCAGGGTCACGACAATCTCCTGCCATCGCCTGGCGCAGAACAGTGAAAAAGCAGCTGGTCTGCGGCAGCCCTTCGCGACAAGCGGTCCAGCTTTGACCACCATCTGTCGACTTCCAGACCGCCGCTGCCGCATCCGGCGGATACCGTCCGATGCTGTCTCCGTTCAGGGGGAAGGTCCAGATCGTATTGGGATCGTGGGGATGGACGTGGATTGGGAATCCAAAGGTCGACGGCAACCCGCCCGAGATATCGTCCCAGCTGCGCCCGCCGTCGGACGAACGCCAGACACCATGATGGTTCTGTTGATACAGCAGCCCTTTGGTGCCGGGCGCCCGGACCATGTTGTGTACGCAATGACCGATTTGACCGTCCCGCGGCGCGGCCGGATGGTCGTGCTGGTCGCAACTCTCGGCGTTCGACAGCCGGTTGCGCCGCTCCCACGTAGTGCCGCCGTCTTCCGAGGCGAATACTCCGGCCGCCGATATGCCCACCCACAGCTTTTGCGCATCGTCTGGATCGGAAACGATCGTGTGCAGCACCAAGCCTGCGGCCCCCGGCGACCAGTCTTCGGCTGAGGGGTGATCGGTCAGGCCATTGACCGTTTCCCAGGTCTGACCAGCATCCGAACTGACCAACAGCCGCGCCGGTTTGGCTCCCGCGTACAATGCGCCGCCTGAAAAATGCAGCGACCAGATCTGCGAGAACTCATCGCCGAACGGTGCTACTTCCCCGGTCCACCCGATCAACTCGGCAAAGTCGGGATCGTTCGCGGCCCACTCGTCTTGCTGCCCTTGGGTGAGTTTGGTGACCTCCCAGCTTTGGCCGCCATCCTCGGAGCGCCAGACGCCGGCTCCGTGCCAGTCGCCGCCACCGCCGGCCCAGAGCGTCCCGGTTTCGTCATCTCCGACGACGTGATTGATGGGCCAGCCGCCGCAATGCGGACCCGTAACGCGCCAAGATTCGCGCTCCCGGTCTCCGATGATCACGAAGGCACCCTTGGTGGTGCCCACCAGTATGTCGATGCAAGAGTGTTTCATCCGTTTCGCGCTCCCGGCTGTTTTCGACAGCCTAACACGAACGGTCAGTCTCGGCGCGCGGCACAAAAAAAACCGCGCCCGGAGGCGCGGTTCTTTGAAACAGCGATTTGCCGTTCTCAGCCCTGACGAGCTTTGAACTTGCGCTGCGTCTTGTTGATCACATAGACGCGGCCTTTGCGACGCACAACCCGGCAGTCGCGGTGCCGGTTCTTGAGCGAGCGGAGCGAGTTCTTGACCTTCATGGTCTCTCTCCAATTCTGCGGCGCCTTCATCAAGGACGTGGCCAGCGCCTGGGTTAGCGGGTGCCCCGGGTCAGACCCGAAACAGTGAAACGATGGTGGGCGGTACAAGGATCGAACTTGTGACCCCTTCGATGTCAACGAAGTGCTCTACCGCTGAGCTAACCGCCCACTTTCCCTTTGCGTATCCTGCCCCATAACGAAACGGGGCGCGGATCTCCGCGCCGGTGGAGGGGTCTATAAAAGGAGTCGCGAAGGGGTTCAAGGGGTTTGGTCCAACAATTTTCCGGTCTATGTTATCGGCAAAGAAGGAGAGGCCATGCACAGCGCCGCATACGCTTTGGAAATGCCCGCAGAACGCACGTCGTGCGTTGTTTTTTCTTCGCCACATAGCGGCCGGAACTATTTGCCAGGCTTTCTGGATCGTTCGGTTCTGAACCGCAATGTGATTCGCTCTTCCGAAGATGCCTTTGTCGATCAACTGTTCGCTTCCGCCTCGATCCACGGCGCACCGTTGATTGCGGCGCAGATGCCGCGCGCGTTCCTTGACCTCAACCGCAGCGCCGAAGAACTGGATCCTGCGTTGATTCTGGGCGCGCGCCGTCAGGGGCACAACCCGCGCGTGGTATCGGGGTTGGGCGTGATCCCCCGTGTCGTATCCAACGGTCGCGCAATCTACAGTGGCAAACTTACGATGGACGAAGCGCGTCTGCGCATCGACACCTATTGGCGTCCCTATCACGCCCGCCTGAAGTCTCTTTTGGCCGAATCGATCAACATGTTTGGACAGGCCATCCTTATCGACTGCCACTCGATGCCGCACGAGGCCGTTGCCATGGCCGGGAACCCCAAGGGTCGCCGTCCCGAGATCGTACTGGGGGATCGGTTTGGTGCCTCGGCATCGGGCGTCATTGTTGATCAGATCGAAGCGGCCTTTTCGTCCGCAGGTCTGACCGTGGCCCGTAACACACCCTTTGCAGGGGCGTACGTGACCCAGACCTACGGGCGTCCTGCCCGCCATCAGCATGCGATTCAGATCGAGATCGACCGGGCGCTCTACATGAATGAGAACACGATCGAGCCCAACGCCAATTTCCTGGCGTTCAGGGATATTCTGGAAGAAGTCATTGCGGATATCGCCCGAATTGGTTCTCAGCCGGCACGGTTGGCCGCCGAATAGGAAGAGTCACCGCAGCGCTCGGCCCTTCACGATTGCATCAGTTCCATATTTTCGGCGGATCTCGTCTGTCGCACGTTCTGCTTTCGAGCGTTGCGTGGCCCCAGGGTCCAGCAGGTCGCCGGATATGTCTGCCTGATCTTCGGCGCACAGGTCTGACAATCCGCAGCCCAGCAGACGATAGGGGCCCTGATCGCCGACCTGATCGAACAGCCCGCGAGCGGTGCGGTAGATGCGGTCGGCCATCTGTGTCGCATCCCGCAACGAGACCCGGCGGGTCAGCAGTTTGTGGTTGGCCTTTTTGAGCTTCAGCGTCACGACCCGCCCGGCCAGCCCCTTGGCCTTCGCTCGGTCGGCCACCTTTTCGGCCATGCGCCAAAGGTGGCCGTCCAGAATGTCGGGGTTGGCGGTGTCTTCAAAAAACGTTGTTTCATTGCTGATCGACTTCATCGGCTCGTGGGCCGAAACGCGCCGCTTGTCCTGCCCTCTGGCCAGGTGCCACAGCCGATAGCCCATCGAGCCGAAGCGCGCCGTGAGGGCCTCTTGATCCCATCGCAGCAAGTCCGAGAATGTGCGAATGCCGGCCCGTTCCAGTGACTCCTGCGCAGCCGGTCCGATGCCCCAGATCAACCGCACCGGTTTGCCGTTCAAAAACTCGGCGGTTTCCGCCATGCCGATCACGGAAAACCCGCGCGGTTTGTCCAGATCGGACGCCACCTTGGCCAGAAACTTGTTGTGCGAAAGCCCGATCGAGCCGGTCAGACCCAGTTCGTCTTTCATGCGTTTGACCAGCCGTGCCAGCATCACCGCGGGCGGCGCGCCATGCAGCCGCTGAGTGCCTGACAGGTCCATGAACGCCTCGTCCAGTGACAGGGGTTCGATATCCGGTGTCAGTTCGTCCATCATCGCGCGGATCTGTCGTGAGACCTCGACATAGATGGACATGCGCGGTTTGATCACCACTGCATCGGGGCATAGTTTCAGCGCCTGAAACATTGGCATGGCCGAGCGCACGCCGCGAATACGCGCCACATAGCAGGCTGTTGACACCACGCCACGCCGCCCCCCGCCGATGATCACCGGCTTGCCCGCCAGTTCGGGGTTGTCGCGCTTTTCGACCGAGGCATAGAACGCATCGCAATCCATATGGGCGATGGTCAGATCGAACAGCTCTGGATGCCGCAACACCCGCGGGCTGCCGCAGGAGGGGCAGCGCCGTTCGTCGTGAAGACTGGCAAGGCAATCGCGACAGAGAGCGGGCATCATTTCCTTTCCACGGGCACCGTGAATGAGCAGTCTGGCCGAGGTGCCAAAAGTACAACACCGCACGCTGCAGCGCAAAGCGATTGAACGAAAAGGTGGGGCCGACAAGAAGACCCCCCGCAGTTTCGCGGGGGGAGGTAACGGGCCTCAGGAAGACGCGGCCCGTTGGGGAGTGTCTCTTGATCAGAATCGCCCAAAAATGTCGATTTCGATAGGCCTACGAAGCAGGTCCCAAAACTCGTGTTTTTCATGTGTGTTTTGGGGCACAGAGGCAATTTGGCGCGGCCGCGGCCAAAAGTGACGCAAGGTCAACCGCTTGCGGGCCAAATCGTGCTTCTGGAATGGTGATTTGACGCGACTTGCCCTCGAAAGGCTACGCCGAACGCAACTCGGCCAGTACGGCGTCGGCTGCAGCCTTGGGGTCGGCGGCCTGATAAATCGGCCGCCCGACCACGATGTGATCGGCCCCTTCATTGATTGCGGCGGCGGGTGTCGCGACGCGTTTCTGATCGCCAAGGTCCGATCCGGACGGCCGCACGCCAGGGGTGACGATCAGTCGGCCTTCGGCCTGGGGCAGGGCGCGGATCAGGGCCGCCTCTTGCGGACTGGCGATCACGCCGTCGGCGCCGGCCTCGAATGCGCGGACCGCGCGTTCCAGAACCATATGCTGCATGTCGCCGGACTTCATCAAACCTGCATCCAGATCGTCACGGTTCAGCGAGGTCAGGATGGTCACCGCCAGGATCTTCAGGTCCTTGCCTGCTGCGCCTTCTTTGGCGGCACGCACCACGTGGGGGTCGCCATGCACCGTGAGGAAATCCAGATCGAATTGCGCCAGCCCCCGCACGGCATTCTCGACCGTGTTGCCGATGTCGAACAGCTTCATGTCCAGAAAGATGCGCTTGCCGTACTCCTGCTTCAACTCGTTTGCCAAGGCCAACCCGCCACCGGTCAGCATGCCCAGACCGATCTTGTAGAACGATACCGCGTCGCCCAGCGTCTCGGCCATTTTCAGCCCTTCCAGCGCGTTGGGTACGTCGAGGGCGACGATCAGGCGGTCATCTGCGGTTTGGGGCAGGGCTTTGGGCATTGTTTCGACCTTTCAGGCTTGACGGGATCGGCGCTTCTGTAGAGCGTGTGGCGCAATCAGACAAGAAAAGACGCAGGGTAGTACAGGATGATACGGTTGGGTGTGATGGCTTCGGCAGCTGTTTTGGCCGGGGCGGGCGCTGTCTGGGCCGGCGAAACGGATTGCGGAGAGGCCCGACTGGTCTGGGCGGACGTCAAGGACAGCGGGTCGGCGGCGGCCATCCAAAGCTTTGCCGAGGTCTATGCGGAGTGCCCGATCTACTCGCAACTTGCACGCGAGCAACTGGCCCAGTTCAACGAAGGCGCACCTGAACCGGAGGAGGTCAGCGCCCCCAAAGAAGAGACACGACGCCTGCTTGTCACCGACCTGCGACCCCGGCCGGAACCAGACCCCGACGATCCGCCATACGAGCCCGACTATTCGGATGGAGAATATGAGTGCCTGATGGCCGCTGCCGCTCCGGGCCAGTCGCCTTATTTCGAGGGGGTGGAATGGGCAGACATGGACGCCGAGAATGCGATGGCGATCTGTGCCGATCTGCTGCTGAAAGACCAGAATGTCGATGCCGAGGTCGTCGCCGCGTTCGGCCGGGCGCTGATGAAAGGCGGCAAGCTGGAAATGGCGCTCGAATTTTCGGAGCTGGCGGCAATGGAAGGCAGCGGGCTGGCGATGAACACGCTCGCTTCGCTCTATAACGAGGGTGAGATCGTTCCCGAAAACGATGAAACGGCGTTCGGGTGGTACATGGCGGCCGCCGATGCCGGCCTGTCCATGGGGATGCACAACGTGGCATACGGCTATGAGCACGGGGATGGTGTCGCGCGCGATATCGACAAGGCGCTCGAGTATTATGAACGGGCTGCGTTCTTTGGGTATGATCCTTCTATGGTCCGCCTGGGCATCTTTCATCGCGACGGTACGCATGTCGCACAGGATATGGACCGCGCGGTCGACTATCTGGAGCGGGCCGCCGATCACGGAAACGTCGATGCTGCGGTGCATCTGGGCTTGATCTACGAAACCGGCCAGAACGGATATCCCAAGGATATCGAAAAGGCGTTGGAGTATTATTTCCAGGCCGCCGAAGAAGATGACGTCGTGGCGCTGCATAATCTGGGGTCGCTGACCTATCACGGGCGGGACGGCGTGCCCCAGGACACGCAGGCGGCTTTTGTGCTCTGGGGCAGGGCGGCCGAGCTTGGCCATATGGCCTCGCAGCGCAAGTTTGGCCGGCTGCTGTACGAAGCGGGCGAGATCGAAGGCGCGTTGAAATATTACCGTCTTGCGGCCGATCAGGGCGACGACGTTGCAACAAAACTGATCCGGGAAATCGAAGGCGATTGACCGCCACGGCTGGCAGGGGAGGCCCGGGTTTCCCCGCTTTGGCCCAACTGTGCTATGGTGCCGCCATTCAGAAACGAGAATTGCACCAAAGGGACAGACCATGAAGCACCTATTTCCGCTGGCCGCCGTGGCCGCGCTCGCCGCTTGTGACGACACCCCTCCACAACCCGAGACGGGCGCTGCCCCGCCGCCCACCAATGACGATTTGTACCTGGTCGGCGGCTATCGGTCCGAAGATGACTGGTGCCAGTTGACTGGCGAAACCGCCTTTACCGTCAATTTCCTGGACCACACGGCCGACCTTGTCTCGTGCCCCACCGGCAGCGCCGCCGCGCAGTCGCTGGTCGAGATGCAGAATGCTCAGCAGGTGGCCGAAACCGGCGGCTATACCGTTTATACGATTCCCCGCGGCTGAGCGTTTTTTCACCCGCTACCCTCTTGAAGCGGCGAAGACATTTCCCAAATTGATCCATGAGGCCCGGACCGCTGCGTGCTGCCAAGCAGGCGCAAATTTAACGGGCGCTTGGAAAAGGAGAATGCCATGGACTTGAACAAGTTCACCGAGCGTGCACGAGGTTTCGTGCAGGCGGCGCAAACCATTGCGCTGCGCGAGGGACACCAGAGACTGGCTCCCGAACATATTCTGAAAGCACTGATGGATGATGACCAGGGGCTGGCCAGCAACCTGATCAAACGTGCGGGCGGCGCGCCCGAGCGCGTGGTCGAGGCGCTGGATGTTGCCCTGGCCAAGATCCCGAAGGTTAGCGGCGACGCGGGCCAGGTCTATCTGGACGGCCAGACCGCCAAGGTTCTGGACGAGGCCGAGAAGATCGCCAAGAAGGCCGGCGACAGCTTCGTGCCGGTCGAGCGCGTGCTGATGGCGCTGTGCATCGTCAAATCCAAGGCCAAAGAGGCCCTGGAAGCCGGTGCCGTGTCCGCCCAGAAGCTGAACGAGGCGATCAACGACATCCGCAAGGGCCGCACCGCCGACAGCGCCAATGCCGAAGAAGGCTATGACGCGCTGAAGAAGTACGCCCGCGACCTGACTGAGGCCGCCCGCGAGGGCAAGATCGACCCAATCATCGGCCGCGACGAGGAAATCCGCCGCGCCATGCAGGTTCTGTCGCGCCGGACCAAGAACAACCCGGTTCTGATCGGTGAGCCCGGTGTGGGTAAGACCGCCATCGCCGAAGGTCTGGCTCTGCGCATCGTGAACGGCGACGTTCCGGAATCGCTGAAGGACAAGAAGCTGCTGGCGTTGGACATGGGTGCCCTGATCGCCGGTGCGAAATACCGTGGCGAGTTCGAGGAACGTCTTAAAGCCGTTCTGAACGAGGTCACCGCCGCCGCCGGCGAGATCATCCTGTTCATCGACGAGATGCACACGCTGGTGGGTGCCGGCAAGTCCGACGGTGCGATGGATGCGGCCAACCTGATCAAGCCTGCGCTGGCGCGGGGCGAGTTGCACTGCATCGGTGCCACCACGCTGGACGAATACCGCAAATACGTCGAGAAGGACGCGGCCCTTGCCCGCCGGTTCCAGCCCGTCTTCGTGCAGGAACCTACGGTCGAAGACACGATCAGCATCCTGCGCGGCATCAAGGAAAAATACGAGCTGCACCATGGTGTCCGAATCTCGGATTCGGCGCTTGTGTCGGCCGCGACCTTGTCGCACCGCTACATCACCGACCGCTTCCTGCCTGACAAAGCGATCGACCTCGTGGATGAGGCCGCCTCGCGTCTGCGCATGGAAGTGGACAGCAAGCCGGAAGAGCTGGACCAGCTGGATCGCCAGATCCTGCAACTCCAGATCGAGGAAGAGGCGCTGAAGCTTGAAGATGACGCGGCTTCGAAAGATCGGCTTGAGGCCTTGCAGAAGGAACTGGCCGAGCTCAAGGAGAAATCCGCTGAGATGACCGCCCAGTGGCAGGCCGAGCGGGACAAGCTGGCCAGCGCCCGCGAGCTGAAGGAACATCTGGACAAGGCGCGTGCCGAGCTGGAGATCGCCAAGCGCGAGGGCAATCTGGCCAAGGCCGGTGAGCTGTCCTATGGCGTGATCCCCGAGCTGGAGCGCAAGCTGGCCGAGGCCGAAAGCCAGGAAAGCAACGCGGTCATGGCCAAGGAAACGGTGCGTCCCGAACAGATCGCGGCCGTGGTCGAACGCTGGACGGGTATCCCGACCTCGAAGATGCTGGAAGGCGAGCGCGAAAAGCTGCTGCGCATGGAAGACGCGCTGCATGCCCGCGTGGTCGGCCAGGACGAGGCCGTGCGCGCCGTGGCCAACGCCGTGCGCCGGGCCCGGGCGGGTCTGAACGACGAGAACCGCCCGTTGGGCTCGTTCCTGTTCCTCGGCCCGACCGGTGTGGGTAAGACCGAGCTGACCAAGGCCGTCGCCGAATACCTGTTCGACGACGAACACGCGATGGTGCGGATCGACATGTCCGAGTTCATGGAGAAACACGCCGTCGCCCGCCTGATCGGTGCTCCGCCGGGCTATGTCGGCTATGAGGAAGGTGGCGTTCTGACCGAAGCCGTCCGTCGCCGGCCGTACCAGGTGGTGCTGTTCGACGAGGTCGAGAAGGCGCATCCGGACGTGTTCAACGTGCTGTTGCAGGTGTTGGACGATGGTGTCCTGACTGATGGCCAGGGGCGCACGGTCGACTTCAAGCAAACGCTGATCGTGTTGACCTCGAACCTCGGCTCGCAGGCGCTCAGCCAGTTGGCCGAAGGGGCCGACACGGCGCAGGCCAAGCGCGACGTGATGGACGCGGTCCGGGCGCATTTCCGGCCCGAGTTCCTGAACCGTCTGGATGAGACCATCATCTTCGACCGGCTTCAGCGGTCGGATATGGATGCAATCGTCGACATCCAGCTGTCCCGCCTGCGGAAGCGGCTTGCCGGGCGCAAGATCGATCTTGTGCTGGACGATGCTGCCAAGGAGTGGCTGGCCAACGAAGGCTACGACCCGGTCTTCGGGGCGCGTCCGCTCAAGCGCGTGATCCAGCGTGCCCTGCAGAACCCGCTGGCCGAGGCTTTGCTGGCCGGCGACATCCGGGATGGCGACACCGTGCCGGTAACTGCCGGACCCGATGGTCTGATCATCGGCGACCGGTTGGGCACCAGCGACCGCCCGCGCCCGGACGAGGCCGTGGTCCACTAAGCTGCGGCTTGGCTGAAACAGGAAAGGCCCGCCAAAAATGGCGGGCCTTTTTCATGCGCACCAATCAGTCTTGGTTCTGACGGCTTTTGCGCAATGCTCGCAAGTCGTCGGCACTCAGGCGCGGACCGGACTCGGGCGATGGTGGTGGTGCCGGCGGAGCCATGCGCTGGGCCGGATCCACCATATGGCGGCTGGGGCGCCCGCCCTGCAGTTTCAGATAGGCCAATACCGCGCCAGCGGATTGCAGGCTCAGCCCCCAAAGCCCGACCAGGATAAAGCTGAGAAACAAGGCCACGGCAGGCCAGATCGGGTTTTCGATGGCGCCGCCTCGGAACAGGCCTTCGATTTCGGTGACGGACGTTGCCAACGCCGGGAGCCCCGCCAGGAATGCCACGGCCAGAAAGGCGAGGACGTAAAGCACCATCATCGATACATAGCTGATAGCCACCAAAGCAAAGAGCGGCCAGAAGGACGCACCCAGATTGCGGAAGGGTGTATAAGGTCGGTCGTCTGGATCGCTGCCCAAGGCCGCCGCAGCCAGGGGAACCAGCAGACTGGCCCGCGCAGCCGAGGCTACCGTGAATACTGCAAGCGTGACGACGAGGCCCGCCACCGAAACCGACGCGCCGGCAGAGGTCAGCCAGTCCAGGGCCGGTGTTTCGGGGGTCTTGGTCAGATCAACCAGATTCGGCGCGACCTGAACGAAGGCCAACCCGACCACTGGCGCAAGGATCAGGCCGATCGCCAGGGACTCCGCCGCGCCGTAGGCAATGGCGGGAACGATCAGCTTGCGATAGCCCACACCGGGTCGGATCAGCTTTGACTGGAACCCGAACCGGGCGCCGACCATGATCGGGATCACGCCGGATGAGGCGCTGATCAGGAAGGTTGCGATGAACAGTGTTCCGGGCAGGATCAACCCGATGACGAACCCGATCACGCCACCCAACGCGCCGAACAGAAAAAGGCCGATGAGCAGGATCGGGAAAGTCACCGCAAAGCGCCACAGGATCGAAAGGGACAAAGGAATGGTTTTGGTCAGTAACACGGGGCGGCCTTCACACAGTCTCTGGTGGTTTCGGCGATACCTTATCGGGTGTGCAGCTTCCATCCCGTTGATGCCGCTCCAAACAGGTGTTCGTCTGTGCGCGACGGGAATGCAACGCAGGCTTCGTTACAGTCCCGTCTCTCAATCGTGACGCAAGTTGCGTTGGTCCGGTGCTAAAACGGGGCTAACTCAAGGCTGATTTTTGTAATTGAACGGAGAACGGAATGGCGCACCGCTGGATCAACACCCTGACACATGCCGATACGACCCCGCGGGCGGCGTTCCTGAACCGCCGACAGATCATGGCCGGACTCGCCGGATCGGGACTGGCGATGATCGCGGGCCGTGCCGATGCGGAAGATGCGCTGGAGCAGAACACGTGGGAAGAGATCACCTCCTACAACAACTACTATGAGTTCGGGACCCGCAAGGACGACCCTGCGAAATACGCCCATACCCTCAAGACCGAACCATGGAGCGTCACGATCGACGGGTTGGTTGACCGCCCGGGAGAGTACGATTTCCAGGACATCATGTCCGAAATGACGACCGAAGAACGCATCTACCGGTTCCGCTGTGTCGAGGCCTGGTCGATGGTCGTGCCCTGGAACGGGTTCGAGCTGGCCGATCTGCTGAACATGGCCGGTGTGCAGGAGGGGGCGAAATACGTGGCCTTCGAAACCGCACTGCGCCCCGACGAGATGCCAGGCGTTGCATATCCGGTTCTGGACTGGCCGTATCGCGAAGGTCTACGGCTGGATGAAGCCATGCATCCGTTGACGATCATGGCGACGGGTATCTATGGCCGCCCGATCCCCAACCAGAACGGCGCCCCGCTGCGCCTGGTTGTTCCGTGGAAATATGGCTTCAAGTCGATCAAATCGATCGTACGCATCACTCTGACCGAGGACGAGCCGCCAACCAGCTGGAACATGGCCAACCCGCGTGAATACGGGTTCTACAGCAACGTGAACCCGACCGTGGATCATCCGCGGTGGTCCCAGGCCTCGGAACGCCGCATCGGCGGCGGGTTGTTTGCCAAGCGACAACCGACACTGATGTTCAACGGTTACGAAGAAGAGGTCGCAGGGCTTTATGACGGAATGGATCTCAAGGAATACTACTGAGGCCATGCACAAGCTGAACCAGATACTGCGCCGCGTTCCTGTCTGGGCGATCTACATCGCCGGATTGGTTCCAGCGCCCTGGTTGTTCTACCAAGGCATGACCGGTGGCCTTGGGGTCGAACCGATCGAGGCTTTGGAACATGAATATGGAGAACTGGCGCTTCAGTTGATGATCCTGGGTTTGGCGGTCACGCCGCTGAGGCGGCTCACCGGCTTGAACCTCATGAAGTTCAGGCGGGCCATAGGCATTTTGACCCTGTCCTATGTGGCGTGCCATCTTTTGGTTTGGCTGGTTCTGGACGTGCAAGACCCAAGTCAAATCTGGGCAGACATCATAAAGCGACCCTACATCACGGTCGGCATGGCGGCATTCGTTCTGATGCTGCCGCTTGGGATCACGTCGAACAATGCCTCGGTCCGGTGGCTGGGGGCGGCTTGGCGGCGCCTGCACAAGCTGGTCTACCCGGCAGCCATTCTTGCGGGGCTGCACTACGTTATGTTGGCGAAGGGCTTTCAGATCGAGCCTCTGATCTACCTGTTCGTGATTCTTGCCCTGTTACTGCTGCGGCTGCCCAAACCGGCATTCAATACGGCGTCCCGGCACGCCGATTCCGCATGACTCGGGGGCTGGGCTGTGGGTAACCATGTGGGCAAGTCAGACAGTGAGTGATTTCTCACTGCGAGGCCTAGGCAAAAACTGAGTTCTGGGGAGGTATGACGGAAGCAATATATTGAAAATAAACAATAGTTTTTGTTTTCGCGATTTTTTTCCTATTCCTGTCATTTTCTGCTTGCGGTGATTTGTAGTTATCCTTAGAACGCCCTTCACCGGCGCTGCTGAGGCGGTGTTGGTTGGTCGGAGTGACGGCCTGACGGACTGGAAAGACGGTTGAGACGCCTGGGAGAGACCGG
>NZ_JBQFRL010000007.1:0-55286 GCF_056537385.1 Ruegeria sp. CF2
CCGGTCTCTCCCAGGCGTCTCAACCGTCTTTCCAGTCCGTCAGGCCGTCACTCCGACCAACCAACACCGCCTCAGCAGCGCCGGTGAAGGGGTATTTACGGATTAGGTCCGGGACCTGCAACCCCCATTTTGAAAAAACTTCGCAATTCTCGGCGGAATCTTTCCTGTGTTAATAAAAACAATAGGTTAGATTAAAAATTCCCACGGTATTCCCCATTTTTGCGGTATGCGCCGTCCATTTTTCAGGGTCCCTCTACGCGGTGTGGATGGAATCGTCGCCGCGCGTCTTGGCAAGACCAGGACTCGGGCACGACAAACGCCGCCACGGTTTCCCGTGGCGGCGTTGATCATGGGAGCTGCTCCGCCCTCAAGTCAGGTCGAAGCGGTCCGCGTTCATCACCTTGGTCCACGCCGACACGAAGTCACCAACGAATTTAGCGTCGGCATCTTTCTGGCCGTAAACCTCGGCCAGAGCCCGGAGTTGTGAATTGGAACCGAATACCAGGTCCACCCGGGTTCCGGTCCACTTCACTTCACCCGAAGCCCGATCACGGCCTTCATACACTCCTTTGGCGTCTGCCGCCGGCTTCCATTCGGTGCGCATGTCCAGCAGATTGACAAAGAAGTCATTGCTCAGAACCCCGACCCGGTCTGTCAGGACGCCATGCGTCGTGCCACCGAAATTCGCACCGAGAACGCGCATACCGCAGACCAGGACGGTCATTTCGGGTGCCGACAGAGTCAACAGTTGCGCCTTGTCCACCAGCAACTCTTCAGGAGACACGCTGTACTCCTTGCGCTGGTAATTCCGGAACCCATCCGCGATCGGTTCAAGCGGGGCGAAGGATTCGGCATCGGTCTGGTCCTGCGTGGCATCCGTACGGCCGGGTGCAAACGGAACATCGATGTCATGCCCAGCAGCCTTGGCGGCCTTTTCGATCGCCGCAACGCCGCCCAGCACGATTACATCCGCAAGCGAAACCTTCTTGTTGCCGGACTGCGCGGCATTGAACTCGGCTTGCACCGCCGTCAAAGCATCCAGCGCCTTGGACAGTTTCTCGGGCTCGTTGACGTCCCAGTCCTTCTGGGGCGCTAGCCGGATGCGGGCACCGTTGGCGCCACCGCGCTTGTCCGAGCCGCGGAAGGTCGAAGCCGAGGCCCATGCCGTCGCGACCAGTTCCGACACCGACAGGCCACAAGCCAGCAGCCGGGCTTTTAGGTCGGCCACGTCTGCGGCATCGATCAGATCATGGTCCACCGCCGGCACGTTGTCCTGCCAGATGAGCTCTTCGGCCGGCGCCTCGGGGCCGATGTAGCGCCCCTTTGGCCCTATATCGCGATGGGTCAGCTTGAACCAAGCGCGCGCGAAGGCGTCGGCGAACTCGTCGGGGTTTTCGTGGAACCGCTTCGAGATCGGCCCATAGATCGGATCCATGCGCATCGCCATGTCGGCGGTGGTCATCATCGTCTTGACCTTTTTCGACGGATCATGCGCAGCTGGTGCCATGTCCTCTTCCTTGACGCCGACCGGCTCCCAGATCCACGCTCCCGCAGGGCTTTTGGTCAGGTTCCAGTCATAACCGAACAGAAGGTCGAAATAGCCATTGTCCCACTTGATCGGGTTCGCGGTCCAGGCGCCCTCGATTCCGCTGGTCGTGGTGTCGTCACCCTTGCCTGTGCCGAACTTGTTGATCCAGCCAAAGCCCATCTCTTCGATCGGCGCGGCCTCGGGTTCGGGGCCGACCAGCGCCGGGTCCCCTGCACCATGCGCCTTGCCGAATGTGTGGCCACCGGCAACCAATGCGACGGTCTCTTCATCGTTCATTGCCATCCGGGCAAAGGTGTCGCGAATGTCACGGCCCGAGGCCAGCACGTCCGGCTCTCCGTCCGGGCCTTCGGGGTTCACATAGATCAGGCCCATCTGCACGGCGGCCAGCGGATCTTCCAGATCGCGCTCGCCCGAGTAGCGGCTGTGCGGGTTTTCGGTCGGGGCCAGCCATTCGGTCTCGGCACCCCAATAGATGTCCTCCTCGGGCGCCCAGATATCTTCCCGGCCGCCGGCAAAGCCGAAGGTCTTGCCGCCCATCGATTCAATGGCGCAGTTGCCGGCCAGAATCATCAGGTCGGCCCACGAAATCTGGTTGCCGTATTTCTGCTTGATCGGCCACAGCAGACGACGGGCCTTGTCGAGGTTGCCGTTGTCCGGCCAGCTGTTGAGCGGCGCGAACCGCTGGTTCCCGGTCGAGGCGCCGCCCCGCCCGTCAGCCGTCCGGTAGGTGCCGGCGCTGTGCCAGGCCATGCGGATGAACAGACCGCCATAATGGCCGTAATCCGCCGGCCACCAATCCTGCGAATCCGTCATCAGGTCATACAAGTCCTGTTTCAACGCGTCATAGTCGATCTTCTTGAACGCGTCGGCATAGTTGAAATCGGCCCCCAGCGGATTCCCGGCCGGCTGGTGCTGGTGCAGGATCGCCAGGTTCAGCTGGTTGGGCCACCAGTCCCGGTTCGATCGGGTTCCGGCGCCGTGCATGATGGGGCATTTGCCCGTGTTGGGGTTGTCGCTTCCGTCCATCTCAATCTCCGATCCTGGCTGGTGTCTGTCTGTTTGCGAGGCAACCGTGCGTATGGCACGTGAAAAAGGGGCGGACCGCAGTCCGCTTGAATACACCGAGTCATAGCAAATCCCAGCCATGAGAAAAAATTTTGTTTTCGGATTGATTTGATAGCTATTGATTATGGCTCTGCCATGATCTTTCAAACCGATCCCCATTCACATGACGCGGCGTTCCCCGCCGCCCCGATTGCGTTTTGCCGCCGGTGCTTCAAACTGCGGGCCGTGACGCGCGACACCGCGCGGGCCACAGGGGAGGATCGCCATGCAATTCGACTACGTCATCGTCGGCGGAGGGTCCGCGGGATGCGTGCTGGCCAACCGTCTGAGCGCCAATCCGGGCACGCGGGTCTGCCTGCTCGAGGCGGGCGGGGGCGGCAACAGCATTCTGGTGCGGATGCCTGCCGCTGTGGTTGCCATGCTACCGGGGCGACCCAAGATCAACAACTGGGCCTTTGAAACGGTGCCGCAACCGGGGTTGAACGGGCGAACGGGCTATCAGCCGCGTGGCCGGGCCCTGGGCGGGTCCAGCGCGATCAACGCAATGCTCTATGTACGAGGGCAGCGGCAGGATTATGACGGCTGGGCCGATTTGGGCTGCGAGGGCTGGGACTGGGACAGCGTTCTGCCCTATTTCAAACGGTCCGAGAACAACGAACGCGGCGCGGATGACCTGCATGGCGCCGACGGCCCGCTTCAGGTGTCAGACCAGAAAGAAGAACGCCCGATCACGCGCGCTTTCGTCGAGGCCGCCGCCCAGTTGCAGCACAAGGTGACCGACGATTTCAATCGCGGCGACAACGAAGGCGCGGGGCTGTACCAGGTCACCCAGTTCCACGACCCCGCCAAAAACGGCGAGCGGTGCTCGGCCGCCGCGGCCTATCTGTTTCCAGTCATGGACCGGCCCAACCTGACGGTCATCACCGGGGCGCAGGCGCGCGAGATCACCTTTGACGGCCACCGCGCCACGGGCGTGATCTATCGCCAGGGCGGCAAGGGCGCCGACCTTACTGTCACCGCCGCGCGCGAGGTTCTGGTCTGCTCCGGCGCGCTGAAATCGCCGCAACTGCTGCAGCTGTCGGGCATCGGCGACCCCGAGGACCTGAGCCCGCATGGAATCGCCGTCCGCCACGCGCTGCCGGGCGTGGGCAAGAACCTGCAAGATCACCTGGATTTCATCCTGGCCTACAAGACAAAGGACACAGACAATTTCGGCATCGGCGCCGCCGGTACGGTGGGGCTGGTCAAACACCTTTTGCGGTGGCGCAAGACCGGTGTGTCGATGGCGGCCACCCCCTTTGCGGAAGGCGCGGCCTTTCTGAAGACCTCTCCCGATCTGGACCGCCCCGACATCCAACTGCATTTCACCATCGCGCTGGTAGATGACCACGCGCGCAAACTGCACCTGGGCTACGGGTTCAGCTGCCATATCTGCAAACTGCGCCCCGAAAGCCGCGGCACCGTCTCGCTGCACAGCGCAGACCCCTTTGCCGCCCCGGCGATCGACCCGGCCTTTCTGTCCGACCCGCGCGATCTGGACACGATGATCAAGGGCGCGCGGATGACGCGCGAAATCCTCGAGGCACCGGCCCTCGCCAAATACCGCCACAAGGAAATGTTCGGCACCGACACCGCCCGGACCGACCCGGATTGGGAAGGCCATATCCGCGCGCGGGCCGATACGATCTATCACCCCGTGGGCACCTGCAAGATGGGGGTGGACGACATGGCGGTGGTCGATCCGCAGCTGCGCGTGCGGGGGCTGCAGGGGCTGCGGGTGGTCGATGCCTCGGTCATGCCGACGCTGGTCTCGGGCAACACCAACGCGCCCACGATCATGATTGCGGAAAAGGCTGCCGACATGATCCTGGCGGATGTGGTCTGATCAGTCGCCGTTCAGCGTCTGATCCGCGTGCAGCGCCTCAAGGCCCACCCGGTAGTTGGGGTATTTCAGCGTCACGCCCAGATCGGTCTTGATCCGGTCGTTCCGAACGCGCTTGTTCTCGTTGTAGAAGCTGCGCGCCATCGGCGTCAGGTCGGCCGTGTCGAAATCCACTGCCGGCGGCAGCGGCAGGCCCTGAAGCTGCGCGGCATAGCCGATCACGTCCTGCGGCGGCACCGGTTCGTCATCGCAGACATTGTAGATCGCGCCCGGATCGGGACGGCGCATCGACGCCTCGAGCACCTGTGCGATGTCATCCACATGAATGCGCGAAAACACCTGCCCCGGCTTGATGATCCGCCGCAGCCCGCCTTTCTTCAGCTTGGAAAACGGCCCCCGCCCCGGCCCGTAGATGCCCGCAAGGCGAAAGATGTGCAGCGGCAGGCCGGGGATCGCGGCCCAGTCCTGCTCGGCCCGCAACCGCCAGCGCCCGCGCTCGGCCGTGGGTGTCGCCGGCGTGGTTTCATCGACCCAGTCCCCCTGGTGGTCGCCATATACGGCGGTGGTCGACAGGTACCCGACCCAGTCGAACTGCCCGGCGCGGGCGGCAATCTCATCCCGCAGGGCGGCCAGAACCGGATCTCCCTTGGCCGTGGGCGCGGTCGAAATCAGCAGATGCGTGACCCCGTCCAGATCGGGGGCCTTGCCCGGCCAGACCAGCGGTTCGGCCCCGGCGGCGCGGATGGCGTCCTTCTCGGCGGCATCGCGGGTGGTTCCGACAATGCGCCAACCCTTGGGGGCCAGCCGGCGCGACAGGGCGCGGGCGGTATAGCCGTGCCCGAATGAAAAAAGCGTTCCAGTCATGGCCCCTTGATGATCGCGCCGCGGGCGGGATGCAAGCGCCGGATGACCGCACTTGATTCGAATCCCCGCCTGCGCCTTCATGGTGTCATGAGTGATGACAAACCCAGCCTGCACGCGGCCTATGCGCTGAAAACTCCGGCAGACAACAAACGGCTCTATGCCGAATGGGCCGGAGATTACGATCGCGGATTCGCCGCGCGCGAGGATTACCAGCTGCACATCCACACCGCCCGCGCCTTTGTCGGGGCCGGGGGACAGGGTCCGGTGCTGGATGTGGGCGCGGGAACCGGCCTGTGCGGCGCGGTTCTGGCCGATCTGGGCGTGGGGCCGATCGACGCCACTGACATCAGTGCCGAGATGCTGGACAAGGCCATGCGCAAGGACATCTACCGCGACGCGATCGAGGCCGACCTGAACGAGGGCATCCCCGTTCCGCGCGACAGTTATTCGGGCATCGTGTCGTCGGGCACCTTCACCCACGGCCATCTGGGCCCCGAGGTTCTGCCCGCCCTGCTGCGGGTGGCCCGGCCCGGGGCGCAATTCGCCCTGTCGATCAACGCCAAACACTTCGAGGCGCTGGGATTCGCAACCGCCTTCGACAAGCTGCAGGCCGAGGGCCGGATCGAACATCTGACCCTGACCCCGGTTCGCATCTATGGCGATCTGGCCGCCGGCCCCAGCAAGGACGACACCGCGCTGATCGCCCTGTTCGAGAAATCCTGATCCGCCTCAGCGGCCCTTCCAGACCGGGTCGCGTTTCTCGGCGAAGGCGCGAGCCCCTTCCAGATTGTCATCGGAGCCATAGAGCACATCGACCGTGCGCAGCTGGCGTTTGGTGATGCGGTTCATGATGTCCTGGAACTTGGAATCCTCGGCCTCGCGGACGATCTCCTTGATCGCGGCATAGACCAACGGCGGGCCGCTCGCCAGCAGGCGCGCCAGCTCCCACGCCCGGTCCATCAACTGGTCCGCCGGGACGATCTCATTCACCAAGCCCCAGCGGTGCGCTTCCTCGGCGTCGAACCAACGGCCGGTCAGCAGCAGTTCCATCGCAATGTGATAGGGGATGCGCTTGGGCAGCTTGACGCTGGCCGCATCCGCCACCGTGCCCGAGCGGATTTCCGGCAGGGCAAAGGTGGCGTGATCGGCGGCAACGATCATGTCGGCGCTCAGGGCCAGTTCCAGCCCGCCGCCGCAGGCAATGCCGTTCACGGCGGCAATCACCGGCTTGTTCATGTCGCGCAGCTCCTGCAGGCCACCGAAACCGCCGACGCCGTAATCCCCATCCACCGCATCGCCCTCGGCGGCGGCCTTCAGGTCCCAGCCGGGGCAGAAGAATTTCTCGCCGCCCCCCGTCAGGATCGCCACGCGCAGGTCGGGATCATCGCGGAAGTCGCGGAACACTTCGCCCATGACACGGCTGGTCGCCAAGTCGATCGCGTTCGCCTTGGGCCGGTCCAACGTGACCTGAAGGATTGCACCATCGCGGTAGGTTTTGATCGGGTTCATGGTCATGCCTTTCGGATCAGGGCATCAACGGCGACCACACTGTCGGCCGCGCAGATGAGAGGGTTGATTTCAACTTCGTCCACGACCGCCGCGTTGGCAATGACGTAGTTCTGCACCGCCATGGCCACCCGCACGACCGCATCGATATCCACGCCGGGCTTGCCCCGATATCCGCTCAACACGGGCGCACAGGCCAGCTTGCCCAGCGCGTCGCGGACCGCAGACGGCGTGGACGGGATCAGGATCGAGGTCGAGTCGCGCAGGATCTCGGTCAGAACCCCACCCGCCCCAAGGGTCAGCACATAGCCATGCGCCGGGTCGCGGGTGACGCCGATCAACAGCTCGACAATCCCGGCCGGGGCCATTTCCTCGATCAGAACCTCATCGGTGCCGATTGATCTCGCGACCTCGGGCAGATCTTGTCCAGAAACGCCCAGCCGCACCGCGCCATGTTCGGATTTGTGCGCCAGGCCAACGCCTTTCACCGCAAAGGACCCGCTCAGACCGTCCATCGCCTTTTCCGCCCGATCCGCCCGCGCGACGACCGAGCGGGGAATCGGCACGCCGCAAGCGGCCAGTTCGGCCTTGGCCTGGGCCTCGGTCAGAGCGGTTGTGGCCGCATTGGCGGCGGGCAGCAGAACCGGCTCCTGCGGTTGGGGATGCGGGCGGGCCGCAGCGCGTGTCGCCGCCAGCGCCTCACGCAGCCCGGCAAAGGGCACGACACCGCCCGCCATCAACCGCTCGGCTACGTCCTCGGGCATCAGTTCCGGCAAGGTCGCGGCCACGGCAAAGGGACGACCGGTTTCGCTTGCGCAGGTCAACGCCGCACGGGTGGCGCAGTCCCAATCGGCGGCATCGGTGTGAGGGTAGTCAACGATCGAGATCGTCATCGCCACATGCGGCCCCGTCATCGCCGACCACGCCCGTGCCATCGCGTCAGCGTCGCGCCAGACATAGGTGTGGTAGTCCAGCGGATTGGCCAGCGCCACCATCGGCCCCAGCGCCGCGCGCAGGCCCGAGACCTGATCCGCGGTCAGCGGCGGAAAGTGCAGGCCGGATCCTTCGGCCATGTCGGCGGCCAAGCTGGCCTCGCCACCGGAACAGCTGATCGTCGCCACTCCGGTCCCGTCCAGCGGCCCGGTGACATGCAACAGTTTCAGTGTTTCCAGAAACTCGGGCACGTCGTTCAGCCGCGCGATTCCCAGCCGGTCCAGAAACGCCTGCGCCCCGGCATCGCCCCCCGCCAGCGAGGCGGTGTGCGAAATGGTCGCCGCCTGCGCGTGTTCCGACCGCCCCACCTTGAGCGCCACGATCGGCACGCCACGGTCATGCGCCTTGGCGGCCAGCGCCTCCCACTTGCGCAGGTCGCCAAAGCCTTCGACATGCACGCCGATGGCGGTGATCCGGTCATCCTCCAGCAGCGCCATGGCGATTTCGGCCTGATGGGTCTGCGCTTGATTCCCGCAGGTTAGCATAAAGGCCAGCGGCAGCGCCCGGCGCTGCATGGTCATGTTGATGGCGATGTTCGAGCTTTGCGTCAGGATCGCGACGCCCCGGTCCATCGGGCGCATCCCGTGCTGGTCGGGCCAGATCGCCACCCGGTCCAGACCGTTGACGAAGCCGTAACAGTTGGGTCCGAGGATCGGCATGTCCCCCGCTGCAGTTACAAGCTGCACCTGCAAGTCGGCCCCATCGGCGTCCTCGGCCTGCGCCTCGGTAAAGCCCGAGGCGAAACACACCGCCCCGCCCGCGCCGATGCGGGACAGAACCTCGACCGCCTCGATGGTGGCGCGGCGATTGATGCCGACAAAGGCCGCGTCGGGCGCTTGGGGCAGGTCCTCGATCGTGGCAAAGACGCGCTCGCCCGCCACCTCGTCGGCCTTGGGATGCACCGGCCAGACCGGGCCGGTGAAACCCAGTTTCCGCACCTGCCGGATGACCTCGGCGGACCATGCGCCCCCGCCAATCACCGCCAGCGAGCGGAACCCTAGCATCCGCCTCAGCGCGGCGAGCTTTCCCGGCGCGAGCGCACCCGCCGCGCCGCTCAGGCCCGGCGTCATGTTCACGCCCCCAACGCGCGCAGAAGATCGCGGCTGATGATGTGGCGCTGGATCTCGCTGGTGCCGTCCCAGATCCGCTCGACCCGGGCATCGCGCCAGAAGCGTTCCAGCGGATAGTCGTCCATCAGGCCCATCCCGCCATGCACCTGGATCGCCGCATCGGTCACCCGCGCCAGCATTTCCGAGGCATAGAGCTTGGCCGAGGCGATCTCGCGATTGGCGGGCAGGCCCTTGTCCAGCCGGTCGGCGGCGGCCAGGGTCAGCAGGTCGGCGGCGTCGATCTCGGTGATCATGTCGGCGATCTGAAAGCTGACGCCCTGAAACTTGCCGATCTTCTGGCCAAACTGTTCGCGGGTGGCGGCATAGTCCAGCGCATAGTCGAAGGCCCGGCGGGCGCGGCCCACGCACATGGCCGCCACGGTGATGCGAGTGGCATACAGCCAGGTGTTCATCACCTCGAACCCGCCATCGACCTCGCCCAGCACCTGCGCGTCGGGCAGGCGGCAGTCGTCGAAATCCAGCACCATGTTCTTGTAACCGCGATGACTGACCGATTTGTAGCCGTCGCGGATGGTGAAGCCCGGCGTGCCGCGATCGACCAGAAAGGCGGTGATGCGCTTCTTGGGACCTTTCGGCGTCTGATCCTCGCCCGTGGCGATGAAGACGATGATGAAATCGGCATGTTCCGCGCCCGAGATGAAATGCTTGGTGCCGTTCACGACCCAATCGCCACCGTCACGCACGGCCGAGCATTTCATGCCCCGCACATCCGAACCCGCGCCCGGTTCGGTCATCGCCAGCGCGTCCATTTTCTCGCCGCGCACGGTGGGCATCAGATAGCGCTCGACCTGATCGCCCTGACAGGCCATCAGGATGTTCTGCGGCCGCCCGAAGAAATGGTTCAACGCCATCGACCCGCGCCCCAACTCGCGTTCGACCAGCGCGAATTCCAGATGGTTCAGCCCCGCGCAGCCGACGCTTTCGGGAAAGTTGCAGGCGTAGAAGCCGAGTTCGATCGTCTTGCGCTTGATCTCGTCGGCGATCTCTTTCGGTACATCGCCGGAGCGCTCGACCAGCTCTTCGTGGGGATAGATCTCATTCTCCACAAAGCTGCGGACAGTCGAGACGATCATCTCCTGCTCGTCGGTCAGGCCATATTGCATCGCGGGTCTCCGGTTTCTGGGCGTGCGATAATCCTGACGCGGCTTGAGGTCGCAATAATGCAGAACTAGACTTTGATCATGCAGAAATGGACCAAATCACCCGCCGCACCGCAGCGATTCGGGGTACTTCTGTTCGACGGGTTCTCGAACCATTGTCTGGCCAATGCGGTCGAGCCGCTGCGCGCGGCCAACACGTTGTCAGGGCAGCGACTGTATGACTGGCAATTCCTGTCACTGGATCCGAGGCCGGTCACGTCGTCCTCAGGGTTGCAGGTGGCAACCCATGCGGCGCTTACGGATGCGGATGGGGATATGCTGCTGGTGATGCCCTCCTACGGGTTTCAAGCACATGGTGGTTGGCGCACCCAGGCGGGGTTGCGTGCGGCGACGCGGCGCTTTCGCACCCTCGCCGGGCTGGACACCGGCAGTTGGTTGCTGGCCCAGGCCGGATTGCTGAACGGCCACCGCGCCACGATCCATTGGGAGGAGCTGACCGCGTTCACCGAGCGTTTCCCCGAAGTCGAGACCTGCCGCGAGCGCTATGTCATCGACGGTGACCGCATCACCTGCTCGGGCGCGATGGCCGCCTTTGATCTGGTGATGCACCTGATCGGGCAGGATCACGGTCAGGCGCTGGCACTGGAAGTCGCGCAGCTGTTCATGACGCGCGACTCCGCCCGGTCACATTCCGGCGGCGCAGGCTCGGCCAGTTCGCATGTCAACAAGGCGCTGGCACTGATGCAGGAAAATCTCGAGACCCCTCTGCCGATCCCCGAGATCGCCCGGCGCGTGGGACGGTCGCAAAAAGCGCTGGAGTCCCGGATGCGGGCGGACCTGGGGGCCGGGCCGGCCAAGGTCTATCGTCGGATGCGGCTGAACCTTGCGCGCAAGCTGGCCGCGGAAACCGACCTGAGCGTCGCCGAGATTGCTCTGCGCGCGGGTTATGAGGACCCCAGCGCGCTGACCCGCGCCTTTCGGGCCGAGTTCGGTCTCAGTCCACGAGCCCTGCGCAGCCGGGCCCGCTAGGTATACATCTGTTTCTTGTAGGCCCGCGTCCGCGTCGTCGCCTCGGCCGACCCGTCGTGGTAGGTGCCGAACCACTTGTCGAACGGGATCTCGGACGTGCCGTAGTTGCACTCGAAATACCGGTGGTGCAGCTGGTGAAAGAAATCGCCTGCCCGCGCGGCATCCGTGTCCCCTGCTTTCAGCTTTTCGAACCCCGAATGGGACAGGACCGGGCTGATCTGCTGGAAATAGACATGAAACAGCAGATGCAACGGGTTTGAGGGCACGATCAGGTGGATGAAATAGGTCGTGAAATACAGCAGATTCTCGTACCAGTGGTTCGAGATGCCCGACCACGGCCCAACATTGACGTTGCGGTGATGAACGGCGTGCACATGCTTGTACAGTTTCGGGTGATGCTCCAGCCGGTGCACCCAATAGAAATGCAGACCCGACCACATCGGAATGAACAGCATCCAGACCACGCACCAGACCGGCGCGCTGGCCCAAGTGACCGTTGGCGCATACCCGTTGGCCATCGCCCAGTAGATACCCCATTGATAAACCGTCGCCACCGTCATGGCGCTGCCCAGGGTCCACCAGATGTTGTCCCAGACCTGATTGCGGAAGGTGAAGGTTCCGTTGTCGCGGGTCAGGTCGCGGCGATCGAACTTTTTGTACATACCCTGCCCCTTGCGCATGTAAAGCCACCAATGCAGCCCACCCGCAACAAGGATCTGAGGCACCATGTTCAGCAGCCAGATTCGGAGCATCCAGCCGGGCGCAAAGCTCTGCATCGCCTCGAGCGGCGGCAGGAACAGCACATAAGCCGTCAGCGCCAGCACAAGGCACAGGGTCAGCGCTGTGATCTGCAACCACGCTCCACTGTACCATTGCACAACCGCGATCGGTCTGGGCGGCCAGCTGAACAAAGGGTTCAGCGCGACCTGCTCGGACGGCCGGTAGTGCCAGCGGGCGGCTTCGGGATCATGCGAGGCATCGGTCATGACAAAACCCTCTAGGTGGCGTAGTCCGAGCCTTCGGCATCCAGAACGGCCTTGATCTCGCGCAGATGGGCAGCGGCCTGATCGGGATAGTCGTCCAGTTCCTGCGCGGTCTTTTCGGCGATCTCGTCTGACAGCACCCGCAATGGCTGGCCCGTCTGAAGGGCCCGAATATAGGTCTCGGCGGCACGCTCGAAATAATAGAGTCTATTAAAGGCATCTGCAGCGTCGCTGCCGATCACCAGCACACCGTGGTTGCCCATGATCATGACCTTCTTTTTCGGGGCTTGGAGCATTGTCGCGCAACGCTCACCCTCGCTTTCAAAAGCCAAACCGCCGAATTCCTCGTCGATGACATAGCGGTTGAAAAAGGTTGCAGTGTTCTGGTCGATCGGCGGCAGGTTGCTGTCGGCCAAGGAGGCCAGGACGGTGGCAAAGATTGAATGCACATGCATCACGCAACGCGCATGCGGGCATCTCCGGTGAATCGATCCATGCAGACCCCATGCGGTGGGGTCCGGTGCGCCCGGCTTGCTCATCGTGTCGGGATCGTTGGCGTCCAGCAGCAGCAGGTCCGAGGCGCGGATGCGCGCGAAATGCATCTGGTTCGGGTTCATCAGGAACTGCGTGCCATCCTCGTTCACGGCAAGGCTGAAGTGATTGGCGACCGCTTCGTGCATGTTCGACCTCTCGGTCCAGCGGAAGGCGGCGGCCATGTCCACGCGCTCCTGCCAATGGTCGATATTCGGCTTCAGATTGGTGACGCTCATCCGGGGGCTCCATTCGGCTTTGGCAGAGGGCTGATACAAACCGTGCCGGGCCGTGGAGCAATTGACCAACGAAAAAAATGGCGCTTTAGCATTAGCTGAGCTTATGATTGGATTATGAGACCCCGGAACCCTCTTCCCCCGCTTGGCTGGCTGCGCACGTTCGAGGCCGCGGCCCGCCACCTATCGTTCACCGGCGCGGCGCGCGATCTGAACATGACGCAAAGCGCCGTCAGCCAGCAGATCAAATCGCTCGAGGGCTATCTGGGCCAGCCCCTGTTTCACCGGCGCCCCCGCGCATTGGAACTGACCGAGGCGGGAATCACCTATCTGCCCGTGGTGCGCGAGGCGTTCCGGACGCTGGTGCGTGGCACCCAGGCCGTGACCGGCCAACAGGAAAACACCGTTCAGGTGCAGTGCAACATCACCTTCTCGGTCAACTGGCTGGCCCCCCGCCTGCCCGCCTTCCGCGTGCTGCACCCCGATGTCCGCCTGAACATCTTCACCGAGTTGTGGGAGCCGCGCGAGATGGCCGAAGGCGCGGCGGTGGAAATCCGCTATTCCCTGCGCCCGGCCGACACGGTCCGAACCGAACTTTTGCGCAGCGATCACTACTACCCCGTCTGTGCCCCCGACTATCCGGTCACGCTGGAAACCCTTCAGCAGCAACCGCTGTATGATTGCTCAAACCTGCTGTCGAACTGGGCCAGCTGGGCCGAAGATCAGGGTCTAAACTGGAAAAATTCGCCGATTACCTATGCCACGACCTATATGGTCGGCCTGTCCGTCGCGATGGCCGGCGGCGGGCTGTGCCTGGCCCATGACACCATCGCAAAACGCCTGCTGGACGAAGGCCGTCTGATCGCGCCGTTCGAGCATCGCGCGCCGATGCCAGAAGCCTATTACCTGCTGCTGTCGCCCCAAGCCGAGGAGACCCCGGGTGCCGTGGCCTTTGCCGAATGGATCAGGGCGGAAATCGCGGCCGAGCAACACCGCGCCTGACTTCAGCCGTCTTTGGGGCGGCTGGCGACCCAGGCAAAGCCGTTCTCGCACAGGATATAGGTCTCGCGCAGGCCATGGGGCTTGTCGGTCGGCTCCTGCAGCACGACCGCGCCTGCGGACCTGGCGCGCTCCGCCGCCTCGTCCGGGTCGGTGTCGTACAGGTGAATCTCGATCCCGCCACCGCGTGGGGGCGTTTCGGGAACCAGCCCCAGCAGCGGGTTGGAATGATAGGTGCCGTCCGAATGCAACTGAAACACCTGATCGCCATAAGTGACGATGGCAAAATCCGCCGTCACCTGATGGGACTTCAAGCCGAAAACAGTCTCTAAGAAGGCGCATTCCGCTGGAACGTCGCGCACCAGCAGGTTCAGCCCGATCCCGCGCAGGCTGCGGCCGAAACTGTCCGCATCGATGGTTTCATAATCCATGTCCCTACCAGACCCCGCATCGCGGCGCGGATCAAGCATTTGCTGCCCCGCGCCCGGTCGGATGACGGTTTCATGAAGGTGGCACGGCAGGGGTTGCACCTTCCGATGCATTCGGGAAAGCTGTGCCATGGAATACGCACCCTTCCCCTCTTGGCCCGACGTCGCCCCCCGCCTGATCGCCGTTGCCGCTGGCCGCGAAGCCGCCGACATGGTCATTCGCGGCGGGATCTGGATCAACGTGCACAGCCGCGAGGCGCTGCCCGATCACGCCATCGCCATCGCCGCCGGACGTGTGGCCTATGTCGGCCCTGACGCCAGCCATTGCATCGGCCCCGACACCCAGATCATCGAGGCCAAAGGCCGTTACATGATCCCCGGCCTGTGCGACGCGCATATGCACATCGAGTCCGGTATGCTGACCCCGGCCGAGTTCGCCCGCGCGGTGATCCCGCATGGCACCACCTCGATGTTCACCGACCCGCATGAGATCGCCAATGTGCTGGGGCTGGACGGCGTGCGGATGATGCATGACGAGGCGCTGATGCAGCCGGTCAACATCTTCACCCAGATGCCGTCCTGCGCGCCCTCGGCGCCCGGGCTGGAAACCACGGGCTACGAGATCACCGCCGAAGACGTGGCCGAGGCGATGACCTGGCCCGGCATCATCGGGCTGGGCGAGATGATGAACTTTCCCGGTGTGATCAACTCCGATCCCAAGATGCTGGCCGAAATCGCCGCCACCCAGCGCGCGGGAAAGACGGTGGGCGGACACTATGCATCCCCTGATTTAGGGCCTGATTTTGCAGCCTATGTCGCCGGCGGCCCGGCGGATGACCACGAAGGCACCTGCGAGGCCGACGCCATTGCCCGCGTGCGGCAGGGGATGCGGTCGATGATGCGGCTGGGCTCGGCCTGGTATGACGTGGAAAGCCAGATCACCGCCGTCACCGAAAAGGGGCTGGACCCGCGCAACTTCATCCTGTGCACCGATGACTGCCACTCGGGCACGCTGGTGAACGAGGGTCACATGAACCGCGTCGTGCGCCATGCCATCGCCTGTGGCTGCGACCCGTTGATCGCGTTGCAGATGGCCACGATCAACACCGCCACCCATTTCGGGCTTGAGCGCGAGATCGGCTCGATCACGCCGGGCCGCCGGGCGGACGTGATCCTCAGTTCGAACCTGACCGACTTGCCGATCGAGATGGTCATCGCACGCGGACAGGTGGTAGCCGAGAATGGCGCGATCAAGGTGGATTGCCCGCATTACGACTGGCCCGACCGGGCGCGCAACACGGTGCATCTGGGCCATGCCCTGACCGCCGCTGATTTCGAGATCCCCGCCCCCGAAGGCGCCAACCGCGTCCGCGCCAACGTGATCGGCGTGGTCGAGAACCAGGCCCCCACCCAGGCGCTGAAGGCCGAGCTACCCATCATCGGCGGGCTGGTCGAGGGCGAAGGCGATGTCTGCCAGATCGCGCTGGTCGAACGGCACCGGGCCACGGGCGGCGTCACCAACGCCTTCGTGTCGGGCTTTGGCTATCAGGGCCGGATGGCCATGGCTTCGACCGTGGCGCATGACAGCCACCACATGATCGTGGTCGGCACCGACCGCGAGCAGATGGCGCTGGCCGCCAATCGCCTGGCCGAAGTAGGCGGCGGCATCACCATCTTCCGTGATGGCGAAGAGCTGGCGCTGGTCGAACTGCCCATTGCGGGCCTGATGTCCGACAGCCCGGCCGCGGACGTCGCGGCCAAGGCGCAGAAGATGGTCGAGGCGATGCAGGCCTGCGGCTGTCAGTTGAACAACGCCTATATGCAGCACTCGCTGCTGGCCCTTGTCGTCATCCCCGAACTGCGGATATCCGATCTGGGACTGGTGGATGTCCGAACATTCGAAAAAATTGACCTTCTGGAACCCCTCGCATGACAAAAATAACAACTCCCGACCCACGGGACCCCGAGATTTTCACCGATGCCGCCGCAGCCGTTGCCCGGCTGGAAGAGCTGTATAACGAGGCCACCGCCTTTCTGTGCGAAAGCTTTGCCGAGGCGATGGAAAGCGGCGCGCCCAAGGTCCGTTACAGAGCCTATTACCCGGAAATTCGTATCCGTACGGCGTCCTACGCGCATGTGGACAGCCGCCTGAGCTTTGGTCACGTGTCCGAGCCGGGGGTTCATGCCACCACGGTGACCCGGCCGGATCTGTTCCGGTCCTACCTCACGCAACAGATCGCGCTGCTGATCAAGAATCACAACCAGCCGGTGACCATCGGCCCCTCGACCACGCCGATGCCGGTGCATTTCGCCGTGGCCGGCAACCCCGATCTGGTGGTGCCGCATCAGGGTGCGGCGGGGTTCACCCTGCGCGACGTGTTCGACGTGCCCGACCTGACCACCACCAATGACGACATCGTCAACGGTGTGCACGAACCGCAGGATGGCGTCGGCCCGCTGGCCTTGTTCACCGCGCAGCGCATCGACTATTCGCTGGCCCGGCTAGCCCACTATACCGCCACCGATCCGGACCATTTCCAGAACCACGTTCTGTTCACCAACTACCAGTTCTATGTCTCGGAATTCGAGAACTACGCCCGCGCGCAACTGGCCGACCCGAACAGCGGCTATACCAGTTTCGTCTCGACCGGGAATGTCGAGATCACCGACCCCGACGCGCCGCTGGAACAGCCGCTGAAACTGCCGCAAATGCCGACCTATCACCTGAAACGCGCCGACGGGTCGGGGATCACGCTGGTCAATATCGGCGTCGGGCCATCGAACGCCAAAACCGCCACCGACCACATCGCGGTGCTGCGCCCACATGCCTGGCTGATGGTCGGCCACTGTGCGGGGCTGCGCAACACGCAGGCCTTGGGGGATTTCGTGCTGGCCCATGCCTATCTGCGCGAAGACAAGGTGCTGGATGACGATCTGCCCGTCTGGGTGCCGATCCCGCCGCTGGCCGAAGTTCAGGTCGCGCTGGAACGCGCCGTGGCCGAAGTGACCGAGCTGGAAGGCTATGAGCTGAAGCGGATCATGCGCACCGGCACGGTGGCTTCGGTCGACAACCGCAACTGGGAACTGCGCGACCAATCCGGCCCGGTGCAACGGCTGAGCCAGTCGCGCGCCATCGCGCTGGATATGGAAAGCGCCACGATCGCCGCAAACGGCTATCGGTTCCGTGTGCCCTACGGCACTTTGCTGTGCGTGTCCGACAAGCCCCTGCATGGAGAATTGAAGTTGCCCGGCATGGCGTCCGAGTTCTATACAACCCAGGTCAGCCGCCATCTGGCGATCGGAATCCGCGCGATGGAACACCTGCGAGGCATGCCACTGGAACGTTTGCACAGCCGGAAATTGCGCTCGTTCGACGAAACGGCCTTCCTCTGACGCAAAAAAGCAACGAAATCCCCATATTTTTTGGGGTTTCGGTGCTACTATTCGTTGTGTTCGCCCACAATATCCCGTTACAGTTACGCGGTGAGGCCCAATAGATCGGGCACGTTAAGGAGACCAAGAAATGGCAAAGCCTATGACGAAGACTCAGCTGGTTGCTGCTCTCGCTGAGGAAATGGGAACCGACAAGAAATCCGCGAACGCGGCGCTGGAGGCGATCACTGGCCTGATCACCCGCGAAGTTTCGGCCGGTGGCGCTGTGACCCTGCCGGGCGTCGGCAAGATCTACTGCCGCGAGCGCCCCGAGCGTCAGGTTCGCAACCCGGCCACTGGTGAGACCTTCACCAAAGAAGCCGACAAGGTTGTGAAGATGACCATCGCCAAGGCCCTGAAGGACAGCGTCAACAGCTGATCCACGCCTTAGGGAAAACGATCAAGGGCCGCGATTTCGCGGCCCTTTTTCTTTGGTATTTGTTTTACTGGGTCCGGCGAGCCGAACCCGGTGTTGTCGTTGGTCGAGGTCAGTGAACAGTCTCGACCTTGTGGAAATCCAGATCCCGATCTTCAGGCATCGAGTCGATGCACATCACCGCTTTGCGCTTGGCGATCATGATGTAGACCACGCAGGCGAGGTAGAGGCCAACCACAACGGCGCCGATCCACTGAATCTGCAGCCACTGGCTCTGGAACAGAAGCGTCAACACAAACAGAAGCACCACATTGCCGGCAACATAGGCCGCCTTGCCGAAGCGTTCGACCGTCATGTTCAGGTTGTCGGTATAGAGCCTGATCAGCGAGTCCAGTGAGTTGATCACGAAGGTCACGCCTACGATCACCATCGCGATGTTGGTGATGCCTGCGGTG
Source organism: Ruegeria sp. CF2 (assembly GCF_056537385.1). Taxonomy (NCBI): domain Bacteria; kingdom Pseudomonadati; phylum Pseudomonadota; class Alphaproteobacteria; order Rhodobacterales; family Roseobacteraceae; genus Ruegeria; species Ruegeria sp. CF2. The sequence goes on from NZ_JBQFRL010000007.1 coordinate 18,559, forward strand.
CTGATGCCGTTCAGGTGATAGTAGTAAAGCACGCTGAACCAGATCGCCAAGGGGATCGACGGAAAGATCAGCAGCGCCGCCAGCAATTGCCAGGTGGTCAGCCCGCCGACAAAGCGCGAGGTGAACTGACCGATCATGATCGACCAGGCAAACCACCAGAACAGGTAGAAGGCGTGATAGTCGGTCAGAGGCAGTATGAACTTGTGGATATTGGCGAAATACGCCCCGATATTGCTGCTGGTTTCCACGAAACCCGCAACGCCCATACCGGCCGCGGCCCACATGCCAAGGATCAGCGCCAGAAACAGAAACGTCGAGCCGACGGAAAGAATCCGCACGTATTTCAGGTCAGTCGAGGAATAGGCCGCGGCCAGAATGACGACAAATACGATGATGTAAAACGTGGTCACCACGGACTCGCCATCGCCAACTTCGGGCAGGTATCCGGGCAGGTAGATCAGGAACAGGCTGGCGGTGAAAGCGCAGGTCCCGATGATCACCACATTGTTGATCAGCTTGACCACCGGGATTTCAAAGAACTGTACTCGGGGCTCGATGACGCAGAAATAGAAGGCCGTCAGGAAATAGAAGGCCCATATCAGAAAACCCCAGAACCCGAACTCGATCGCCAGCGGGTTTGCGAACGCATAGGCCGGATCTTCGGCATAGCCGCCGAATTCGGTGAGCGGGAACATGATCAGCCCGACATCCAGGCCGGATGTGAACAGGATCGCGATGAAAGTGAACAGATGTACAGGTGTCACGCCCACGCACCGCAGGTTCCACCATTTCACGACGAAGAACGCTACCAGCCCAAGAGCAAGCAGGACCCCGAATGACAGGATGTATTCCAATAGCACCGACAAACCTCCCTTTAGATGTCAGATCACCGAGCGGATATCTTTAATTGGTCAGTCAATCAATAAAACCGGCACCCAGGGAAAACTTGCCCGCACCATGTGTCTTTTTTGACGCTCGGGCGCTTGTGGCCCGAGAGAAAATCGGAAACAGTCGCCGCACATTCAAACAGGAGCGGTCATGGATCTGCGCGCCATCGCCATGGGGCTGGCCTTTGCCTTCATCTGGTCGTCGGCCTTTACCTCGGCGCGGATCATCGTCGCGGATGCCTCGCCGCTGTTTTCACTGGCGGTTCGCTTCCTGATTTCCGGCCTCCTGGGTGTCGCCATCGCCGCGGCCATGGGCCAGAGCTGGCACCTGACGCGGTCGCAATGGCATGCGACCATCCTGTTCGGAATCTGCCAGAATGCCCTGTATTTGGGTCTGAATTTCTATGCGATGCAAACGGTCGAGGCCTCGGCCGCGGCGATCATCGCCTCAACCATGCCGCTCTTGGTGGCGCTGGCCGGCTGGCTGCTGTTCGGGGAACGGTTGCGTCCGCTGGGTGTCGTGGGTCTGCTGGCCGGGTTCGCTGGCGTGGCCCTGATCATGAGCAGCCGGATCAGCGCAGGGATCGACCTGTTTGGCGTTGCCCTCTGCGGGCTGGGCGCGCTGGCGCTGACCTTCGCCACGCTGGCCGTGCGCGGGGCGACCTCGGGCGGGAATTTCATGATGGTCGTCGGTTTGCAGATGTTCGTCGGCTCGGCGGTTCTGTTTGTCGCCGCCCCGTTGTTCGAGACGATCTATGTCCGTCCAACCTGGCCGCTGGCGCTGGCCTTCACCTACACGACCCTGTTCCCCGGCCTGCTGGCCACGTTGATCTGGTTCTTGCTGCTAAACCGGATCGGGCCGATCCGCGCGGCCACCTTCCATTTCCTCAACCCGGTGTTCGGGGTCACAATCGCCGCGATTCTGCTGGGTGAACGGTTGGGCGCAATGGACGCCGTTGGTGTTGCGGTTATCACGCTGGGCATTCTGGCCGTGCAGTTGTCACGCCAGCCAGTTCAGCGCAGCAGCGCCTCGACCTGACTGCGCAGCTTGCGAGAGTCCGGCCGGGTCGTCGACCCAAAGGTCGCCACGACCTCGCCATCGGGGCTCAGCAGGATCTTGTTGAAATTCCAGCCCGGCACAAACCCGGTTTCGGCCGCGACCGCCTTGTAGAACGGGTGGGCCTGCGGGCCGGTCACGGGGGTGATGTCGGTCATGGGCAGGGTCAGGTCATAGTTCAACTCACAGAACTCCTTGACCTCACTGGCGGTTTCCAATTCCTGATTGAAGGAATCCGACGGGACCGCCAGAACCACCAAACCTTCGGGTCCATAGGTGTCCTGCAGCTTTTGCAGCCCGGAATACTGCCCGGTAAACCCGCATTGCGAGGCCGTGTTGACCACCAGAACCGGCTGGCCGCGCCAGTCCGACAGCGACAGCGTGCCGCCATCGATCGAAGGGAACTCTCCGGACACGGGCGCGGCCTGCACCGTTCGACCGATCAACAACAAGGCAGACAACAGCAACATTCTGAACATGGCGTGACCTCCTCTTTGATATTGATACGCTCGAACTACGGCGGCAGATCACCCGCACGATCGCGCGAGCCGGGTGAAACAGGGCTTTGCTTTTGTCGCGGCGCACCCCAAATATCTCGGCAACGTATGCAATGCCGGAGGACCCATGCCCAAATATACCAAAGATCCATCGGTTGTCGCGGCCCTGTCGCCCGAGGAATTCCACGTCACCCAGCGCAACGGGACCGAACGCCCCGGCACCGGAAAACACCTGAACAACAAGGAACCCGGCATCTACGTGGATATCGTATCGGGCGAGCCGCTATTCGCCTCGACCCACAAATACGAATCGGGCTGCGGCTGGCCCAGCTTCACCAAACCCATCGTGCATGACCACGTCACCGAGCTGGAGGACCGCTCGCTGGGCATGATCCGGACCGAGGTCCGCTCGAAACACGGCGACAGCCACCTGGGCCATGTGTTTCCCGATGGTCCGCTGGATCAGGGTGGGCTACGTTACTGCATCAACTCCGCCGCGCTGCGGTTCGTCCATCGTGACGACATGGAGGCCGAGGGCTATGGCGAATACCTCGATCAAGTGGAGGACCCGAAATGACCGAACACCGCGCCGTTCTGGCCGGAGGCTGCTTCTGGGGCATGCAGGACCTGATCCGCAAGCTGCCCGGCGTTTTGCGCACCCGCGTCGGATATACCGGCGGTGACGTGCCCAACGCGACCTATCGCAACCACGGCACCCATGCCGAAGGGATCGAGATCTGGTTCGACCCCGCGCAGATCACCTATCGCGATCTGCTCGAGTTCTTCTTCCAGATCCACGACCCGACCACCGTGAACCGCCAGGGCAATGACATCGGCATGAGCTATCGCTCGGCCATCTATTACTGCGACGAGACGCAGAAACAGATCGCGCTGGACACGATCGCCGATGTGGATGCCAGCGGGCTGTGGCCCGGCAAGGTCGTGACCGAGGTCGAACCCGTCGGCAATTTCTGGGAGGCCGAGCCCGAGCATCAGGACTACCTTCAGCGTATCCCCAACGGCTATACCTGCCACTTCCCGCGCCCGGACTGGGTTCTGCCCAAACGCAGCAGCGCCGCCGAATAAAGGTCAGCCGACGGCCACCCGCGGGCGGCCGCTGGCTTCGACGGTCAGCATCGCCTCGACGAAGACATCCTTGCCTTCGATCCGGGCGGTGCGGATGTCACGGTTGACGATCACGCGGATATCCTCGGCCCCGGCTTCGCGCACGGCGCTTTCGGTTTCGCGCCGCAGTTCGGCCTCCAGCAGGTCCAACGCGGGTTCGGGTTCGGGGAAATCCTGCGGCCCGTCGTTCAGATGCACGCGGTACCGGCCTCCGGACGGGGCGGTCACCGTGCCCGCCCGCCGCATGGTCAGCCGCCCCACGACGGCCCCGATCGCGTTGGCCACCCCGGCATGGTCGGGCAGCACCATGGTGCAGCGCAGCCGCTCGCCGACCGCCGGGTAATAGCTCGGCGCCGAGGCTCCCAGCCCGACCACATCCACGTTCAGCCTCGTGTCCAACGCCAGCAGACCGCGATGCCCGCGCAAGCCCCGCCGCGTCAGCACATGGCGCGCCAGATCCTCGGGCGGCAGGCCGAACGCCTCGGCCTCTTCCGCAAAAGCAGTCTCTAACAAGGTTAAAACGGTCTGCTCGGTCAACTGATCCACGATCATCCCGGCCAGCTCATCGGCCGAGCCCGCCAGCCGGTCGCCCGACCCCACACGACGGCGCGCAATCAACTCTAGCGCCTTGCGCGCGGCATCGGCATCCCAATCGGACAGGCGCCCCAAAACGTGGCTGGCATCCGACGGCGTCACCCCCGAAACCTGAACGATCCCGCGATCCACCAGCCGGGTCAGAGCACCGTTTTCCATCCGGGTGCGCAACAGGGCGCTCAGGGACATAACCTTGTCCCCCAGCCGCTCCAGCAGCCCCGCCTCGCGCGGGCCCAGACCCTCGGCGTGGATGCCGGGCACGCGGCGGGCGAAACGGGTGTCGTGCTCGCCCACCGTGGTCGCGCGCAACTGCTCGTCCAGCGCGGCATGGACCACCCCGGGCGCCTCAGCCGCGATCAGCGACACCGGCAGCACCCGGCGCGGACCCAGGAACACACCGCCGCGCAGGCCCTCCGTCACCACATGCACCTGGCTGTCACCGCCCAGACCATGGGTGCGCATCGCCACCGCCTCGACCATGGTGCGGAACCCGCCAACCCGGGCGCCCGCCGGGTCGATCGCCGGCTTTCCATCGCGGATCAGCGCCACATCGGTCGTCGTCCCTCCGATATCCGATACCAGTGCGTCCTGAACTCCGGTCAGCCAGCGCGCCCCCACGATCGAGGCCGCCGGACCGCTGAGAATCGTTTCGATCGGCCGCTCCCGCGCCTGCTCGGCGCTCATCAAGGCGCCATCCCCGCGCACCACCATCATCGGCGCGTCGACGCCCAGCTCGAGCAGAACATCCTGCGCCCGGCCGATCAGACGGTCGATCATTCCGATCAGACGTGCATTCAGCACCGCCGTCACCGCACGTTTCGGCCCATTCAGCTTGGCCGACAACTGATGCGAGCAGGTCACCGGCGCGCCGGTTTTCTCAGTGATGATCCGCGCGACCTCAAGCTCATGCGCGGGATTGCGCGTGGCAAACTGGGCCGCAACCGCGAACCCGGAAATCCCGGACTGCTGGTCCAGAAATTCGGTCAACGCCCCTGTATCCAAAGGCGCGGCCTCAGCCCCGGCATGGCTGTGCCCACCCGAGATCACCAGCGCCGGGTCACCCTTCAGCGCATCGCGCAGCCCATGCCTGTCCAGATCGCCGTCCCGAAACCCGACATAGATCAGCGCAACGCGCCCGCCCTGCCCCTCGACCAGCGCGTTCGTGGCCAGCGTCGTCGACAGCGACGCCATCGAGATCTGAACGGGCGCGACCTGCGCCTGGTCCAGCACCGCCCGGATCGCCCGCCCGACGCCGATCGCCAGATCCTCGCGTGTGGTCAGGGACTTGGCCGAGGCGATCACCTCTTCCTCGTCCCGGATCAGCACCGCATCGGTGTAGGTTCCACCGGTATCCACGCCCAAAGCCAACGCCATCGGGATCTCCATCCTGTTCGCAGTCACGGGTGTAGCGGTTTGAACCGACGCGTCCAGCCTGTTTGCGGCATTCACGACAGTTGTTCGACCGCCCAGCGCGCCGCGTCCGCCACCGTAGGGTCGGGATCCTCGGTCAGCGCCTGCGCGACCGAAATCAACTCCGCCGACCCGGAATTGCCGATGGCGTACAATACGTTGCGCACGAACCGGTCGCGCCCGATCCGCTTGATCGGAGAACCCGAGAATCTGGTCCGGAACGCCGCATCGTCCAACCCGGCCAGTTCCGCCAGCGGCGGCGCCATCAGGTCTTGGCGCGCGGCATAGCGGATGTCGCTGGCCGCCACCGCGAACTTGTTCCACGGGCAGGCGGCCAGGCAATCATCACAACCGTAGATGCGGTTGCCCAGCTTGCCCCGCAACTCCTGATCCACCGGCCCCTTGTGCTCGATGGTCAGATAGGAAATGCAACGCCGCGCATCCAACTGATAGGGCGCCGGGAAAGCATCCGTGGGGCAGGCATCCAGACAGGCCCGACACGACCCGCAATGATCGACTTCCGGCGGGTCCGTCGGCAGGTCCAGAGTGGTAAAAACAGACCCTAAAAAGGCCCAATTGCCCCACTCCCGGCTGACCAGATTGGTGTGTTTGCCCTGCCAGCCCAACCCGGCCGCATGGCCCAAGGCCTTCTCGGGCACCGGCGCGGTATCAACGAACACCTTCACCTCGCCTCCGGCCTCGGCAATCAGCCACCGGGCCAGCCGCTTCAGCCGCTTCTTGACCAGATCGTGGTAATCCCGGTTCTGCGCATAGACCGATATCGCCCCGCGATCGGGTCGCCCCAGAACCTCGGTCGGATCATGATCCGGCGTGTAACTCTCGGCCAGCATGATGACAGAGCGCGCCTCGGGCCACAGCTCCGCCGGATCCCCCCGCCAATGGGTCCGCTCGGCCATCCAACTCATCTGCCCGTGATAGCCCGCCGCCAGAAAGGCGGCCAACCGCGCAGGCACTTCCGGCACGTCCCAGGGTCGGCAGATCCGGCACGACACGAACCCCTCGGCCCGGGCCTGCGCCACCAACCTGTCCTTCAATGCCGTCGCGCTGTTCATCTGGCCCAAAATATCCTCGGGGGTGAATTGGCCCAACGGGCCAAGAGGGGGCAGACAGCCCCTGCCCCAACCTATCAGAAATCCAGGTCGGCGTAATGGGCGGGCGGGCGGAAGCCGGGCACCTGATCCGCCAGGATCGACCGGAAGGCCGGACGTGACTTGATCTTGGCGTACCAGTCCTTGACCACCTGGCTGCGGTTCCAATCCACATCCGAAATGTAATCCAGCGACGACAAGTGCGCGGCAGCCGCGAAATCGGCCAATGTCATCTGATCTCCGGCCAGCCAGCGCCGCTGATCCAGCAGCCAAGCCATGTAGTCCAGGTGGAACTTGATCGCCCGCGCGCCTTCCTTGACGTTCTTGCTGTCGGGATAGCCCTGCCCGGTCACTTTCTTGTTCACCCGCTCGTACAGCAGCTTGGATGTCACCTCATGGTGGAATTTGTCATCAAACCAACTGACTAGACGGCGCACCTCGAACCGGGCTTCCGGAGTTTTCGGCATCAAAGCCGGTTCCGGCCGCGTCTCTTCGATATATTCGCAGATCGCCGCGCTTTCTGACATAACCCGGCCATCCAGCCGCAGAACCGGGACCTTGGCCGCAGGGTTTCTGCGCAAGAAGTCCGGGGTTTTTTCCCAGTACTTTTCCTCGACCAATTCGACTTCGATCTTCTTTTCCGCCAGTGACAGGCGGACTTTTCGACAAAAGGGGGACAGGGGAACGTGAAACAAACGCGCCATGTGGATCCATTCGAACCAATTGAGTACCGCTCAGCAATAGCCGCTGACGGGCAGAAGTTTCAATCCTCGAAGCAATCTGCGCGACCATCTGCGCGGATGGTGGCCGCTCCATCGCGGATCGCGGCGGCTCGTCTGCGGGTGTAAACCGACGGGTCCGTGACCGAACGGTTTCGCGGTGACGGAAGGATTGCCGCCAGCCGCGCCGCCTGCACCGGGCTGAGCTGGGCGGAACTGACACCAAAATTCTTGCGGGCGGCCGCCTCGATCCCGAACAGTCCCTCACCGGTCTCTGCCACGTTCAGATACACCTCGAGTATGCGCTTTTTGCTCCAGAAGATTTCGACGACCGGGGTCATGGAGGTCTCAAGCGCCTTGCGCACCCAACTGCGCCCCTGCCACAGAAAGACATTCTTGACCACCTGCTGAGAAATGGTCGACGCCCCGCGGTTGCCACCATCCTCAAGCGCATCGCGGATCGCGTTCACGTCAAAGCCCCAATGCAGGCAGAAATTCGCATCCTCGGCCGCAACGACCGACCGGGCCATGACCGGAGACATATCCTCGATCGCGACCCATTCCCGGTCCACCTTGCCGAGGCGGCGCCACTCGGACCAGATCGTATGGGTGATCGGCGGGTTGACCACGGTGTAAAGCAAAACAAGCGCCACGAACGCCGCGGCCAGGGCACCGATGACACGCAGTACCCACCGCCGAATCCGAACGATGAGCGATTCCGTTTTCCGAGACTGGGTTGCCTTTTTGGACTTACCGCGGGATTTGCGCGCTGCTTTCTTCGCCATGTTCCTGCTATACGCCGCAGCACCGGTATTTGGAACGGAATTATGACGCGATCAGCCGCCCTTCGCGCGGGCGCACCACCGGACGGGCGGTTTTCGGACCACCATCTTCCGCCGCTGCCAACTGCGGGAACAGGCGCAACAGCTCGGCCTGGGTTTCCCGGTCAGACCGCGTAACGGCGTGGCCGGGATAGTAGCTTTCGCTTTTGGCGCCATTGGCGATCACGATCTCATGCTGGTCGAACAACAGGTGGAAATACTCGATCTCGCCGCCTTCGACCCTGGTCACCGTCGTGCCGTTGACCAGGGAATGTGCGGCAACCAAAACCTCGGGGTGGCCGTAGAAATAAGCCGCGCGCCAATCGTCGATCAGCATCCGGTGTTGCGGCGAGAACAGAGTGTCACGGTCCAGCCCCAGAACCCCTGCGGCAAAGCGGATCGGTGCGGCGTTGCCCTCGGCCGCGACGGTGGTTCTGCCGACCCAGATCAGGGCCCGCGCACCATTGTCAACCGTCGTGACCAGGTCACCGGCCTGCAGATCCTCGACGCGGCGCAATCCATCGGGTGTCTTTATCATTGTTCCGGCAGAAAAACACGGCGGCCCAAGCTCACCCGGAACCACCAAGGGACCTTCGGTATTGACGAAAGTCGTCGAGACTAGCGTCCCCTCTTGCAGCACCTGACCGTCCGTCGGGGTGAACACGCGGCTGCCATCAGCCAGATAGAAGGTGATTCCCGTGTAGGTGACGTTTCCCACACCGGACACGTTGATCGTCACCGTGTCGCCCGGCCAGGATCGGGTGACATCAATGCCGTTGACCGAGTCATTGTCGGAACTGTCGATGTCGCCATCGTCGTTCTGGTCGACCAGATTGTACTTCTCAACCGTCAGAAGGGTCCCCGTTGCCGGCGGGCTGGCCGGATCCATGGCAAAGAACTGGTCAAGATAGGTCGTGGGCATGCGACGACTCCCTGGCGAAATTGGCGGCAAGCGGAAGCATTGGCGAAATTTCCAAACTTTCCGTGTACAGGCCTAGCGACACGCAATGTTTTTTCAAGAAATCCGGAAACGGGAGGGCACAAAACGAAAACCCCGCGTGTCTTTTCAAACACGCGGGGCAGGTTTCACAGGCGGCCTTACTCGGCCGGAACCGCCGCTGCCTCGTGGCTCAGCGGGTGGCTGAGTTTGTTCAGCATTTCCTTCGGGCAGACCTGCAGGAAGTTCGACAGCTCGACATCCCAGTGCTGCAGGATATCGGCGGCCTTGCGGCTGCCGGTTTCTGCGGCGTGACGCTCGATCAGCGACTTCAGCTGGGTCTCCCAATGCTCGACCGTTACGGGGCAGGTCACCAGGGTTTCCATGTTCATCAGCAACTGCGCCTTGCCTTCGGGGTCGTACAGATAGGCCATGCCGCCCGTCATCCCCGCGCCAAAGTTCGCACCGATGTCACCAAGAATCACCGCAACGCCGCCGGTCATGTACTCACACCCGTTGGAGCCGCAGCCCTCGACCACCACGGTGGCACCCGAGTTGCGCACGGCAAAGCGTTCCCCAGCACGGCCAGCCGCGAACAGGTACCCGTCGGTCGCGCCGTACAGGACCGTGTTGCCGATGATCGTATTCCGGTCGGCCTGCAACGGGCTGACCTGCGGCGGACGCACGACGATGGTGCCGCCCGAAAGGCCCTTGCCCACATAGTCGTTGGCGTCACCCGACACTTCCAGTTTGAGCCCCGGCGCGGCGAAGGCGCCCAACGACTGGCCGGCCGAGCCTTGCAGTTTCACATGCAGGTGGTCCGGCTGGAACGTGTTGCGCATGCCAAAGTTCTGCACGATGTGGCTGGACACGCGGGTGCCCACCGTCCGGTGCGTGTTCTGCACGGCATAAGACAGCTGCATCTTCTCGCCATCCTTCAGGAACCGCGCAGCGTCGCGCACGATTTCAGAGTCCAGCGTATCAGGCACCGCGTTGCGGGGCTTGTCACGGTCATAGACGATGTTTTGCGCGCCATCGACGGTGATCAGCAGCGGATTCAGGTCCAGATCGTCCAGATGCGCCGACCCGCGGCTGACCTGCGCCAGCAGATCGGCCCGGCCGATGATTTCGTCGACCGACCGTGCGCCGAGGCTGGCCAGGATCTCGCGCACTTCCTGTGCGTAGAAGGTGATCAGGTTCACCACCTTGTCGGCATTGCCGGTGAACTTGGCGCGCAGGGATTCATCCTGCGTACATACGCCCACCGGGCAGGTATTTGACTGGCACTGGCGCACCATGATGCAACCCATCGCGATCAGGGCGGCGGTGCCGATGCCGTACTCCTCGGCCCCCATCATCGCCGCCATGACGATGTCGCGCCCGGTGCGCAAGCCGCCATCGGTCCGCAGGGTTACCCGGTCGCGCAGGTTGTTCATCGCCAGAACCTGATGCGCCTCGGTCAGGCCCATTTCCCACGGCAGGCCGGCATATTTGATGCTGGTCGCGGGGGATGCCCCGGTGCCGCCATTGTGGCCCGAGATCAGGATGATGTCGGCCTTGGCCTTGGCCACCCCGGCGGCGATCGTGCCCACGCCCGAGGACGCCACCAGTTTCACCGTCACCTTGGCGCGCGGGTTGATCTGCTTGAGGTCATAGATCAGCTGCGCCAGATCCTCGATCGAGTAGATGTCGTGGTGCGGAGGCGGCGAGATCAGCGTCACGCCCTTGGTCGAGTGGCGCAGGCGCGCGATCAGATCGGTGACCTTCATGCCGGGCAACTGGCCGCCCTCGCCGGGCTTGGCACCCTGGGCCACCTTGATTTCCAGCTCTTCGCACTGGTTGAGGTATTCGGCGGTCACGCCGAACCGGCCCGAGGCCACCTGCTTGATCTTGGCCGAGGGGTTGTCGCCATTCGGCTCGGGCACGAAGTGAGCGGGATCTTCCCCACCTTCACCCGAGTCGGATTTCGCACCGATCCGGTTCATCGCCACGTTCAGCGTCTTGTGCGCCTCGGGGCTGAGCGCACCCAGCGACATGCCCGGGGTGACAAAGCGCTTGCGGATCGAAGTGATCGACTCGACCTCCTCGATCGGGATCGGCTTGCCCAGCGGTTTGAAATCCATCAGATCGCGCAGATGGATCGGCGGGTTGGCCTGCATCTTGGCCGAGTACTGCTTCCACAGCTCGTACGAGGCGCGGTTGCAGGCCATCTGCATCATGTGCATCGAGGTCGCTTCCCACGCATGGGTCTCACCCGATTTGCGGGCCTTGTAGAAGCCACCGATAGGCAGAACATCCAGGCCACTCTCCCAGCCTTTGGCGTGGATTCCTTCAGCCTTGGACTGAATGCCGGTGACGCCGATGCCGGAAATCCGGCTGGTCATGCCGGGGAAATATTCGGCCACCATGGCGCGGCTCAGGCCCACGGCTTCGAAATTCAGGCCGCCGCGATAGGACGAGATCACCGAGATGCCCATCTTGGCCATGATCTTCAGCAGGCCCTGGTCGATCGCCTCGCGGTAACGCGCGACGTTTTCAGTCAGGCTGCCTTCCAGCAACCCGCGTTCGATCCGGTCGGCCAGCGAATCCTCGGCCAGATAGGCGTTCACCACGGTCGCGCCACAGCCGATCAGCACCGCGAAATAATGCGGGTCGATGCATTCCGCCGAGCGCACGTTGAGCGAGCAGAAGGTCCGCAGACCCTGACGGATCAAGTGCGAATGCACCGCGCTGGTGGCCAGGATCATCGGCATCGCCACTTTGCCGGGGCCGGAAAACTGGTCGGTCAGCACCAGGTGACCCGCGCCCGAACGCACGGCCTCCTCCGCCTCGGCGCGGATGCGGGCCAACGCGGCACTCAGCGCGCCGGTGCCGGATTCGAAGGTGCAGTCGATCTCGGCCAGCGGCGCATCGAAATTCGCCACCAGTTCTTCCCACTGGGCGTTGCCGACAAAGGGGCTTTCCAGCACCACGATCTCGGTCTGGCTGCTGTCCTCATCCAGCACGTTCTTGAGGTTGCCGAACCGCGTCTTCAGCGACATCACACGGTATTCGCGCAGGCTGTCGATGGGCGGGTTGGTCACCTGGCTGAAATTCTGGCGGAAGAAATGGCTGAGCGGCCGGTACTGTTTGGACAGAACCGCCGAGGGCGTGTCGTCGCCCATCGAGGCAATCGCCTCTTTGCCATCCTCGGCCATCGGTGCAAGGATCTGCTCCAGTTCCTCGACCGTGTAGCCCGCCGCGATCTGGCGCTTGCGCAGTTCCTCACCGGTGAACAGCGGCTTTTCGGCGACCTCCGCCAGCTTTTCGTCCAGATCGTTGATCTTGCTGACCCATTCGCCGAACGGCAGGGCCGCGGCCAGCTTGTCCTTGATCTGCTTGTCGCGGTACAGCTTGCCCTTCTTCATGTCGACGGCCAGCATCTGGCCCGGACCCAGCGCACCTTTTTCCTTAACGCTGGCCTCGTCGATCGGGACCATGCCTGCCTCGGACCCGGCGATCACCAGACCGTCGCCGGTGACGACATAGCGCATCGGGCGCAGGCCGTTGCGGTCCAGCCCGGCGCAGACCCAGCGCCCATCCGTCATGGCCAGCGCGGCAGGGCCGTCCCACGGCTCCATCACCGAGTTGCAGTAGGAATACATGTCGCGCCAGGCCTGCGGCAGTTCCACCGCCTGTTTCGACCAGCTTTCCGGCACCAGCATCGTCTTGGCCATCGGGGCCGAGCGACCCGCGCGCACCAGAACCTCGAACACCGAATCCAGCGCCGCCGAATCCGACGATCCGCCCGCAATGATCGGTTTGATGTCTTCGGCATAGTCGCCGAAGGTCGCCGAGGCCATGCGGATCTCGTGGCTTTTCATCCAGTTGATGTTGCCCTTCAGCGTGTTGATCTCGCCGTTGTGGGCCAGCATGCGGAACGGCTGCGCCAGCCACCATTGCGGGAAGGTGTTGGTGGAATAGCGCTGGTGATAGATCGCAAAGGCCGACTCGAAACGCTCGTCCATCAGATCGGGGTAGAACACGGCGACCTGCTCGGCCAGCATCATGCCCTTGTAGATGATCGACCGGCAGCTGAGCGAGGCCAGGTACAGACCCGAAATCCCCGCGGCGGCGGCGGCTTTCTCGATCCGGCGGCGGATGACGTACAGCTCGCGCTCGAACGTGTCCTCGTCAACGCCCTTGGAGTTCGAGATCAGGATCTGCTCGATCTCGGGCCGGGTTGCGTTGGCCTTTTCGCCCAGGCAGGTGACATCCACCGGCACGTGGCGCCAGCCATAGATGTAGTAACCCATCCGCAGAACTTCGGTCTCCACGATGGTCCGGCAGCGCTCCTGCGCGCCGAAATCGGTGCGCGGCAGGAACACCTGCCCTACGGCGATCAACTCGTCCATCTTGGGCTCGTGCCCTGTGCGGCGGATCTGGTCATAGAAGAAGGGGGCCGGGATCTGCACATGGATGCCCGCGCCGTCGCCGGTCTTGCCGTCGGCGTCCACCGCGCCGCGGTGCCAGATCGCCTTGAGCGCATTGATCCCGGCCTCGACCACCTTGCGGCTTTTCTTGCCGTCGACCGAAACCACCAGGCCGACGCCGCACGAGGAATGCTCTTCCTGCTCGGAATACAGGCCATTTTCTGCCATCCACTTGCGTTTGGCTTCCTCGGCCCGAACCCAATCGGCATCAAATTTCGTCATTGGCTGTCTCCTTCTTCCGACGGGGCGTACATGGCCATGACCTCGGCTTCGGTCATCTGGCGGCGTTCACCTGCGAACGCGTAACCCTCGGGCTTTTTGTCGATGTAGAGTTCAAGTTTCAGCGTGTTGCCGGCCGCGTTGTCGAACAGGCCGGCCGCGATCTGTGTCTGGCCGTGCATCTCGCCCGGCAGGGTGATCCGGTACCACAGGGCCGATCCGCATTCTTCGCAGAAGGCGCGTTCGGCCCAGTCCGACGATGTGAAGGTCTTGACCGGCCCCAGCGCCGCATAGCCCGGCTGCGCCGGAAAGGTGACCAGCGCGCTGCTGGTCCAGCGGCGGCACATGTCGCAATGGCAGGCGCCCAGCGCGTCGCGGGCGGGGGTCGCGGTCACGGTGACTGCGCCGCACATGCATTGGCCTTGCAATTCGGGCATCCTGTCCCTCCTGTCGCTGGGCTGCGGGATCATTCGGCCGCAAGCGCGGCCTTGCCGTTGAACCGGTCGATGATGGCCTGCGCGCAGTCGCGGCCGTCGCGGATCGCCCAGACCACCAGCGAGGCACCGCGCACGATGTCACCGATGGCATAGACGCCGTCCATCTCGGTCTCGCCGGTTTCGAACGCGGCCTTGATGGTGCCCCAGCGGGTCACGGGCAGGTCGGGCTGGCCGAACAGGGTGGGCAGGTCCTCGGGCTCGAAGCCCAGCGCCTTGATGACCAGGTCGGCCTCTTCGACGTAATCCGCGCCTTCGATCACTTCGGGGGCCTGACGGCCGGTGGCGTCGGGTTGACCCAAGCGCATCTTCTGCACCATCACGCCGGTAACACGCTCGTCGCCAACAAACCCCTTGGGCGCGCTGAGCCATTCGAAAATCACGCCCTCTTCCTCAGCGTTCTGGGTTTCGCGCTGTGAACCCGGCATGTTCGCCCGGTCGCGGCGATACAGGCATTTGACCGAGGTCGCACCCTGACGGATCGAGGTGCGGACGCAATCCATCGCCGTATCACCGCCACCGATCACGACCACCTTCTTGCCCTTGGCGTTCAGGCGGCCATCGTCGAACTCGGGAACCTCGTCACCAAAGCTTTTGCGGTTCGAGGCAGTCAGGAAATCGATAGCCTTTTCGATACCGGGCAGGCCGCTGCCAGGCATGGACAGATCCCGCGACTTGTAGACACCCGTCGCAATGATCACGGCGTCATGTTTTGCGTGGATCTCGGCGAACTTGGCAGCGTCGACGTCACAGTTCAGCTCGAAAGTCACGCCGCCCTCGGCCAGCAGGTCGTTGCGGCGTTGAACCACGTCCTTTTCCAGCTTGAAGCCCGGAATGCCGTACATCAGCAGCCCACCCGCGCGGTCATAGCGGTCATAGACCGTGACCTGGATTCCGGCCCGGCGCAGCATGTCCGCTGCCGCCAGACCACCGGGACCGCCCCCGATGATGCCCACGCTTTCGGGACGTTCGGCGGTTGGAGCGACAGGTTTGACCCAGCCTTCCTCCCACGCGGTGTCGGTGATGTATTTCTCGACCGCACCGATGGTGACGGTGCCATGGCCCGATTGCTCGATCACGCAGTTGCCTTCGCACAGGCGGTCCTGTGGGCAGATGCGGCCGCAGATTTCGGGGAAGGTGTTGGTGGCCTGGCTTGTCTGATAGGCTTCTTCCAGCCGTCCGGTAGCGGTCAAGCGCAGCCAGTCCGGGATGTTGTTGTGCAGCGGGCAGTGCGACTGACAGTACGGCACACCGCACTGGCTGCAACGGCTGGCCTGCTCGGCGGCTTTTTCGGCAGCGTACTCGGCATAGATTTCATGGAAGTCCGCTCTGCGATCGGTTGCGGCGCGCTTTTCAGGCATGTCACGATCGATCTGCACAAATTTCAGCATCGGTTGCTTGGCCACGGTCAGACTCCATGAATTGGCTTGGTCGGATTTCTTTATGCGAAGCCAATTCGGATGAAAAGTCAATTGTACTGACCTAAATTGGAAAAAATCGGAAAGATCGATCTCTTTCGGCGACTTTCTGTTCATTTTTGGGTCCACTTCGGACCTAAATCCTGACTTTCCTTTTGCCGATCACGCTTATACGCCTTGAATGCAACGAAAGCAGGCGCAAACACGGGCGGGCAGATGAGTCTTTTTCAGCTGATTCTGGTGGCGATCATCCAGGGGATCACCGAGTTTCTGCCGATTTCGTCATCAGGCCACCTGATCCTGCTGCCCAGCCTCACCGGAATGGAAGACCAGGGCCTGGCCATCGACGTCGCGGTGCATGTGGGCACATTGGGCGCGGTGGTTCTGTATTTCTGGAGCGACGTGAAACTGGCCCTTGCGGGCCTGCCACGTGCTTTGCGCGGGCGCATCGACACCCCACAGTCCCGACTGGCCCTGGCCTTGATCGTAGCCACCATCCCGACCGTCATCGTCGGCGCAATCCTGCACCTGACCGGCCTCAGCAGTGCGATGCGGTCCGTGGCGGTGATCGGGTGGACGATGCTGGGCTTCGGATTGCTGCTGTATTGGATGGACAAGAAGGGCCCCCAGACTAAAGAGGCCGCCGACTGGGGGCTGCATGACGCGATTATTTTGGGTCTGTGGCAGGTCCTGGCGCTGATTCCCGGCACCTCGCGGTCGGGGATCTGCATCACTGGCGCGCGGCACTTGGGGTATACCCGCGAGGACGGCGCGCGCATCGCGATGCTGATGTCGATCCCTACAATCATCGCCTCGGGCGCGCTGCTGTCGCTGGACGTGATCGGGCAGGCCAACGCTCAGCTGGCCAAGGACAGCGCCATTGCAGCCGTGTTCGCCTTTGTTTCGGCCCTGTTGGCGCTGAGCCTGATGATGCGTCTGCTGCGTAGCGTCAGCTTCACGCCATATGTGATCTATCGCGTGATCCTGGGTACGATCCTGCTGATTGTCGCTTACAGCTGATCAGATGCGCAGGTTCCGGGCCGAGTTCTGGATGTCGTCGTACTGACCCGACGGGCGGAATTTCCACAGGTATTCCGGCAGAACCGATTCCAGCGAGGCAGGCTCGATCCCCAGATCGGCGAAACCTTTCGCTCCTTCGGACACCACATTGTCACGGCGCAGGTTCTTCAACTGGTCGCGGGTCAGGATGTTGTTCGGAAACAGCTGGAAGCTGATGAATTTCAGCATGTCCAGAACCCCGGCCATGATCCGCCCAACCCAGAACGGCAGACCGATGATGATGCGGCGGCGGTGAATCACCTCGAGCATCTGCTGCATCAGCTCGCGGAAGGTCTTGGCCTCGGGCCCACCCAATTCGTAGACGCCCGGTGCGGCCTGACCCAGCACGCCCTTGACCGCGGCCTGCGCCACGTCATCCACAAACACCGGCTGGAACCGGGTGTCGGCGCCAAAGATCGGAAGGAGGGGCGAGATACGGGTCATGCCGGCGAAACGGTTGAAGAACTGATCTTCGGTCCCGAAGATCACCGAGGGTCGCAGGATCACGGCATCGGGCATGTGGGTCAGCACAGCAGCCTCACCTGCGGCCTTGGTGCGGGCGTATTCGCTGTCGGAATTCGCGTCAGCACCGATGGCCGAAATGTGGACCATGCGGGAAATACCTTGCTCGGCCGCCAGACGGGCGATGCGGCCCGCGCCTTCGGCTTGCACGGCGCCAAATCCATTCTTTCCCAGTTCGTTCAGAACGCCCACGCAGTTGACGACCGCATCGGCGCCATGCATCGCACTGGCCACCGAGGCATCGTCGCGGATATTGCACAGAATTGGCTCGACCTGGCCCACGACGCCATAGGTCTTGACGAAGATCGCTTCGTTCGGACGGCGGACCGCCACCCGTACACGCCACCCTTCGTTCGCCATGCGTCGCGCGATGTAGCGGCCGACGAATCCCGATCCACCGTAAATCGTGACCAGTTTGGACATGGTTGGGCTCCTGCTGTGTAGGTCTTGTTCCGATCTACCGCTCCAAAGCCCGGCAAACAAGGCGCAATAACGCCGCGCATCAGGCAAAAAACACTGCCGGAACCGACGGGATCGCGCCGTGGGAAGGTGGCCGAAAAAAAACTTTCGAAATTCCGTTCGAATCCTGTTGACGCCCTCGGCGAGTAGGCTTAAACGCCCCTCCACGACACCTGCCCAGGTGGCGGAATTGGTAGACGCGCTAGCTTCAGGTGCTAGTGTCCGTATGGACGTGGAGGTTCGAGTCCTCTCCTGGGCACCATATCCCCGAAAAGATTTGACGACCGCGCAAACCACCCTCGAACGGGTGGTCGGCTCTCATTCCGTCTTCTGCAATTCCTCCATCTCGCGGCGACGGATCTTTGCCTGAGACCGCACCCGCTTGATGAATTGCTGGGGAAGGTCCGGTCCGCGCAGCGCCGCGTAGGCCTCGCTGGTCGGGTCGCCGATCAGGTCGGCGTATTTGACCCATGTGCAGAAGGCGAAGACATCGCGCAGGCTCACATGCTCACGGGTGTTGCTGTCCCGGGCCTGTGCCAGAAGCTTGATCGACCTGAAATAGGCCTTTTCGATAGCGGGCCATTGCGGATCGGGAACGAACTCGGGCGCGTCATCGGTTTCCGGAAATTTGAATGCTGGATACTTCTGCCCGTATTCCGAACATCCGTGCGAGATCTTGCTGCTGATTCCTTCAATCCCATGCTTGGCCTGAAGATCGCGGAACGCCTGCAGGCAGGCGCGCACGTCATCAACGGTGTCGCAATAGATATAGGCCTTGTACGGAAACTTGATCCCGTCGCGCAGCTCGATCATGCATTTGCGGGCGTTATCATTGGGTAGATCCAGCTTAAGCAACAGGGCATAGGTCTGGAACATCGCACGCAGGTCATGCGGCAAAATCTGTACCTTGTAGCAGTCATTGCAAAGAGCCGGGATAGCGCCGGTCTCTTTGAAGAAGTCCAGAAAAACGCCGCAATAGGCGTTCTGCCCGCGTACCTTGAGGACGCGCCCGGAAAAGACCTGCCCGATCGGCACCGCTTGCGAAACTCCGCGGCTTCGCAATGCAGCCAACCATGCGCGGTACTGTTTGACCATGTGCTCGGGCTCAAAAAGATCCGCCTGCCAATCGGCGCCCAGCGAGGTAACGATGTCCGCTTGTGCCGCAGAGAAACGCCCGGCCGAACCCGGAGCCTTGGGCGCATGTTCCAGCCGTGTGACCAGCTGACGAATCGACTTGAGGTCAGCGGGCTTCATCACCAGCCAATTCTCAAGTTCGGCAATTTTCGAGGTGTGGGGCACCACTGTCTCCTGCTGCATCATCGCCAAACGCTATGCAGGTGCATACCCCCCTCACGCAATTCGTCAACCGGAACGGCGCCGGGCGCCTGCGTCAGGCAGCGGTTTGCGCGGCAACGACCTCGCCGAACCGGGTGAAGAACTTGCCCGAGAGCTTCTTGGCCGTTCCGGCAATCAGACGACTGCCCAACTGGGCGATCTTGCCCCCGACATCAACCTTGGCGGTATAGGTCAGAACGGTCTCGTCACCATCTTCGGTCAGCGTGACGTCCGCACCACCCTTGGCAAAACCTGCGGCTCCGCCCTTGCCCTCGCCCACCAGCGAAAACCCGTCGGGGGCGTTGGTCTGGTCCAGCGTCACCTCGCCAGCGAACCGCGCCTTCACCGGACCGATTTTCAGAACCACCTTGGCCTCAAGCTCGTTGGGGGCGGTCTGGGTCAGCTCTTCGCAGCCGGGGATGCATTCACGCAGAACCTCGGGATCGTTCAGCGCGCGATAAACCGCGTCCCGGGGGGCCGCAATGCGAATTTCGTCAGTCAGTTCCATTGGGTATTCCTCTGCTCAGCAACATCTGGGAAAGACGCGCAGCGCCTGTTCCGCGGCATCCTCGGGGGTTTGAGCGGGCCGGGGCGGCCATAGCCGCGCCACCCAGCTACGCAAGTTTTTCATCATGAGTTGTCTCCTCGGCGGTGTCCGCATTTCGCCAGCGCACGATCTCGGCCAGGATCGACAAGGCGATTTCATGCGGATCAATGGCCCCGATATCCAGCCCGGCAGGCGACTTCAGGCGCGCAACCTTCTCGGTGTCCATGCCCTGCGATACCAACCTGGCCGACAGCACCTTTGCCTTGCGCTGGCTGGCCACCATCGACACCCGCCTTGCCGGCGTACCCAGCGCCGAGGCCAACGCGGCCCTGTCGTTCTGGCCTTGCGAGGCGACGACCACAAAATCGCGGGGCTCAACCCCCAACGCATCCACGTTGTCTGGGTCGAAACATGATTGCGCAGCCGCGTCTCTGGTCTCAAACGATACGAACACGCGCAACCCGGCCAATGCCGCATGAGCCGACAAAGCATGGGCAATCGGGGTGTCGCCAAAGATCACTAGGCGGGGCGCGTGTTGATAGGGCTCGACAAGCAGGTCGACCGTACCGCCGGATGGGCAGCCACTCTTGAAGGTCTGAACGCCATCCGGATCGGTCATTGCCACCACCTTGTCCGAGGGTTTCACGCGGATCATCCGCGACGCACCGCTGGCCAGCGCTTCCTGTGCCGAGGCGCGCACCGCACGCTGGACACAGGCTCCGCCCAGATGGCCGAGGATCCGGCCGTCCCGGGTAATCGCCGCCTTGGCGCCCGCCTTGGCCGAGGTCGCATCTGCCGTCCGCACCACCGTTGCGACGCAGAACGCCTCGCCGCTGCTGCGCAACTGGTCAATCGTGTCGAAAATGTCGAAACCAGGCATGATCGGTTCCTCTCACAACTTTTGAAACTCGGGCTCCAACGCGGCCAGCGCGTCGAGCGTGTTTGCCGGAAGGTGCGCATCCAGATGGGGCAAAGCAGCCTGCATGGCGGCGGCGACGGGCTGATAATTCTCCCAACCTTTTAGGGGGTTCAGCCAGACGATCCGGCGCGCCTTGCGCCGGATCCTCGACAAAGCCGCGCCCAGCGCCTGCGGGTCAGAGCTGCAATAGCCATCCGAAAGGATCAGCACGATGGTGCGCCCATTCAGCGCCCGCGCACTGTATCCGTCCAGAAACCTTTCGAGACTGCCGGAGATGTCCGTGCCGCCACCGAAACCTTCGGCCATCAGTGACAACCGGCCAGCGGCGCGCAAGGTGTCGTGGTCCCGCAACGCATCGGTGACCCGCATCAACCGCGTGTGAAACAGATAGGCATCCGCATCCGTGCCGCTGGCCACAAGGCCCTTGAGAAAAGCTAGAAATACACGCGAATAGACGGTCATGGACCCGCTGACATCGCACAGCGCGACGATCCGCATCGGGCGTGGCGGTCGGGCACGGCGAAACAGCTCCAAAGGCTCGCCCCCGCGCGCAAGGCTTGCCCGCTGGATGCGACGCATGTCCAGCGCCGGACCCCGCCGCGCCTGTTTGCGCCTGCGCGAACGTCGATCCCGGATCGCCCGCGCCAGGGCGAGGGCCGCGGCTTCGGCCCGGCGCAGGGATTGCTCATCTATCAACTCGCGCAGATCCCGGCGTGACAGGTTGTCGGTCCGGGTTGCGATCAGCTTCCCGTCCGTTCCTTCGGCCTGTCCATCCCCGGAATCCGGGGTGCTGGCATCCTGCGCATCGTGGGAATCGTCAGCGGCATCTCCGCGATCTTCGGTCTGCCAGATCATCGGCTTGGCCGACTGGACCCTGACATGGGTGTTCTGTGCGACACCGCTCCGCTGCTTGCCCGAGTTGAACCAATAGGCATCGAACAAATCGTCAAAGCGCCGCCAATCCTCGGCATCCCCGGACATCAGGGCACACAAGGCATCCCGCGCCTGCCCGACATCGGTGGCCTCGACCGAAGCCAATGCGGCCAGCGCATCTCCGGTCTCACGCGGTCCGACCCGCAAACCGTTCCCGCGCAGATGCGCCACGAATCCCGCCATCCGATCGGCCAATCCATGCGCCCGCGATGGAAACCGTGTCACCTGCATCACGCGACCTTTCCGATCAGGCGATCCATCACCTCGGGTGGAACGGCGTCGTAATCCGCAGCGGTCTTCAGCAGACAAACCAGTGTGGCCTGTACGGCCTCGGGCGATTGGGACAGATCGTTGACGCCAAGACCCGACAGGGCCGCGGCCCAGTCGAGCATTTCGGCAATGCCGGGTGTCTTTTCCAGATCTTCCTTGCGCAGGTTCTGAACCACTCCGATGATCTGGCGCGCCAACAGCTCTTCGACTTCGGGCATCCGTGCCCGCAGTATGGCCATTTCGGCCTCGCCAGACGGATAGTTCAAAAAGCTGTAAAGACACCGCCGCCGCAGCGCGTCCGAAAGATCGCGCGTGCCGTTTGCGGTCAGAATGACGATGGGTCGCGTTTTGGCGTAAATTGTCCCCAGTTCCGGGATCGTGATCTGAAAGTCCGACAGGATTTCAAGCAGATAGGCCTCAAATTCTTCATCGGCCCGGTCAATCTCATCGATCAGCAGAACGGGCGGATCATCGGCGCTGATCGCCTCCAACAACGGCCGCTTCAGCAGATAGTCGTCGGAAAACAGTTGGGCCTCGCTGGTTCCGCCGCGCGCCTCGGAGGCTCGGATGGCCAGCAGCTGCCGCTGGTAGTTCCACTCATAGATCGCGTGACTGGCGTCCAACCCTTCGTAACACTGCAAGCGGATCAAACGGGCGTCTCGCCACGCCGCCAGTGCCTTGGCCACTTCGGTCTTGCCGACGCCGGCCGGACCCTCCAGCAGCAGCGGTCGTCCTAGGGTCTGGGCCAAATGCAACGCCATCGCCAACCGGTCGTCGGCAACATAGCCCTGCTGGGCTAAACCGTTCTGAACGTCACTCAGTGTCACACCAGGGTCCAATCTTCGTTTGACCAAAATATCCCGAGGGGGTTGGAGGGGGTCAGCGCCCCCTCCGTTCGGTCGGACCGGGCCTCGCCGGTCCGAAACCGACTACCCGTGCATCCCCAAACCGTTGGCGATCTTCCAGATCCGCCAATGGTCATGCGGCATGTGGCTCTGAACCAGGCCAAAGGGCCGGAACGCATCGTGCACCGCATTCGAGAACGCCGGCACGCCACCCACATTCGGGCTTTCGCCGACACCCTTCGCGCCGATCGGATGATGCGGCGAGGGGGTCACCGTGTGATCGGTCGTATAGTTGGGCGTTTCCCACGCGGTTGGCAGGAAGAAGTCCATCAGCGTGCCGGTCTTGACGTTGCCCATCTCATCATAGGAAATCTCTTGACCCATCGCGATGGCCAGCGCCTCGGTCACACCGCCATGAACCTGACCTTCGATGATCATCGGGTTGATCCGGGTTCCGCAATCGTCCAGCGCATAGAACTGCCGGACTTCCCATTCGCCGGTATCGACATCAATCTCCATGACACAGACATAAGCGCCGAACGGATAGGTCATGTTGGGCGGGTCATAGTAGCTGACGGCCTCCAGACCCGGCTCCAACCCCGGGATGGCCTGGTTGTAGGCGGCAAAGGCGATCTCTTTCATCGTCTTGAACCGCTCGGGCGCGCCTTTGACCGCGAACCGGTCCACGTCCCATTCGACATCGTCGTCGTGAACCTCAAGCAGGTAGGCCGCGATCATCTGCGCCTTGGCGCGGATCTTGCGTGCAGCCATGGCCGTTGCAGCCCCCGCAACCGGCGTGGACCGAGAACCATAGGTGCCCAAGCCATAGGGCGCGGTGTCGGTGTCTCCTTCCTCCAGCGTGATGTCGTCGGCTGGAAGACCGATCTCGCTGGCGATGATCTGGGCAAAGGTCGTGGCGTGACCCTGGCCCTGTGAGATCGTCCCCAGCCGCGCGATGGCTGACCCGGTCGGGTGGATGCGGATTTCGCAGCTGTCGAACATCCCCAAGCCCAGAATATCGCAGTTCTTCACAGGCCCTGCCCCGACGATTTCGGTAAAATGCGTCAGACCAATCCCCAGAAGCTTGCGCGTCTTGCCGGCCTTGAAGTCCTCGACCCGCTGTGCCTGTTCGGCACGCAGATCCTCGTATCCAACCGCAGCCAGCGCCTTGTCCCAGGCGGTGTGGTAATCGCCCGAGTCATATTCCCATCCCAGCGCGGACTGATAGGGGAACTGGTCGGCCTTGATGAAATTGATCCGGCGCAGCTCGGCCGCGTCCATGTTCAACTTGATGGCCAGAACCTCGATCATCCGCTCGATGAAATAGGCGGCCTCGGTCACGCGGAAGGAACAGCGATAGGCCACACCCCCCGGAGCCTTGTTGGTGTAGACGCCGTCCACGGCCAGATAGGCGGTCGGGATGTCGTAGGACCCGGTGCAGATGTTCATGAACCCGGCCGGGAACTTGGTCGGGTCGGCGCAGGCGTCGAACCCACCGTGGTCCGCGGTTGTATGACACCACAGGCCCGTGATCTTGCCGTCTTTGGTGGCGGCGATCTTGCCCTGCATCCAGTAGTCGCGGGCAAAGGCGGTGGACATCAGGTTTTCCATCCGGTTCTCGACCCATTTCACCGGCTGACCGGTGACGATCGAGGCCACGACCGAACAGACATAACCCGCATAAGCGCCCACCTTGTTGCCGAAACCGCCACCGATATCGGGGCTGATCACCCGGATATTGTGCTCGGCCAGGCCCGAAATCAGGGACACGACGGTGCGGATCGCATGCGGCGCCTGGAAGGTGCCGTACAGCGTCAGCTTGCCGGTCACCTTGTCCATGCTGGCCACGCAGCCGCAGGTCTCAAGCGGACAGGGGTGGGTGCGGTGGTAGTAGACCATTTCCTCGGCCACCACATCGGCTTCGGCCAGAACGGCTTCGGTCGCGTCCTTGTCGCCCTGTTCCCAGGTGAAGATGTGGTTGTGATGCTTGCGCGGCCCGTGGGCGCCTTCTGTCTGACCCTCGAGATCCTCACGCAGCACCACGTCGGACTTCAGCGCCTCGAACGGGTCGGTCAGAACCGGAAGTTCCTCGTATTCGACTTCGACCAGTTCGACGGCATCCGCCGCGACATAGCGGTCTTCGGCAACCACATAGGCCACCTCCTGGCCCTGGAACAGGACCTTGCCGTCCGCCAGCACCATCTGCTTGTCGCCAGCAAGCGTGGGCATCCAGTGCAGACCCAGCGGCGCCAAGTCCTCGGCCGTCAGAACGGCCACAACACCAGGCACGGCCAGAGCGGCCTCTTTGTTGACGCTGACAACGCGGGCATGGGCATAGGGTGAACGGACAAAGGCGCCGAACAGCATTCCGTCCAGCTTGATGTCATCGACGTAGTTGCCCTTGCCTTGGGTAAAGCGCACGTCCTCGACGCGTTTGCGAGAACTGCCCATCCCCTTGAGGTTGGCGGCGCGTTCTTCGGGGGTCATGGTCTGGTCGTTCATTCCGCGGCCTCCTTCTGCGCGTTCAGCATGTCAGCCGAGGCCGAGATCGCCTTGACGATGTTCTGGTACCCGGTGCAGCGGCAGAGATTGCCGGCCATGCCAAAGCGGATTTCTTCTTCGGTCGGGTTGGGGTTTTCCTGCAGCAGGCGATGCGCGCGGGTGATCATGCCCGGCGTGCAGAAACCGCACTGAAGCCCGTGATGCTCGCGGAACATTTCCTGCAGCACACCAAGGCTGCCGTCGTCATTGGTCAGCCCTTCGACGGTGGTGATATCAGCCCCGTTCACCTGCGCCACGAAGGTCGTGCAGGATTTGACGGACTTGCCATCGATATCCACGGTGCAGGCTCCGCAGTGGCTGGTTTCGCAACCGATATGCGGGCCGGTGATTTTCAGATCTTCCCGCAGGAAGTGGATCAACAACGTGCGCGGCTCGGCCAGGCCCTCGACCTGCTTGCCGTTCACGGTGAGTTTGACATGCATCTTCGACATCTGTGTTCCTCCCCTCAGCCCGCGCGGCTCTGCGCACGGTCGATGGCGCGGCGCAGCATCACGGCGGCCACGTGTTTCTTGAATTCGACGGGGCCGCGGTTGTCGGCCACCGGGTCGATCGCCTCGAGCATCGCGGCCACGCAGCCGTCGACATCGCCCGAAGCCATTGCCGCACTGGCCGCGTCAGACCAGACGGGCGTGTCGGACAGGTTGGTCATCGCCACAGATGCCTGACCGTTTCCAACCATCACTGCGGCGGCCGCGGTTGCATAGTCGCCGATCTTGCGTTTCTGCTTTTCATAGGCCTGCCCGATACCGGGGCCGGGAACAGGGATGGAAATCCGTGTCAGGATCTCCTCGTCCTCGCGGGCGGTAAAATAGGCCGCCTCGTAGAAATCGCGGGCCGGGACGTTGCGGGTGCCGTCTGGGCCGGACAGTTCGAACGACGCGTTCAGGCACTGCATCAGACCCGGCATGTCATTGCCCGGATCCCCGTTGGCCACGTTCCCGCCGACCGTACCCATGTATCGCACCTGCGGATCCGCGATCTGCAGCGCCGCTTCGCGGATCAGCGGGATCGCGTCGGCCAGACCGTCGTGGGTGATCAACTCGTGCTGCGTGACCATCGCGCCCAGGGTCACAGTATCGGACCCGACCTCAATGCCTTTGAGTTCCTCGATGGCCTGCAGGTCGACCAGATGGCCCATCTCGGCCATGCGCAGCTTCATCATCGGGATCAGGCTGTGCCCGCCTGCGATCACGCGCGCTTCGTCCCCGTGTTCCTGCAGAATGCCGATGGCCGAGGCGATGTCGCCTGGCCGGTGATACTCGAAACCGGCTGGTATCATGTTTTCCTCCCTTGGCCCGTTCACGTCGGGGCCTTGGGATCAAGCAAAGTCCTGAGGGCGTGCGCAGGCTATCGCGCAGGAACGGGGGGCGCGGGTTGTTTCACGAAATGCGATTGGGCTGCACGAGTTGCGATCAGAGGCCCAGCGCCTCGCGGATGTCCGTCAGGCGGGATCGGCTGACCGGCACCTTGCTGAGCGCATCGACCTGGTCGAAATAACAGGTGCCGTTGTCCTTGTGCCGCTCAAACCGGGAAACGTGTCTGGGGTTCACAAGGTAACTTCGGTGGGCCCGCAAAAAGCCGTCTGGTTTCAGGCGGGTTTCGGCCTCGGTGATCGACCAAGGGCAGAACAGTTTCTCGGCGCCCATGTACAAAACGGTGTAGTGCCCCTCGGCCCGAATGGCGGCGACGCGCGCTGGTTCGGTGAAAAAGGTCTGGCCCTCGCGCTCGAACGGGACGCCGGCGCGCAGAGCCGGTTCCGGCTGCGGCGCTTCGACCGCCGGCTCGGGCCCGATAAAGGTGATCCCGGTCAGCAGAAATGCCCCGCAAATCAGGAACACCGCAACGGTCACCCCCATCGCAAGAACCTGATTGTTCAAAGCTGGGCCCGCGCCACCTGCATTGTCGCTGGCGGTAAAATCGGTCAGGCCCGTGGCGACAAAGTGCATGGTGAACACAGCCAGGCCGAAACAGACAGTGCCCAGCAGGATATTGCGCTGGGTGCGATTGTCGTAGGCAACCCAGATCGCCAGCACTGACAGCACCACCGAAGCCAAGGTGGCGATCGCAACGTCTGATGCGGTGTAGACGGGGCGGCACAGCTCCATCCCGGCCATGCCGATATAGTGCATCACCACAATACCAAGACCCACGATCACGCCCGCGCCGACAATCGTGCCCGGGCTACGCGCGCGAAAATGCAACAGCAGCAGCGCCAGCCCGACCATCAGAATGGCAACCAGGGCTGAGATCAGGGTGATCAACGCGTCATAGTAAAACAGGATCGGCAGTTGCAGGCCCAGCATGGCCACGAAATGCATCGACCAGATGCCGCCGCCCAGAATGACCGCAGCCAGGGCGACGACGAACTTCCGCCTCTGGTCATCCAGCTTTGAAGCACCATGCGTCAGATACAGGCCGGTGAAACCGGCCATGAGTGCGACGGCCAACGAGGCCGCTACGAGCCAAGCGTTATGCGAGTAATCCAGCATTTCGGTTTGCACGCCCTCCCCGACGCGAGAGTGACGTTAGCAAAGCGAGGTGTCTGGGACAATCTTCAGCCGAACCCTGCGGGTCACGGGCCGGCAAACGATCCGCCGCCCGACCATTTCGGCGGGCGGCGGACAGGCAGATCAATCGCTGATCGCGCCTTCTTCGTCACGACGCTGGTGCATCTTGGCCTTGACCCGGGCGCCCACGATCAGGGGCAGGACAAAGCCGATGATCGCGATTGTCCACAACCCGATGGACAGCGGGCTGTCGATCAGGGTCCACCAGTTGCCATTGTCGATGGTCACGGCGCGACGCAGGTTGTTCTCCATCGCGTTGCCCAGCAGGGTACCCAGAATGATCGGCACCAGCGGCACGTCCAGCTTGCGCAGGACCCAGCCCATCACGCCGAACCCGATCATCACCAGCAGGTCAAAGCTGGACCCGGAAATGCCATAGATGCCGACAAAGCTGACCATGGCCACGATCGGCATCAGGATGCGCGACGGGATCATCAGCACGCGGGTGAACAGGCCCACCATGGGGATGTTCATGGCCAGCAGCATGAAGTTGGCGATGAACAGCGCCGCGATCAGGCCCCAAACCACATCCGGATTCTGGGTGAACAGCAGCGGCCCGGGCGTGATGTTCAGCGCCAGCAGCACCGCCAGCAGTACCGCCGTGGTACCCGACCCCGGAACGCCCAGCGCCAGCATCGGTACCAATGCGCCTCCGGCGGCGGCGTTGTTGCCAGCCTCGGGCGCGGCCACGCCGCGCGGATCACCGGTGCCAAAGGTGTTTTTCTTGTCCACCAGCCGCTTTTCCATCGAGTACGAAATGAACGACCCCAGTGATGCCCCGGCCCCGGGAAGAACCCCGGCGATGAAGCCCAGGAACGAGGTGCGCAGCATCGTCGGCGTGCAGCTCTTGATCATCGACATCGGAGGGTAGAGCTTGCCGATTTTCAGCTTGCTGCCCTCGGCGTCAGACCCGCCATGCCGGTGTTCGAGGAAAATGAACACCTCGGACAGGGCAAACAGGCCGACGATGGCCACCAGGAAATCGATCCCGTCGTACAGATGCACTTCGCCATAGGTAAAGCGCGGCACGCCCGTTTGGGTATCAACGCCGATGGTCGCCAGCCCAAGCCCCAGCGCGGCGGCAAAAGCCGATTTGGCCTGGTTGGTCGACGACACACCGCCCAGCGTCATGAACGCCAGCGCAAAAAGGGCAAAATATTCGGCCGGGCCGAACAGCAATGCCACTTTGACCAGCTGAGGCGCCAGCAGGATCAGGCCCCAGGTCGCCAGGAACGCGCCGACGAATGAGGCGATACCCGACAGCGAAAGAGCTTCACCCGCCAGGCCTTTTTTGGCCATGGGATGCCCATCCAGACAGGTCATCATCGCAGGCTCGTCACCGGGGATGTTCAGCAGGATCGACGAGATCCGCCCCCCGTACATCGCCCCGTAATAGACACTGGTCAGCAGGATCAGCGACGGCGTCGCGCCCAGCCCCAGCGTGAAGGCCAGCGGGATCAGGATGGCCACGCCGTTCGACGGGCCAAGGCCCGGCAGCGCGCCCATGACCGTGCCCAGAAAGCAGCCCAACAGGGCCAGCATCAGGTTCTGCCAAGTCAGCGCGATGGCGAACCCATCGGCCAAGGATGCAAAAGTTTCCATGATCGCCCCCTAGAAACCCAGCGGCCCTTTGGCCAGCGACAGGCCCAGAACCAGGTGGAAAATGACGTAGATCCCAACCGAGGTGCCCACGCCGACCAGAACGCTTTCGATCGGACCGGACCCCAATCGCCAGGCCAGGTAGGCCGCGGCAAAGGCCGTGGCGATGACGAAGCCCAACTCGGGCAGCAATTCGGCATACAGGATCATGACCACCACCGCGGCGGCGATCTCGACCAGACGGCCAAGGGCCGGCCATTCCGGCTCGGCGTCCGGGCGAAGGGCGATCACCGCGCTGGACACGCCCAGAATGGCGGCGATGATCAAAGGAAAGGCCTTGGGCCCAACGGCATCGGACAGAAAGCTTTCTTCGATCGCCAGCGCGGATATCGCGAAACCAATGGCAAGAAGAAGTCCGACAACCCCGAAGATGCGGTCACTCATCGGTGTCTCCTGTTGTTCGGGTAGAAACAGTGCGGGCGCCACGCTGTCGCGGCACCCGCCTGCACGTGAGTGGTGCGGTTACTTGATGATCCCGATCTCTTTCGAGATGGTCTGGATCTGACCGACGGACTCGGCAACGAAGTTCTGGAAGTCCTCGCCCTGCAGGTCCAGCGGAGCCAGACCGTTGGCGGCCATCACTTCTTTCCACTCGTCCGACGCATACAGGTCACCGATTTTTGCGACCCAGTCGTTGTAGGCCTCGTCCGACATGCCGCCCGGTGCATAGAAACCGCGCCAGTTGGCGCCGATGGCATCCACACCCTGCTCCTTGGCGGTCGGGAAGTCAGCGAATTCACCGGGCAAACGCTCGGGCGCCAGAACCGCGATCACTTTGATGTCGCCGGAATCCACGAAACCCTTGGCTTCGGAAATGTCACCGGTAAAGGCCTGGACCGAGCCGGCCAGCAGCTGGGTCACCGCCTCGCCACCGCCGTCAAAGGCGATGTACTTGACCGAGCGGACATCGTCGATGCCATAGGCGTTGGCCGCGATCAGCACCTTCAGGTGGTCCCAGCCGCCCACGGCCGAACCGCCAGCAACCGAAACCGAAGCCGGGTCGGCTTTGATCTGGTCCAGCAGCTCGGGCAGGGTGTTGACGGGGCTATCGGCAGCCACGGCGATCACGCCATAATCGGCGCCGATCGCGGCCAGCCAGCGGACTTGATCCATGGTGTTGCCCGGATAGGCGCCCTGGGCCAGACGGGTTGCAGTTGCGGCACTTGCGGCGACAATCAGGTTGTTGTCGTCATTGCGCTTGTTCACCACCTCGGCAAAGGCCACGCCACCGCCGCCACCGGCCAGGTTCACGACCTGCATGGTCTGGTCGATCAGGCCCAGATCCTGCAGCGACTTGCCCACCTGACGGCAGGTAAAGTCCCAACCACCACCGGGGTTTGCCGGTGCAATACATTCCTGAGCGCTGGCGGCAAAGCCGGTCAGGGCGAATACGGCAGCGGCTACGACGCCGCCGGTTCCAAACAGTTTCATTTGGTTCTCCTCCTAGTGTCTTCTTGGCCTGCTGTTACGCAGACGAAACCGGTCCCTGCAGGGAGTCGGGCGCGCAGCCCTTCCTTGCAGGTTGATTTTCTTTAACGAATAATGCTGTCACGAACCTGTCATGTTGCGACGGGCGTTCGGGGGGACAATGCGCGTATTGATGATCGAGGATGCCGAGGATCTGGCCGAGGGCGTCGTGGCCCATCTGGGCCGGTCCGGTGTCGTTTGCGATCTGGCGACCTCGGTCGAGGCCGCGCGCGATTTCCGCGCGGTCCAGGGCTATGACGCGATCCTGCTGGACATCAACCTGCCCGACGGGTCGGGCCTGGGCTTTCTGGACGAAATCCGTGGCGGGGGTGACCGCATTCCGGTCTTGATGCTGACCGCACTGACTGCGGTCGAGGACCG
This sequence comes from Ruegeria sp. CF2, assembly GCF_056537385.1. Classification (NCBI taxonomy): domain Bacteria; kingdom Pseudomonadati; phylum Pseudomonadota; class Alphaproteobacteria; order Rhodobacterales; family Roseobacteraceae; genus Ruegeria; species Ruegeria sp. CF2. Next base: position 49,843 of record NZ_JBQFRL010000007.1, read on the forward strand.
AGTCGCCGCGCTGGACAAAGGGGCCGACGACTACTTGGGCAAACCCTTCGACCAGCGCGAGCTCGAGGCGCGGCTGCGCGCGCTGGTGCGCCGAGATGCCGACCGTAAAAGCGAACAGATCACGCTGGGCCCGCTGGTCTATGCCCCCAAAGACCGCAGCGCCACGCTGGGCGGCAAACGCCTGAACCTGACCGCGCGCGAGGCCGCCGTGCTGGACGCTCTGATCCGGCACGAGGGGCAGTTCCTGTCCAAGGCGCGGCTGTACGACTCGCTTTACGGGTTCGAGGATGCCGATGTGGGCGTGAACGCGATCGAGCTGTATATCGCCCGGCTGCGCAAGAAATTCTCGGGCAGCGGTGTGACCATCACAACCCAGCGCGGGGTCGGGTACCGGATCGGCCTGCATGGTTAAGCCGCCCCTGCCCCACAGCCTGACCGCCCGGGTGCTGAGCGCGGTGATGCTGATCCTTGTTCTGGGCGGCGCGCTGGTCGGCCTGTCGATCTGGGCCAACGGCCGGCTGGCGGCCCGTCAGGCCTATGACCGGCTGCTGCTGGGCGCTGCCAGCGACATCGCCGAATCCTTGCGCATCCAGGACGGCCAGCCCATCGTCGACCTGCCGGTTTCGGCCTTTGAACTGCTGGCCCAGGCCCCGGATGACCGGATCTACTACGCGGTGCGCGGGTCCGACGGGCGCTTCATCACCGGGCTGGACCCGGACACGGTGATCGCGCCCCCGCAGCCCGTCAGCCAGTCGGCCCAATATTTCGCGGCAGACCTGAACGGGGAACCAGCCCGGTTCGTCCGTTTGCCCCGCCTGTTCGCCGAGCGCGACTTTTCCGGCGAAGTCGAAATCGTGGTCGGGCAGACCTTGCTTGCGCGGCGCGCGATGACCGCCGGGCTGATGCTGGATGCCCTGCTGCCGATGGCGGTGGCGGGCGCATTGCTGCTGATCATGTCCTGGTTCGTCACCCGTTCGGCGCTGCGCCCGCTCGAGGCGATGTCGGACGACCTGATCCGCCGTGACCCCTATGACCTGACGCCCGTGGCCAGCGACGGTCTGCCGCGCGAATTGCAGGTCATGATCGCGGCGATGAACCGGTTCATGGGGCGGCTGGACCGGCAGGTTCTGTCGATGCGCAACCTGATCGCCGACACCGCGCATCAGTTGCGCACCCCGGTCGCGGCGATCCGGGTCCAGGCCGAAATCGCGCAGGCGGATCCGGATGCCCCGGCTCGCCACCGCGCGCTGGACCGGCTGCTGAACCGTACGCGGTCGCTCGGGACACTTCTGGATCAGCTGTTGTCGCGCGCGATGGTCATCCACCGCATCGACAGCGCCCCGCGCCTGCCGGTCGATCTGCGCGAAGTGGCGCTCGAGGCGCTGGAGCAGAGCGACCACGAGGTGATCGCCCCCGGCGTCGAGGTGCATCTGAAAATCGGGGAAGACCCGGTCTGGGTGCGGGGCGATGCGTTTTCGCTGGGCGAGGCCACCAAGAACCTGCTGGGCAACGCGCTGCGCCATGGCAAGGCCCCGGTCAGCATCGGCGCCAGCCTGGATGGTGGCCGCGCCGTGCTGTGGGTGCGAGACAGCGGCCCGGGGCCGGAAACGTCGGTCTCTGCCCGGCTGGGTGACCGGTTCAACCGCAACACAGGCTCGGGCGAGGACAGCAGCGGGCTGGGCCTGTCGATCGTCAAATCCACCGCCGAAGCCTTTGATGGCACCGTCGAGATGACCCGCACCGATGACGGGTTTCGCGTATCGCTCAGCTTTCCGGCGGCCACCGAAGGAACAGGCGCATGATACGGTTTCTGATCCCGCTGGCCCTGTGCCTGCTGACGTTGGGTACCAGCACCGCGGCGCAGGAAGCAGTCACCGAATTCGGCACCGGGCCCGACCCACTGCTGGTGCGCTCGACCACGGATATCGGCATTATCCGCCCGGTGATGGAACAGTTCGCGGCGCAGAACCCAGACCTGACCATAACCTATGAACAATGGGGCTCGAACGCGCTGTTCCAGCACAGCAAGACGGCCTGCAAGACCGGCGACAGCCCGGCGGATGCGGTGTTTTCCTCGGCCGTTCAGCAGATGGTCTGGTTGGTCAATGCCGCTTGCGCCCATCGCTACAGCTCGGCCCTGACGCAGGCGCTGCCCCCGGCCCGGCGCTGGCGGGACGAGCTGTGGGGGATCACCACCGAACCCGCGGTCATCGTCTACAACAAGGACCGTTTGGACGATCTGGAGGTGCCGCGCAGCCGCTTTGCCCTGCTGGACGCGATGCGCACCCGCCCCGACCTGCTGCGCGGCCGGGTGGCGACCTATGACATCGCAGCCTCGGGGCTGGGGTATCTGTTTGCCTATGGAGACAGTCTCGAGGCGACCACCTTCGGGTCATTGATCGAAGGTTTCGCGCGCATAGATGCCATCGCCACCTGTTGTTCCGCCGAGATCATTCGCGACGTTGCCGAGGGCCGGTTCCTGATCGCCTACAACGTGCTTGGCTCTTATGTCGCGAATGCACAGGACCCGGCAGTTGGGGTGATCCTGCCCGAGGACTACACCCTCGTCCTGTCCCGCGCCTTTCTGATCCCGAAGAATGCAGGCAACAGTGCCGCCGCAGCCCGTTTGCTGGATTTCCTGCTCTCTGCCCGGGCGCAGGACTTGCTCGCAACCTCGGGGCTTGTGTCCCGAATGGACTCGGCCGAGACCGGACTGACGCCCAGCGCACGACGGTTCATCCCTTTGTCGCCGGCCCTTCTGGTGGCCAGCGACCCGAACCGCAGGGCAGAGTTGTTCAAACTGTGGAACGACGCGTTTGACGTCGAAACCGCCCGCTAGGCGGATTTTGGTCCGGCGTCTTCGGTCTCAGGCTCTTCGGGGGCCTGGTCTACCATGCTGGCGTCGAAAATCTCAGGCTCGGGGATATCCTCGATTTCGGCGTCCTCGGCCATATCCGATTGGTCTTCCAGAGTCCCTACGATCAGAGGCATCATGTGAACACCCGTCGCCGTGGCGATCTCGGGGGTTTTGGGGGTCTGCCAGCTGAGCGTGTCAAAGCTGTGACAGTTGGGGCAGACCGGCGCCCATTCAGCCTGGATGTCATGGCAGTTGTCGCAGACCCATTGCGGCCCGCGCGGCGCATTCAACGCTTTGGCCAGCCAGCCTTGAACCACCGCGTCCGAGGCCCCTTCGCCGCGCTCGATGGCAGCCATCAGGGTATAGGCTCGGGCATCGGCACCTTTCTCGACCACATCTCCAAGCGCCCGGCGGGCCTCGGGAAAGTCTTCGGCTACAATGTTCAGCTCGGCCAGGATCAAGCGGGTTTCCAGATGTTCGGGATGAATGCGCGTCAATGCCGTAAAGCGCTTGACCCGCTCCTCGGCGGTTTCGTCGGGCACGATCTCGGCAAAGGCATGGGCCAGATCCGGATGCGGCTGCGCTTCCCATGCCTTTTTGAGAATCTTTGTCGCGGCGCGCGGCTTGCCCTTGGAGATGTAGGCCCGTGCGGCCATGGCTGCCGCCGGCACCAGGTCGGGTGAGAGGCGGTTCGCCTCGATCGCGCGCTCCTGCTGTTCGACACTGGCGGTTTCATCCAGAATTCCCTTGGCCTCGGACAGGGCCAGAACTGCGTCGCGTCGCTTGAACACATCACGCGGCAGCGCGCCGGACTTCAACTTGGCGGTCAGGGTCGACCGTGCGCCGGCCCAGTCCTGCGCCTTGGTCTGCAGTTTCAGAAGCACATCCTGCGTTTCCTGATGCCGCGGCTTCAGCGCCAGTGCTTTTTCGGCGAGTTTGCGCGCGGTTTCATCGTCTCCCTCGGCCAACTTCTGTTTCATGATTCCGCGCACGCCGACGAAACGTGTGGCCTGATCCGTCACCAGATTCTTGTAGGTTTCCGAGGCCTTCCTGGTGTCACCGACCATTTCGGCCGCTTGGGCCACCAGCAGGTTCGTCAGTTCCGGCTTGTTCAGCAGCCGTTCTGCCTTGTGCGCCATCGTCATGGCCGTCCGCCCCTCGCCCGAGGCCAGCGCCATCAACCCGTCAGCCAGCGCCTGATAGCCCCGTTTCTCGCGGCTGCGGTCGAAATAGCGCGAAAGGGCAGTTTCATCACCGTTGAGAAATTTCAGGGTCGCAATCAGCAGGTTGAGCAGCTTGAAGAACAGCCAAACCGCCAGAACCAGCAGGCCCAGCGCGATCACCGACTGCAGCGGGCTGAGCGTGACCTCGGTTCCCATCGCGGTGATCTGGATGCCACCGCTGGTTTCCATCAGAACGCCTGCCCCCATGGCCAGAAGGCCGACGATCGCGACAAAAACCAGGATCTTCAACAATGACCAGAGCATGGCAGGCCCCTCAGTTCGAGTTCACGCTTGTCACAAGCGCATTGGCGGCTTCGACCGCGGATTGGCGGGTTTTGGCAGCCGTGATCCATTCGGCCATGGCTGGCTGCGCCGCTTCCGGTAGCGCGCCCAGCTCGGTCAAGGCCGTGCCGATGTCACCTTTGCCCAACGCGGCCTCCGCTCGTGACAGGATGGCGTCGGGATCATTGCCGTCTTTTGGCGAGACGGACCGGGCACCGGTCTGCCGCTGAAGAAAGGCGACAAGGCCCGTTCCCTTGTCGGCTTCGCGCGCATCTGCCAGCGCAGTTCGGGCGGCAGGCGCAAAACTCTCGCGCAGATCCGTCAGTGTCGGCACACCTTCGCCGGCCGGAGCGGACAGGGCTTCCGGCACCTGCACGCCGCCGGTCTGCAACTGGGCCACCAGATCAGCATAGGGTGCGCCGGCATCCAATTGACCCTGAACCTTGGACAGCACGGCCAGGTTCTCTGCCGCCTGTGCCCGGGCTTGGGCCTGCGCGTCCAGGGTTTGCGCTTCGGCGACCATCTTTTCGACTTCGGCACGCTGGGCGGCCAGCGACTCCTGCAGCTTCTTCAGCTCGGCCTCGACGGCCGCAACGGTTTCGGGCGAGGCGGCGTCGGTCAACGGACGTGCCTCAAGCTGTGCGACGCGTTGCGTCAAGGGGTCGAGCTTGCCGGACAGATCGTCGACATTGGATTTGAGCACGCCAAGATCGCTTTCGATCGGTGTCAGCTTGGCGCTCAGCGCCGCGATTTCAGCGGACGGATCGGTAACTTCAGACAATTGTTTGCTTAGGTCAGCCAGTTGCTGAGCCTGGCCGGACACCTTGGTCTCAAGCGCTGCAATCGCCTCGGACGGATCCGACCCCGCGGGCCACAGCAGGTCGCTGCGCCCGGCGGCGAACCCCAGCGCCGCCGCGATGACGCCACCAATCAGCGCAGGCATGAACCCGCTTCGCTTGGCCTCATGTTGCTGATCGGTTGCCGTAGCCCGTTCGGCTTCGGCTTCGGCTTCGGCTTCGGCTTCGGCTTCGGCTTCGGCTTCGGCTTCGGCTTCGGCTTCGGCTTCGGCTTCGGCTTCGGCT
>NZ_JBQFRL010000008.1:0-24414 GCF_056537385.1 Ruegeria sp. CF2
TTTTGGATTTCACGGGGCGTTGATTTGCCATCGATACAAGTTGCGTTTTGGTTTTTTTTGCTGGAAGCTTCTTGAGGTTTTTAGTGTTGCCGAGGTGGTCGCGTATGGCGAGCTCGGGTGGTTGTGGTGATGAACGGTGTTGCAGTTCCCAGTCTTGGACAGGTTTTGCCCTGCGAAATGATCGCGTTTCGCGCTTGTAGAGAGGGGAAGGCTGTGTCGGGACGCCTAAGTCCGGTTCGAAACGGTTTATTTTCTGAAGGTGGTCCGGTGTCGGCCATTGGTCTGGACCGGTGTCTTTCGCGATATGGACTGACCTGTGCCGGTTCCGGAGTGGTCCGCGAGGGCCGTTTGCACCGACCTGTCCTGTCGCCCGCGGATCCTATGATTCGAGGCAGAACGGATCCGAATGGGAAACAAAGCACAATATGAGAAGGCATTGTGTGCGCATGGTGCGTGTATGAGGGCTGAACAAGATTTGTTTACGGAGATCGATTTGAGATGAAAACGTTGGTGAAGAATTTTTTGCCGGAAAGCCAAGTCGACCGGCTGCGCAATGCCCGTCTTCTTTTGAAGGAGTCCGGAGCGGCCCGATTGGCCACGTCGGTTCAAACAAGCGGTCTGAAATTTGCCTCGTCCGCCAAACCCCTCGCTACGGCGTATTATTCGTTGTTGTCACGGCAATTTAGGCGCGAGGAACGAGCGGTTCTGCTTGGGCTCGCAAAATATCATGCGGAACTTCAAGAGGATGATGCCAACGTCTTTTTGATGCGCCGGAATGTGCACCGTCTGGAGAAAGGTCTGCTGATGCGGCCTCGGCGTCCGGTGTTTGCCAAGGACTACATTCTCGAAACGGTTAACGTTTACCGCAAGATCGTTTCTGAACCTTCGCACGCGGACGAGAGTACGGCCGAGTCTCTGCTTTGGGCTCACGACGTTTTGCGTGCTTATTTTGGTGCTGTGGCCCCTGACCCGGTCCTTGATCATGCGCGTGAGGTATTTGAGAAATGCCCGGCACCGGCCGGCAACAGTGCCGAGGCGAAACGGATCCCTTACAAGCGTCTTCTTGATGATCATCCGGTCTCGTACGAGCAGCTGGAGCAATTGGCTCTTAAGCGTCGATCGGTGCGGTGGTTCGAGCAAAAGCCAGTACCGCGTGAATTGCTGGACAAGGCGTTTACGGTGGCCGGTTTGTCGCCCAGTGCCTGTAACCGGCAACCTTTCCGCTTTCTCGTGTTTGATGATCCTGAAACTGTCGAACAGGTCGCATCGTTGCCCGGGGGAACCATTGGGTGGAAGCACAATATACCCGTGATGGTGGTCGTTCTGGGGTCGCTTGATGCGTTCTACAGCGAAAAGGACCGGCACGTGATTTACATTGATGGCTCCCTTGCTGCGATGTCTTTCTCATACGCGCTGGAAACCCTCGGATTGAGCTCTTGCATCTGCAATTGGCCGGATATTGAGGCCCATGAAAAGCGCGCGCAGGAAGTTCTGGGTCTGAAGGGGTACGAACGGCCGGTGTTCTTCATGGCGGTGGGTTACCCGGATCCCGAGGCTATGGTCGCCTATTCCCAGAAACGGCCGCTTGAGGTTATGCGCGAGTACAATCCGCCCATCAATCGATCGTAGGTTGCGGCATTCAGCCCGCGTTTGACCTTGGCGGTCAGTGCGGGTCAGGCATGCGCTCTTTGGTTCATGAAAGAGCGTTTGGGTGACCGTAGCGTCTCCTTTATGGAGGCAGAGGTCTGCTTTGCTGCCTCATCCACTGGCCTAAGGCTCGCACGGGGCGATACCAATGGTAACTGTTTAAGTTCCCGTGAAATATTGTGGCCACGTTCCAGTATCGCTGCAATTTCGAGGTATGACAGTATACGGTCCTCCTAAGGGGGAGCACGCATGAGGTTTCGATGAAAGAAACAGTCAAGGATCAAGTCGGCGTGTTGCTCACATCGGCAGGACGACGGGTTGAGTTGTTGGAGTGTTTTCGGACTGCTGCACGTGGGCTCGGGATCGACTTGCGTGTGTTTGCCTGCGATCTTGCACCTGATCTTTCGGCGGCCTGTGCGCGAGCCGACGGAGCATACGCGGTACCACGATGCGATGATCCTTCGTATGTTGATGTTGTTTTGGCAATTGCGGCTGAGACAGGTGCAAGACTGGTCGTTCCGACAATCGACCCGGAGCTGGCGCCGCTGGCCGAGGCGGCCGAGGACTTTGCTCAAATCGGCGCTCGGGTTCATGTCTCAGACCCCGAAACAATCTCGGTGGTCCGCGATAAGGCCCGAACCGCCGAGGTGCTGAGTGCTGCGGGTGTCCCAGTGCCCTGCACGCACGCATTGGAGGCTTTGCGCGCCAAGCCGGACCTCCTGTCCTGGCCGGTTTTTCTCAAGCCGTCGGGAGGCAGCGCAAGTCGTGGGTTGGCTGTGATCAACCATCCGGGGGATTTACCAGATCATACTGATGAACCCATGATCGCGCAGGATTGTCTCGGAGGACCGGAATACACAATCAACATGTTTGTCGACTCCCGTGGTGAACTCAGAACAGTGATCCCGCATATCCGGTTGTCGATACGCGCCGGGGAAGTCGAGAAGGGTCGCACTGAACGGCGTGCTGACCTGAAGGCGATTGCAGAGGGCATTGCTGCCGCCCTTCCTGGTCTGCGCGGTGTATCATGTTTTCAGGTGATCGACGATCCCGAGCATGGTCCAAAGGTCCTTGAAATCAATGCTCGGTTCGGCGGCGGCTATCCACTTGCCGATGCAGCAGGGGCAACCTTTGCCCGCTGGCTCTTGGAAGAAGTCACGATCGGTACTTCAGCTGCGGATGACAACTGGACCGACGGGGTTGAAATGCTGCGTTATGACGCCGCCGTTTTCCGGGGACTATCTTGATCGTATTCGACTTGGACGACACGCTGTATCTCGAGCGGGATTTTGCGTTCTCCGGCTATGCATCTCTCGACAGTTACATTGAAGAAACAACGGGATGTGTTGGCTTTGGTGCTTGGTGTCGGGCCGCGTTTCTTGCGGGCCGGCGTCAACGGATTTTCGACGAGGCGCTGGCAGCGCTTGGCTTGCCTGAGGATGCCGGGATGATCGATGATCTTGTTACCAGGTATCGCAACCATACCCCGCAGATTGCACTTTGCGACGATGCAAGGCGATGTCTTGACCGGCTTTCTCCGTGCACAGACCTAGGGCTGATCACCGATGGCCCTGAGCGGATGCAACGGGCCAAGATTGCGGCGCTTGGGATTGCCCCGCAATTCAAGGTGTTGCGGCCAACCGCTGCGTGGGGGCCTGAATTCTCGAAACCGCATCCACGGGCATTTCTGGAAATGGAGGCGGCGGCTGGTGGGGCTCCTCTTGTTTATGTTGCCGACAACGCCCTCAAGGATTTTGTCACACCGCGAGCGCGAGGGTGGCACACGATCCAGATTTGCCGCGAAGGCCGCGTCCATACGGCACCACCGCCTGATAAGGCATACGCGCCCCATGCCCAGATAGAGAGCCTGGATGAATTGGAAGCAACGTTGGAAAAGCTTGGGAGAGCTATCCCGACGGCACGCTAGGCCGCCTCCGTCACGAGTTTTGTGAGATTGCCTGGCTCCAAAAACCAATGATACGTCACGGCTTTCTGCCCATGAGCTTGTGGATATCGTCGCGCTTCATGGCTTTGAGTATGGGGTGCTTGGCGGCTTCCTGTTGAATAACGGATCACCGGTCCCGCTTCGTTTCTCCAAGGGTGTCGAGAAGCGCATCCCATTGAGCGGCGACGCGGGGCACTGTGAATCTGGTGCTACTCTTTCGCGCTTCACTTGCCAGTTTTGCGCGGAAGTCCCGGTTGGACAGCAAACGGCGCAGCGCGTTTGCCAACTCCTCAACATCACCGTCGGGAACGAGCAGGCCGTCTACACCATCGGTTACCATCTCGGCCGGTCCGAAAGGGCAGTCGAAACTCACTACGGGCATCCCTGCCGCCATGGCCTCGCCTAGAACGTTGGGAAATCCCTCAAAGCGCGACGAGAGCACAAAAGCATGACCTTCCCTGATCCATGCACCAGGCGTATCGGTCTGGCCAGCAAGGAAGATACGCTCGCTGCCGCCGCATGCGGAAATTCTGGATGCCAGGCTGTCACGCAGTGGTCCATCACCAAAAATCTTGAGCTGCCAGTCGGAGAATTCATCCTGAATTAGGGCAAAGGCATCGATCAATAGGTCAAACCCTTTCTGCGACACCAGGCGGCCTACGGCCACAAGGATTTTGGGCTCTCTCTCTTCGGGCGGGAGCGCAGTTGGCGTCTCGATAGGATTGGGAATGACAAAGGCGGCACTTTCGACACCTTTCGGCAAACAAACGAGGCTTGCCCGTGTCTGCATCACGATGGCGTCTGCCAAAGGATAGAGTCGGGCCAGCAGCCTGCCCCAGAGGCTATTTGCCTCTTGGCGCATAGGGTTGTTGCGCTCGCAAACGACCGTGTGTATCGAGCGCCCCCACGTCGAAAGCAAAGCTAGGACATTGTTCTTGGTCAGAAATGAAATCAACGTATCTGGCTCAATTTTCACGAGAACCCGTCGGAGAGCCATGAGCCGGCGGAGGACTCGCAGCGGCCCCAGCCCAGGATGGGAAAGGTCGAGGCGGTGAAGCGCGACAGTAGGCGGCACGTCGAAGTAAACAGGGGAATCGGGCGCATCAAAGCTGATTATGTGAACCTCGTGACCTTGTGCCACCCAGTGATTTGCAAGCAACATCACTACCCGTTCGGCCCCTCCGGCACCGAGCCCCGTGAGCAGAATTGCTAGACGCTTCCCCATCATTCAGCAGCCATGACAAAATCGCCGAGGTTTGCTGCCGGAAGCCTGTTCCATTTGTCTGCGCTCGGGTTTCTGTCAACACAATGGTCGCTGGTACATACTGCTGGACGGTGCAATCCGCTTGCATCCCGATGGTGATCCAGGCTCACGCGCTCCGTTGTGATTTCACCAAAAACAGGAGGGCTCTCAAATACGTCGGCGCTCGGATGCCGCAGTTTACCAAAGTCTTTGCCGGGAAGGCACATCTCAACAAATGCCCGCAACTGTAACATGGTCGGGGCTGTTATGTGATAAGCGATATGTTCCGGCATGAGCGTCATGCATTCCGTGTAGGTTCAGGTGACGGCAGGAAATCGTGTTCGGCTTGCTGGCGCGAGGTCCTCATATATTTGGCTGAGCTGTTCAATGTGGCGTTCTGTGCCGTAACGACTGATGAGGTTCGCGCGGGCTTCGGCGACAATGGCTGCGCGGTTTTCCGGGTCGTTTTCAAGATGCATGATTGCATCTGCAATGGCTCTTGGGTCCCCTACCGGCACAAGCCGGCCTGTCTTGCCGTCCTGAATGGCTTCGATGTTGCCGCCGTGCCGGGTGGCGATCACCGGAACGCCCAAATGCATCGCTTCGATCAATGTTCGACCAAAAGGTTCGTTTAGAGCCGTCACTACTGTGGCATCCATTGCCGCCATCGGTCCGTTGATCGGTCGTCTGAAACCCATCAGGTGAATATGTTTGCCGATCCCGAGACGCTCGGCCAATGCCAGAGCTTCGCGGTCCAACGGCGCGTGGGGCAAAATCGCCTCACCAAAAAATAGACCATGAACTTCGCGGCCAGGCAGAGCCTTTATCGTTTCTGCCACTGCTTCCACGAAAGCAATTGGTTGCTTGCGCGGGACCAGAGATCCAAAAAAGCCTAGGAGCAACGCGTTCTCTCCTGCTTTGATTTCTTTAAGCAGCGCGGCACGGGCCGCCACACGGTCAGGCTGTTCTTCGAATTCAAACGGGCTGTAGACGACATGGGTGCGGCGTCTGACTGGCAAGAGAGGGTGTGCCGGGCGCGCAAAATTTGAGACGGTCACGATCCGGTTTGCAAGAAAGGGTGCAATTGTGTTGACCCCAAAGCCTTTCGGATCCTCGCGATGATGCCAGAGCAAGCGGCACCTGGCGAGGCGTGCTGGGGCAGCCCAATTAACATGCATCCGCCCGTCGTTTGTGTGGACGATGTCATAGGCTCCCTCCTTGAGAAAGCGGCGCAACGCGGGCAACGTTCGGGTAAGATAGGTTCCTACCGATATAGACCTTTCGGTCTTGCTGTGCGACGGGGCAATGATCGCAACATCCGCCAGTGTCCGGTATTCAAGGCCCTGCGAATGGATATAGTCTCCCAGTGGTCCCGGCCCTGACCCATCGAGGTCGTGCAACAAAACAGTTGGCTTGAAACGGTTTCGGTCCAGCCCAGCCACCAGCTTGAGGGCTGAAATATGGCTGCCGCCGATAGTTTTGCCCCCTACAAAGGGGAGCAGAATGCGCAAACGGCTCAAGGAAACGACCTCACGAAATACTCTTGGGGGAACATTCAGTTGCCTGCGGAAGGTGGCAAGACCTCGACGGTGATTTCAAGTGTGTCGCGCGGTGCCAGACGTGTCGTGGGGTCGGCTTGGATACGTTCAAACGCGCCGTTTACCTCTCGTGAGATAACGTAGACGACTTTGACTGCCTCGTCTGACTCGACACCAGCGGTGCCCCGCACAGTCGCTTCGGCATAGAGTTTTTTGGCGGTCTCCAATTCCGCCCGACGATTGGTCAGGTCGTTTCTAACATCTCGCAGTGCAGCGAGACGGCTGAGGCGCGCCTCGTCGAAGAGCGTGATCTCATCGCGGCGCGCCAAGTTGAGCTGCTGTTGGGCATTTAGCCGTGCGACCTCCAAAGCACTCAATTGCACTTCCATACCGGCCAAGTCAGAGAGAACCGCCGTTTCTCGCGTGCGCGCGGCGAGACCGCGATCTTTCAGTTCGCCCATCACTTCGGCTTCTTCACGGGCAAGTGCGACTTGTTGCTGGCGCAGTGCAAGCTGGGCGTCAAGACGGAGCACTTGCTCGGCCACAACTTCCTGCAGTTCCTGGATATTGGCTTCTCGAGTGTCGAAAGACCTTTGTCGGGCGATGAAAAGCTCCCGCTCAATCCCATCAATACCTTCGCCGTTGACAGTTGGAGTACCGTCTGCCGCCCGTATCTCGATTGCAGCAACCTCTGCCACCAACCGCGCCTCCTCGGCTTCCAGGGCGGCGATCTCGTTCGTCAGAATGCGCATCTGGCCGCTCAGGCGGATCAGCTCTCTTTCGGTGTTTTCTTCAGTACCATCACTCGAGCCAACTCCCCCCGACTGCGCCACCGCTTGCTGAACAGTCATCCCAAGACGAAATGGATAAGCCCCCGGGTTTGTGACAAATCCACCAACATAGATCGGAGGGTGTCCTGCGATCTCGATTGCAACTTCCGGCGGCGACGTCAAACCAATCCGGCGCTGAATCTGAAGCGAAATCGCCGTGGACAGGTCGTCTGCCGTCTTGCCGCTGGCCATAATGGTTCCGGCCAGTGGTATCTGTATCTCACCGCTGGATGAAATGCGGTATTCGCCGCTGACCCCGTCCCAAAAACTGAAGTTCTGGGTGGAGTGGTCCCAACGTCCCGCCCGCACCAGCAAAGTATCCCCCGAAACAAAAGAATAAGGTTCTGCCATCGCAGAAGCGGGCATGAGAAAAATCAAAGCGAGGATCATCAGACGAAACAGCATAACCACCCTGCTACTATTTTACTATCAAACCAAACAAAAAGGTTATAATTGAAGAGGCTATCCCAAAAAGGGGTCTGCGTCGACCGCGAAACAGGGTTAATTTAAAGACACCGTTTGCCGTCCGCTGGAGACCTTCATGCAATCTAGGATTATCTACATCGCCGGCTACGGACGCAGTGGATCGACTATGCTCGATATGATGCTGGGTATGCATCCCGAGATATTCGGGTCCGGCGAGATTTCAGCCATGTGTCGCCATGTTTGGCACGAGAACGAGTTTTGCGCCTGCGGCAGCCGGCTTAAGGATTGTGATGTGTGGGCACCGGTTATGGCTCGATGGACCGAAGCCTGTGATCCGAACGACCATCTTTCACTGCAGCGCGTTTTCGAGCCGCTTTATGCGCCTGCGCGTACGATCGGCGGCCGAAGGCTCAACGCATTTCTGGCCCAATCACGTGCGCTGTTTTCCGCAATTCGCGCCGAGACCGGGCGGCCGGTTGTTCTGGACTCGTCCAAGGCACCGGGGCGTGCGCTTGCCTTGAGCCGGGACCCGGACGTCGATCTGCGCGTGATCCATTTGGTGCGCGACGCCCGCGCGGTGGCGCATGCAATGGGCCGCGCGATTCCTCTCGATGTCGCGAAAGGCGTTCAGAAAAAGATTGTGCCGCGTTCTGCCCTTCGAACTGCGCTGAGATGGCGGATGTATAACAGCGTCGCAGAGAAGTTGCGCACCCGCCTTCCAGCGGAACACTCGGTGCGTGTTCGATATGAAGACCTTATGCGCGACCCGCTGACCGAGATGATGCGAATTGCTACTGCGATCGGAGTAGATCTATCGGCAATCGCAGAACCGATCGCCGAGGGTGCAAAAGTCGTGCCTGCGCACCAGATGGCGGGCAGCCGGTTGCGGATGAAAGGCCCCGTTGCGCTGCGATATGACGACGCCTGGGAAGTCGAAATGTCGAACGCGGCGAGAAAACAGGCGGAAATGGCTGCCGGGGCTTTGCTCCGGCGCTACCGGTACATCGAATAGGCAACGCGTGGCAGGCTGAGACTCATCGCCAGTGCCAGGGGAACATGCCAGAACCGGGCATAAAAATGGGCGAAAGCGTTCAGCAAAAGAGCGAACAAAATAACTGTGACCAGTGTCAAAGCGCCCAACATGCGGCTTTCGGGGGACCTGTACGCAACTATCCCCAAGGCCAAAGCTGAAAGGAAAAAACCGGAGAGGCCCAGTAGCGACAAGACCCCGCCTTCCGACAGAACCAGCAAATAGGTATTGTGCACCGGAGCGCCGTAGGAACTGAAAGTCCGGTACTGGTCGGCGCCAAGACCGAGCCACACGGTTTCATTTGAAAGCTGAAACGCCTCCTGCATCAGTGCGAAACGGTCCATAAAGGTTCCCGCCTGCTCGATATCTACCGATGACAAGGCACCGAATACACGCCTCTGAAAAACCTCGGGCAGGAACAAATCGCCAAACTGCAGGACGGTCGCGGAAAAAATCGCCGCAAGGAGTGCAGCCGCGACGATGGTTCGAACGCCTCCTGCAAGCAAAAGTATCATGCCTGTCCCCAAAGTTGCCGCGCCAAACCCGGTATTTGATCCGGTAAGCATCAGCCCGTAGACCAAAATGGCCATAATGGGCACAAAATGCACGAGACCGAATATTCCCACTATTCGCAGATAGACGCTAAACGTGATCGCGATTGCCGCCATGGCGCCCGCGGCGTTTTCACGCTCCAGAAGCGAGCGGAGACGCCCGCTGCCCGAAACCAGCATTGGATTGGCGTCGGGCACGAAAACAATCAAGTAGATACCAAACAACATGATTGCTGAGACGGAGTAGATCAGAACTCGCATCAGCAGAAATGTCTCTTCCAGACGCCGGCACGAAATGATTATGGGAATGAGAACCAGCGAGTAGAAGTATTGAACAAAGGCAATGAGCCCGTCGACTGGATCGCCCTGTACGATCGAACCGAGCAGCAACCCTCCGAGAAACAGCATGAGCGAGAAGAGCCAAAGCGATGTTGCCGGCCCAAAAAATCGCAACGGCACGCTGCGGTTGAGCAGCATAACTATCACCGTCAGAAAGCCAAAAAAGTCGCTGGCTGTAAAATAGGCCATTTCAAGACGGAAATAGTTCATCGGTGACAGCGCGACCGTAGCGCCCGCCAGATACAGTTCCAGCCGTCTGGCCTGCGTCTGCCGGTCGGGGGCATGACTGCTGGCGGGTATCAAATCTGTGACGGTCACACGGCGGACTTTTCTGGCAAGGGGCGCATCTCCAGATGCCACAAGCATCCCAAGAACCATACAGCGCTGAACAGCACCTGGCACAACATCGCACCGACCCCACCCCAAAGACTGACTGCAGGCACAAAGGCGACAGCAAAGAGGGCGGTGCTGAGGATTGTGACATGCAACAGCTCTCGGTCCCGACCCATGCTCAGCAGCGCGGCATTGAACGCCAATCCGGTCACATTCAACACAATTGCCCCCCCCAGAACCCAGATCATTGGAATCGCGCCGGTGAAATCCTCACCAAAAAATGCATCCACAAGGCTTGGCACGGCAAAGGCCAACGGGATCGCAACCGCCGAACTGGAAACAAAGATCATAAGGGTAACATAGCGGACCATCCTGCGGAAACGCGAGCGTTCACCTTGTATCCAGAGCTTCGCCAGTTCGGGAAACAGCACCTGCGTCAATGTCCGGGCCAGACGCAACACGGCGCGCCCTGATCGCTTTGCGACCTGATACTGACCGACGATAGCGGGGCTGACCATAACACCGAGCGCCAGCACATCGAAGCGCTGGGTTGCGTTGCGAAGGATTTGGTAGATGTTCGAATTCCAAAGGAAACGAAAGATACGGGTGTTCTCCGTACATGCCGTGCGTGCCGAGGCCCTCCAAACGCCATCATATCCGCGCCGCAAAAGCTCCCGTATTGCCAAGGCAAAGGCCACAATACCATCGGCCAAGCTGTGTAGCAGCAGCATGACTACGAAAGCCCATATCCCCAAGTCGAACGCCAATGCCACTGCCGCAATCGCAAGCCGCATGACGGCCAAGCAGCATTCCGAGACGGCAAGCAATCCGAACCGATCGAATAGCCGTAACAGCGCAACCCCAGTGGGACGGAACGAGACAAATAGAGCAAGTGCAACAACCAGGATATAGTCGAAACCGTCGGGGCCGAGCCCAAACACAGGCGCAGCCAGCCACCCTACGGAGATTGCGATGAGGCCTGCCAGCACGCCGCCAGCAAGGTCGATGAGTATGGATAGTTTGATCAAACGCTCAAATCGGCCCTTGTCGTCCTTTTCCAAGGCCTCGGAGCCGTATTTTATCAGCACCTGCGTCGGCTGAAGGCGAAAGAGCATGTCGATCGTTCGCACATAAGCTTCGACGAGGGCCAGAATTCCAAGACCGGCTGGACCAAGCGCACGGGCCGTCAGCACCAGCGTCACGATTCCAATAAGTGAAACCGCCGTGGTTCCGGATACCAAATACCCGACGTTTCTTAGAATCCGGGGTACGAGTTCGTCGAAATGGATAAGGCGCCGGAAAGCATTCGACATGGAGCCCTCACTCAAGCCGCCCGTGTCGAGGACGGATGGCGGGCAGCGCCAAGATTCATTTCAGTCAACAGATGAGAATTGACTTTGTGAATATCAAATACCGCCTCCGCGCGGGCGCGCGCCTCTTTCCCCATCTGCAGCGCAAGATCTGTGTCATCAAGAAACTTTCTCATCACATCCGCCAAGGCATTGGCGTCGCGAGGAGCAACCAGAAAACCAGACACACCGTCCTCCACGGTATCTCCGCAACCCGGTAGCGTAGTGGTAATAACCGGGCGCCCTGTTGCCATCGCCTCGAGTATCGAGCGAGGGATGCCCTCTCGATAGTAGGACGGCAGCACAAAGACCGATGCATCTGACAGATAGGGGCGGACGTCATCCGTCTCACCCAAGTATGTCACGATGCCATCTTCAGTCCATTTCTCGATTTCATCCGGTTTTATGCCTTTGGGGTTGGGATCGAGCGGGCCAAGAATTCGAAACTCCGCGTCCGGATATTCAGGTTTGAGGCGTTTTGCAGCGGCAACGAATTCGCGAACACCCTTGTCAGCAAGAAGGCGTGCAATAATAAGAAACTTCGGAGCACCTTCGGGGAATGCCCTGTGTGCAAAACGCTCAAGGTTGACGCCCGTGCCTGCAACCCTGATGAGTTTGGAATTGTCATCCAGCATGGCAAACCGGCGTATGTCGTCCTCATCCGCGCCGTTATAGACAAAAGCGCGCCCCACACCGCGCAATCCGGCGCGATAGAGCCGCACGGAAACGTCCCGCAGTATACGCCGTTTGCCACGTGGATCCGGATCGGCAAAGACATAGCCGAGGCCGGTCATCAGGGCATGGCGTTCCGGCACCCCTGCGAGGCGCGCAGCGATACCGCCATAGATGACAGGCTTCATGGTGTAAGAGATCACGACGTCGGGGCGCAGACGCTGGAATGCACGTACCATACGCATCAAAAGCACAGCATCCGCCAGAGGATTGGTCCCCGTCCGCGCCATTGGCAACACCTCAAAGTCGCATCCAATATCGGCAAGCGTGTCGGCCACAGCGCGGTCGTTTTCGGGTGCGAAAGCGGTAACATGGTGCCCTTCGGCAATGAGGGCGCGGATCAGATCGAAACGGAACCGTGTCAGGCTTGGTGCGTAACTGCTGACCAGGGCGATCCGCTTTGGCGCTACCTTGCCCGTCATTTCGAAATTCCTGTTTTCGATGCCATGTTCAGGCTCCATGCGCCTCTCTGCCCTTGAGAGATCGCCTCATGATACCATTGATCATGGGCATCAATGTAGCGAGACATCGAAAAGTTTTGGCAAATCCGGTCTCGCGCAGCGGCTCCCATAGCCTGGCGGCCAGATGGGCCGAGGTCCACCATTTTGGCCAACGCATTGGCTTGGGCCTCGGTGTCTGAGGGGGGAATGACCGCACCCGTTTCACCGACGATCAAACCGGTATCACCCACATTTGTGACGACGGATGGCACACCACAAGCCATGGCTTCGCACACCGCAAGTGGAAAAGCCTCACCCCATGCGGATGGCAGAAGAAAAATATCAAACCCGCTGACAAGCTTTGCAATGTCGCTCCGTTCACTCAGCGTGCTGATGCGATCCGAGATTCCGAGCTCGTGAGAGGCGCGACGCGCGCTGCCCACGTCTTGTCCAGTCCCGATCAGAACACCCTGAACGTCGTAACCCAGCTCAAGCAATCGAGCGATGGCAGCGACCATCCGGGCCTGGTCTTTCATTGGGTGGTCGCGACCCACATTGCCGATGATGATCCGGCCGTCGGGAATACCTGCAATGACCCCCAGCCGCGCCCGTGCCTCAGCATCGGGGCGGAATTCGTCGGTGTCGATCGCATTTGGGATGACAATCGATCGATCGGAAGCAAAGCCTATCGCCTCGTGCTGTGCTGCTGAGACTTGCGCACAATACGATATTCCGGAAACGCCACCGGATAGCGCCGCACCGCTACGTATGAAGAAACGGCTTGAACGGCGTTCATTGTGGATATCCTGCAGCGAGTGGTGGACAGCCCAAAGTACAGGTGGCGCGGCCGTGGACGCGATGGTTGCCAGACGTGCCGCAAGATTTCCGTGATACATCCACCCATGAATCAGGTCCGGTTGGGTGTGCCGAACATGCTGCCTGAGAGTCTTCAACGCCCTTACGGAATACCTGCCCTGTTGCAGCCCCAAGTCATGGACCGGTACACCAAGGGACGCGATTTCCTGGCCAATTGCGTCCTGAGGCATCAGCGACAAAACAGAGTGGTCATGCGCGCGCTGCCCAAGGGCGCGGAGATACCTCAGAAGCATGATCTGGGCGCCCCCGAAACCGGTGCTCGTGATGCAATGGAGAACCTTCATGTCGCTTCCTTTGGACTGCTTGTATCGTTGGAACCCAATCCGCTGGTTTTAAGTGCTTCCAACGTCCGGGACCAATCTGTGCGTCACTGTTTTTCCAGGGCGCTTGGGAATGCCAGCAATCTGCCACTCTGTGGCTTCAGCATGCTGGTGAGATTGACGCGCGCGCCTTCGGTCGGTTCTCCGGGTGTATTGACTGCGCCTGGCTCTGCTTCTCCTGCCCCGAACACCACCGATGCAGCAATCCGCTCAGCGTCTTTGCCCTCATTGGCGCGGTAACGGGGAACGATCTGGCGGAGTGTATCAATGATCATTGACGAGTCACCCAGACGCGCAAAGGCCTCTAGCCGGCTCATCCACACCTTGGCGTCGGCCAGCGAAACCTCTGCCGAGGTTGCAACCATCACACCCTCCAGACCGCTTGGTGCGCGGGTTTCGAGCTTGTCGAAGAGTTCTTCGAACAACTTCTCGCCTGGTCGCATACCAATGATCTTGATCCCGATGTCTTTGCCTGGCTCCAAGCCCGACAGGCGGATCATCCGCTCGGCTATGTCGATGATCCGGACCGGCTCACCCATATCGAGAACAAAGATCGCACCACGCGATGTTTTTTGCTCGATCCCATGAGCTGACGCCATAAGAGTGAGCTCCACCGCTTCGCGGATCGTCATGAAGAACCGCTCCATTCTGGGGTCGGTTACGGTGAGAGGTCCGCCGCTGGCGATCTGCTCTTTCAGAAGGGGTATAAGCGATCCTGAGGAACCGAGCACATTGCCAAAGCGCACAGTCATAAATCGTGTGCCTTTTCCCTCGCGCTCCGCCTCCCGATCCAACGCGCCACAATAGAACTCTGCAACCCTCTTGGTTGCTCCCATAACCGACGTTGCATTGACTGCCTTGTCGGTCGAGATCTGCACCATTGCGGCAGCCTCTGCGTGGCGGGCTGCATCCGCGACATTGCGCGTTCCGATCGCATTGGTCAGCACACCTTCGCCGGGATTGGCCTCGACAATGGGCACATGCTTGAGCGCCGCAGCGTGGAAGACGATATCCGGACGATAGGTCATGAACAGATTCTCAACCCGCGTACGGTCGCGTACGTCGCAAATTTCACAGTTCTTGACCACCGACGAGAAATGACGGTCCAGATCCTGGCCGATCGAATATAGATTGAACTCGCAGTTATCGATGAGCAACAAGCTCTCGGGATGGTTGGCTGCAATCTGACGCACAAGTTCTCCGCCGATACTGCCGCCGGCGCCAGTCACGACGATCCGACGGCCAGTGACCAGCCGGGCCAGACGCTTGCGATCAACGACGTGGGCCGGGCGCTGAAGCAGATCATTCGGCTGGACTTCTTCAATACTCAGCGGGCGAGATTCGTTGAGCCCGTGTAAGTCGCAGATTCCCGGCAAGCGACGTACACCGATGCCCTGGCTTTCGGCCCATGACACAAGCTTCCTCACTTCGTCCTCGTTGAACTGTGCGGGGGCTTCTGTCAGCACGATGTGGCGGGGCAGTGCGCGCGTCGCGAACCAGTCTTTGACCGCTTCGACGTCCAGAACCGAACCAACGATCGGGACATCGTGAAAAACCAAACCTCTTGTGTTCTCGACACCGTCAACGATGCCGATCGGCTGGTAAGGCGGATTGGGCATATTACGTACGGCCCGCAAAAACAGATCGCAGGCGGTCCCGGTCCCAACAAGCAATACAGGCTCCGCTGTTGCCGCCTGCAAATGATTGCCTCCGCCAAGAAGCGTTCCCAACAGGTTTTGGTTGATCCGCCGGACCAAGCGCGTCCCGCACAGAAACGGAAGCGCCACAAATAGAGCAATGACCATAACTTCGGGCGGGACGTTCACTGCTGCCAACCCAAGCGACCGGAGGATGCCTATTGCCAACAGCACCAATGTCGTTGCCGTTGTCACGATCACTGCGTCACGGATAGACGTTGTCTCCGGATGGCGCCGATACATTCCCAAAAGGGGAAAAATGACGGCTGCCGTCAGAACACCTGTCAGCACGAGACCCGTGATGCTTTCGCTGTGGGTCGCATCAAGTGGGAGCCCGCTACGCAGAATGTAGGACGCGGAAAGCGCAGCAGCGACCAAGAAAATATCGCTGAAAAACAGACGCTTGTGAGATTTCAACTCACCGGCGACACTCAAAAGGAATTCCCAGACCCCTGAACCAAAAGTGCGGAATTGAGAGGCAGGTGTATTTCTATGCCCAATAATGAACTTCACAACAAATTACCCCCAAAACAACAAACAACAGAACGCCAAAATGGAGCCAGTTTTGGCGCATACTAAAAAACTTGTAGGTAGCTTAACGTTAAGTAGATTTTTCTCAAATCGATTTCATGCGCGTGAGCACACCAAATCCCTTAACCTTCCAAAAGCACAACTTAAGGCCGCATGTTATGTGGCGCTTCTACTTTCCCGGTACTCGGTTTTCACTTCGCCCCCACACTTGCTTAAAAATTAGGCAAATGCGGACAGCAGCCATAGCCGAACTGTTGAGCCACCGTGGAGAATCCATGAAAAAACGACGGATTGGGGGCGGCATGCCGGACGCCCGATTCGGCCACAAAACTACGGCGAAATTATGATCGAGCCATTTGCTGCAGCTAGGCGTCGCCAGCGAGCCTTGCGAGGTAGTGTTCGAGATTGGATGTTTCGGCTCCCGGAAGCTTTACCCAGGCATCTTGAGGATCATAGAGATCAAACGAAGGGCGGAGCCCGTCCCGCGCATCAGCCTGGCCACTGCCATCGCTGCCTGCAGGCTCCCGGCCGGCTGAAATCTCCGGCCATCCGCCCAAGTCGGCCAATGGATCGTCTACAATTCGCCCGTCACAATTGCGCACATGATTGAGTACCCGCGCGTCGAGATCATCGGCTTCGCGCGTGCCGGGTATCTGATCTCCTGCTCTGTCCAGAACATAGGTCATGGTTTCACTTACGGAGAAGACAGGTGAAGCGATTGGGTCGGCTGGTGTGGCAACCTGATGATCCTTGGCAACTGGATCTAGAACCTCAAACGGTATCGCGGTTTTGCAATCCATTGCGATATTGTCCTTGGCAAAGATCTCAATCGGGTTTTGGGGGTCCATCAGGAACGCCTCAACAGCAAAGCGTCGATCCTTGCGCGTACTCGGGCCTGCCAGAACAACGTTGCCGACATAGTTCACGCGTGTAGTTCCGAGGTTGTTGTAAAACTCGCCGAACTGGCTCCCGGCATTGTAGAAGACGTTGTTGATAACCTCGATCGGACCAATATCTGTCGCCTTGAGATCAGGATTTCGATCCCGATTGTGGGCAAATAGGTTCCGCGTCAACGTAATCCGCCCACAGGCATTATCCGAACCTTCGTGTGAGCAGATCAATGCGCCTTTCGAGTGCGCCCCCTTGGGATGGGTCGCTTTTTCCAGCCCATAAGCAAAAATACTGTTTGCAATGGTGATGTCAGCCGCAGTGCTGCTGCTCACATGAACATTAATGTTCTCATCCGTCGCAAACATTACCGAGACATGATCAATGTAGATCCGCTCTGCGTTCTCGATGGTGACCCCATCAACTGCCGGGCTATCCTCAATGCTCGGACCCGGGCGCACTTTGAGAAAACGGATGATTACGTCATGCGCGCCCTTGATCACGAGCGGTGATCGGATGCTGTCGCGCAACTTCAGCTGAATTCCATCCCCGGGCGCTGTCTGCCCGGCAACATAAACATTCGACCCCACCCTAAGCTCACTGTCGAGCTCGATTGTGCCACTGACTTGAAAGACACAAACGCGAGGTACATCAAGCTCTACACACGCACGTAAACTGCCCTCTCCTTTATCCTCAAGCGTGGTAACGGCAATAACTTCACCCCCACGCCAACCGGTTGCCCCGGCACCAAAGCCAATGGCACCGGGGAAGGCAATCGGTTCGGAAGAGGCAATTCCGGCAAACCCGACTGCCAAGAGGCAGGTTAGGAGTCTTAGGTACATCGCGACGCTCACCCTTATACTGTTTGCGACTGTGACGTGGGTGTCGAGCGGCGGCGTGATCACATCGCTCATCGCTTGCCTACGGCGTTGAGTGCGACACCAACCAGCGGAATCATTTTACTGCGCATGGCATGAGTTGCTGCACGCAGTGCCCGCTCTCTTGTTTGCCCCGCACGAGCAACAACAACGGCAACATCGGCAAACTCTGCAAATCGATTGGCGCTCTCTGTAGCCAGATACGACGGTGTATCGATCACTATGAGATCATAGGTTTTGCGCAGGTAGTTCTCAATTCGGGTTTCCTCGCTTCTATCAGCCCGCAACTTGAGACCGAAATGCGAGGTTGGTCCAAAGTTGATTACGTCAAGCTGAGGGTATTGACTGCAGGTGCTTATGCCCCTCCTGAACGTTTCGAAACTGTCGAAAGCATCCTGCAGGGCAAGATCGGAATTCGGCACACCAAGCAGTGCGCTGGCGCTCTGTTGCTGGACATCCAGATCAATCAGAATTACCCGCAGACCGTCGTGGGCAGCACAGGCGCTAAGGGCAACGGAAACGGTGGACTTGCCCTCGTCGGGCAGGGCGCTGAGAACCATCAGGGCAGCGCCTTTATCCGTATCCGTCCTGGCCAGTGCTGACGTAGCAAGTGACCGCGCTGCCTGCCCGAACGCCGAGTAGGGAGCCGCAGAAAGGTGCTCGATCAAGTGACCACGCGCGCCAGCCCCCGAACGCGGCAACCGGGGTATCTGCGCCAAGACGGGCAAACCACTTGCCTCCTCGGCACTGTCCACCGTCCAGATTTGCGCGTTCATCTGTTCGCGGAACAGAACATAAATAAAGGCAAAGAAGTTTAAGACCACAAACGCGACGGCCAGTGTTGCGACACGTTGCGGTTCGGAGGGCTTTCGAGGAGGCTGCGCCACGGTGATCTGGCGTGCAGTGGGCGTGAGCGAGTCTCGTTGCGCCTCATAATCGTTCAAGCGCTCGAAGATCGATTGATAGCGCTGCTGATCGATCTGCAATGCGAGTTCTAATTGCGCGCGCTCCAATTCAGCCCGGGTGCGTTGGCGAAGCGCATCAGTCCGCTGCTGTATCTGCCGCGCAAGATCCGAACCCTCGCCCTGCTCTTCTAGATCGGCGATTGCGCGCAGGCTTTCGAGTTCAGCCAGCATCGCTTCGGTGCGGTTGCTGTCATCGAGCGCATTCAACCGAATCAAAGCCGCAAGTTCAGCTTGCCGTGTTGTAAGGTTTTCGATGGCAGTCACAGACCGCTTGCGCAGAAAGTTGATAGCGCTGTCGATACCCAACCGCTGTCGGCGGAGCCCTTCCTCGATATAAGTCCTTGCGACAACATTGCTGACCCGCGCAGCAAATACAGGGTCTTCGTATGTGGACTCTATTCGAATCGCCAAGCCATGGCCTGGGTAATTGATCGAATAGATACCAAGGAGCTTGTCGATAACGGCTTCGCGCTGCAGGGCTTCGTACTGCGCAATGCGGTCTGCCTCACTCAGGGCTTCCAGATCACTTTCATTGAGCGGTTCTGCCGGGTCGCTTGCCTCGGTCGTTACCACCGCCTCACCAGAGGTTGTGGCATTGATGGTGCTGCCGCTTCCCCCGGGTTGAAGAAAGCGAAACAGTCGCGACAAAAAGAAGTCATTATCCCCCAAGCTGGGCGCAAAGTCAGGATCGTCAAAAAGCTCCATGCGCTCTGCAATTGATTCGGCGAACTGGCGCGA
The DNA here is from genome assembly GCF_056537385.1 of Ruegeria sp. CF2. Classification (NCBI taxonomy): domain Bacteria; kingdom Pseudomonadati; phylum Pseudomonadota; class Alphaproteobacteria; order Rhodobacterales; family Roseobacteraceae; genus Ruegeria; species Ruegeria sp. CF2. The sequence goes on from NZ_JBQFRL010000008.1 coordinate 19,297, forward strand.
CCGCAGCACCTCGACCTCGGTTTGGGCCACACTTGGATCGATGACGCGCAGGCGGGAGCTGACCGTGTCAAAGGCGGTATTGCCTGTCTCCAACACGATGACCGAGGTCGCTACGTAACGCTCACTGATGGAAAAAACGACGGCTGCAGTGAGCGCCATGCCTACCGCAACAAAGCAAAAGATCAGGACAAAATTGTGTTTGAAAAGATGCCACAGATCCTGAAGGCCCACACGCGAAGTGGGTTCCGACTTCGATATGTCGCTCTGGGGGGATACGTTCAAAAAACACCTCTTCGAAATCTGGATACCCTGATCGCGTGGATACTCGTGTATGTAAGAGCGGATGATGAAGTGTTTTCCGGCCAAGAAATAGATCTCAGCAAAAAATGACCGCCCACCTTGACTGCAGAAACATCTGCAGGACATCTAGCATACCGCCGTGCATTTCAGAAAGAGTGAGTTGGTAGACCGCCGCCCGACGGGCCACTCGTTCACGAAGAGAGGCTTCAGGTTGTACGCTGCCCCCAAACCTGGACCACTGGAAGTTGGTTTTTTGCTACCCTGTCCCGGTGAGAAGCTGGTGACGCCATCAGGACAATGCACAACAATCGACATGGTGTCTCCGATTGCGCCACGGCGTCGCTTCCCGTTGCCGGGCCAACGTCAATCCTCCAGCTTTGTATGGACCTCTGCACGGCTCATGAACGCATGGGCGTTCGACGCCCCGCCTTCAGCTGGTTGTAGAGTGCGGAAATTTGAGTGGCTGGCCAAAACCTCGCAGCCTTTTCCAATCCGCAAAGGCGACAAACCCTTCGCTGGGCCGCGCCCGTTGATAAAAACCATCGCGCGGCACGGATGAATCGACACACAGCGCTTGCTTCATCGAAAATCCGCCGCATAATCAAGCCAACCGGACGCGCCAGACCCTTTTTTAGTTCAAGCAGCATTCAGTCCATAATCCCTGACGCACGGGTGACGGGTATGGGGCGCCGCAGTTCGCAAAACCGCCTGTGAGGCTTTCGCTCTCATCGCCACGCCATTTGACGGAGTGCACATTGTCTACCCCATCCTCACAAAGCTGGCCGCATTTCGATGAAACTCAAATTGAAGCCGTCGCAGAACTGCTCCGATCCGGAAAGGTCAATGCATGGACCGGGGCAGATGTAAGATCTTTCGAAGATGAATACGCCGAAGCTTTGAATGTGAAGCACGCCGTAGCGTTCGCGAATGGCAGCGTCTCAATCAACACGGCTCTTGCCGCACTCAAACTGGCCCCTGGCGATGAGGTCATCGTAACGCCACGCAGCTTTGTAGCTTCGGCGTCCTGCGTTCTGCTGTTTGGCGCGATACCCGTCTTTGCTGATATCGACCCTGACAGCGGAAACCTCACCCCCGAAACAATTCGGGCCTGCATAACCCCCAGGACAAAAGGCATCATTCCCGTCCATTTGGGCGGATGGCCATGCGACATGCCTGGAATCATGGAACTGGCTGCAGAGCACAAGTTGTGGGTCATCGAAGATTGCGCCCAAGCCCACGGCGCTTTGATCAACGGCCGCCCCGTAGGCACATACGGCGATTTTGGCTCCTTCTCGTTTTGCCAGGACAAGATCCTTACCACGGGTGGAGAGGGCGGCCTCCTCGTAACCAACAATACCGAGCTTTGGAAATTCGCCTGGAGCTACAAGGACCATGGAAAAGACTATGACAGAGTCTTCGCCACGGATCATCCACCGGGATTCCGCTGGCTGCACACGCATCTCGGCACCAACCTGCGGATGACCGGAATATCTGCCGCGCTTGGCCGGATTCAGCTTCGCCGTCTGCCTGAGTGGCAGTCGGTTCGGGCACGCAACGCGCATATTCTCGCGCAAGCATTCTCAGACTGCCCGGTCCTTCGTACGCCGATGCCAGCCCCAAATCTAACCCATGCCTGGTACCGCTTCTATACTTACGTTCGACCAGAAAAACTGGCTGAAGGCTGGAGCCGCGATCGGATCATGACTGAGATCCAGGCGGCAGGTTTCCCGGTTTTTTCTGGAAGCTGCCCGGAAATCTACCTTGAGGCCGTGTTTCCCGAGTCGATCAGACCGAAAGCTCGGCTGCCTGTCGCCCGCGATCTCGGCGAAACGAGCCTGGCCTTCCTGGTCGACCCGACCTGGTCCGAAAATGAGATCAGAGCGCTCGTTCAAGCCGCCCTCCCAATTCTCGAGGCCTCTGGAAAGCACTGAATTTGGTTCAATCAAGCGGGAGGGTCCTGGGCCGGTGATGGATGCAATGCAAATGGAGTTCACCATTGAAGCGCGCAATCGTCGACGTGACCGCCAATTCCATCGAGGAACACTCCAAGCCATCCGCAAGGACAATCATTTTCTGTATCGTGGCCGATGCCTTTCTTGCTCTGGGGCGTGCCGCGCGAGAACACGGTCCCGCAGTACGTCCAAAAGATCGCGTTTCCGCATCACGAACAGTATGCTCGAGACTTCGACACTGTCTGCCCAGCGGCTTAAGTTTGCCTCAATTCCGGCGCTATACTTGACTCATGAATATAGCCGCCATGATTGCGGATTAGCAGTTCTTACAACTCGTAAATCCGTATCCCAATTATGCGCTACAATCGGCGTTTACTGTCCATTTTCAAGCGCATCAACCGGAGACGCCCTTAGCCAATGCATTTCAAAGACATAAATTTCATCATCATAGGTGCAGGGAAGTCGGCGAGCACCTGGCTTCAAAAACAGCTGCAATCTGATCCGGAAGTCTACATGCCAGACCCGGAACTTCACTACTTCTCTCGGAATTACAGCCGAGGTGACGAATGGTACCTTTCTCAGTTCAAAGATGCGGGGGTGGGCCAGACCGTTGGCGAAAAGTCCAATTCCTACCTGTATGCGCCCGATGCAGCAGCCCATATTCACGACCGCATGCCTCATGTGAAGCTGATTGCACAATTGCGCAACCCCGTCGAGCGGGCCTACTCCAACTACTGTATGTTGTTCCAGCGCGGTGAGGTCGGACCAGACATCGAGGCCTATCTCGACCCTTCGCAGGGCGGCGGCAACAAATTGCTGATCTCCGGTCATTTTGCGTCACATCTGCAAACCTACATCGACCTGTTCGGACGCGAGAAGCTTCTCATCCTGTTCTTCGAAGGCGTGTTGGACGACCCAGAGGGGCAGATGTCGCAGGTTCGCACCCATCTTGATTTGCCACCGCACCCCCTGGCGCCGGAAGGATGGAGCAAGACAAAGGACAAATCCGCTCCCAATGTGCCAGCACATTGGAAAAAGCGCCTTGGGTGGATGAAGCCGATAGTCCGCCCCCTAAGAGGGACCGCAACCTTTGAAACGGCACGCGGGTGGATTGCAAGCGAAACCCAGTACCCGCCGCTTACGGACGATCTAAGAAAACGGCTTAACGACTATTACGGCCCGTCTATCGAGGCCTTGGAGCAGATTAGCGGTCAGTCACTCAGCCATTGGTATGGGTCGATGGACGAGCCGGGGGGAATGACAGCCTGATGTCGCTCGGAGACTGAAGCGGAACGCGTACCCACATGAAGCACACATTGACTGAGAGGAGACCAAACCAGCGCGCGGGAACATCATGATCGATTGAGGAGCTTTTCCGTTTCCGCGGCACCTGAACCGCGGCAGCGGCCTGAATGGTTCAAACAATCATCGCTTTCGCTCAAATGGGTGCTGATTTTCGAAACATACCAACCGGGATCGGGAAAAACTGGCATTTTTTGCCAAGTAAAAAGAAAGGAGAAAGGCGGATACATGCTGTCATCCGCTGATTGATATGAAGAAGTTTGTAATAACTGGTATTCAGATGAGAAACAAAGGCTCTCAGGCGATGTTTCTCACGCTTTATTATGGGTTGAAGTCGATTTACAAGGATTGCGAGGTGGTCGGCTTTTCCAACAAATACGACCCCTCCGAAGAATACACCTTCAAGTTGCTACCCTACGACGACTACACTCGGCTGGTTTTCAAATACCGGCTGAACAAGGTTCCGCTGCTGGAACCACTTTTGACCTCTTTCGTCGGGATGATGAAGAAAACCGACAAGTGGAAGGGCAAGATCCCGGAAATGGAAAAAGCGCTGCGGGAAGCGGATGCTGTGTTCGATGCGAGCGGGTATACACTTGGCTCAGGCTGGTCAAAGAAAGGCGGCGGGTTGCTGCTGGACACGATAAGATACGCCAAACGGTACAACACGAAAATCGTCTTGATGCCTCAGAGTTTCGGCCCCTTTGATTGGGACGATGACGACAACGGGGCCTTCCTCAAAGAGATGAAAGAGGAACTGACCTATGCCACGAAAATATATGCCCGCGAGAAAGAGGGGTTTGGCTGTCTGAAATCCCTGGGCCTCGACAACGTTGAATTATCAACGGACATGGTTGTTCGAGAAAAATTCTTTCCAAAAGCAAGCGATATCTACCCATCCTACCAGGAGGACGAGACAAATTACCCAACCAAAGGCTCTGTCGGGTTCATAATAAATGAGAACATCTTCAGAATTGGTGATCCCGAAGCAGTCTTCAATCTGTACGCAAAGCTGCTCGACAAACTGGTGGACAATGGAGAAAAAGTCTACATTCTAACCACCTCCACTGCCGATACGCACCTTGTTGAAACAGTTCTTGGAAAGACCAGAAACAAAGACAGCGTGGGGGTGATTGCCGGTGAGTATTCGAGCCCGGAACTCATAAACATCATCAGCAGGTTCAAATACGTTGTGGCGTCACGCTACCACTCGGTCGTGTTCGCATACAGAAGCGGCGTGCCCGCAATCATTCTCGGGTGGGCCAATAAATACATAGACCTGGCCGAGCACTTCCAACAGCAAGACTACGTGTTTGACATAAGAAACCCAGGCGTCGACCGCATCATCGAACAAATCGACAAAATGGCTGCGAACCACGATAACGAGTCACGCACCATAAAAGACCGCTTGAAATGCCTGCAAGAATCTTCCGTTGTCGCCGAAGCTGCAAACGAAATAGCCCCCCAAAACACAACAGCCACCTAGCAGAAGGACACCCGGCAAATAGCCGGCACTCACACAAAAACGACACACAGCCAGCGGCGACCTAGAATGCCGGATATC
>NZ_JBQFRL010000009.1:0-5956 GCF_056537385.1 Ruegeria sp. CF2
TTTGGTTGCGGGAGCAGGATTTGAACCTGCGACCTTCAGGTTATGAGCCTGACGAGCTACCGGGCTGCTCCATCCCGCGACACTTTGGGTTGGTCTGTTGCCTATTTGGCTGTTTGAGACCTGGTCGTGTTTTTTGATCGTTTTAGAGAGGGGGGATTTTTCTAGGTTTGGCGGTGACCTACTCTCCCGGGGCTTGAGCCCAAGTACCATTGGCGCTGCAGTGCTTAACTTCCGGGTTCGGGATGGGACCGGGTGTTTCACTTGCGCTATGACCACCAAACCGAGGAAAATCCCCGTCGCTCTTTTTGCTTTGCAAAAAGGCGACGCACGGGAGGCGGCGTATTCGCTTGCGAATGCGCGTTCCCGCACGGTTGTTGTGTCACCCCTTGCGGGGTTTCACATCAATCAACGTTGTCCAACTCAAGGTCAGTGTATGCTTCTGGTGATTTGTCTTTCTGTTACTGGATCAAATCAAGCCTATCGGGCGATTAGTACCGGTCAACTGAACGCATTGCTGCGCTTACATCTCCGGCCTATTGACGTGGTGGTCTTCCACGGCCCTCAGGGAGACCTTGTTTTGAGGGGGGCTTCCCGCTTAGATGCCTTCAGCGGTTATCCTGTCCGATCATAGCTACCCTGCACTGCTGCTGGCGCAACAACAGGTCCACCAGTGGATCGTTCACCCCGGTCCTCTCGTACTAGGGGCAACTCCTCTCAAGTCTCCTACACCCACGGCAGATAGGGACCGAACTGTCTCACGACGTTCTAAACCCAGCTCACGTACCTCTTTAAACGGCGAACAGCCGTACCCTTGGGACCTGCTCCAGCCCCAGGATGAGATGAGCCGACATCGAGGTGCCAAACACTGCCGTCGATATGGACTCTTGGGCAGTATCAGCCTGTTATCCCCGGCGTACCTTTTATCCGTTGAGCGATGGCCCTTCCACTCGGGACCACCGGATCACTATGGCCGTCTTTCGACTCTGCTCGACTTGTCAGTCTCGCAGTCAGGCTGGCTTCTGCCATTGCACTCAACGAGCGATTTCCGACCGCTCTGAGCCAACCTTCGCGCGCCTCCGTTACGCTTTAGGAGGCGACCGCCCCAGTCAAACTACCCGCCACGCAGGGTCCCGGATCCGGATAACGGACCGCGGTTAGACATCAAGAATGCAAAGGGTGGTATCTCAAGGGAGGCTCCACAGGAACTGGCGTCCCTGCTTCGAAGCCTACCACCTATCCTGCACATTGCAGTCCTGATGCCAGTGCGAAGCTGTAGTAAAGGTGCACGGGGTCTTTCCGTCTAACCGCGGGAAGCCTGCATCTTGACAGGCAATTCAATTTCGCTGAGTCGATGTTGGAGACAGCGGGGAAGTCGTTACGCCATTCGTGCAGGTCGGAACTTACCCGACAAGGAATTTCGCTACCTTAGGACCGTTATAGTTACGGCCGCCGTTTACCTGGGCTTCAATTCAAGGCTCTCACCTCTCCTTTTAACCTTCAGGCACCGGGCAGGCGTCAGACCCTATACGTCGTCTTGCGACTTCGCAGAGCCCTGTGTTTTTAATAAACAGTCGCCACCCCCTGGTTTGTGCCCCCAGCCCCTAGTTGCCTAGGAACCGGGCCTCCTTCTCGCGAACTTACGGAGGTATTTTGCCGAGTTCCTTCAACATCGTTCTCTCAAGCGCCTTGGTATGCTCTACCAGTCCACCTGTGTCGGTTTAGGGTACGGTCTGATGGAGGGCTATTTCCAGGAACCACTCAGCAGCCCAATCAATCCGATAAGATTGAACTACACCTGTGATCCGTCACATCCTCCTGGCCTAGGAATATTAACCTAGTTCCCATCGCCTACGCCTTTCGGCCTCGGCTTAGGGGCCGGCTTACCCTGCTCAGATTAGCTTTAAGCAGGAACCCTTGGACTTTCGGCGAGAGTGTCTCTCACACTCTTTGTCGCTACTCATGTCATCATTCTCACTAGTGATCTCTCCACCGGATCCCTCACAGGCCGGCTTCATCGAAAGATCCTCGCCTCCAATATCCCCGAAGGGATCAAGGAGGCATGGATCTATGTCACACTACGCTCTGCTACCATGCCTTACGGCATCCTAAGCTTCGGCTCATGGCTTGAGCCCCGTTACATCTTCGCCGCAGGACAACTTGTTTAGACCAGTGAGCTGTTACGCTATCTTTAAAGGATGGCTGCTTCTAAGCCAACCTCCTGGTTGTTTTGGTCGTCCCACCTGCTTTCCCACTTAGCCATGAATTGGGGGCCTTAGCTGTAGGTCAGGGTTGTTTCCCTCTCCACTACGGACGTTAGCATCCGCAGTGTGTCTGCCATCTAGTACTCCCGGGTATTCGGAGTTTGGTTAGGATCAGTAAGCCTGTGGGGCCCCATTACCCATCCAGTGCTCTACCCCCCGGGGTATTCGGATGACGCTCTACCTAAATAGATTTCGCAGAGAACCAGCTATCTCCGAGTTTGATTGGCCTTTCACCCCTAGGCACAGCTCATCCCGATCCTTTTCAACGGATGTGGGTTCGGTCCTCCAGTGCGTGTTACCGCACCTTCAACCTGGCCATGCCTAGATCACTCGGTTTCGGGTCTGATCCCACGAACTCATACGCCCTATTAAGACTCGCTTTCGCTACGCCTACACCTAACGGCTTAAGCTTGCTCGTGAGACCAAGTCGATGACCCATTATACAAAAGGTACGCCGTCAGCTCGCTAGGAGCCTCCGACTGATTGTAGGCGTTCGGTTTCAGGTACTGTTTCACTCCCCTCGTCGGGGTGCTTTTCACCTTTCCCTCACGGTACTGGTTCGCTATCGGTCAGCAAGGAGTACTTAGCCTTCGAAGGTGGTCCTCCGATCTTCAGACAGAATTTCACGTGTTCCGCCCTACTTAATACGTCCGTCAAAGCTTCGAATACGGGGCTGTCACCCGCTATGGCCATGCTTCCCAACATGTTCTTCTCACTTATCCGGCTCGGCTGGTCCCCGTTCGCTCGCCGCTACTAGGGGAGTATCAATTGATTTCCTTTCCTCCGGGTACTTAGATGTTTCAGTTCCCCGGGTTTGCCCTTAAAACCCTATGTATTCAGGTCTTAAGTACCTGTTTAAACCCCATATTGAGTATCAAAGATAACAATATGAAGCTTTCAGGTGGGTTGCCCCATTCAGAGATCCATGGATCAAAGCTTATTCTCAGCTCCCCATGGCTTATCGCAGAGTATCACGTCTTTCATCGCCTCTTGCTGCCAAGGCATTCACCAAACGCCCTTCTCGCGCTTGATTTGATCCAGAAAGAGAAAGACACACGATAGTTGTGCTACCGCCTATTCGGCTACTTGAGCACAAGTATGTCAATCGCGACCGCCCAGCTGGTAACTAAAGGCGATCTTTCTTCTGAACCAAAAGCATACTTTCCCGCCTTCCATCCTGGAACCCATGCTGCCGATGTCGGTCGGCCCCGCACGGAGAATGGAAGACATGCATAACCGTTAAGTTATGCGGGTTAGTGTACTTGACTTGGACAACTCTGTTCGTTTCAGCCGCGATAGCCGTGGACAGGCGAGGAAACACCCGTGTCACAACCCGCTCACCCGAAGATGAGAACGACTGAGATCAACGCCACACTCGGCGCCAATCAAACAGTGTTGATTGATTTCTCTCTTAACGATGTCAAAGGATACGTCCAATCGGACGGTTGAACACTCAAATCAAGTGCTCAACGATCTGATCGAAGCGAGGAATGGTGGGTCGAGGAGGACTTGAACCTCCGACCTCACGCTTATCAGGCGTGCGCTCTAACCACCTGAGCTACCGACCCATCTCTCAATAGGGCCGACTGCAAATCATGGTGGAGCCTAGGAGGATCGAACTCCTGACCTCCTGAATGCAAATCAGGCGCTCTCCCAGCTGAGCTAAGGCCCCTTGCCGGATCCAGCACCAATCGCAGGATCCATCTGTCTGAAGAGATATGAGGACGGCTCGGTCCTTGAGTTTGACCAACTTTGTTTGTTGATCTTCTGCTAAGTGTATCACGAGATCTGCGAACAGATCTAACTAGATACATCCTTAGAAAGGAGGTGATCCAGCCGCAGGTTCCCCTACGGCTACCTTGTTACGACTTCACCCCAGTCGCTGATCCTACCGTGGTCCGCTGCCTCCAAAAGGTTGGCGCACGGCCGTCGGGTAGAACCAACTCCCATGGTGTGACGGGCGGTGTGTACAAGGCCCGGGAACGTATTCACCGCGTCATGCTGTTACGCGATTACTAGCGATTCCGACTTCATGGGGTCGAGTTGCAGACCCCAATCCGAACTGAGACAGCTTTTTGGGATTAACCCATTGTCACTGCCATTGTAGCACGTGTGTAGCCCAACCCGTAAGGGCCATGAGGACTTGACGTCATCCACACCTTCCTCCCGCTTATCACGGGCAGTTTCCTTAGAGTGCCCAGCCGAACTGCTGGCAACTAAGGACGTGGGTTGCGCTCGTTGCCGGACTTAACCGAACATCTCACGACACGAGCTGACGACAGCCATGCAGCACCTGTCACTAGGTCACCGAAGTGAAAGACCCATCTCTGGGACGGTCCTAGGATGTCAAGGGTTGGTAAGGTTCTGCGCGTTGCTTCGAATTAAACCACATGCTCCACCGCTTGTGCGGGCCCCCGTCAATTCCTTTGAGTTTTAATCTTGCGACCGTACTCCCCAGGCGGAATGCTTAATCCGTTAGGTGTGTCACCGAATAGCATGCTACCCGACGACTGGCATTCATCGTTTACGGTGTGGACTACCAGGGTATCTAATCCTGTTTGCTCCCCACACTTTCGCACCTCAGCGTCAGTATCGAGCCAGTGAGCCGCCTTCGCCACTGGTGTTCCTCCGAATATCTACGAATTTCACCTCTACACTCGGAATTCCACTCACCTCTCTCGAACTCTAGACCGATAGTTTTGGAGGCCGTTCCGGGGTTGAGCCCCGGGATTTCACCCCCAACTTTCCGATCCGCCTACGTGCGCTTTACGCCCAGTAATTCCGAACAACGCTAACCCCCTCCGTATTACCGCGGCTGCTGGCACGGAGTTAGCCGGGGTTTCTTTACCTGCTACCGTCATTATCTTCACAGGCGAAAGAGCTTTACGACCCTAGGGCCTTCATCACTCACGCGGCATGGCTGGATCAGGGTTGCCCCCATTGTCCAAGATTCCCCACTGCTGCCTCCCGTAGGAGTCTGGGCCGTGTCTCAGTCCCAGTGTTGCTGATCATCCTCTAAAACCAGCTATAGATCGTAGGCTTGGTAGGCCATTACCCCACCAACTACCTAATCTAACGCGGGCTAATCCAAAGGCGATAAATCTTTCCCCCGAAGGGCACATACGGTATTACTCTCCGTTTCCAGAGGCTATTCCGTACCTTTGGGCATATTCCCACGCGTTACTAACCCGTCCGCCGCTCGCCCCGAAAGGCGCGCTCGACTTGCATGTGTTAGGCCTGCCGCCAGCGTTCGTTCTGAGCCAGGATCAAACTCTCAAGTTGAAAGGCTATTGCTAACCTATCCCTGACGTTCGAACCTCTGCACATCTCATCTGGTGGCTAAACCAGATGAAGTCATCTGTTTGATGTACACAGATCTCCTAAGAAATCAGTGAACCACTCAAACAGTGAAGCTGACACTCTATCATCGGACCGAAACCCTAAGAGCGCGATATACAGACATTCAATCCGTCGAAACGAACCAAACCGCCCACATATCTCTTCAGTATCCAGCAATGTCAAAGAACATAACACCAAGAGCCAAAAACCAGACCGTTGCGCCAATAAATCAGCGCGCCCGCCTAAACCCTAACTCAAGATGCCCCCGGTCTCTCCCAGGCGTCTCAACCGTCTTTCCAGTCCGTCAGGCCGTCACTCCGACCAACCAACACCGCCTCAGCAGCGCCGGTGAAGGG
>NZ_JBQFRL010000010.1:0-1572 GCF_056537385.1 Ruegeria sp. CF2
CAACAACTAAAGGAGCTCAGCACTCACCATCCCGGGTGGTTTGTACAATCAAACCCAAAATACCCCGATACTCGCCCGCAGATTGTCCCGTGCTTTTGGGAATTAGAGCGACACAGGCAAAGCCTAGATGTCTCTCGACTAAAAAACAGATCAAACGCGTCACCACCCAGAGACTGGATTTAGACCTCACGCTTCAAGACCAACTTTGCCTCTGTCATTGTTGCCTTTCATGCCTTAGTTGGTGTCAGCGGACAGCAGTTTACAGAGGTTCCGTTACATGGCAGGTTAACCCGAATAAATTCATACAGTTAAATCGAAAAGGCGACGTTTTGGTTGCTGGCAGTGCTTTTTGTAACTTGCGAACGCGGGCAAGAGCTTCCAGGTGTATGGAGTGTTTACTTCGATGCGCGAGGCGAACGGGTACCGCCTCGAAAGTTTGGCGTCAGAGGTGATCGCGAGGATCAATAAAGCGGTGCGCTGACGACTTCCCATTTTATCATCGGACTGAGTGCCTGCTCGGTCGCGGTTTGGTTATTCCCGGCACCACGTCAGAACATCAGGAGGCCATCACTTTGAAAACAGTCTTTATCGGTGCGGTTGAGGGTTCGGCAAAGGCGCTGAATGCACTATGTGCGGAGGGCCATGCGCCAGATTTGGTCATTACACTCCCGCTCGACTCGTCGCATCGGCATTCCGATTTTTTTGACCTGGAGCCTATCTGCTCCGAGTATGAGGTGCCCCTGCATCGAACGCCAAAGTCCGAAGCACCTGAAACTCTGGCCCTCATCTCTAGCATCGATCCTGACCTCGTGCTTGTGATCGGGTGGTCGCAACTCTGCAGCCCAGCCCTTCTGGGTATTCCACGTATAGGCTGCCTAGGCTTCCATCCTTCGGCTCTACCCCGTCTTCGCGGGCGTGGCGTAATTCCATGGACGATCCTTTTGGGCGAGAGAGAAACGGGTGCGACATTGTTCTGGCTGGGCGACGGTGCAGATACCGGGCCAATTGCAGATCAACGCCTGATCAAAATTGATCCAAACCAAGAAACGGCTGCAAGTCTGTATGCAAAACAGATAAGCGCACTGGCCGAGATGTTGCCGCCGTTGGTTACGCGAATTGCTGAAGGCGAGATTCCTTCAGAACCCCAGGACGAAAGCAAAGCCAGTGTCTGCGCACGGCGGCGCCCTGAGGATGGGTATATCGACTGGTCAAAACCCGCAGCGGAGATAGAGCGATTGATCCGCGCTGCTGGCCCGCCTTATCCAGGAGCTTTTACTTACACCGCGGACGGAACACGTCTGACCCTGAACTTGGCTGCTCCGCACCCACAAGACGGTTATTTCATTGGGCTGCCAGGGCAGGTCCAAGCTGTCAACGGGCCCAGGTTCACTGTTGCATGTGGGGATTTCCGCTGCATCGATATCACCGACTGGGTGGGTGCAGATGCGCCGCCTAAGCTGCATACTATTCTCGGAGGACAGAAGCAAAAAGCTTCGACATAGCCAACTGCTTGCAATGGCTGGTCGCAATCCCACCCGGCTGAAGTCTTCTTGGGGCCGGAGCACCGTGGCA
>NZ_JBQFRL010000011.1:0-1181 GCF_056537385.1 Ruegeria sp. CF2
ATGGCAAAGGAAAAGTTTGAGCGTACAAAACCGCACGTCAACATTGGCACGATTGGCCACGTTGACCACGGCAAGACGACGCTGACCGCAGCAATCACCAAGTATTTCGGCGACTTCAAGGCGTATGACCAGATTGACGGTGCGCCGGAAGAGAAAGCGCGCGGCATCACCATCTCGACCGCCCACGTGGAATACGAGACCGACAACCGCCACTATGCGCATGTCGACTGCCCCGGCCACGCTGACTATGTGAAGAACATGATCACCGGTGCGGCGCAGATGGACGGCGCGATCCTGGTTGTGAACGCAGCTGACGGCCCGATGCCGCAGACCCGCGAGCACATCCTGCTGGGCCGCCAGGTTGGCATCCCGAAGATGGTCGTGTTCCTGAACAAGGTTGACCAGGTCGACGACGAAGAGCTGCTGGAACTGGTTGAGATGGAAGTTCGCGAACTGCTGTCCAGCTACGACTACCCCGGCGACGACATTCCGATCATCGCAGGTTCGGCTCTGGCGGCGATGGAAGGCAACAACCCGGAAATCGGCGAGAACAAGATCCGCGAACTGATGGCGGCCGTTGACGAGTACATCGACACGCCCGAGCGCGCTGTTGACCAGCCGTTCCTTATGCCGATCGAAGACGTGTTCTCGATCTCGGGCCGCGGTACCGTTGTGACCGGTCGTGTCGAGCGTGGTGTGATCAACGTTGGCGACGAGATCGAAATCGTCGGCATCCGCGACACGCAGAAGACCACCTGCACCGGTGTCGAGATGTTCCGCAAGCTGCTGGACCGCGGTGAAGCCGGCGACAACATCGGCGCCCTGCTGCGTGGTGTTGACCGTGACGGCGTCGAGCGTGGCCAGGTTCTGTGTAAGCCGGGCTCGGTGACTCCGCACACCAAGTTCGAAGCCGAAGCCTACATCCTGACCAAGGAAGAAGGCGGCCGTCACACTCCGTTCTTCGCGAACTACCGTCCGCAGTTCTACTTCCGTACGACTGACGTGACCGGCACAGTGACCCTGGCCGAAGGCACCGAGATGGTCATGCCCGGCGACAACGTGTCGTTCGGCGTTGAGCTGATCGCCCCGATCGCCATGGAAAACGGTCTGCGCTTCGCCATCCGCGAAGGCGGCCGCACCGTCGGCGCAGGCGTCGTGTCCAAAATCATCGAGTAAGGCGC